>NC_014501.1:3112500-3855000 GCF_000147335.1 Gloeothece verrucosa PCC 7822
ATTGCTGATGTCAAACGTCGTAAGAAAAAACAGATTTCCGGCGTTGATGCGTTTACCCTTTATGATACCTACGGTTTCCCACTTGAACTCACCCAAGAAATTGCCGAAGAACAGGGGTTAACGGTGGATGAGGATCAATTCAATGAGGAAATGAAGAAACAGCAGGAACGTTCAAAAGCCGCTCATGAAACCATAGATTTAACGGTACAGGGTAGCTTAGATAAACTGGCTGAACATATTCATCCTACCCAATTTTTAGGCTATCAAGATGCGGCCTCTGTTGCTCAAATAGAAGTGGTTTTAGTGGATGGAAAAACCGTAGACTCAGCAGAAGCCGGCACAGAGGTTCAAATTGTCCTCAACCAAACGCCTTTTTATGCCGAGTCTGGGGGACAAATTGGGGATAAAGGTTATATTACCGGTGAGAATTTGGTTATTCGGGTAGAAGATGTGCAAAAAGAATCAGCTTTCTTTGTGCATTTTGGACGAGTTGAACGGGGTACTGTTAGCGTAGGAGATACAATAACAGCAACTATTGATCGTGCTTGTCGTCGTCGAGTTCAAGCACATCATACGGCGACTCACCTATTACAAGCGGCGTTGAAAAAGATCGTTGATGAGTCGGTTTCTCAAGCGGGTTCTTTAGTAACTTTTGATCGTCTCAGATTTGATTTTAATTGTCCTCGTGCAGTTACCCCACAGGAGTTACAACAAATTGAGGATTTAATTAATAGTTGGATCGCAGAAGCACACGATGCTCACACCTATATTATGGCCTTAGAAGAGGCAAAAGCTAAGGGCGCTGTGGCCATGTTTGGGGAGAAATACGGCGCTGAGGTTCGCGTTTTAGATGTTCCTGGGGTGTCGATGGAGTTGTGCGGTGGTACTCATGTGAAAAATACGGCTGAGATCGGTCTGTTTAAGATTATGTCTGAGAGTGGTATTGCTTCAGGGGTGCGGCGCATAGAAGCGGTTGCGGGTCCGGCGGTGTTGGAATATCTCAATGAACGGGATACAGTGGTTAAGGATTTATGCGATCGCTTTAAGGTGAAACCAAATGAGATTAGTGATCGAATTACGGCCTTACAGTCTGAATTAAAAGCGACTCTCAAGCAGTTAGAAGCGGCACAACAAGAGTTAGCTATTGCTAAGTCGGATCAGTTATTAGCGAATGCTGATGCTGTGGGAGAGTTTAAGGTTTTAGTGGCAGAAATGGAGGGAGTTGATCCCAATGGGTTGATGACGGCGGCGGAAAGATTACAGCAAAAATTAGGCGAAGGGGCCGTTATTTTGGGCGCAATTTCTGCTGAAGGTAAGGTGAGTTTGGTGGCGGCTTTTAGTCCTAAAGTGGTGAAGGAGAAGAAGTTACAAGCGGGTAAGTTTATCGGCGAAGTCGCTAAGATTTGCGGCGGTGGTGGAGGTGGCCGCCCGAATTTGGCACAAGCCGGAGGACGTGATCCCAGTAAGTTAAAGGATGCTTTAAGTGCGGCTAAAAAACAGTTAGCTGATAGTTTGAAGTAACTTAACTCATTTCTTTTGTAGGGTGTGTTAGCGCAGCGTAACGCACCCGGTCTTTAAAGATAATTGTCGGCAGATGAATACAGTTTTTTTGTTTCGTGCAAAGGCGCAAAGGGCGCAAAGAAACTGTAGGGTAGGCAATATAGATAATTTTTGATTGAGGTTTTATCTACTGTTATATTGCCCACCACAAATTTAACTCATTCAGAGTACGATAAGGAGAATTGGAAAAATGATGAGTGGTTTAAAAACACCTAGCAATTATTATCTTGAGTTAGTTACAAGTTTTCCTCCTCGTCCAATTACCAATGAAGAGGAGTTAATTGCTAATCAAAACAGAATTAATTTCATTTTGGATAAAGGTCTGTTAAACGAAGATGAAAAAGATTATTTAAGAGTTTTTGGGATGCTGGTTTATGAGTATGAAGAGAAACATAAACCTATGCCTAAGCTTGAGGGAGTGGATTTACTTAAAGCGGTAATGGAAGAGTAAAATTTACATCCAAAAGATTTAGTAAATATATTTGAAAGTGAATCTATAGTTAAAAAAATTTTAGAAGGTAAACGAGAAATAACTGAAGAAGAAAGAGCAAGTTTAATTAATTTATAAATTTATTAAGTTCCTCAACTAGCAAGTGAATAGTTGTTGAAGGATTATCATAAGCTGGATTCGGATAAGAATACTCTTCTAGAAGTTTTTTAGCATTTCTTATAGCTGTAGCCTGTAAGTTTTCTAATTTTTCATACATATCAACACTATTTTTTTGATATTTCTCTTTATTATTCATTAATCCAGCATTTTTTAATTGCTTAGTCAAGGCATTTTGATATTCTTGTCTAGACATGGGAGTATCTCGATAGCAAAAATGTAAGATATACCAAATTTCAAAAGCTTCATTTGAGTAAGCAACTTTAATATTATGTTGTTTGGCCAGTTCAATAGCTTGCTCAAAATTTTCTGCTGGAAAATCATCTTTATCAAATACACACCAAACCTGATCATAATCATTTTCTTCTTTTTGGATTTTGATTGTTTTTTTGACTAAGCTAACTGTATTGTGTGCTACTCCACGAATATCCATAACCTCTTTAGGAACTCTAAAACTTTTAAAATAATTAGGCTCTGTTTTTTCTCCCTCACAAACAATTAAAAAACGTTGACGAATTTCTTTGGTTTTTTCTCGTCTATTTTGATAACCACGATATAATGTATTTTTAGAACTTACTAATGATCTTTTAGGAGACATTTAAACATCTCCTATGATTTGAACCAAATCACCAATAAAGGGAATAGCCCCATATCTTCCTTTGATATAATCACTTTTCAAGGAGTTCTGAGCTTCATCGTTAATGTTAAATTCTACTAAAGAATATAAATCTGTAGCTTCTTTTTTATTCTTTTCTGTAAACCATATTTGCTCTTTTCGGAAAAATTTACAACTTAGTAAATTAATATCATGAGTAATAAAAATAAGTTGAGCATTATTAAAATTTGTTTCATTAGAATTAAACAAAGTAATAATTTCTCTAGTCATTAATGGATGAAGTCTAGCGTCTAATTCATCAATAAACAAAATTTTTCTTTTTTTTAAACCATCTAAAATAATTCCGGCAAAAGCAAATATTTTTTGGGTTCCTTCTGATTCATTTTTATCCATATCAAAAATTGCTCGTGACACAGCATTACCATTTTCATCATATATTTTATGAATAGTTTTAAAAACATCAGCTTCATTTGCTACTAATAATCTTCTGAGCAAACTATAATTTTCTTCGTCCGGTAATTCTCGCCATAGAGGAAAGTCTTTTTCTATTGTTTTTATTGTTTCAAGTTTAATATCATTAATTCCTAAATCAAGCTTTTTAATTAATTTAATAATATGGGGCTGATATTCATTATCTTTAAAATACTCGACTGCATCTTTTCTATACATTCTATTACTGTGTAATCCAGATATAATATGAATATTATTAAACCAAAACAATATTTTATTAGAAATCTTGCCATTAAATTGAGAAGCAACTGAAAGAAACAGTGCATTTTTTCTAGTTTTTTCAGTTAATCCTTCGCCTTCATTAAAAGTTTTTGTGACTTTGAATTTATTTAACTTTCGTTCAAAGAGTTTTCTCTCTGCAATTTTGGGTGTCTGAAAAAGCCACTCAGAAATAACTTGATTTTTATCGACTTCAAACCCATATCTATAAATTTTTTCTTCTAAATAAAAAACGATCTGGAAAAATGAAGGTTTCCCAACTGTTGTGGTACTTAATCTAAATTCTTCTACATCAATTGGGTCTGTTATTTGAGTTCCTCTTGATGAATTTATGACAAAATTTTGCATAAACTTAAGAGCTTTTATTAAATTGCTTTTGCCGCTTGCATTAGCTCCATAAATAGCCGCACTCTTCAGCAAACTTAGCTCATCATCAACCTTGAAGACATTATTTTCATTTAATTTTTCATTTTTGGCTGCTACTTCAGAAGCTACCATACTCAAAGTAACAGTATCCTTAAATGATAAATAATTTCCAACGCTGAATTCTATCAGCATAGTAATTTCTCCAAATTGATTTTAAATTCATTTGTGTAAAATCACAAATTATTTAGTTATTATACTAATTTTTTATTATTTATAAAAATTCCATTATACGGCATATTTAGCGCACAAGCTGGAACATTTACGCTATATATGCCACTTGTTTATATTTCCTAATGTTAAGGTTAGTAAAAATGAATTTAATAATTAAGTTTTTCCCTAAAATAATTTTGAATTGCCGCTACTTACACAAGCCGCCCCATAAATCAAGTTTAGGGGCGATCGCGCTATGTTGAGATTAAGAATTATTCCTTGGCTTTTCACTTGTCCCGATCTCCTGAAATTCATAAAAGCGGCAACCTTGACAAGGGCCTTCAGGATTTACGGCACAGCGTAGAATTTCTGAGTTAGCATTAAAACGACAATTACTATCCCCAATGATCCATCGTCCATCCACTAGCGTTCGTTCTTGGGGACATTTGGCAGACTGTACATAAAGGGAAATTTTGTGTAGACTATAGCCGCCTATTTTATTAAACTAAGCCGGAGAGTCGCCTCTCCGACTCGTCTTCAAAACGGTACGTGAGACTTTCACCTCATACCGCTCCTCAATTAATTGGTCTTTGTCATTAGAACTGCGTCACCAACATATCATCTACCCATTTATATTTAAGGGTGTTTGATTGTGATTTTGGCTTGACACTATTACAGTCAGATTTGTTGCCGAGACTTCCGTCAGAGGCAGTCTTTTTGTCGTGGCAATGACGGTGTAATAGTTGTTTATTTTCCTTATTATTCTTTCCTCCTAGGGATTTCGGAATAATGTGGTCAATCTCGAAGTTGTCACCGTCTTTAAAGAACAGTCCGCATTGGTTACATTTCCCGTTTTGCTCTTTGAGTAGTTTTGCATACTTTGTGGGCATTAAGGGATTTTCACCTTTTCTTGTACTCCAGTAGATTAGATCTCCGTTGTATGGGCTGGCTTTTCCTTCCACCTTTTTATGTATTTTTTTTCGGATTTCGGAATGTTTGAGAAGCTCAAATTCTGGTTTTCCGTTTTTTACTGTGCAGAAGTTCCATTTTCCAAGCTTCTTTTTGTGCCAGTATTTTTCCATTATTTCTTTGACCCCTTGGTTTGGATGCCTACTTTTTGCCCAACTTGATAATTTTTTGAATAATAGGAAGTCTAATAGCGATTTTTCTTCACTGCTTACTACGGTTCTGTAGTAGTTTGACCATCCTCTTATTACTGGGTTGAGCTTGGATATTAAGGCAGCTTGTGGGGCTGCTTTATGGGCATCTACGATGTCACTTAGTTTTTTGTAGTGTTCTAGGATTTTTTCTCTTTGTGGTCTAATTGTTAGGGTGAATCCCAAATGTTTTCCTTTTGGGTTTTTCATGTCCTTGTGGATTCCACATCGATATTGTCTTACATTAAATCCTAGAAAGTTGAATCCGACATTGCCTTGATGTTTATCGAGGGTGTGTGTGATTCTTGTTTTTTCGGGTTTTAATGTTAGCCCTAGTTCCTTTAACCATGTTTCTATTATCTCTTTACCCTTTTTCACTATTGCTAGGCTTTCGTGAATTAGGACGAAATCGTCTGCGTATCGGATTAGGGAGATTGATTTTTTTCTCTCTCTTCTGTCATTTCGGGAGAATTCCTTTTTGAAGTCTCCTGGGTTTTCTGCAAACGATTTTATGATTTCTTCCATGCCGTGAAGGGCTATATTGGCTAATAATGGACTCACCACTCCTCCTTGTGGTGTGCCTTCATCGGTTGGAAATAGCTTTCCTCCATCCATTACACCTGCTTTTAACCAAGCTCTGATTTGTCTTCGCAAGGTTGGAAAGGTGTTTAGTTTCTGGAGAAGCTTTTCATGGTTAATTTTATCGAAGCATTTAGTTATATCCGCGTCTAGCACATATTTTGCTTTATATCGGATTTGGTTAAATATTGCTTCTTTGACATCGTGACATCCGCGCCCTGGTCTAAAACCGTATGAGTTGGGTTCAAAATAAGCTTCCCATTCGGGTTCTAATGCTAACTTGACTAGGGCTTGTAGTGCCCTGTCGGACATACAAGGAATTCCTAGAGGTCGCTTTTCGTGAGGGGCTGTCCCCCGAATTCGATTCGGGGGCTTGTACGCCCCGTCCCTTCCGGGTTTGGGTATCCAAACTCTTCTCGTGGGTTTTGCTTTGTCCGTTAGTTTTAGTCGGTTTACAAGTTTTAGGCGTTTGGACGGGGAGAGGGATTTTATTCCATCTATTCCTGCTCTCTTCTTGCCTTGATTGTCTTGAGTTACCTTTCTTACCGCTAACGTCTTCGCTGACCAAGAGCGTAAAAGGGTCTTTTGGAGTCTTCGGACTGTTCTAACATCGCCACGACTAGCAGCTTGATAAATCCGCTTCTGAAGCTTATAGATTCGCCGTTCCAACTCTCTCCAGGGAATGTCTTCCCATTTGATTGCTGGTTTGGTTTGTCCACATCCCACAGTATTCCTAGTTGAATCTGTTTTAGGCATATTAACCTCTACTTACAGCTTTATCTTCCAATTAATCGTGAGTTCGTCAGCATATCCTTACCATTACCGTAAGGCGTTGGCTTCTAACTCAATCTCCCTTCCCTACAGCCTAGATTTCTCTAGATTTTGCGTCTTAGCTGACTACTCTGAGTTTTCGACCTCTCAGAGAGCTTGTAAGGAAGTTACTTCGTTCCGTATAACCATCTAGTATTTCTACCAGGTTTTGAATCGTTAGGAGGCTTCTGAACCACCGGGGATTTTGGATGTGTATAAACTTAATCAATACGTTTAAGTTCATCTGTGTATTCAGTAAATTTGTTCTTCTTTACTGACTTTCCCTTGTTCATTTTGAACGCAGCGTGTCATTCCTCTTTCGCTACCAATTTTTATCACTTTTCGATGGCATTGAATGAAGCTTTGCTTTCGCTCTCCATAGATTCCTGCTAGGGGTGTCGTCTGTGAGGACTAAGACTTAACCCCATATTTCCCCGCGTCAAGGATTGATGGCTAGTCGCTACCTTGGGGGATACGCTTTCACTCGATACACGCGAGGGTAGGACTTGATTTCTAGGATACTTTCTCACCTACATGGTTATACAGTTTTCAAGGTTCGGTTATTTCTACTTCAGTGTTCGGATATCCGCATCACTTTTTCGTTACCTTTCTTAACAAAGGATATTCGTTAAGTTTTGGTTTTGACCTTGAAGGCTAATCCCTCAAACCTATATCCGGTAAGGATTTTGGTTGATTTCTTAACCAACGAATCGCACGTATTGATAGTGATGGTGGCGTTCTAAAACCGCGTAAGTTTTTCCTTTTAATTCTAAATAACTTCCGGGTTGAGGCATCCAGTCAAGTTGTATTTTTCCGAGAGACTGACGTGGATGCGTCAGTATAATCTCCGTTGGTAATGAGTCGTCCATAAGGGTTCGATGTATTCTAGACTACTGTTAAAAATAGTAACGCGATCCCTTCGGGTTAGTTGGCATCGTTTACATTTTTTCTAAGTTTAAATACTCGTTTGACCTTTAACAAGATTATATCCTAGGGAATAGGACAGGGTGGTGGGCCCGCCCCTTCTCTACCGCTCAGAGCAAGATTTTTAAATCTGAGACGGGGCCTTTCAAGAGGAAATCACGGATTTCGAACTGCTTCGGCATCATTCTCGCTGTCGTCACAACAAGTTCCGCCCCTATCCGCTTTGAAAACCCAATTTAACTGCTAAGTCTTTCATATTAAGTGATAAACTTAGAGTGTATCCTAGTATATAAACTAATATTACAGACTTAATCTTAAGCTACTAATTCTTTAAAATGTATAATGAAATACATTTTAATATTACAGACTTAAATTTAAGCTATTAATTATGGAGTTAGTGTTAGATGAATCAGAATAGCCAAAACTTGATTTTTTATTCTGCTCAGACTGCTTATAATAATTTAGGCGATTTGATGATTAACAAAATTCTGTTGACTTATCTTAGGAAATACGGAAAATTGTTAGTGGATAGTAGAGAAGTTCCTGATGATTATTTAAAAAACTTGGGAATAGAACCCGATGAAAAAATTAGTCAATTTACTTTGAAACCTAATTATTTAATGATCTTGCTGAGGATAAAAAGTTTATTTCATCAGCCAAACAATCAAAAAATATATCAGGTTTTCACTCCTGGACATCGCTACGCAAAACCTTCGTTTTTTCAATCGCTTCCCTTACTAAAATTTATCTTGATTAATAGTATTCTTAGAATATTCGGAATTCGGCTCTGTCAATTTGGAATTTCTATAGGGCCTTTTTCAAAGCCATTGATGATTCATGAAGTCTGGAAATCTAAATTAATGTATTTTTACTCAGTTAGAGATAATATCTCAAAAGAATATGCTCATAAAATAGGTGTTAAAAATGTTTATCTATTTCCAGATTTAGCTTGGTTAATGGAAGTTGATTCTCAGAAATATTTACATAAGGACGGACAAGAAAGTGACTACATAATATTTAGTTATCGTTCATCAACTCATGCTTTTGCTCCATCAGAAAATTACCAAAAACAGCTTTTCAACGTCTTGGATAAAATTGTTGAAATAGCACGGTTACAATGGTCTAAAAAACTCGTTATTTCTTATCAAGTAGATCAAGATTATCAATTTTGTAAAACCATTGCACAACGTTATCAAACTTCAATTGATGTGACATTTATAGAACAGATACTAGACGAATCATCAATGTATGATTTATACTCTAATGCCTATATGGTTTTTAGCAATCGTCTTCATGTTTTGCTCTTTTCACTTAGCTGTGGTAGTTTACCTGTAGGTGTTATAGACAAGGTAAATCATGATAAGATTACTGGAATCTTTAATGATGCAGGCCTGGAGGAGTTACTTATTGATATCGGCAAGGATACTGTTGAAGACCAACAAATCCTCGCGTTTTCAAAAGATATTAATTTGTGGAAACAAAAAATCGCTGATGTACGTCGAAAACAACAAGATCTTGCGAAGCAATATTTTACTGAAATTTTTAGTTAGAAAATCCCTTAAAATCCCTGAGTCTTTCTCTTGTATTTGATAGCGGTTAAAACCGATTATTTTTTACCTGATTAGGGCAAAAAATCCGTTAGAACTTCATCCGGTTCATCTTCATAATCTTCATCTTCTTCTGTTTCGCTTTTAATTAATGAAGATTGAGAAAAAGATAGAGAATTAGGAGACAAAAATTGACTTCGCTCTTTTCCTCTACTCTGTTCAACAGCCGCTAATCTAACGGATAATTCTCTAATCTGAGTTTTATATAATTCCATCTCAGCAATTTTTTGTCTGAGCAATTTCAATTCAATTTGTACCTGTTCTAGCTGAGAAACCACTTTAGATGAACTAGCATCAATTCCGATATATTGCGCTAAGGCATCTCTCACCAGTTCAGTTACAGAACGTCCTGACTGTTGGGCGAGTTTTTCAAATTGATTGATCCATTCTTGAGGAACTTTTGCTCCTAAAAATTCATTGTTTTTATCTGTCATTACCTTAACCAGAATAATTTTCTTTATCCCTTAAAAGAATTGAATAACTCTATAATAATGCCTACGATAGCACCGGCGAGTAATACCATACTACTTAAAGAACTGATCGCAAATCCGAGCGCTCTTTTTTCGGCGGCTTGATAGTATCCCCAAGCATATAAAATACGGCCGACCAACCAAACTGCACCTATGGCGGCTCCCCATAAAGGACTAACATAAAAAGAAAACAACCACAAAAGCGGCAAAAAGAAGATTAATTGCTCTAAAGTATTTTGTTGAACCCGCAATACTCGTTCAAAATTGGGGTCTCCTGTAGTAGCTGGAGGAGATATTTTATACTTTCCTCTAGCACGACCTACATTAATCGTTAAAACTAGATAAACAAGTAAACTTAAGGCCGTAACTAAACTAGGAAAGGGAAACATAGCAACTGAACCATGATGTTTTTCTTAATTTATTTTACCCTATTAACGCCAATTTTTTGGGGCTTGTTCTAAAACATACTGAGCGACTGTTTTGATTTCTTGTTCACTTAACCGTTCTTTAAAAGCTGACATATTATTTTTCCCATTAGCGACTAAATTAGAAATGGCTTCTAGGGAATCCATTTTATATTTTTTTAAAGCTCTAGCTTGTAGGGTTTTTCCTCGTCTGATAATATTATTTCCATTGGGATGACATCCCGCGCAATGGGTATTAAATATTTTTGCTCCCTCTCCTATTTCACTGGCTAATCCTACCTCGGGTAAACTTCCCAACTGAATTAATAAAACCATTGCTAATATAACTATCTTTTTAATCATTTTAATCATCGTCTCTCATTTAATCAATTTAATTCAGTTCAAAGAGGCTTTTGTCGAGGAATTCCGACGGCTCTAGGATATTGTTTAGGAGTTGCAGAAATTTTGCGTATATAAACACAATTGCGAATACTTTTAGTAATAGGAGTCGTTAACTGTTTCACTTCCTCTATTTTTCCTCCTAATTGCTCAACAACCGTTTTTAAAGATAAATTCTCTTCGGCACTCCAATGTCCTCGATACAAAATTGCCAGTCCTCCTAATTTTAATAAAGGTAATGCATACTCAGCACAAATAGAAGCTGAAGCCACTGCGCGAATTAGAGAAATATCATAGCTTTCTCGATATTTTTTATCCTGTGCAATCATTTCTACTCGTTCGGTTAATAAGGAAGTATTTTCTAGTTCCATTGCCGAGACTAAACTATTAAGAAAAACCATCTTTTTTTGAACAGAGTCTAATAGAGTCACTGTCCAACCGGGAAAAGCAATGGCTACAGGAACCCCAGGAAAACCGGCTCCAGTTCCAATATCAATTACTGACAAATTGTCAGTTTTTAAACCTAAATGAACAACCCCAGATAAAGAATCCCAAAGATGTTTTTCCCAAAACTCTTCAGGCTCAATGATGCGAGTCAAATTCAACTGACGATTAGCCAACAAAATTTCTGTATATAAACGTTGAAATTTAGCTTGTTGTTGCTCATTAGGTTGCCAGTGTAAACTTTCTTGCCAAATTTGCTTAAATAGCGGTAATTGCTGTAGCTCAGTCATGATCGCTTAAATAACAATTGATTCTAATTCTCCCTGATTAATTTTCCAACATCGGTCAGCAATATTAAGTAATTCTCCGGGATCATGGCTAACAACTAATAAAGTCCAATGAAGCTTTAATTTTGCTAATAATTTGGCTAATTGAGAACGCATTGACCAATCTAATCCGGCGGTAGGTTCATCAAGCAACAACAAATTAGGTTGACGAATTAACTGTACCGCTAAAGATAAACGTCTTTGTTGTCCGCCGCTAAGGTCATGAGGAGAAGTGTCATTAGGAATATGGTCTAAACCCACCTCCCTTAGAGCTTCTTTTATGCGGGTGAGACCTAACTCAGGATGTCCTAAGCGTAACTCTTCTAAGATAGTTTTGCCACAAAAATGTCGTTCAGGAAACTGGAACACCAACCCTCCTAACTGTTGCAAATGTAAAGGCGTTAATTCTTGGTCCCGCCAAAAAATTTCTCCTGCCGTCTTTTCTGCAAAGCCTGCTAAAATTTCAAGCAATGTTGTTTTTCCGGAACCACTCGGCCCAATAATCAATCCTAACTCTTGGGGGGCTAACTCCAAGGATACCCCTTTAAGGATAGGAGTTACAGTGGCGGGGGGGTGATAAACTACGTTTTTGAGATAGAGCATTAATAACGCCAAGTCAAACTTAACTAACCATTTTTAGTACGCATTGTCTTTATTTTGACAGATTTTTTAGTAAGCTCTGGAGAAAATTATGATATTACAGCTAACTGTTCTTAAGCGAATTGCGATCGCCTCTTCTATGGCTTTTACCGTAACCTGTTGCGGCTGGGTAACTCCAACGTTTGCAGGCGATCCATTCCGTGCTAGTAACCCTCGCCCCATCGGGGATAAAACCGAAGCAGCTTTTAATGCTCTATTTAAACAAGGAAATTATCCACAAGCTAAACAATATCTCATGGAAGCGACGAAAGCTGAAGCCAAAGAGCCTTTAGCTCACGCGATGTTAGCTTCTTTGGCCTATACTGAAAAAGATTGGGACAATGTAAAAATTTATGCGGCTAATACGATACAAGCTGCCAACGATATAAAATCTCAAGATCCCGTTCGAGGAAATCTTTATCTAGCAGTAGGAAGCTTTTTACAAGGAGCTTATACTTATGAAAAAGATGGGCCGGTTTCAGCCATTCCCCAATTACAAAAAGTTTTTCAGTATCTAGATACAGCCGAACAAGCCGCTCCTAACGATCCTGAGTTAAATTTAGTTAAAGGCTTCTTAGATTTAATGTTAGCGGTTAATTTACCCTTTTCGAGTCCTGAGCAGGCCATTGAACGATTAGAAAATTATGCCGGTCCAGAATATTTAGCGGATCGGGGTATTGCTATGGCTTATCGGGACATGAAAAAATATGATAAAGCCGCAGAATTTATGGATAAAACCCTAAAAGCCTCGCCGGATAATCCCGAATTGCAATATTTAATGGGTCAAATTCTCCGTAAAAGAGGAAATCAAGAAAAGAACGTAGCGATGCTTAAGCAAGCGTTAAACTACTTTGATCAAGCTTCTCAAAAAATCAATCAACTGCCCCCCTCTGTGGTTAAAGCGATTAATTATGATCGCACAAAAGTAACGGCAGAAATTCAACAAATGGATGTTTCAGCTAATCCAAGCCGCTAATCATCTAAAACTAGCTTAGGTGGGGACAACCCACCTCGGTTACTTGTGGTTTTGCCTGAAAAAAACCGGCTAACTTACTCCCTCTGTTCGATTTTTTCCCACCATTTTGCCCATAAATCCGGGCGGCGTTCTTTAGTGCGTTCAATTTGTTGCTGTTTGCGCCACTGTTCAATCAACTGATGATTTCCTGATCGCAGCACCGCCGGCACTTCCCAATCCCGAAACTTAGCCGGTCTAGTATATTGAGGATAATCTAATAACTCAGTTTCAAAACTTTCTGCTTTAAGAGACTCTTGTTTGGCCACAGTTCCCGGCAAAAGGCGAACCACGCCGTTAATAATCGTCAGAGCCGGAATTTCGCCACAAGTCAGCACAAAATCCCCTAAAGACACTTCCCGAGTCACCAGATATTGAGTCACTCGTTCATCTACCCCCTCATAATGACCACAAATCAGCACTAATTGGTCATAATTCGTGGCTAACTCCTTGAGCAAACATTGAGATAACGGTTGACCTTGAGGAGTCATCAGAATAATTTCTCGACGGGGTAAAACCTCTAAAGATTCAACTGCCGCAAAAATCGGTTCAGGTTTGAGCAACATTCCCACTCCACCCCCATAAGGCTCATCATCCACACGTCGATGCTTATCGAGGGCAAAATCTCGGGGATTAACTAAATTAACCCTGGCAATTCCTTTAGCTAAGGCTTTCCCCAACAATCCTGACTCAAGAGGAGAGGCGAAAAAATCAGGGAACAGAGTAATCAGATCAAATCTCACCTAAAACCTCGCAGAACTCTGGTAGCCCATAAGACTAGGTTATTAATTATATATTAATAGAGCTTGCATTACCGCAAATGATATTGTTTAATGTTGTAAGGCTTTTATTAAGTTTTATAAAATGGTAGGTCATTTGACCACAAAACTCCTGACAAGGTGCTACCTTTGGCAGGAAAATTATAGACAGTTGATCTAGATTGGTGAGAAACGTTGTTGAGTCAACCCCAAACCTTAATTTATACGCCAGCCAGACGAAGGCAGATTCCATCACGACAGAGCCGAAAATTCTCAACCCCTACATTGAGAAAACAAAGCCCTTAACTGATGAAAACTGCACGATTCCTGTGATAATCACCATAAAATATCATTTATGCTCGTAAGCGATATTATGCTCCAACTAGAGAAACAAATACAAGAAACCAAAATGCCCCAATCGACAAAAACAGCCATTTTAGTGATTGGCGGTGCTGAAGATAAGGTTCATGGGCGAGAAATCCTCCATACCTTTTGGAATCGTGCTGGTGGCTCAGAGGCGATTATTGGTATTATCCCTTCAGCATCAAGAGAACCCGTGCTGATTGGCGAACGCTATCAGCGAATTTTTGAAGAAATGGGAGCGAAATTTGTCAAGGTATTAGATATCCGTGATCGCGCTCAAGGGGAAGACCCCGCCTTTCAAGAATACGTGGAGGAATGTACAGGCATTTTCTTAACCGGCGGAGATCAGTTAAGATTATGCGGCTTATTAGCTGATACCCCGTTAATGGAACGCATTCGCCAACGGGTACAATTAGGAGAGATGAGTATAGCTGGCACCAGTGCCGGAGCGGCAGTAATGGGTCATCACATGATAGCTGGTGGCAGTAGTGGAGAATGTCCCAATCGCGCCTTAGTGGATATGGCTATGGGATTGGCAATCATTCCTGAAGTCATTGTCGATCAACACTTCCACAATCGTAACCGTATGTCTCGTTTGCTCAGTGCGATTTCAGGATATCCTGAAAGATTAGGCATAGGAATAGATGAAGACACTTGTGCTTTATTTGAAAAAGATGGAACAATTCAAGTAATCGGCCGGGGAACTGTTACCATTGTGGATGCAAGAGAAATGTCTTACACCAATCAAGCCGAAGTAGGAACGTCAGATCCTCTTAGCCTTCACAACTTGCGGATACATATCCTATCCTATGGAGACTGTTATCATATGTATCAGCATCAAGCTATTGCTAAAAACGAACAAAATCTAAATCTCTAAAAAATTGTTCATCACGAACAGTTGAGAGAACCTCGCAAAAGAGACAATAACAAACGGCTTCTTCTTGCTTCCGAATTCGGATCATTGAGTTTATCTATATGAAAATCCTCAAAACTCAGACCCTACGTGGGCCCAACTATTGGAGTATTCGACGCAACAAGCTCATCATCATGCGCCTAGACTTGGAAGATTTGGCCGAGAAGCCCTCTAACCAAATTCCGGGTTTCTACGAAGGATTAGTAGAGGTGTTGCCAAGTCTAGTAGAGCATTTTTGTTCTCCAGGGCGACGGGGTGGTTTTTTAGAGAGAGTGCGAGAGGGCACTTATATGGGGCATATTGTGGAACATGTAGCCCTAGAATTGCAAGAATTAGCGGCAATGCCAGTAGGATTTGGTCGTACCCGAGAAACCTCAACCCCCGGGGTCTATAATGTGGTTTATGAATATGTCGAAGAACAAGCGGGACGCTATGCCGGACGAGCGGCAGTCAGACTTTGTCGCTCAATCGTCGATACCGGAACCTATGCCGCCGAAGAATTAGCCCAAGATTTAGCCGATATTAAAGACCTCCATGCTAACGCCGCCCTAGGTCCTTCGACAGAAACCATTATCACTGAAGCCGAAGCCCGAAAAATCCCTTGGATTCTCCTGAGCGCCCGGGCAATGGTACAACTCGGTTATGGGATCTACCAAAAACGAATACAAGCAACCCTAACCACTTCTTCGGGAATCTTAGCGGTAGAACTGGCCTGTGATAAAGAAGGCACCAAAACTATCCTCCAAGATGCCGGTATCCCCGTACCCAAGGGAACAGTCATTCAATATTTGGATGAATTAGAAGAGGCAATCAAAGATGTGGGAGGCTACCCTATTGTCATTAAGCCGCTAGATGGAAATCACGGACGAGGAATCACCATTGATATCAATAGTTGGGAACAAGCAGAAGAAGCTTATGACCTCGCTAGTGCGGCATCAAAAAACCGCTCTGTGATTATAGAACGTTACTACAAAGGAAGCGATCACCGAATATTAGTAATTAACGGCAAATTGATAGCGGTAGCAGAACGAATACCCGCCCGAGTTATTGGCGATGGACACTCCACCATTCAACAACTAATCGAGATCACCAATCAAGACCCCAACCGAGGCGAAGGTCACGATAAAGTGTTGACCAAAATAACCGTTGATAAAACCTCCCTAGGAGTATTATCCCGCCAAGGATATACATTAGAAAGTGTGCTAAAAGAAGGGGAAATTGCCTATCTACGAGCAACCGCGAACTTAAGTACCGGCGGCATAGCCATAGACCGCACCGACGATATTCACCCCGAAAACATCTGGATTGCCGAACGAGTGGCGAAAACCATCGGTTTAGACATTGCCGGGCTAGATGTGGTAACCCCAGATATCACCAGACCCCTACGGGAAATGGACGGAGTAGTAGTAGAAGTCAATGCCGCCCCCGGATTCAGGATGCACGTAGCCCCTAGCCAGGGATTGCCGCGTAATGTAGCCGCCCCAGTGCTAGATATGTTATTCCCCCCGGGAACCCCTTTTAGAGTTCCTATCATCTCCATCACCGGCACCAACGGGAAAACCACCACAACCCGCTTAACGGCTCATATTTATCGACAAACCGGTAAAGTCGTCGGTTATACCACCACTGACGGGGTTTATGTGGGAGAGTTTTTGGTAGAAAAAGGCGATAATACCGGGCCTTATAGTGCCAGCATGATTCTCAAAGACCCCACCGTAGAAATCGCTGTATTAGAAACGGCTAGAGGGGGAATTCTTCGCTCAGGATTAGCCTTTGAGACTTGTGATATCGGTGTGGTTTTAAATGTGGCAGCCGATCACTTGGGAATCGGTGATATCGAAACGGTTGAACAAATGGCTAAAGTAAAAAGCGTTGTCGCAGAAATTGTCAACGCAGATGGCTATGCGGTTCTCAATGCCGATGATCCCTTAGTGGCCCAGATGGCCAAACGGGTCAAAGGAAAAGTGGCCTATTTCTCCATGAACCCTGAAAACCCCATTATTCATGACCACGTGCGTCGCAATGGATTAGCGGCTGTGTATGAAAACGGCTACCTCTCGATTATGGAAGGAAAATGGACCCTACGAGTGGAAGAGGCCAAAAATGTGCCCGTGACGATGGGAGGAATGGCACCCTTTATGATCGCTAATGCTTTAGCCGCTTGTCTAGCCGCTTTTGCTCATGGAGTTGATATAGAAATGATTCGCCAAGGGGTAAGAACCTTTAAACCCTCGGCAGCGCAAACTCCCGGACGGATGAATCTATTTAATTTAGGGTCTTATCATGCTTTAGTGGATTATGCCCATAATCCGGCCGGATATGAAGCAGTGGGCGGTTTTGTTCGCAATTGGCAGGGAGAACGCTTAGGCGTTGTCGGCGGACCGGGAGATCGTCGAGATGAGGATTTGATTCTTTTAGGACAATTAGCCGCGCAAATGTTTGACCGTATTATTGTTAAGGAAGATGACGATACTCGGGGTAGAGAGAGAGGAGAAGTGGCTGATTTAATTGTCAAGGGAATTATTCAAGAAAATCCTAATTTACGTTATGATGTTATCCTCAACGAAGTGACAGCAATTGAAGAGGGTTTAAATCAAGTACAACGCAATGGATTAGTGGTTATTTTTCCCGAAACGGTTACTCGTACTATTTCTTTAATTAAGAAACGCAACCCCATTTCCGATAATGGCTTAGGGGGTTAAATTAGACTTATTCGGTAGGGTGGGCAATGTAGATCACCTTTGATAAAGATAATAAGAGTATCTATTATTGCCTACCAAATCTATTCATTATGGTCTAATCAGATTTTAATTGATGATTTTGTTCATCCCATCGCCATAGATGGGTTTTATTTTGTAAATGTACCCCTCCTTTCCAGCAATCTATCCCATTAATATTAATCCAATCAGTTTGACCTTTTAAAACATTACGTCCGCTAGAAGTTAACTGAACTTTTTGTCTTAAAAATTCTTCTTTTGTTGGACATTGCCAAGGAAAAGCAAGCAATTCTCTATCAACTCCTATTAATAAAGGGTCATCACTTGAGGATAATTGATAAAGATAATTCCAAACATCAATATCACCCGGAAAAAAATAATCTTCAATATCGATATTTTGCCTAAATATTTCTGAAAAAGATTTAATTCCTGTTTCTACAGCAGAAAGAATTTGTTTTTGAGTTCGGGAAAGTCCATTAAATATTGAGGGGAAATCTTCTAAATATCTCGTGAGGGCATTTCTCAAAAAAGGTAAAGCATTAATATCTCTTTTAAGAAACTCTTCAATAGCACTGGGATTCGGTGAACAAAAAGCCACCCAAGCAGAAGCGGCTAATAATAATTGTTCGGTTGATACGGGTTGTCGGGTTTCGTAAAGAGAGCGCATCTGTTCAGGATTTAACTGTCCTAAACCTTTGAATGATTCAATACCTGGAAAATGATTAATACAAATTAAACTCAGTTCGGTTGAGTCTAAACTTTGTTTTTGAAACCAATTTAGGATTTGAATCAGTTGTAGTTGGTCATATAAATCATGTTCAAACCAAAGAATTATATGAGAGTATTTGTGAAAATTGGCTAAGGTTTCATCTCTAGTGATAAACTGAGTTAAAACCTCTTCTTTTGTTACCCAACCGTTCCACTGAGCAAGAAATTCTGCTCTAACATTAAGCAGTTCAAAGGATGATAAGGCGGCAGGAACAGGCCCTTCATAGAGCATATCTCGCCAAGCTAAAATGTCTCCAGGTAAGCCGGTTTGTTTGATTAGATTGGCGGCGCAATCACCATTTGTTATATGCAGCATATATTCTCGGCGGAATTAGTATATAGATACTATAGCCGAAGTGATAACCTTTGTTCAAGATTTAGGAGCATCTGATATTGCCCACCAAAATCCTATAATTGGGGTAAAATTAATCATAAAAATATGAAAACTGACAGTATTTTTTATCGTTTATTTCAGGAATAGAGTTAAGCGTATTTATTTAGATGAACTCGGAGAAGCCGCAGAATCATCTTTAGGGGTAGGAGTTGTTAAGCTAGTAATAGAATCTGAGGAAAACTTGGGGCAAAAGGCTAGGGCGTTAGTCCAACAAGCTAAACAACAGTTAACCGAGGAAGCGGTTAAACGCAATTTTATTGATTTAGTTGAAACAATTTTAGTTTACAAATTACCTGGTAAAACTTGGGAGGAAGTTAAAGCTATGTTTGGGTTAGAAGAGTTAAAACAAACTAGAGTTTATCAAGATGGCTATCAAGAAGGACAGCAAGCCGCTAAACTGGAACTGATAGGCGGCTTAGTCAAGGAAGGTTTAAGTATCGAACAAATTGCTAGAGTGTTACAGTTGCCTGTAGAGGTGGTACAACAAGAAGCACAAAAAGCCGCATCTACTTCAGATAATTCTTAAAAAATAGACCTCTCCCCCTACCCCTATTCTACAGAAGGGGAAAAAGTGGAAGTAGTAGGGTGGGCAATGTAGACAACCTTTGCTCAAGATTTAGTATCATCAATTTTTATTCCAAGCATAACAGGGTATATTATAAGTATGAGTTTCTAGTCATACCATGCAGTCGCAAAAAATATCAATTTCTTTGCCACCTTCTTTACTGACATTTATTGAGGATTATAAAGTAGCAAAAGGATGTCAATCTCGCTCTCAAGTTATCTTAGAGGCATTGGAATTATTACAGGAAAGAGAATTAGAACAAGCTTATCGAGAAGCGTCTTTTGAAGTTGAGGATGCTTGGGAGGTAACGGTAGGGGATGGGCTAAAAGATGAGACGTGGTGAAATCTATTATGCTAACCTTAGTCCGGTTATCGGTTCAGAAATTGCTAAAAATCGTCCAGTATTAATAATTAGTAATGATATTAATAACCGTGCGGCTTCTACAGTAACGATTTTACCAATGACCTCAAATGTAGAGAGAGTTTATCCGTTTGAGGTGTTAGTATTGCCATCAGACAGTAATTTACCAAAACCGTCTAAAGTTCAGGCGCAACAGATACGAACAATTTCCAAACAGCGTATTCAAGGTGATGTAGTGGGTAGTTTAAGTGAGCAATTAATGCAGTCAGTAGATAGTGCTATCAAATTGCATTTGGCACTTTTATAAGATTACTTACTTTCTAGAAAAACTTGCTCAAAAGATGTCTTGATTAACGATATCCCCAAATTTTTTCTCTCTAATATGTTTTCAGTAATTAAATCTTCAGAATATGGACGTATAGGACAACTTACTAACAAGGAAAAAAACTTTTCTACTCCTCTTCTGTTTCCAGTAGTTTGTCTAGTAACTGGAACAACAGCAAGAGGAGGAGGTTTGTGGAAATATGTTCTACAAGCTGATCAGGCTAATGGTTTATTGCGCCGTAATTTGCCAGTTATGTCTCAAGTTCTTCATTTTTTAGATTTTGCTCCTAACAATTTTAAATCAGTGGAAAAATGGCGTAAGCTAGGGATCAAGCAACGTTACTTTGAAGATGTTGTGCCTCAAATCAAGTACGAAGCACCCTTATTTCTTGATTCAGGAGGTTTTCAATTGCTTTCAAAAAAAAGCATAGATTTATCTGCTTATAATTTATCTCTTGAAGGCAGCAAGGGTTATCAATCAATTTTGCGCTTACAGGAGGAATTTGGCGGCGATATAATAGCTACTTTAGATTATCCTCTTCCCCCAAAATTAATTAAATCTGAAGCAGAAGATCGCATGAATAGAAGCTTAGAGAATGCTGTTAAATCTGCTTATACACTTCAAAAAAATCAAGATTGGTCGCCTTTTTTATATGTGGCTGTACACGGACAAACTCGTGAAAGTATAGGCGATTATGTTCAGCAAATATTTGAAAAATTTAAGAGAAAAAAAAAATTAAAAGATTATCGTTTTGGTTTAGCAGTTGGTTCTTTAGTTCCTTTGCGTGGGGCACATAAATATGAAATAATAATCAATTTAATTAGAGGATTAAAAGAAAATATTCCTCATAAGCAGCGTTCTAATATTCCTATTCATGTATTTGGTATAACAGGTACTCTGATTCCTATTTTGGCTTATTTAGGAATAGATACTTTTGATTCTAGCACCTATATTCAAGAGGCTAAATCTTTAAGGTACTTAGAACCGAACACTAGAGTTAATAAACCTATTCTTGAGGTGGAATTTGTTCTGCCACCCCTGATACTTTAAATAATCGAGATATTTTTGAGGAAAACGGTTCTTTCAAAATTTTAGATCGCTGTCCTATTTGTAATCAAGGTCAACTAAAAGCCGGCAGAGATCGCAGACGAAAGCACTCAAGAAATTTACCCAGTGGGGTTACACTGCTTTACTGTGATAATTCTGAGTGTATGGCAACGTTTCGCACCTCCATTTCTAAAAATGATCATGCAATAACTCGCCCTCATATTTTAGTTACTACGGCTGAATCATTAGATCGTCTTTATCTCAATCCAAAACCAGACTTTGAGAACTATCTACGACAACTAACAGGTATCGTTTTTGATGAAGTCCATTTATATCACTCTGTTTATGGTGTTCATATCTATCATCTTGTTCGTCGCCTTGAAGAGTTAAAAAATGGTCAGTGCTTAACTCGAATCGCTTCGAGTGCTACAATTTCTGACCCAGGAGGTTTTATCAGGAACTTTTTCTACGGAAATTCCCATAATTCTGTATTGGTTCACGATGCTAGTAATTATGAACAAGAACCTGCTGGTTTAGAAGTTCTTTACTTTTTGCAATCTCCCGAAGAATTGAATATAGGAGCAGCATCAACTTTAATTCAAAGTGTTATGGCAATGGGGCATGGTGTTTTATCTAATGATGACCGTGCTATTGTTTTCTCTGATTCTCTAGATATGGCGGGTAGGTTAACTGCTCAAATTAAAGATGCTGAAGAAAATAAGCGTACTCCTGATTTACATCAAGAAAGTTTGACGGAATTATCAACGACTTTCATTCCTTATAAAACTGTTTATCGTTATCACCCTGCCCCTTTTTTATCTGTTTTGGATATCGAACATCATCCTAATTGGGTGAGCGATGATAGACAAACTGTAACGGTTCGCCTTAATTGTGAAGGAGTCAAACAAGAAAATTTTCAATTTCCTAAAAAAGTTTATGTAAAGCCCCTATATAGTGATGAACAAGGTAATCAAACAGTTAAGTTTTGCCCTCAATGTTATGCAATTTATAGTATAAGTCGTAGTCGATGTAGCTGCCACCAAGACTTACAAGCAGTTAAGCTTTATGCTGAACCAATTGTTGAACGAAGCTATGAAGCTTTAGTAGAACCTCGGCAAATTAGAGCAAGTTTTAATATTCTAGAAAAAATGCAAGGAACGACAACTGTAAGAGGCTCTTCAGTTGTAGCTAAACGGCTATTTTGGCATCCTCAAGATGGCTGTTACAGACCTCAACGCCATACTCAAGCTTATAATTTTAATGCTTTATACGACATCCCTGTTCGATATAGTATTCCCACTAAAGGAATTGTTTGGAGTTTAACAGGAATTGTTGAGCAGTTATTACAGGACAATAGTTTACGTCAACAAGTAGAGCAACCTGTTATTAATGGTCAACATAAAAATCTAAATGAGGAACTAATCTTACACACTGCCGCTCATATTTTACATAGAGCGATCGCTTCTATTAGTGGTGTTAACGAACAAGAATTAGAATACTGGTGTGATATCCCCAATCATGAAGTAATAGTTTGGGAGCGCTACGAAGGAGGCGCAGGAATTTCCGAGGTCTTTGAAAATACCTTAAGGACTAATGCAGTGGAAGTTTATCAAGAATTATTAGCGTCTGTCCTTTGTCCTGTAGATTTAGCAGAAAATCCCAACTGGACATCACCTGAGCAGCTATGCTCCGAACTAGCTCAACGTTGGGGTTTAGCAGAAGATCATGAGCTTATTGTTAGAATTGTACAAGAAGCAGAAGCAGAGCGTCACGTAAATACTCAACAAGAAGAAGAGCGAATATGCCACGATGATGATGGCTGCCCCGCTTGTATTCATACAACCTACTGTACAGAACGCAATAATCAGGTTTTAAGTGTTAGCCGAATGGTAGGCGAACAAATTTTACATTGGTTTATGCAAACAATAAATACAGAAGACTAAGAAACCGCAAGATAGCACCCTACATATTAATTAGCCTGCGTAGGCAGGCTTTGGACTTATAGCCGAACCCTTCAGGGTGACGGTAATTTTGATCCCCCAAACCTTCTTTGATAAGGGGGGCTTAATGATTACAAACTAGAAAACACTTCTTTAGCCGCTTCTAGAGTCTTATCAATATCTTCATCCGTATGAGCCAAAGAAGTAAAGCCCGCTTCAAACTGAGAAGGAGCCAGATAAACCCCTCTTTCTAACATCCCCCGATGAAAACGACCAAATTTAGCGACATCGGATTTCTTTGCATCCTCATAATTATGAACCGTTTCCCCCGTAAAAAAGAAACCAAACATCCCGCTAATACTGCCGCCATAGACAGCATGACCGGCTTCTTTGGCCAAAGATAACAGACCTTGAGTCAGTTTCTTAGTTACTCGGTCCAAATAATCATAAGTGCCCGGCTTTTGCAACAACTCCAGAGTCTTAATACCGGCTGTCATCGCCAGAGGATTTCCGGAAAGCGTCCCTGCTTGATACATGGGGCCACTTGGGGCAACTAAAGCCATAATATCCTTACGACCCCCATAAGCTCCCACCGGCAACCCGCCACCGATAACCTTACCCAAAGTGGTTAAATCTGGAGTTACGCCGAACTTTTCTTGCGCCCCACCGTAAGCAATGCGGAAACCGGTCATCACTTCATCAAAAACCAATAGTGCCTTATGTTCTTTGGTTATCTCCCGTAACCCTTCCAGAAAACCCGCATCCGGCGGAATAAACCCCGCATTGCCCACCACAGGCTCTAAAATCACGCCAGCAATCTGATCGGGATTTTCCTCAAAAAGTGCCTTAACCGCCTCTAAATCGTTATAGGGAGCCGTTAACGTGTTGCTGGTAGTAGTTTTGGGAACCCCTGGAGAGTCGGGTAAACCCAAGGTGGCTACCCCTGAACCGGCCTTAACCAGAAACATATCCGCGTGACCATGATAACAGCCTTCAAACTTAATAATCTTTTCCCGATTAGTGAAAGCCCGCATCAGCCGCAACACAGACATACAAGCTTCGGTTCCCGAATTGACAAAGCGCACCATTTCAATACTCGGAACCGCATCAATGACCATTTGGGCGAGCAAATTTTCTTGTAGAGAGGGTGCGCCAAAACTGGTTCCCTTTTCCAAAGCTTCATGGAGAGCGGCGATCACATTCGGATGAGCATGACCACAAATTGCCGGTCCCCAAGTTCCTACATAATCAATATACTCATTGCCATCGACATCCCAAATATAAGCCCCTTTAACGTGATCAAAAACAATGGGTTGTCCGCCAACAGATTTAAAAGCACGTACTGGAGAGCTTACCCCGCCGGGCATTAACTTTTGAGCAGCCGTAAAGATTTCTTCAGATTTAGTGGTTGTAAAGGAAGTTGTGCTAACCAATATTGTCTCCTTGCCTATAATTATGGTTGTGGGTGATTTTTATTTGTTAAGCGTTAGTCTGAGTGAATAGTGTGTTGCTTGTTTATTATCCTATGAATGATCAGTTAGACTGAAGCCCCTTCATAAAGAATCTTGATGTTTGCTAGTATAAGGTAGCCGAAAGTTTATGGACCAATTTCGAATTGAAACCGATAGTCTCGGAGAAGTTAAAGTTCCTGCCGATAAACTCTGGGGAGCGCAAACCCAGAGATCTTTAGAATACTTTAACATTGGCGATGATCTCATGCCGCGAGAAATGATTACCGCCTATGTTATCCTCAAAAAAGCATCCGCGATCGTTAATCATCGGGGTGGTCGTCTTGGAGACGAGCAAAAAGACCTCATCTGTCAGGTTTGTGATGAGATTTTAGCTGGACAACATCAAGATCAATTTCCCCTCAAAGTTTGGATGACCGGCAGTGGTACTCAGTTTAACATGAATGTTAATGAGGTCATCTCTAACCGATGTTGTCAGATAGCCGGGACACCCATCGGCAGTAAAAAACCCGTGCATCCCAACGATCATGTTAACTGTGCTATGTCTACGAATGATTCTTTTCCGGCTGCCATGTGCATCGCCGCAGCACAAGGAGTCAAAGAGCGGCTTATCCCCAGTATTCAACAGTTACGGGATGCCCTGGATGCTAAAGCACAGGCATGGGCAGATATTATTAAAATTGGGCGTACCCATATGCAGGATGCTACCCCCCTAACTTTGGGACAAGAGTTTTCTGGTTATGTGGGGATGTTAGATGATAATCTCGAGCGGCTTGAAAACAGTCTACAAGGGGTTTATCAATTAGCATTAGGAGGGACAGCAGTAGGAACTGGTATTAATGCGGCTCCGGGTTTTGATGTGGAAGCGGCTGCCGCCATTGCAGAAATTAGCGGACTGCCTTTCGTCACTGCTCCTAATAAGTTTACCGTGCAAGGTTCCCATGATGCTTTAGTGATGCTCAGTGGTGTTTTAAAAACCCTTGCCGCTTCTTTGTACAAAATTGCTAATGATATTCGTTTGTTAAGTTGTGGTCCGCGTTGCGGGTTTAATGAACTGCATATTCCCGAAAATGAACCCGGTTCATCAATTATGCCGGGTAAGGTTAACCCGACTCAGTGCGAAGCTTTATCAATGTTGGCGGTGCAGGTTATGGCTAATGATCTGGCTGTGACATTTGGCGGCGGTGGCGGCTATTTAGAGATGAATGTTTATAAACCGTTGATGATTTTTAACATTCTTAAATCTATCCGCTTACTGCAAGATGGCTGTCATAATTTCCGCCAATTCTTAGTAGAAGGAACTCAACCGAATACTAAACAAATTGATTATTTCTTGCAGCGATCATTAATGTTAGTAACGGCTTTGAGTCCGGTAATTGGCTATGATAAAGCAGGTTATGTGGCTCATTATGCTTTAGATCACGATTTAACCTTAAAAGATGCCACATTAAAACTGTGTCAGGAAATCACTGAGGAAGAATATGATCGCATTGTTGACCCAAGTAAGATGGTACATCCTTACGTAGCTGAAAGTTAATTCTTCGGGCTTTGTAGAGGTGTTCTCCGCAACATCTCTACAGGATTTTAATAATCATATCTCTTGGATCAATAAATTTTTTTGTTTAAATCCCTAATTGATCAAGTCTAATGCCTATTCCCTTTCTAGCTTTGCCTTTCCCCTTTTTTCTATTGTTTACTCCCTATTCCCAATGGCCGACAATTAAGAGATAATATCAGTAATTAAACACCAATTAACAAACAATACAGCATGAATAGCTCTGTACTTTCAACCCCTCAACTGCTCGAACAACTTCAGTGGCGATATGCTACTAAAAAGTTTGACAGCACCAAAAAGATTCCTGCCGAAATTTGGAACGTATTAGAACAGAGTTTAGTGCTGAGTCCTTCATCCTTTGGTCTACAGCCTTGGAAATTTTTTGTCGTCACCAACCCAGAAACTCGTCAACAATTACTAGAGCATTCCTGGGGACAAAAACAAGTTGTAGAAGCGTCTCATTTAGTGGTACTAACCATTAAAAAAGACATCAACGACGACGATGTAGATCGTTATATAAAAAGAATGGCCCAAGTGCGAGAGCAAAGTGTAGAAAGCTTAGAAGGTTTTAGCAATGTTGTTAAAAACTTTTTAAAGCAACCTCCCTATCCTCTCAATCTTAATGAATGGTCAACCCGACAAGTGTATATTGCCCTAGGACAATTTATGACCAGTGCGGCTGTATTAGGAATTGATACTTGTCCGATGGAAGGATTTAATCCGCCTAAATATGATGAAATTTTAGGATTGACACCACTAGGATATGCTTCAGTTGTGGTTTGTCCTGCC
Organism: Gloeothece verrucosa PCC 7822; assembly: GCF_000147335.1. Classification (NCBI taxonomy): domain Bacteria; kingdom Bacillati; phylum Cyanobacteriota; class Cyanophyceae; order Chroococcales; family Aphanothecaceae; genus Gloeothece; species Gloeothece verrucosa. Next base: position 3,139,324 of record NC_014501.1, read on the forward strand.
GGCTATCGGGCGAGTGATGACAAGTACGCTGTTCTGCCAAAAGTTCGTTATCCAATTGAAGAAGTTATTCAATATCTATAGAAGAATTTAAAATTATCGGGTGGGCGATGCTCACCCTAATCTTATTTATGGCTGCTACTCGGTGTTACTGTAGAAAATATAGAGAGATATCAATAAGTTTTAGATATGACTGCTATAACAATCAACGCTGATTCTATTAATCTGAGTGATGAGCAATTTTTTCAATTTTGCCAAGATAACCGAGACTTAAGAATTGAACGCAATACGAATGGAGATATAATTATCATGCCCCCAGTTGGCGGAGCATCGGGGAATCGTAACGGAAGACTAACCCAACAGTTGTTTAATTGGTCAGATCTTGACGGAACTGGAATAGCCTTTGATTCTTCAACAGGATTTACCCTTCCTAATGGTGCTGACCGTTCTCCTGATGCCGCCTGGATACCCTTAGAAAAATGGAATAATTTAACCTCAACTGAACAAGAAAAGTTTCTGCCCTTATGTCCGGATTTTGTGGTTGAATTACGCTCGCCAAGTGATAGTTTATCAGCCACTCAAAAAAAAATGCAAGAGTATCTAAATAATGGAACTCGTTTAGCTTGGTTAATCAATCGTCAAGACCGCAAAATAGAAATTTATCGTCAAAATCAAGATGTAGAAATTTTAGATAATCCTACAACTTTATCAGGAGAAAATATTTTACCTGGCTTGATTTTAAATCTTGAGTTAATTTGGTAATTTTTCTGAAAAAAAGACTTGATTAAATTTTTGCATAGCTGATCAAGCTCTTAACTCAGAGATTCGAAGGCAATACTACAGTAAAATATAAAATGGTAAGTCTCATCATCTGTATTGTTGGTAAATCATAAACTAGCTATGTCTGTATCATCTCTCATCGATGCCATCCCACTCGATCAAATCCGCTACAATGAACAGGGGTTAGTCCCGGCGATCGCTCAAGACTACCTAGATGGGACAGTCTTAATGATGGCATGGATGAACCGAGAATCTCTGCAAAAAACCCTAGAAACCGGAGAAACTTGGTATTGGAGCCGCTCAAGAGAGGAATTATGGAATAAAGGCGCAACCTCGGGTCATATTCAAAAAGTTAAATCCATTCGCTATGATTGTGATAGTGACGCGCTCTTAGTCACAGTAGAACAAATTGGCGACATTGCCTGTCACACCGGACAAAGAAGTTGTTTCCATCAGGTAGACTCCACAAAAATCGCCCCACCCGCAGACACTTTATCGGGAGTATTTGATGTTATAAAAGATCGCCGAGATAACCCTACTGAAGGTTCTTACACCTGTAAATTACTCGAAGGCGGCGATAATAAAATCCTCAAGAAAATCGGCGAAGAAGCCGCAGAAGTAGTCATGGCTTGTAAAGATGATGACCCTGATGCTATTGCCGGAGAAGTTGCCGACCTATTTTATCATACTTTGGTGGCTTTAGCTCATCATAAAGTAGAATTACGGGACGTTTACCGCAAACTACAAGGTAGAAGACGGTAAGCGGCGGGAGTGGGGATCGAACCCACTAACACATTGCTGTGCGTAATCCAACGATAACCCTCATTCTTCGTCCCTAGTGGGCAAATGGTGAATAGGGAACATCCCGCCTCGGTTAACATATTACAAGTATAATACATGATTCGGGAAAATTTAGTTACTTCCCCCTGCATCATTTTTAAGAATGCAGTAAAATGCACAGTTAACAACCGTTCTAGAGCCGTTTAAGTTTAGAGATTGAGTAATTTCTGTGCAGGAAGACTATAGATTAATTATCGATTTAGTATCAGTTTTGACAGCAGCAGGTATCGGAGGTGTGTTAGCGGCTTTATTAAGGCAGCCAATTCTTTTAGGCTACTTGCTGGCAGGTATCATTATCGGACCCTTTGGACTAGGATTAATAAAAGAACTGGTTCAAGTAGAGACATTAGCGCAATTAGGGGTAGCCTTTTTACTGTTTACCCTGGGAGTAGAGTTTTCCTTTTCCGAACTGCAAAAAGTCAAGGTTATCAGTTTGGGAGGAGGGGCACTACAAATCATCCTAACGATTTTAATGACCGTTCTGGTTTCTCTGACGATGGGATGGGTAAGTTCTCCCACTCAAGGCATATTTTTGGGAGCAATTCTCTCTCTCTCGTCAACCGCAGTAGTATTTAAAGCCTTAATGGAACGCAATGAAACTGCAACCCCTCACGGGCAAGTCATGCTAGGAATATTAATTGTACAAGACCTAGCCTTGGGCTTGATGTTGGCGGTATTGCCGGCTTTGAATAAACCCCTAGAAGAAATCGGTTTAAGCGTGGGGATAGCCTTGCTCCAAATCGGCATATTTGCCCTAGGAGCCATATTAGTGGGTAAATGGTTAATTCCTCCCCTATTGCGGTTGCTGGCGCGAACAGAAAGCCGCGAACTTTTTTTATTAGGAGTAGTCGCCCTCTGTCTAGGCATTGCCGTACTAACCGGATGGATGGGACTATCGATCGAAATGGGAGCCTTCGTAGCAGGGCTAACTATTTCAGAGGTAGAATATGCTGACCAAACCCTCGCTTATGTAGAACCCTTACGCGACCTTTGTGCGGCGCTGTTTTTTGCCGCCATCGGGATGTTAATAGATCCGCTCTTTCTGTGGAATCATCTAGAACTAATCTTAGGATTAGTGGCGTTGGTGTTTGTGGGAAAGTTCCTGATTATTACGCCGCTAGTGGCACTATTTCGCTATCCTCTGAAAACCTCTTTAATAGCCGGTTTAGGACTCGCCCAAATCGGGGAATTTTCCTTTGTGCTGGCCAGTGAAGGGCAACAATTAGGCTTAGTTTCCCAAAAAGTTTACTCACTGATATTAGGTACCACAGCAGTTACTCTACTGTTTACCCCTTTTGTACTACGATTATTACCGGTGATCTTTGTTTGGGCAGAGTCTTTACCCTGGCTGAAATCCTGGCTTGATCAAGGAAATGTGCCACTAGAAATAGCAGAGGATATCCCTTCTCGGGACCATGTCATAGTATGTGGTTATGGACGAGTAGGACGCAATATTGTGCGGCTGTTGCGGGAATACGGTTATTCAGTGCTAGTGATCGATCAGTCGGAACAGCAGATTCAAAAGCTAAGAGAAGCCAAAATTCCCTATATCTATGGCAATGCTGCCAGTTTACAAGTGCTAGAAAAGGCAGAAATCAGCCAAGCAAAAGGGATGGCTATTGTCCTTCCCGATCCCATGAGTACCCGCCTCTGTCTGAAGCGATCCTTAGAACTGAGTCCGGAACTAGATATTGTAGTACGAGCCAATCAAGACAAAGACATCGAACTCCTGTATCAACTTGGGGCTAAAGAAGTGGTGCAGCCGGAGTTTGAAGCGAGTCTAGAACTTTGTGCCCATCTGTTTGTCGGACTCGGACTTCCCTTACTCGGTATACAAGAAGAAATCCAAAAAATACGCTATTCTCACTATTTAACCCTACGTCCTGAACTGTCTGCGGGTCAAGTGTCCCGGGAGCTACAAAAAGCGGCTCAAGAACTCAACAGCAAGTGGTATCCCTTGCCGGCCAATTCGCCTCTGGTGGGTATGACCTTGCAAGAAACTGACCTTCGTCATTTAACGGGGGTGAGTCTGATGGCGATCGAGCGCTCAAGCGGGGAAAAGATGGATTATCCTAATAGCCAAACCGTGATCAACGAAGGCGATAATCTCTTGCTAGTGGGAGAACCAGACGAACTAGCCGGATTTGAGGACTTAGCTAAAGGAGATGTGGCGATTCCTACGGAAAATGCTTGTTGTCTGTGGCTATTAGTCTCAAAAAACAGTCCTGTTATTGGTAAGACCTTAGCCGAACTCGATATTCCTCAACGCTTTGGGGTATTGATCCAAGCCATTAGACGAGAAGGAAAATATATTCGATTTCCCGAGGGTAGTAAGGATATCCAAGGGGGCGATCACTTGTTACTGTGCGGGAATTTATACTCTCTTACTCAGGTGAGTGAATGGATAACATCAGAAGATAACAGCACGACTTCAACAGAAAACACAGCGACCATAGTGTCCTAAAATCCTTTTTTTCTGTAAACAACGACCCTAGAGAAAGCGGAGAACTTTTTCTTATCACAACGGGCGAGCCGTGTCAAAATAAAAGAAACAAAACATAAAAAAATCTTAAAAGGGAGGGGTGATGGTAGCAACGCCCGTAAAAACTGAAAAACGTCTCACTATACAAACATCCGAGATTACAGTAGATACCACCGCCATCCGTTCCCTAGACTGGGACCGAGATCGTTTTGATATTGAGTTTGGACTACAAAACGGAACAACCTACAACTCTTACATCATTCGCGGGGAAAAAATCGCCCTTGTCGATACCTCTCATGAAAAATTCCGTCAGCTATATCTGGATACTCTGTTGGGGCTAATTGACCCTAAAGAGATCGATTATCTGATTATTAGTCATACTGAACCCGATCATAGTGGGTTAGTCAAAGACGTTCTCAGTCTGGCACCCCAAGCGATCGTCGTAGGTTCAAAAGTCGCGATCCAGTTTCTAGAAAACTTTGTGCATCAACCTTTTGAACGGTTACAGGTTAAAAATGGAGATACGCTAGACTTAGGGAAAGGCCATGTTTTAGAATTCGTCAGCGCCCCGAATTTACATTGGCCTGATACCATGTTGACTTATGATCGCGGAACCGGCACCCTTTTTACTTGTGATGTGTTTGGGATGCACTACTGTGGCGATCACCTGTTTGATGAAGATTTAGCCGCCATCGAAAAAGACTATCACTTCTATTATGAGTGTTTGATGGGTCCTAATGCTCGGTCTGTCCTAGCCGCCATGAAACGGATGGATCAATTAGCCGAAATCACGATGGTAGCTAATGGTCACGGGCCTCTGTTACGTTACAATGTCAATGAATTATTAGAACGTTATCGCAGTTGGTCACAGGCGCAAGCCCAAGCTGAAAAAACCGCCGCCGTATTTTATATCTCTGACTATGGATATAGTGATCGCCTTTCTCAAGCCATAGCTAGAGGGATCACGAAAACCGGTATCGCAGTAGAAATGGTGGACCTAAAAACGGCTGACCCTCAAGATGTGCAAGAATTAGTCAACCGTGCGGCGGCGCTTGTCATCGGGATGCCTCCGTTATCCGGAAGTAGTAACAAGGGTATTACCACCAGTTTAGGAACCCTTATTGCTGCCGCCCATGAGAAGCAATATGTTGGGTTTTTTGAGTCTTATGGGGGCAATGATGAACCCATCGACCCATTATTAACCAAGTTCCGAGAAATTGGCTTAATTAAAGGGTTTACCTCTATCCGCATTAAAGATACACCCACAGAAGCAACTTATCAACTCTGTGAAGAGTCCGGCACAGACTTAGGGCAAATTTTATCTCAGGATACCAAGATCAAACAACGAAAGTCTTTAGATAGTGATTTGGATAAGGCAATAGGACGTATTAGCGGCGGTTTATATATTATCACGGCCACTAAAGGAGATTTATCAGGGGCGATGTTAGCCTCTTGGGTATCTCAAGCCAGTTTTGAACCACCTGGTTTCACCATCGCAGTGGCAAAAGACCGGGCGATCGAGTCTTTAATGCACGTTGGGGATACCTTTGTCTTAAATGTGCTGGAAGAGAGCAAATATCAGCCTTTAATGAAGCATTTTCTCAAACGATTCCCCCCGGGTGCAGATCGTTTTGAGGGTGTTAAAACGCAACCGGCCAGCAATGGAGCTAAGATTTTAACCGAGTCTCTAGCCTACTTAGAATGTGAGGTGGTTAGCCGCATGGAATGTAGCGATCATTGGGTCGTTTATAGCAAAGTGACCAATGGTCGTGTATCTAACCTTGATGGTTTGACGGCGGTTCATCATCGCAAAGTGGGGAATTATTATTAATAAGCTAACACCCTGAAGGCTTGCCCTGAGCTTATCGAAGGGGTGCAGCTACACGGAACTTTGCCCGCCTGCGCGGGCTAAATTTTTTATTTTATTTAATATGAAGATAGATATATTACTATTGGAATAAATGATTTTAATCAAATTCTTGTAGTTGTCTATACCTTACGACATAATAAATACAGGATTATCTCAGCCAGAAAAGCTAATAAACGTGAGTGTCAACAATATCTAAATCAAAGCTTATGAAAGATAATTATGATTTTTCTCAAGGTAAACGAGGTGCTGTAGTTCCTATTTTTCCCGATCAAATACGAGTGAATTTACCTCTTGATAAAGATATTCTTGATTGGTTTCGTGCTAAAGTTAATGAACAAGGAGGAGGCGATGATCATGAGTTAATCAATAAAGCTTTACAAAAATATATTGAACAGGAACAAGATTAATTTTAATATTATAGCCGGCAATGTTAAAACTATGAACATTAAATTAGCTAAACCTTTCCTTTATGAAACCGATTATTATTTATGGCTACAAACCACTCTTAAGCAAATCCAAGAAAAAGACATAAATAACTTAGATTGGCAACATTTAATCGAGGAAATAGAAACCTTGGGAAATGAACAAAAGCACAAAGTAGCGAGTTATTTAAAACAATTGCTAAAACATTTACTGATGTATAGTTATTGGGAATCGGAAAAAGCCTATTGTGCCAATGGCTGGAAAGAAGAAATATTTAACTTTAGAGATGAGTTGAATTTATTATTAGAATCTAAAACTCTCTATAACTATGCTCAAACTTGTTTCGATAGCGCTTATGAAAAAGCCAAAAAACTATTCTTACTAAAAACCGGATTACCTAAAAATACAATTCCTGAACAATGTCCTTTTACTTTTGAACAAACTTTAGATATTGATTATCTTCCTGAGTAGGGTGGGCAGTGCCCAGTTAACATCCAAGGACAATATACAATTACCACAGTAGATGGTGATACTCACCCAGTTACCAGTATTACCCAAATAAGCGCTCGCGTCAGTGGAAGCAATGACAACACTATCAAAATTTGGAAACAGGGAAGTCAATCATAACAGTCAATCATAGCAGTCATTTAATCATTAAAATCATAGTTATAGACTCGACTCCTAACCATACACCCCATCAACTGAATAACAGCAATGATCAAACCCCGTGACGTACAAGTTTACCCCATTGCACCCGAAACCACCGTCTATCGGTCCCGTACCTGGGATAGACTCAAATTTGAGATTGAATACGGCCTGCAAAAAGGAACTACTGCCAATACTTATCTAATTAGAGGGGATAACATTGCCCTGATCGACCCTCCAGGGGAGTCCTTTAGAGAAATTTTCCTTCATACTTTAACTCAAAGAATTGACCCCAAAACCATCGACTACGTTATCCTAGGCCACGTTAACCCAAACCGTTGTGTTACCCTCAGCGCCTTACTAGAAATTGCCCCTCAAATTGTTTTTGTTTGTTCTAACCCGGGTGTAATTTCCTTATGCAAAATATTAGACCGCCAAAACCTCAATACAAAAATTGTTAAAGGAGAAGATACCCTCGATCTAGGAATTGGTCATCAGTTGGAATTTATCCTCACTCCTAACCCCCGTTTTCCGGATCAACTCTGTACCTACGACACCAAAACCGAGATCCTCTATACTGATAAACTATTTGTGGCTCATGTTTGTGGCGATCAAGTATTTGATGAGGGATGGAAAATTTACGCCGAAGACCGTCGCTACTATTTTGATTGTGTCATTGCTCCCTATGCCAAACAAGTCGCTAACGCCATCGAAAAACTCAAAGACAAACCGGCTAAAATTTATGGCACCGGTCATGGGCCTCTAGTCAAATATGGCTTAACCGAATTAACCACATCCTATCAGCAATGGCTCAACGCTCAACAATCTCAAGCCCTCAATGTGGCCTTAATTTATGCCTCGGCTTATGGCAATACAGGTATATTGGCTCAAGCGATCGCACGCGGCATAACCAAAGCCGGCGTAGCTGTAGAATCAATTAACGCCGAATTTGCTGACCCTGAAGAAATTAAAACCGCTATTGATCAATGTTCTGGGTTTATTTTTGGTTCTCCTACCCTTGGCGGACACGCGCCTACCCCTATTCAAACTGCCCTAGGAATTACCTTAGCCAATGCGGATAAAACTAAACTAGCGGGTGTATTTGGGTCTTATGGTTGGAGTGGGGAAGCCATCGACTTACTCGAAAGTAAATTCACCGATGCTGGATATCGTTTAGGGTTTGACCCCATTCGGGTTAAATTTAAACCCACTGATATGGTTCTCAAAACCTGTGAGGAAGCCGGTACAGATTTTGCTCAAGCGGTTAAAAAAGCGGCTAAATCTCGCAAACCAAAAGCTACTGTAACCCAGTCTCAGACAGACCGCACAGAACAAGCTTTAGGACGAATTGTCGGTTCTCTATGCGTCCTCACCACGAAAAAAGGCGAAGTCAGGGGGGGAATGTTAGCCTCTTGGGTATCTCAAGCAACCTTTGCGCCGCCTGGGTTAACCATAGCAGTCGCCAAAGAACGCGCCGTCGAGTCTTTATTACATAGCGGCAATTCGTTTGTGCTGAATATCCTACAAGAAGGTAAACATTCAGCCTTAATGAAACATTTTCTTAAGCCTTTTGAACCGGGAGAAGAACGTTTTCAGGGGATAGAAACCGAAGAGGCAGAAAATGGTTCTCCCATTTTAAAAGATGCTTTAGCTTATGTCGAATGTGAGGTCAATGACCGCATGGAATGTGGCGATCATTGGGTGATTTATGCCATTGCTCAACGAGGTAAAGTATTACACGATGGCATAACTGCTGTGCATCACCGTAAGACGGGAAGTTATTATTAATACAGACCCCGCCCCTTGGCTTGACAGGCGCAGTTTAGATGAGTTAAGTGGGATGGGGCGTTTAAAGAGGCGAACAGTTGACCTCTTGGCCCCAGACATCTCCACTAAAGCGTTGAGCAAATCTGTAGAAAACTTCATGAATATTGTTAAAAAAATCTCCTAAGATAGATGACAATTTATGAAAAATCTATAATAAATAGAAATAGAGAAATTATAATTATTGAGAACTACCTACTTAAAACCCGACTCAAATTTAAATCAATCCCGAAAAAGATAAGTAGGCTATGAACCACTATTACTCTTCTTCATCTGATATAAATAAGCAATCTTTACAGTCTTCTTGGTCAGGACGCAGTGAAGTTCTTTTAACACAGCAAAACCAAATTCTCAAAATGATCGCCTCTGGAAGACCATTATTAGAGATACTGGATAATATTATTAATTTTATGGAAAAAGAATCAGGCTTGGCACTCTGTTCAGTGCTTTTGCTTGAAAAAGATGGGACTCAACTGCGTTGGGGGTCTGCGCCTAGTCTTCCTGAAGACTATAACAGAAATGTAGATGGACTAAAAGTAGGCGCTTGTAATGGCTCTTGTGGAACGGCAGTACATAGAGGAGAAATGGTTATTGTAACCGATATTGCTCGTGATCCCCTTTGGCATTCTGCCCGAAATCTGGCTTTAAAATATGAACTAAGAGCTTGTACTTCTGTACCCATTTTCAGCAGTAAAAAAGAAGTCCTCGGAACTTTTGCCTTCTATTATCGACAGCCGAGTCATCCCAGTGAATATGACCTTCAATTAATAGAAGTAGCGCAAAGTTTAACCGCCATTGCCATCGAGCGGCAAAAAATGGACGAAGAAAGAAATCAACTTTTGCTCAAAGAGCGAGAAGCACGCCAAGAAGCCGAACAATTGAACCGCATCAAAGATGAGTTTGTGATGATGCTGTCTCATGAACTTCGAACTCCTTTAACGGCTATTTTGGGCTGGTCACAACTGCTGAAAAAACGCTTAATTCATGAGCAAAATTCTTGCCAAAAAGCTATTGAAACTATTGAACGAAATGCTAAGTTAGAATCTCAATTAATTGATGATTTGCTAGATATAACCAAGATTTTAACCGATAAATTCAAGCTTAAAAAGGATATTGTTTATCTAGAATCTCTAATTAAACTGACAGTAGATTCACTTTTACTGACAGCCGAAGCTAAAGAAATTCCCATTAATATCATGATCGAATCACCAAAACTTAAGGTCTTGGGAGATGAACGAAGATTACAACAAATTTTCTGGAATCTTGTCTCCAATTCGATTAAGTTTACTGAAGCGGGCGGCTTAATTACGATTAAGCTTCAAAGAGAACAGGAGCAGGCAAAAATAACCATAACTGACACGGGAATTGGCATTAAACCTGCACTGTTACCCTTTGTTTTTGACCGTTTTTGGCAAGCAGATAGTTCTAGCCAACGCATGGCAGGAGGGTTAGGAATAGGACTATCGATCGTTCATCGTTTAGTGGAGTTACACCAAGGTCAAGTCATTGCTGAAAGTTTGGGGGAGGGAAAAGGAGCTACCTTTACTGTATTGCTTCCTCTCGTACAGTCTAAACCAATTTCTAAGATTTTTTCAGAGAGCAATTTATTATCAATTCAAGTGGTCAAAGATGCCCTTAAAGGATATCGAATTTTAATTGTAGACGATGAGCCGGACACCCTTAAACTCGCTGAAGTGACTCTTAAAGCTTATGGTTCTGATGTCATGGCAGTAGACACTGCCGAAAAAGCATTTACACTTATTAATCATTGGAATCCTAACTTAGTGATCAGCGATTTGGCGATGCCTGGGATGAATGGATATGAACTGCTTAAGCGGCTTCAAGCAACAGATAATCTCGATTTAAAAATCATTGCTCTGACGGCTTATGTCAGTGAAGAAGAAAAAAACCGCGCTTTGTCGGCAGGTTTTCAAATCTACCTTTCAAAACCCATTGAACCTGAGCAACTTGTGGCAGAAGTTCTTCAGATCATTAGGACTTAAAATTTATTTGACCTCGGGCGGAGTTAGAAGCCGGTCTCCATGAAGAGGAATGAGTGTGATAAGATGGAAAGCTTAAGTATTTATTGTTAACTGTTTGATCGAGGTCATCAGTCCTTTAAACTAATAGCAAAAAGCAAATCAACTGAGTTGGTAAGCTCATCATGAAACACACCCTTTCCGTTTTAGTCGAAGATGAAGCCGGGGTTTTAACCCGAATTGCTGGATTATTTGCCCGTCGTGGTTTTAATATCGAAAGTTTAGCCGTCGGTCCTGCTGAACAACCAGGTATTTCTCGAATTACGATGGTTGTTCCTGGAGATGATGGCATCATTGAGCAAATTACTAAGCAACTCTACAAGCTGATCAATGTTCTAAAAGTCCAAGATATCACCCAAATTCCCTGCGTAGAACGAGAATTAATGTTGGTGAAAGTTAATGCGAGTGCGGCTTTTCGAGCAGAAGTCATTGAGTTAGCTCAAGTTTTTCGGGCTAGAGTTGTGGATATTTCTGAAGATACTTTAACTTTGGAAGTGGTAGGCGATCCGGGTAAAATGGTGGCCATCGTCCAAATGCTTAACAAATTTGGCATTAAAGAAATTGCCCGTACCGGCAAAGTTGCCCTAGTTAGAGAATCTGGCGTTAATACTGAATATCTTAAAACTATTGCGGCTACGGCTAAAGTCTCTTAAATTCTGAAAAATTGGTTATTGTTGGGCCTAGTCGGGAACAAGTTGGCCGGGCCCATAAAAATAGGCTGGTTTGACCAGCCGTAGCTCTATTTATACACAGAGATCCCCTAACAAGTCTGCTTTGAGCTATAATTTTCAGGAAATTTTTTGTCGGCTAAAACTCAAAAATTTTTCAGAGTTTTCACCCTTTCCTTATTTTTTGGGTTGTTGTTGGGGAGCCTGTTGGGGAGCCTGCTGGGGAGCCTGCTTGGGAAGATTAGCCCGGATGAAGTCTAAGGTGTCTTTAGAAGGAACTAAAACAATTTTAGTTAACATTTGATCGTTACTCTCTTTTAAAGCGCCAATGACACCTTCTAAAGGCACAACTTCTATTTTCACCGTTGATGCTAGTTCAGGCTTTTGTTTTTTATATTCTTCAGCTAGTGCTGTAGCGGCTGATTTTTCAAAAAACATAGGAATAACCGGCTGGTTATTTTGATTGATCATCAGATAACCTTCTTCTTTTCCAGCTTTGGCAACAAACAAAGGAACTCCTCCCTTATATTCTTGCCCATTGTCGGTTAAGAGTTTTTTGGCTGATTCTACTTCTGTCTGGGTGGGCACATAATCTACAATTAACGCATTGGGTTCTTTTTGAGATTGTTGCAGCTTGTAAACTTGTCCTAAAGATACAGGTTGTACTTTGACTTTTTTACCAATTTCGGGGTTTTGTTTTTGAACTTGAGCCAAATAGGCTTGAGCATCTTGGCGGCTGATAAATACCCCTGTTACTTTTTTATCGTTTTCTACCACTTCTACTAGCGGCACACCTTGATCGTCAGCAACAGTGAACACGGGAATTGGCTGTAGTTTTTCGAGAATCTGTTGTTCGGGTAACGCTAATGCTCTGAAATTTCCCCCTAGTCCAGAGGCGAAGATAGTGCTTCCAACTAATCCAACAATAGCAGTCCGGCGAAATAATTTCATCATGGTTACTTTTACACCTCTAGAGTTCTTATGTAATTTTAGTTATATTCTCTGTTATTTGATTTAACTTACTTTGATGTAAGTTAACATCTTTTTTACTGATATGACTAAAATTTTTACCTTCGCCTAAGCTTTAATTGGAGTTTAGGCTTTTGCTAACGCTTATACTTGCTCGATTTTTCATGACTCTTGTGGTCGGTTCTAAGTTCCCTGTCATCGCCGCTATATGGGGTTTTGCAAGGTTACCTCAGCCTCTCATCTGAGTCATTTGAGCCAGAGTTAGTTTATGGCGATTTTTGCTGTTGTTGAAGTTGGCGGCTAAATTCTATTGTTTCTTGAGAGGGAATCACCACCATTTTTCGGATACCGTCGTTATCTTTCTGTTCAAAAAGAAGAATTAAACTTTGTAATGTCATCACTCGGATTTTAAATGTGCCAGCCAGGTCCGGTTGTTGCTGTTTAGCTATTTGAATCTGATTTTGCACAAAATCTTTTTCAAAAGATAGCGGAATTATATTTTCTGTCCCATTTTTAGCTGTTAAAAACACTTCTTTCTTATCTTGTTCATAAGTTATATAAAACAAAGGCACACCGGGAAAATCCTTAACCACTTGATTTTGTTGACTTAATATTCCCTTGGCCGCCTCAACTTCTTGTTGCACAGGCACTAGCTGCAATACAGGAGCATTTGGTTGTCCGCTCTTTTCTTTAAAAAATTTATACATATCCGCTAAAGATACAGGAATAACTTGATAAGAATTTCCGGGTTTTGTTTGGTTAAGTTGTTGAGCGGCTCTTTGCGCTTGCTGCTGACTAATATATAGTAAAGCCACGTCGGGCTTGTTGGGGGTTTGAATAAATATTAAATCTCCTTTCTGATTGCCAATGGTAAACAGGGTTATCGGGGCTAATTTTTGCAGAACTTCTTCTTGAGATAATGCTAAAATTTTTCTGTTTGAAGTTAATCCTGACAAGAGAAACACTTGAGTAATGATTGTTAAAGTCAATAGGTTTTTATTTAAACTTTTAATCATTTTAATTAATGTCCTAAAAAATATTTTATTTTTTGGAGTTAATTTTTTGAGGGGTTTTAACCCGTTTCACTGAGACCCATTCGCCTTGGTATTTTGCAATAATCTATTCGCCTCATTAATTTGTTGTTCTGAAGGAATAATTTGCATTATTTTTAAGGCTTCTTCATCTTTTTGGAGTAGCACTTGAACCAATTCTAATAAAGGGACTACTCCTATTTTAATTTCTTCTGGCTTGCGGTCAGGAAATTGTTTTTTATATTCCTCTAGCTCAGCTTGAGCATCCTTTAAAGTCATGTAAAAAGGAATAAAGGTATTGCCTTGATCATTTTTTTTGACGATGAATTCTTCATTTTTTCCAATGGTAACAAAAAACAAAGGAATGCCAAATTTTTGGAGATTATCGACTTTTTTTCCACTTTGTTGCAGGATATCTGTGGCGGCTTTCATATCTTCTTCTTGAGAAAAAAAAGTAATAGGAGGCATCTTCTTTTCCTCTTGACTCATTTTCTTGAGCATTTCATAAACTCGACTAAAAGCCAGAGGAATAATTTTTATTTTTCCCGCTAAGTCCGAGCTATTCTTTTGGAGAAGGTCTAACATTTTGGCGGCATCACTATAAGCTCCAAATATGACAAGTCTACCGGAGGAAGTATCAGATCCTTGGGGAGTTTGAGTGTTAATTAAAACTAAATTTCCATCTTGAGCAACAATAAGAAACATAGGAATTTGTTCAAGCTTTTGAAGAACTTGTGGTTCGGGTAAGGCCAAAGATGACTGATAAAATCCTAGCCAAGATGAAACTGTAATCCCTACCGCTAATGCGATCCTAATCCCCCTGCGAATTAAAGAGTTGAGCATCATGATCCTTTACATTACTTCATTAAAGTTGTTTAACTAAGACCTTACTTCCCTAGCTTGATAATTTTTCTTATAGAATAGCAAACAATCAAGGTCCCGCAGCAGATTTAACAGGTGTAGTAAGAGGCACTCATGCACTCATCTCCAAGGCAGTTGCTGTAATACTGAATACGCTATTTGAGATCAATCGTCAAACCTCAAAGCCCTTGAGATCTAACGAATTGTAAAATTACCGCCATTGCTCTTGCTTATGCTTAATAGCCAATTTTTTGAATCGGGATGACAGGATTTGAACCTGCGACATCCTGCTCCCAAAGCAGGCGCGCTACCAAGCTGCGCTACATCCCGTTTTCGAGTTAGTATTTTTTATTCATTTTCCATAGTTATTAACTAACTTATCAAAACAACACGTAAATGTCAACCATATGGCGAATGATCTGATCTCCTTCGCTTCTAGCTCTCCAGTGGTGAGAAATAGAGATAAGATTAATCAGGATACCAAAACATTCCCTTAATCCCCTCCGGATCTAAGACAAAGCCCAGACGGCGATAAAAATCTATCACCTGCGGATCGGCAAACAGAGTAATATTACTGATATCTTCAGACCGTAATTTTTTAATCATATACTTCATTAACGCCTTACCTAGTCCCTGATTTTGAAAACTGGGATGAACCACCACATCCCAAATAGTGGCATTAAAGGCGTAATCTGAAGTAGCACGTGCAAAACCAATTAATCGTCGTCTATTTCCTCGAACTTCCCACATAGAAACCACTAAAAAGCTATGTTCAAGCGCTTTCTTGACTTTACGTAAAGGACGACGGGCCCATCCGACAGCATCACAAAGTTCTTCTAACTCGTACAGATCGATCTCTCGCTCTGTGCTAAAAAAAATGCGAAACTGTCCATGAGAATCACGGCTAATTTCTAAGGCTTCTCCAGGAAATATCGGAGAAGGAGTGCTTGACGGGACATCAGAACTATTGAAGAATTTTTTCCAGAAAACCATGCCTATAGGGATCACCCTTGATGTTGTTCAGTAATTTATACTGGGTATAGTCAGATTTATTTGTCTAGAGATTAACTTTTAACATAATTTTTTGACTTAATCTATTTTACAATCGCAAATTGCATCTTTTTAGGATAGGATCAAAATATGCCAACCATTGATATTTTGGGAGTCCCACATACTTACGAGTTAATTGCTCAATCTCCCGTATCTTCTAATCCTGTCCTGGTATTTATTCATGGCTGGTTGTTGAGCCGTCACTATTGGCAACCCCTGATTGAACCCCTATCCCTAAATTATCGATGTCTAATTTATGATTTAAGGGGATTTGGTGATTCTCAGTCAGTAGCCCCTCAAGGGAAACAAGCGATAAACCAACCTGAAGAACTGTTTAATGCTCATCATGAGTGTGATGAGAATAATTGTTATTCTAGCTATACCTTGGCCGCTTATGCCAATGACTTGAAAATTTTGTTACAAAAACTCGAAATAGAACAAGCTTGGGTCATTGGTCATTCTCTAGGGGGAAGTATAGCCATCCGAGGGGCAGACGGATGTAGTGAACGGATTAGAGGAGTCATTTGTTTAAACTCTGGAGGAGGCATTTATCTCAAAGAAGAATTTGAAAGATTTAGAAACCTAGGACAGCAGTTAATTAAACAACGACCCCGTTGGCTGCCCAATGTTCCTCTAATTGATTGGATTTTTGCTAGAATGATGGTTGCTCGTCCTTTGGAGCCTCACTGGGGAAAGCAACGAGTCATTGATTTTGTCAAAGCTGATGGAAAAGCCGCCCTAGGGTCTTTACTAGAGTCGACTACAGAAGCGGAAGTTCATTTGTTGCCTCAAGTCGTCTCCCGACTCAAGCAACCTCTGTATTTTCTAGCCGGTAGTCAAGACCGAGTCATGGAATCTAAATATGTTCGTCATTTAGCCAGTTTTCATCCCTCTTTTGATTTGAATGGAAACAATGTCATTGAAATTCCCAATTGTGGGCATCTATCCATGCTAGAACAACCCGAAATCGTAGTAGACAAAATCATTGAGATTTTGCTCAATCATAGTTAAGGGGGACTGATTAATGGGGAATCGTCTTCTGGGAAAAAGTATGTCACAATAGCAAGTAGTGCGGAACTGTTTCTGCCTTCTGTCCAACTTGACCTCAAAAATTTGTTAGTTTTCTGTAATTATGTTAATGGTTCTTACTTGTTTACTGTAGTCGGATGCGGGCCGGCTCCGCAAAATTCCGAAGCGATCACACCATGAGCAAGCTTCAACTAATTGAGTTACATAGTTTCCTTGGGTATCACAATTAGTTAATTAAAAGTTGTGCTTTCTGGGAATGGTAAAATACATCTTAATTTTTTCAAACCTTACTGAACCTTGATAAACCTGTTAGAACGAGTTATCTGCCGAGGAGAAGCCCATGTTACACCGCAAGATTTATCAACTCTGTACAGATGGTCGTGAAGTTAGTATTTTCTTGCGGGATCAGCAACGCTGGATCGATAATGCTCGGATCGTTGCTCTAGAAGGTGATTTAGTCACCATCCGCTATGAAACCGAAGAAGATGATGAAATTAGTTCTTGGGAAGAGATGGTTCGCCTTGAAAGTATCGGCGCTGTCAGTCAAAAACTGGCCTCTGTCTCCCGAGTCAATTCTGAAATTTTGGTCGCTGATGATTGTCCGGAAGCCGAACAAATTCGCCCTCGCTCACCGGATTCTAATCAGGAATAAATCGTCCATCCGCTTGATTTGACTGCGGTCTTTTCTAGCTAAAGTTAAAAAATTCACTGTGAAAAAGGTTGAGGTTCAAAGACGGGGCAATATCCCTCCGGTGTTACCTTAAAGCCATACAAAGGAGAAGCGGGATTCCAACAACGCTGACTTTTGTAATGGCAGCAAGTTCCACAACAGTCAATATCACTTGAGCGTTTAGCCGCATTAGTCTGACTTAAAAGCTCTCGCTGGGATAAGCCGCGCAATAACAATTCTTCACCTTGCCAACGAGCCTCAACTAAGCCCGTATCGGCAAAATGGCTCCAGCGAGGGTCTTGTGTAATAGCATCAGATAAACTAATCGTCACAGAAGTCCCCTGTTCATTTAACTCTCCTTCGTATTGGCTGGGAGTGGGGGCGGCCGGTTGAATAAATTTATCCACCATCGGTAATTCCACTCCTGTTCCCACCCGAGGAGAATGCAGTTGATAACGGTTTTGTAATTCCTCTAGGCTCGTCAAGTCTGCCAAATAAGTGGGAGATCCATGAACAAAAATTACGTGCTGTGGGCGTAAATTATGAATTAGTTGAGTGGTGTTGCGGCTATCGCTGTGTTCGGCTAACAGATATGTTTCAAGGCTAATGTTCGGAAAACGTTTTAAATCTTTAAGAGGGGGTTGCTCAAGGCGATTCCGGCCATAATTAGCCACTAAAATCAACCACGAGCGCTGATGATCAAGACAATATTGGCCGAGTTCATCAAATTTATCTGTCACCACCACAGCAGGACTGTTGGCTAACTCTTCAAGACTTGTCAGACGGCGCATTCGTGGACAGATACGCTCATCCCAAAATAACGATTGATGTTTGGCAAAATTTTGTACTGATGGAGGAAACTCCGACAATAGCTGAAGATAAACATCACAAGCCGCTCCCACATTTCCATCTACCCAAATATCTAAATCTTTACCGGTAAACTGATGATGAGAGCGTAAAAGCTTCAAAATTTCTTGACCCAAACCTAGGGTTGGCACCGGCAAAAGAACACTCTGATCATTGGCAAGAGCTTGATGAATTCTCAGCATCAAATTTTTCTCTTGTTGACGGCGGTGGGGATGCCGCATCGTTCCATAAGTTCCCTCAATAATTAAAACATCTGGTGCCAATCCCCGCAGCAGTTCTACCGATAACCCCTCAACTAACTGGAAATTCGACAGCGAAAAATCTCCTGTATAAAACACTTTATAAGTTCGTTTAGCGGTTTTATAGGTCAGTAAAATAGCTGCCGCACCCGGTAAATGACCAGCCGGAAAAATTTCTGCACTGAGGTCTTTAAACAAATTAATCGGGGTACGCCATTGAAGCCCTTGACAAAAAGCAGGAATTGAAGTATGTGAATGGTCTAACCAATTGAGAGGCAATAGCTCAAGCGTCACTTCACTGGCATAGATAGGCATTTGAGGAAAAGCCTGGTGTAATGAAAGCAAACCTCGAGCATGATCTCCATGAGCATGACTACAAAATACCAGATGAGCGGGTGGAGTAGCATCTGTTTGTAGGGGTTGGATATCCCTTAAACCGCAGTCAAGAAGAATACGGTAAGGACCCATATCAACAGATAAACAAATTCCTTCATTCTCATGCCCAACACCGTAGGGAAAACAGAATAATGGGTTTTGATGCTCAGAAGATGCTCGACGAGATTGACTCATGCTCAAGGGTCAGGGGTCAGTGGGGAGTTTTAAGGCGGCAAAGTTTTACCAGTTAGTTCAACAAAGGCAACCCGCTTCTAATGGGTCAAGGCGGGTCAAGGGGGTGAATTAAGGGACTAAAGCACAACAGATGAGTGGCTTGCACAGTGCCCCATTAGTCATTAGTGAATGGTCATGGATAGCTGTTAACAAATCGGTGAAAGAGTCATCAAGTTAGTGAGCAGAACCGTTTCCATGATAGTTGTCCGAATCATAAAAGCCATTTTTCGTGCCGAAGAACAGGCAAGAAATGATAAACAACCCAGTTAAAATGATCATGACTATTTTGGCATCCATAACAGAGGTTACTCCTCGATCAAACGTCTCGTTACTATACTTATAGCAAAATTTACGGTTAAAGGAAAAAAAGCCGATTCCCGATCAGGAATAAAAGCCAGAAGCCTACGAGCGATTCTTGAGATAAGTCTGCCGGTTTATTTATCTTTTTGCTGTTTCTGTGATGGTTTTTAACTCCGAGGGGGCAGAAGGAGCCGCAATGGGTAACTCTTCCACTTCAGGAAGCTCTTCTAAAGCTAAACGAGAGGATTGAAGGCCACCCCCAAGCCGCTTGAGCAGTTTAGGTCTAGGGTCGTGCAGCAGATAAATCAGTTCATCTTTCGGTTGCCAGGATTCTGAAGGGGTAACCACGAGAAGATTATTTTCCCGTTTGAGCAATAAAGGTAACAATTCCCCGGCGCGAATTAAAGCTTGTAAATGAGCTTGTTGTAGAGACAATTCCGGCTCTTTAAGCACTGTTTTTCCTAATTTGATTTGTCCTTCAGTTAAATACTGATTCCAAGTTTTAATCGAAGCTTGTTCAATAAAAGCTTGGTTGACCTTAGTTTTATTATTGGTAGGGCTGCTACTGGAGTTTTGAGGAAATACCGCTAAAACCCGAGGCGGTTCAAATTCTTCAACGGCTCTTTGGGCTAAGACTAAATTTACCTCACCATTACTGGTCAAAGCCATAAAAGTTCCCATAGAGCTAATACCCGCTTCTTCTAATACATTTGCATCTAATCCACTACTTTGATAGACGGGTAAGTTTTCTTCACTCGCTTTTTGGCAAGCTTCAGGATCTGTGTCAATGAGAACCACAGATTCTCCGCGTTCTTGGAACAGACGAGCAATCAAACGTCCCAAGGGATTACAGCCAATAATCACGGCTCCGGTAGCTTGATCTGAGGTAATCTTTAAGCAGCGAGCTACCCATCTCGCGGTTAATCCTTCAATAAACACCGTCATCATAATCGTCAAAAAGACCATCGCTTTAATGGAATCTCCACCATTGATCCCCGCACTGGTCAATAAAATCGCAAACAGAGAAGCCACAGAAGCCGAGACAATCCCTCTGGGAGCTACCCAGGCCACAAATAGCTTCTGTCGCCAGTTTAAACTGCTCTTGAGGGTACAGAAAGCTACACTAAGGGGACGAACCACGAACATCAATACCCCCACAGCGAGTACACTACCCCATCCCAAAGCAAAAACACTGGCGATGGACAGATCAGCCGATAGGAGAATGAATAAAACCGAAACACACAAAATAGTTAACTGTCCCTTAAATCGTCTTAATAGGCGTTCTTCGGGAACAGCCGAGGCTCTTAGGACAATTCCCGCCACCACAGTGGCCATTAACCCCGATTCACTGCGAATCATTTGGGATAATCCAAACAGTCCCCAAACCCCAGCCAGCACGACTAAATTTTTCAGGTCTTCTGAAACAAAGGTGGCGCGTTTGAGAAACAGACTTAGTAACCAGCCGCACCCGGCCCCGATAAGGGTTCCGATTCCCAAGCGTAACATCAGGCCGTTGACGATTTCTACTGGACTCGCATGACTATTGATAATCGTATCCAAGACCACGACGGCTAAAATGGCCCCCACCGGATCGATCAGCACCCCTTCCCCTTCCAGCAACGTTGCCACTTGTCGGTCCACATGAACTTGTTTAAGTAAGGGTCCGATCACGGTTGGTCCGGTCACTACCACTAAAGAGGCATAAAGAAAAGCGATCGACCAAGGAAATTCTGCCAGCCAGTGAGCAGACATCCCACCGCCAATTAAGGTAATGAGTGTCCCCACTGTCACGAGATTTCGTAAACTCCCAGACACTCGCCCCAAATCTCGTAACCCTAAATTAAGTCCTCCTTCAAACAAAATAATAGCGACCGAAAGGGCGACCATCACCTCTAAACCTACCCCGAGATGATGGGGATGCAAATAATTTAAGCCATCGGGACCCAGAGTTATGCCAAACACTAGCAAAAACACAATACTGGGAACTTTAAGATATTCAGCGATGACTTGGGCGCTAATACCTGCAATCACGGTAATGACTATCTGCAAGGTTAATTCAAAAGATCCTTCCATAGGCTTGCTCTTACTTGGCTATTCGGAGAATACCTGACCTCATCAATTTTTTTGAGTTCTGATGGGAGTTTCAGGGCACAAGGCGTAAATTTCATTATTATTCTTTTAAAGAATGGCTGTGTGATCTCAGCCTCAGCCCAATAAAAAAAATGATTGGACACAAAAGGTTGCTGGTCAAACTTAGACCAGTCAGGATGATTTGTGTTAATGATATATTTGTGGACTAATTGCATCTGTCGTACCCTCCTACTTCAATAAGATTTTTCCCCTATTTATCTCAATCGTCTTAAACTCCTGCCAAGAAAATTTCTCGGAAAATTCCTCAGAAGACTGGATAAGTCGTTAAGATTTTTAACAATACTTATATAATTCATAAAGAGTGAAGTAAGAGGGACATCAGCATGAGCAATGGGATTACCGGAGGCTGTCATAGACAGGACAGTAGCATCCTATTGAGCAAAAAAGAGTTTAAGAAAATCAGTTTTACAAGGAGATTCCTGAAATCATAAAAGTTATACTCGTGCATGCGTATTTTAGCATCTATATCCGCCAACTCGTCAGTTGGGGGTTGAGAACCAGTTTAAGAAATCTCCACAGCATGAGGGGAAATAACTAATACCATAAAGTTAAGGTTAATTCAAAAAAGATGAATCGTCAAACGTTTACTTGGGGTCGCTCGGGAAATCAACTGCGGACTGAAGAACAATGGACTCAATTCCTGTGCCTGGTAGGGTTGTTTTTGGCCGCAATGGTTTTATTAACTTTGAATTTAGGCAATTTGCCCCTTCGAGACTGGGATGAAGGCACAGTGGCTCAAGTGGCCAGAGAAATTTGGCAAAATTCTCTTCATGATAGTCGATGGTTATTTCCTACTCTCTGGGGAGAACCTTACCTCAATAAGCCTCCTCTGGTGCATGATTTAATGGCTTTGTCTTTTGCTGTGGGTGGTGTTAATGAATGGACGGCTCGCTTGCCTGGAGCTTTTTTAACGGCTTGTTCGGTTCCCTTATTGTATCTTCTTGGGCGAGAAATTTTTCCCTGTCGTCTGCCGTCATTATTTGCCGCTTTGATTTATTTAACGCTTTTGCCTGTGATTCGTCACGGACGGTTAGCCATGTTGGATGGCGCTGTACTCTGTTTTGAAATTTTGATGATCGGTTGTGCTTTGCGTTCTCGTCGAGATTTGCGCTGGTCTTTAGGGGCAGGGCTAGGGTTTGCTTTAATTTGTTTAACCAAAGGGATTATGGGCTTACTTTTGGCGGGGATCACCTTAGCTTTTTTGGCTTGGGATACGCCAAGATTGTTAACCTCTGGCTATTTTTGGTCGGGTTGGTTATTAGGAAGTCTACCGGCTGTAGCCTGGTATGCGGCACAAGGGTTACATTATGGCAATCAGTTTCTTTTTTCTTTAATGGATCAACAGGTTGAGCGCATTGGCACTTCTCTAGATAATCATCAAGAGCCTTTCTGGTATTATTTAGGAGAAATTCTCAAATATTCATGGCCCTGGTTATTATTTAGTTTTTATGGACTACGTTTAGCCTGGAATGAACGCAGTTATAGTTGGGCTAAATTGGTTTTAGTCTGGAGTGGGGCTTATTTTGCCATTATTTCCCTGATGGCGACTAAACTGCCCTGGTATATTATGCCTATTTATCCGGCTTTAGCACTTGCCGGGGGAGCAATTTTAGCTGAGGTTCGTAATTCTCCGCGTTCACGCCCTTATCCTCGCTCTTGGATGATTCTCTTAGGGTTATCTACGGTGGTAATGGCTGTTATTTTCTTAAGTCTTTACTATGGTTTAATTCACTGGGCGCAACCTCCCCATGCTTCTTTATGGCTCATTTTAATTTCTTTAATTTTAACTTTTGCCGTCACCTCTATTTTAATGGCACGACGTTCTGAAGAATTTATTTCGATTCTTTTTTGGGGAATGTATGTGTCAATGCTTGTTTTTTGTAGTTCTCCCTATTGGATCTGGGAGTTAAATGAGGCTTATCCAGTTAAGCCGGTTGCTCAAATGATTCAAAAATTAGACCTTCCCCCTCAACAATTTGTCTATACTTCTTTTCCTTATGAACGTCCTTCTTTAAATTTTTACAGTGAGCGTCGCATTATTCCAGTTGATGCTAACAATTTAGTGGAGCATTGGCAAAAAAATCCTTTACGGGAAGGTAAACAAGTTTATTTATTAGATAGAAAAACTTGGCAGACCTTTCAAAAGGAACTTCAGCCGCTTGCTCATCAAGTGACTCTAGCTTCTCGTCAAAAATTAGCTCCCTCTGGAGATTGGTATTTAATTACTCTGAAATTAAATCCTTCTCATCCTCCTCACCCTAAACCCCAGGCTACTCATTCTTAATCTAGGAATGGAGCAAGGCGGCTTTATGCCTGAGAAAATTTGCTCAGAGTCGAGCGTTAATCTCGACTCCATCAATGTCCTTTAATGACCACTTAAATAGTTATGAGAATTTGGCATTGCCTAGTTTTAAACTAAACAAAGCCTATTTCTTTCGAGGATAAACCCCAAAAACCTTAATGATAGTCAATAGAGACTCTCAAACAGAGGAGAGGACAAATTTTTTTCTAGCCAAAAGGCTTCGGGTAGGCCGATCCTCTAATCTTCATCATCTAAGGCACCAACTTGTTTGAGATGAATATGTTTTCTTCCTAAAGTAATTTCAAATTCATCTCCGGGTTGTAAGCCCATCTTTTTCGTATAGGCTGATCCAATCAACAAATTTCCATTAGACTGTACACTAATGCGATAGCTGGCTGAACGTCCACCACGTCCTTGTCCATCGGAAGTGCTATCTAACTCAATTCCCTCAGCATCAATTAAAGCATTGAGGAATTTCATCATATTAACCCGTTCGATCCCGTTTTTTGTAACGGTATAGTAACCACAGGCTCTAGCTTTTTCCTCTTTGCTGAGGTTGCCTAGTTCTCTAACTTTTTCAAGTAAGTCTGTTCCAGTTAAAGCTTTACTCATTTACTTTTTTCGCTTACTAATGATTCAACAGTTTACAGGTTCTTGGCCGAAGCGGGATAGTGCGCTTGGCAAAAAAATTTTAGGTTGCTATTGGTCTCTATCCTTATCTTACATAAAAAAAGCAAAAAATATTCACTTTTTTATGAGATCAATCTTAACTGATTCTTGGGCATCTATACTCGAATATTCTTTAAAAAGTTTACAAAGGTTTGGGGGTTGGTGATCTTCGTTATGCTTGTAAGTGTTGTAACATCTGATGGAGAGGCACTCTAACTTAATTGAGCTACCTACAATCAAACTGTCTAAGCAAAAACATCAGTTAAATGTTGCTAACAACCCGAGGTCACTATAGCGTTAAAGCATTGTTAGATCTAAGTTTACAGCCGGGTTATGGTCCGACTTCAGTAAAAGCGATCGCAACTCGACAAGATCTACCGGCACCTTATCTAGAAAAACTGTTGATTGAAATGCGTCGAGCCGGTTTAGTTAAGTCAGTCAGAGGATGTCTTGGTGGATATCAATTAGCCTATCAACCGAGTCAAATTTCTCTAGGACAAATTTTAGAAGCAGTGGGAGAAACTATTCAACCTTTACCGGGTTATAATCCCGTTGCACAACAAGCCGAAGATTGGGTAACATTTAGTTTATGGAAACGGCTTCACTTTAAACTCAAAGACGCTCTCCATAGCATTACTTTAGCTGATCTTTACTATGATGCCCGTAGCTGGGAAGCCGCTCAAGGAGAACAAAGCAGTTTTGTTGTTTAATTGAGGAGAATTTTGATGACAAACAAGAGCGAATCGGCTATTTATGAAGGGGGTTGTCACTGTGGTGCTGTCCGCTTTCGAGTTCGAGTTAATAAACCTGAAGCGATCAATTGTAATTGCTCGATTTGTCGTAAAAAAGGCTTTATACACTTGATTGTTCCTCCTGAACAATTTACTTTATTGAAAGGAGGTAATGAGTTAACGACCTATACCTTTAATACAGGTACTGCTAAACATACTTTTTGCCGCATCTGTGGAATACACCCTTTTTATCATCCCCGTTCTCATCCTGGCTGGTTCGATGTTAACGTCCGTACTCTCGATGAAGATGTGCTAGAGCGCTTTGATATCAAGGATTTTGATGGGGCCAATTGGGAGAAAAACATCGATGAACTTAGGCAAGAGTGAGCAATTTTTTAGGGTTATTGTATCTTATTTTGAGTAAAGATCAGTGGGGGATATTACCGGTTTTTCAAGAGAAGCGATCGCGTTACTTCTAGCCGCCACTTTAGATTATCTCATCGGTGATCCTTGGGGTTGGCTTCATCCTGTGCAAGTGATGGGTTGGTGGATTTCTCATTTAACTGAGGTGATTCTCAATTACTATCAAAAAAGTTGGCTTCGTCGTCTTGGGGGAGTCATTTTAGGTCTAGGATTAATTATCGCTAGTGGGGGGGTAGGATGGTTAATTATCTCCCTTAGCAGTCAGATTAATTTCTTGCTAAGTATGGGGCTAGAGATCATCCTCTTAGCCAGTTGTTTTGCTGGGCGAAGTTTAAGAAAAGCAGCCGAAGATGTTTTACAACCATTAGCCTCTCAAGAGATAGAACTCGCTCGCCATCAATTAAGTTTATATGTAGGACGAGATACAGACAATCTTTCTGAGCAAGAAATTCTGCGGGCAGTATTAGAAACGGTGGCCGAAAATACGACAGATGGAGTCACCGCCCCCTTATTTTATGCTATTGTTGGGGGATTATTACCAGGAATAGGAATTGTCCCGCTTACTTTAGGGTATAAAGCGGCTAGTACCTTAGATTCGATGATCGGTTATCACCGAGAACCTTACAGTGATATAGGATGGTTTAGTGCCCAATTAGAAGATCGTTTAACATGGCTTCCCTGTCGTTTAACCGTATTAACTTTAGCATTAATTTCCGGAAAACCAAGAGAAGTTTTATCAATCTGTCGTCGAGATGCCCCTGTTGATCCTAGTCCTAATTCTGGATGGAGTGAGTGTATTTATGCGGCTATCCTAGGAGTTCAGTTGGGAGGAACCAATATATATAAAGGTATAATTAAAAAAAAGCCTTTGCTGGGTGACCCCATATCGCTGATTACTCCTGAGACTATTGATCAAGCCCTAAAATTGACTCGTGCCTGTTTTATAATCTGGTTGAGCCTTGCGGTTTTTATTTATTTAGTGATTTGGGGGGCTTATAGGCAATAAAACCTCAATCATAAAAATTTTAAAACTTTTGTACTCTAAATGATGACTGAGTTTTTCTAACCCAGCCATTTTTTTAATTGATGGATATCTAGCGGCTAGTGTTTCTCGCATTAAGACTCTCTCGATATCATGGGTAAAATTTTTGCTCTTGTTACATTTTTACCGCAACCGACATGATGGGAAAATGTCTCTACTGTAGCGCCAGGCTTGCGCTCTCTTTCGATAAGATTAACTTATATAAGTTGCCTTTAATACAAGCATACTGTCAAAAATTTTGTCTCTTTCTCTAACCGGCTCTCCTACTATCACAAGGGCAGAAAGAACAATAGTATTACAAAATGGATTCTAAATTAAAAACAAATTCTGGAATATCGGAGGTGTCAATTGCTTCATCGGGAATATCATTAATTTCCAGCAAGCCGCTTCGGTGAAATACTCATAATATTTTTTCCTTCTTTTTTTGATTATATAATGTAGGTTAGACCTTGGGTAATACAATCTAAGCATCAATATGACGACTTATAATGAGGTACGCGCATCAAGTTCAATCTCTTACTCTTACAGATAAACTCAGATTGTTAGATGAGTTGAAAGCACTGGTAAGTCAACCTGTAGAAGTAGAAGGAGATGAGGAAATTATCTCACCACAAGAAATAGCTCAAAGTGATGCGGCGTGGCAAGATTATTTAACAGGTAGAGATCTCGGAGTGTCTTCAAAAGAACTTAAACGCAACTTATTTTGAGCCTATTCGCTAATGTTTAATAAATTTTTTGCCTTATTTAATCGATAATGATACAAAGATGAAGTTCTAATTTGCTGATCTAATTCGGCAATTAAATCATCTAAGATTGAAATTACAGCATCAGCACGTTTACAGACTTCTTTAACTTTCAGAGAAGTTTGTTTAACTTTTTCAACAAACACAACCCATTATAAATTACTATTATTAATAATAGAATAATTAATGATATGATAGTGTGACGAAGAGGAAAAATAATAGACAAAATTATAAAATAATAATTGCTTTCAATACATTTTGCTTTTCTCTGAGTTAAAAAATCAAAACTATCGCAAGAATTGTTTGTAGAAACTATGGTAACATGAGTTAAATATTCCACTAAATTACTATAATCTTTTTGAGTCTCAGGCTTTAAAATTTTTCCTTCGTCTAGTTTTTCTATTACATCCCTAAATGTATTACCAGGTTTATTACAGTTATCATCCCCATCTGTAATTAAAATAATTTCAGGTTTTCTATCAGGATATTTTTGAGGATTGGGAAGCTCTTTAATAACATCAATTATCGCATTTCCAAGATCGCTTGCACCATTTACATTTGCTTGTATTCTATCTATGTCTTTTTCAAACTCTTCAAGGCTTTTTGCTTGCATTTTCTTCGGATTTACAAATCTTTTTTGACAAACTCCTGTTTTTAAAGTTGCCCCTCCAATCTCATATATTGCACCAAAATCTGGTCTTTTTCCGTTATAATAGCGATTTCTTAGATCTTTTTTGATAAAATTTTTAACCTCGTCTATTTTATATGTTGTTTTTGCACTATGTTTACACAATTTTGTCGATGGATCTATTAGTGTAGGATTTTTAAGTCGCTCTTCATAGCATCCCATACTACCAGAATTATCAAGCATATAAACTAAATATTTTTTTTCTTCTTGATCTATGTCTTTGTAAAAATTATCTATTAAAAACAATAAAAAGATAAAAACTATTAACAAGATTAATGAAACAGATAGTATTTTTTTTCTAAAATTTCTCCATTTCCATCTCAATCTCAAATAGATGACTAAAATTATACCTAAAATTATACTTAATAATATAATAACAGTTAAAGGAAAATAAATACTTAAAAATAAATTACAAATAAAAACAAAACTAATAAATATAATTTCTAGTCTCAGATTAATATTACTAACATTGTTTACAGCAGTTGAACATTGTAAATCTCCTTCACTGATTTGAACATCTTGGTTAACTTCTTGTTGCAAAGGATTATTCGACTCCGGATTTTGATCGGCGGAAGGTTTTGTCATACAAATAGAACGAACTAATTTACTTAGAATAATAGTATTACTAATAATACTTAAGCCACAGTAATTTTACGCATATTTGATGATAGAAATATTTAAAAAATAAAAAAGATATACTTAATTATACTGAGATTGTTTCTAGATCAACGGTATTTACACGGTGTACTCAAGAATTGAGTACAATCCTCAACCTCCTGAGACAACTCCTATAAACTCATCCATCTTACAAAAAAGCGATGGTGTTACAAAATTAACTCTATTAAATAGGTTTTACTTTATCTCCAATTTGAGGATTTTCAAAAGGTAATAATTTACCTTCTAAAAGTTTTTCAATATACTTATCTAATTGCGATGGAAAAGCTGACCAATAAGAATTAATTGGAGTTTTATCAGATTCAAGAATAGACATTTTTTCTTGAATATAAATAATTTTACCTGTTCCTCTAACGAGTTCCAGATATCCTAAAGATTCCCCGGTTTCCGGATCTTTAATATCTTCTTCACTTACCCGATAAACTAGCATTCTTTGGCCTTTCCTTATACCATCTTTTTCTCCTTTATTAATCACTAGCTTATAATCATCAATAATTTCTGCTACACTGGCGGGAAATGTTCCTTTACGAGTTCCTATAAAATCTTCTGTTGTATTTTCCATAAGTTAACCTCTTGAACAATAGTTAAATAGTTAAAATATTTCGGGTAAAACTAGGCTTGACTACAGTTTTTTCTCGAATGACAGAATTATTATTTGCTAATTTTTCTAAAATTTCTTGATAAACTAGATTAGGTTGCTCAAGTAAAGCTTGTATTTTTCCATTACTCTGTATTGTTAAAATATAACCTAGTCCTATAAATAATTCATAGCCATAATCATCTATATAATAAAATGAGACATACATATCATTAGCAAATAAATTAGAAGCATCTAATAAAAACTCTATTTGTAATCCGGTTGCAGTTGATTTTTTCTTGGTTGCTAAAATTCGAGGAATTACAAAAGTTTTAAGGTTTTGATATTCTTTAAAAGCTGTATTAACCGCCTTCACAAGAGTAGCTATTAATAATAAAGCTATAGTTCCAAAAATTAAAACCCAATATAAAGGAATGGGTGTTTTTCCTGCCAAAAACGAAAAAAGAATAGTTAATGACAATGAGAGAAATCCTATCCAAAAGGTTTGAATTTCCCAAAAGCTTGCCCATATTAACCCCCAAAAGCTATATTTCATCTTTTCCCCTTAAACCTAAGAGACTGGCATAACACCAGTCTCCCAAGCTTATCCTTCTATTCTACTCAATTCCTTCGATGCGATCCTCAACCTCCTGATACAACTCTTGTAACCGTTCTAAATTCTCCTCAGAAGTTTCCCAATAACCTCGGCCATTTACTTCCAACAAAGTACCCACTATCTTACGGAAAGAATTCGGGTTTAAATTCATCAAGCGCTTACACATTTCCTCATCTTTAATAAAGGTCGTGTTCACATCTTCATAAACCCAATTATCTACCGCATCAGCAGTTGCACTCCATCCCATTGTATTGACGAGGCGCTTAGATAACTCTCGTACCCCTTCATAACCATGCCGCAACATTCCCTCATACCATTTCGGGTTAAGTAATTTTGTACGGGCATCTAAACGAACGGTTTCCGAAAGCGTCCGAACCTGTGCATTAGCGGTAGTTGTATCCGCAATATATGCCGCCGGTTTGGTTCCATCTCCTTTTAAACTCGAGATCACTTTCGTCGGATCAGAGTCAAAATAATGAGAAACATCAGTTAAACTAATTTCCGAAGAATCTAAATTTTGAAAGGTTACCTCAGCCGTTTTTAACGCCGCTTCAAACACTTCCCGACTGTCATTCATAATACCGGGGTTATCCGAATTAAAGGCGAAAGATTTCCGTTTGAGATACATTTCCTGTAACTCTTTTTCTTCTTCCCAACTGCTATTCTCTACCGCTAAATTGACGTTAGAAGAATAGGAACCAGAAGCATTAGAAAAGATCCGAGTTGCCGCTTGACGGAGGTTAATACCCATTTCTTCCGCTTGTTGTAAAGCGTGTTTGCGGACATAATTCATCTCAACGGGTTCATCTGCTTCTGCCGCAAGTTTCACCGCTTGATCTAAGAGGTTCATTTGGTTAATAAATAAGTCGCGGAATACCCCCGAACAGTTAACCACAACATCGACGCGAGGCCGTCCTAACTCTTCTAAAGGAATCAATTCTAACTTATTTACCCGTCCTAACGCATCGGGAACCGGTTTAACCCCCACCATCCACATAATTTGCGCGAGGGACTCCCCATAAGTCTTGATATTATCGGTTCCCCACAAGACACAGGCGATGGTTTCGGGATATTTACCGCCATTTTCCATCATTTGACGCGCCAGTAAGCGATCTACAACGATCTTAGCTGACTGTACGGCGGCAGTCGTGGGGATAGACTGGGGATCTAAGGCATGAATATTTTTACCGGTGGGTAATACATCGGGGTTGCGGATCGGATCGCCACCTGGCCCAGGTAAGACATATTCTCCCTCTAATGCTTTTAGGAGTGCCCCTAATTCATTATCAGCACAAACTTGTTCTAAACAGAACTCGAGATATTCAAACAGGGGTTTTAAAGCATCTGGATCTACCTTGGTGTAACCTTCATTGTGTAATGCTTCGATCCAAGGCGCTTTTTTACCGATGTTAAAGAAGTTCAGTTTAGAGATCATGGAAACTCGACCATCTGCATCTACTTGTGCTTTCACTAAAGCAGATACTGCCGCGCGAGTTGCTAGGGTGATCTTTTGCAGTAACTCAACGTCTTCTAATACGCCTTTGTCACTATTTTTGTAGATCTCCTCGATATTACGTCCAATACTATTGGCGATGATCCGAGGTAACGATAAGATCTCTTCTTCTTCTCGATCTAAACCGGCTATATTAACGAGAGTTGCGATCGCTTCTTCAGCAGTGGGAGGTTGTCCGATGACATGAAGTCCACAGGGTAACAAGCGTGACTCAATTTCCATCAGCTTGCGATAGACTAACCCGACAATATTATCTCGTTCTTCTGAGGTTAAATTAGCCGCATCTGTTTCGGGTAACTCGATATCTTTATCTAAGTTTACCAAGCGACATTTATCGACGATCGTATTCACGATAGGAATACCCCGTCCGCTATCTTTGAGGGTTTGATAAGATCCGATCAACTCGCTTAACTCTTTCAACCCTTTATATAACCCGGCATTTTCAGCCGGAGGAGTTAAGTAAGAAATAGTTTCTGCATAACTGCGGCGTTTAGCAATAGTGGCCTCACTGGGGTTATTAGCGGCATAGTAATAGAGGTTAGGAATATTGCCAATGAGGTTATCTGGATAACATTCCCCAGACATTCCCATCTGTTTACCGGGCATAAATTCCAACGATCCATGAGTCCCAAAATGAAGAACCGCATCTGCTTGCCAAACTTGGTTTAAATAAGTATAGTAAGCGGCGAACCCGTGATGAGGACTAGCGGACCGTGAGAAGAGTAACCGCATGGGATCACCTTCATATCCGAAAGTGGGTTGAACTCCGATAAAGACATTGCCAAACGCTTTCCCATATATCAGTAAATTTTGTCCATCGCTGTTGAGATGTCCTGGCGGCGGTCCCCAATTTTCTTCTAATCTTTCAGAATAGGGAGTAAGACGTTCATACTCTTCCACCGACATCCGATAGGCGATGTTTAACTCAGGACTATGATACTGTGCTTGGGCATCATGAATGACTGCTTCCATCAAGTCTTTAGGAGACTCGGGTAAGTCTAGTACATCATACCCGTTACCTTTTAATGCTTTCATCACTTCGTAGATCGATCCGAAAACATCGAGGTAAGCGGCAGTTCCCACATTTCCTTTATCGGGAGGGAAACTAAAGACAGTTATGGCAACTTTTTTATCTAATTTAGGTTTTTTACGTAGGGTAGCCCATTTTAAGGCGCGTTGGGCGATCGCTTCGATCCGGTCTTGTAGGGCGATCGCTTTACCGGTGGTGCCATCGCGTCCTGATAGAATAATAGGTTCTATGGCCCCGTCTAATTCGGGAATAGCGATCTGTAATGCTACTTGGATCGGATGTAACCCTAAGTCGCTTTCTTCCCATTCCTGTGTCGTTTGGAATACCAGGGGTAAAGCACACATATAGGGACGGTTTAACCGTTTTAAGGCCTCGATCGCTTTTGGATGGTCTTGTCTTGCGGGTCCTCCCACCAAAGCAAACCCCGTTAAAGATACCGCCGTATCCACAATAGGAACCGGTTCAACCCCTTTGAGAGTGCGATCATAGAAATAAGCATCTACGGGTTTAGAAAAGTCTAACCCGCCGGCAAAAACCGGTAACACTCTTGCGCCCATAGCTTCTAATTCTTGTACCATAGCGACATAATGGGCATCATCGCCGGTGACTAAGTGAGTCCGTTGTAAAATTAAACCAACACAAGGGGCTAAAGGATCTTTTAAGTCATCTGAGATATCAGTCCTACTGTTGTACCAGTTGAGATACTCTTTGACATCTTCAAACATTTTTAAAGATAGAGGATGCCAAATTCCCAAGTCAGGATAGACAACCGGTTCAGCATAGTCTATTCCTTCGGACTTTTGGGTTTTGTTTTCTGACTTAAAGACATATCTATCCGCCAACATTAGCAGAAAGTTTTCCAAATTATCGGAAGATCCCCCTAGCCAATATTGGAAACTGAGCATAAAATTACGGGCATCTTGGGCTTTTTCGACCGGCAAGTATTTTAAAACTTGGGGAAGGGTTCGCAATAACTTCAGCATCGCATCTTGGAAACCTGCGCCTGAGTTTTGCTTGCGCTTTTTCATGAAAGATGCTATTACGCTTTTTGACTGACCCAGTTGCGCCATCGAAAAACTGCCCATTTTATTTAAGCGCATGACTTGGGGCATAGAGGGAAAGACCACGATGCACCCTAGTCTATCCCGTTCCGGTTGCACTGCTGCCACCACTTTATCGGCTAAATCTTCGATAAAAATCAAAGAAGCGATAAAAATGTTGGCTTGGGCTATATCTCGTTTAAAATCTTCGTAATTTTCTGGATCGCGCAGTTCCTCTATAAGATAGCCGCTTATTTCTACCGCTATTTTCGGGTTATTTTGGTTAATGCTTTTGACGGCGGCGGACAATGCACTCTGATACTGAGGTTCTAGCACGACATAGACCACCTTTAACAATGAGCGCCCATTGAGGTCATGCGGAACAATATGGCGGATGGTGGACTTGACGTGAGTGAACATATATGGTGTATCTCCTTAAATAATTGCGGTAACAGCTTAGGCACAGTCGCTAATAACTGTCTGGTGAATAATCGCTCCTTTGTGGAAGGTATCAGAAAATGACCCTACCATGAGCGTTTACTCTTGGTTTTGACACAATTTGCAAAGAATGATGAAAAATTATGTTACAAATATTAACATTTTTTGTGAGTGTTTACTTCAAAAATTATTTATAAATATTTACAATTATTTGTTTGACAATTTATCTAAAGTGTGTATTTATTGACAGAGAAACCGAGATAGTTTAAAGCTTAGGAGCAAGACAAATTAGTGTGCCGCTTTGCTCAATGATCGATCTAAGCTAAGGATCATCCCTAAGCCATTGTCAGGAAAAAGCCTTCAGAAAAAAAATTTCTAGGTCTAAAAAAGCTCAAGGTGTAATGATATTTTTTCAATTATTTCTTAGTATTGATAGTATAAATTTTTTGTAACTCTACTCAATTTCACGGCTCCATAATCAGTTTTTTCTAAAAATTTATCAAATCTTTAAAAAAAGTGCGTAGCTTTACATAAAATTGACTAAAATTTAAGATTTTATTTTTGATATTTTTAGTAATATATAATTAAGGTTATTGACCGGAGGCACTGCTTAACCTCCTAGATGCCCTGGTTGAACAGCATCTGAATGCCAAGAGTAGCAAGGGTGGCTAGTAACTAATCTAGCCGCCTCTTTTCATTTTATTATTTTTTGAAATTAATTTTTTGAAGAAGATAAGCTTGAATATAGCGTCCCTCGTTCTTGATAGGAACGACCTAGGGATAAAATCGCTTCTTGTAGGGTTTCTACTTCCATACAAGTGCCTCCTTGCGCCCCGGCCATAGTGGTAATATGTTCTTCCATTAATGTTCCTCCAATATCATTACATCCCCATGTCAAGGCAACAGTTGCGCCTTTTAATCCCAGTTTTACCCAACTCGGTTGATGGTTAGCTATCCATTGATCTAAATAAATACGGGCCACGGCGGTTAAAAGTAAAGTATCCTCTAATACCGGTTGATCGCGTCCGACTCGTTTACGTAAAGATGGGGGGGCCTGTTGTCCCACAAAGGGAAGGAGAATAAATTCTGTAATTTTGGCAGGGTACCCTTTTTCAATGGCAGTTTTTTGAAGTGAACGCAGTTGTTCTAAATGTCTAATCTGTTGAATAGGGGTTTCAATATGCCCACATAACAGGGTACTGGTAGTCGGTACACCCAACCGATGGGCAGTGCTAACAATGTCTAACCAAGTCTCTGTATTAATTTTTTCAGGACAGATCACCCGTCTTACTTGATCATCTAATACTTCTGCCGCCGTTCCGGGCATAGACCCCAATCCGGCATCTCGAAGAGCGATAATAACATCTGTATAACTCCTTTGATCTTCCCTAGCGATAAACTGCACTTCTTGAGGAGAAAAAGCATGAAGATGCACTTGGGGAAATTGATCTTTAATAGTTTTGACCAAGTTTAAATAATAAGCTAAAGAAGACCCCTTCAGTTTAGCTTTGGGGTTTAACCCTCCCTGCATACAAATTTCCGTTGCTCCTCGTTGCACTGCCTCGGCTGTTTTTGCGAAAATTTGCTCTGTATTGAGCCAAAAAGCTCCTTCTTGTCCTTCATCTCGACGAAATGCACAAAAGTTACAATGTTGCTCACAAATGTTAGTAAAGTTAATATTTCGGTTGATGACATAGGTCACCGTGTCTCCTACCCGTTTAAAGCGAAGATGATCAGCCGTATCTCGGATCAGTGCGATCGCTTCGGGTTCATTTTGATGCAGTAAGATGACTCCTTCTGCAAGTGATAGATCAATTCCTTGTTTGGCTTGCTGTAAAATCGCTTCGACGGCTTCTATTTGGCTGCTCACAGGACCTTCAATTGGCTACTTTATCTCAATATTCTTTTTTATTTTAAGTGATTTGATGCTAAAGCAGTTATTAGTCATTAGTCATTAGTTAGTAGTCATTAGTCAGTAGTCATTAGTTATTAGTTATTAATTAGGTCTTTTAGATGATTTTAATATCCTTGGGCGAAGTTTAACCTATTTTAAGCTTTTTCAGCAACCTTTAATTTTTTTATTAACTTGACTTAACTCAATTTAAGGATTTCTGATAAAAAAAAATAATTTTGTATCAAGCAATTCATTTTTTCTGTCTCAGGAGAGAGAAAGCAAAAATTATTAAAGTCTAAAATTAGCTGAGTATGCCGCTTATTAAATTTTTAAATCAGGCAGTAGACAAAAGCGGCAGTTCAGACAATAACTTAAAATTTATCATGAGTTTTTAACGAAAAAATATAGCCAAAGGAGCGAATTTTAATGAAGACCACTAACAAGCTACCTTCTTACTCAAGTTGGATTTTTGGTTCCCCCTACCTGTGGCTAAATTGGCAACGAAGTTTATGGGGAAATTGGTCTGATATTTGGTCACAATTTCCGATATTTGGAGGAAACTTTACTAAACAATCGCTGGCTATTCAAGAAAAATTGGTTCAGTCATTTCTAGAAGTTGAAGAAAAATCGGTTGAAAGGAGTTTAGATGCTCAAAAGAGATTTTGGGATAACTATTTTGATTTCTTGCAAGGACAGAATAACGGCATTCAAAAACCCAAGCCGAAATCCCACCCCTCACCAAAGCTAGAAGAATTTCCTTCCTTAGCTAAACTAGAGGAATTTCCGGTTTCTGCCAAATAATCTAATTGATAAATTCAAGGCAGCATAGTCAAATCAAAAGTCGTCAATCTTGTTTGATTATGCTGTTTAATATTAAAAAATAGGCGATTTTAATAAAATTAATTTATGAGAAAGTTATAATTTTTAACGTATTTTAGATCACAGTAAATCATTATTTTTGACAAGTATATCTCGGGAGAGATGCAAACAATAATGGTCATTTATTAAAGTTAAAAGCAAAGTCATTCGAGGGTTTTTGTCATGCCTCTTTTAAAAATAGAAAAGTATAATTCTAATTACAAAAATGAAATATTTCGAGGAAACTCTATCGAAAGTTTTTCAGTTTATGAAAGCAAAAATCATGAAAAAGTTGGTACAATTTATGCCATTTTAGTTGATGAATCGGGACAATTACGTTATTTAGTGATTGATGCTAAATCCTGGGGATTTGATAAAAAAGTCTTGCTCCCTATTGGTCGTTCCCGCATTGACTATAGCAATCAACGGATCTATGCTCTTGATTTAACCAAAGAGCAGGTCAAACTTCTTCCCGAATATACTGATGATCTAGTGGTAGACTACAATTATGAAGAAAGCGTCAGGTCAAATTATCGAACTGATGGCGGACAAATTACACCTTATGATCGTACTAACTACAGCTACGAAAGCGAACCCGAACTTTATGGTATTCGAGAAGTAGATTATAGCTCAATTAACCTTTACGGAGAACGCTTATTAGCTGAAAAAAATCGTCAGAAAGTCGGAGAAGTCAAGATTGGCAAATCAGTAATCACAGAAGTAGCTCGTGTTTCTGTTCCTGTAGAAAAAGAACGAGCCATTATTGAACACAGTCGTCTGAGTGAAAGCGGACAAACTGTGCCTGAGTATCAAGCTAACTTCGGTGAAGGTGAACTTTATATAGAAATTTTTGAAGAAACAGCCAATATACGTAAAGAAGCTTTCGTCAGTGGTCAAGTAACCGTTAAAAAAGTAGTAGAGCGCGGCTTAGTAACGGCAGAAGAGTATCTACGCCGTGAGGAAATAAAGATAGAAGGAGATGCCAATCCCCTGATTGAGCAGAGATAATCATCTACTCTTTTGAGTCACCCCACCCTAACAGGGATGGGGATTCTTTTTTAAGCACCGTTGTCACCCCGTGAGGGAATTATTCTTGTTTAACGCTATCAGGAACCCCTACAGGGGAAATATTAGCCATCGCTCTGAGGTTTTGACAACGGATTAACTCAGTAAAATTTAAACTGGAACGTCCCTCAATTTGGGCAACAGTTTCTATACCCGATAACAAGTGTTTAGCCGCTTCTGTTTCTGTATAGCCGCGTCTGGTGGCAACTTTAATCGCTCCCTCATCGGCATCTATTTCACGTTGTACACTACGATTATTACGCCAGATTTGGCGTGCCGCTAAGGTTGTCAATCCTCCCGCTATTACAATACCAATAGCATCAGCCTGCATCAATTCTAGGGTTAATCCTAGCAAAGCGGCTAGAGTTACCCCTTGATATAAATCTGGTTTAAACCATTGAACATTGGTTAAGAGACTAACCGCTCGTAACAAAATTAAATCTCGTTGAGGTCTCGACAACCGTCGCCATAAATCAAAATTAATATATATATAGCGGCTGCCTTGCTTCCAAGGCAAAGGAAAAGGGGTATCAATCACTTTAGCCTGTTGTGGTTTGCTAACAAGCTTAGTTAACATTCGCCCAGAGGCGGGCATTAGATCAAGTAAACGGCTGATTTCAGATTCTAGATTCATCGATCAGGGTTAAATAGTCCTAATCATTGAGTATAATGGCTTTCTGAATTAATGTCTTTTTCTAAGCAAGTTTCTAAAAATTGGATTTTGTATAGATACCAAAACCGACTCATGTGCCAGACTGATTGAGATTCGCTCCCTTCTAGAGGCTGGTTTAGATAGAGCCAGAAGGCGAAGCAAAAATGTCTTATTTTCCACATCATAAGTAGACAATCTCCAGGGAAAGGTAAAGGTTAGACTAGACTATTTCATCAAGTCCCAAAATTTAGACTCGTGTGAGGAGTAGCCTCCTACTAATAATTTGCCAAATTTAGGGGGGATTATTCTAGTCATATTTACTGAAGATTTGCTGCTTGATTCCGCCAGGTAAGTGATTACGCCGATTTGGAAATTTTGATAAAGATTACAAATTTTCGTAATCTTTGACATAACTTCAAGATTTACCAATTTTTTCGCATTAATTTTTTATTTTTCATGACTAAAGGGGCGAGTAATATCGATGGTAATGTTGCCTCCAAAGTCAGGAATAGGGGCAGCCGGCTTAGAGAGTTCTACTCGCACTTGTTGGACTCTCGGAAGTTGCAAAAGTTCATCAGCGATGACGGTGGCTAATTTTTCAATGAGGGCAAATTTAGAATTTTTTATTAAGTTTTTTACAATGCTGATCGCTTGACGATAGTCTAAAGTCTTTTCGATGTCATCACTACTCCCCGCCTCGGTTAAATCTAGCCAAAGGGTAAGGCTGACTTCGAACCATTGTCCGAGAATTTGTTCTTCGGGTAAGTAGCCGGTATAGCCATAACATTTAATTTCTGTAATTTTAATCGCGTCCATTAATGCTCCTTTTCCAGGTTGTTGAGTTATCTTAAACGAAAAAGATAAACTGCTTTCACCTCTAAATTACCAGTTTAGAGGCGCAAACTCGAGAACCGGCATTAAAAAACACCGGTTAGGGAAGCATCACTTGGGAGCTTCCATTGAGAGGCTCCCGGATAAAATTAGCTAATCTTCAAAACTTTAATTGGTCCTAGGAAATACCAGCTAAATTTTTTCTATCGATGAGCATAGGTGATTAATTGGCTTCCGTTTGCGCTTAAAGAAAGTTCCAAATCCTAAGACAGTAACTGACCCTAAAATAGTCAGGGGTTCAGGAACTGGAGTTGCAGAAAAAGTAATCAGTAACTCACTATCTTCGGGTCCCAAATTTGTAAAGCCTTCTGTCAATGGGGGCGCAGAAAAAAGTTCTAAATAACCCGGAGTTGACAAAAAATTAGCATAAAACGGACTAGCATAGCTACCACTAGCAGTAGAATAGCCAAAACCATCACCGGTTAACTGTATGGCATTAAGGCTAATTAAATTGTCAACTTCGAAAGGTTCGTTGCCGGGTATGGGAGTTCCCGCAGGTTGCAAACCTGTAATAGTTTCACCATTTCTTGTCCCAGTAATGCCAGTAATCAGGTAAAAACCCAAATCATCAGGAATGTCGTTGGTGGTCAAAGTGCCGCTTGCCACTAAGCCAGGACCCGAGTAACTCCAGTTCCAAATTAAAGCCGAGGCAGGTTTCATTGCCCCGAAAACTAATCCGGATGTAGTCACAAAGGCGGTAGCTGA
Source organism: Gloeothece verrucosa PCC 7822 (assembly GCF_000147335.1). Taxonomy (NCBI): domain Bacteria; kingdom Bacillati; phylum Cyanobacteriota; class Cyanophyceae; order Chroococcales; family Aphanothecaceae; genus Gloeothece; species Gloeothece verrucosa. Next base: position 3,179,220 of record NC_014501.1, read on the forward strand.
TAGTAGAGTTAGATTTTTCATCGAAGTCGTCACTACATTGGTTGATTAGCATAAAATAGCCTATTTTGCTCTTTTTGAAAAGGATTTTAATAAAACCTGACATGAATGTAAGCAATTAGTTGGTTTTGCCAAGGAGTCAGGAGAACAGCGAAAGGATGACCATGAGGGAATCGGGTTTTTAAGTTAATTTTCTCTTCTCCACCAGCCAACCACTAATTTAATTTCCTCATAACTAAAATTCTCTCCTAAATTTTCTTTCAACGTTTTTAAAGAATTAGCTCCATGTTTTTGAATAGCTTGAACAATTAAATCTTGCTTGACTGGCAAGACAAATTCATTAATATCTACCGGTTGATGAGTGGCAATTAAATTACTCAAATGTTCATAAATGGTACTGGCTTTAAGGCTCCTTTCTTTGGCAATTTCTTCTACTGATAACCCCTGCTGATAGAGTTGTAAGGTGATCATTTGAGTGTGTTTTGGTAAAGCTATCGGCAATTCTTGCTCTTGACAAAAATCCCGAATTTCCGAAATAAACTGATCCCCGTACTGGTTGATTTTATAGTCTGTCACCCCAGAAATCTTGGCAAAACTCTCTCGAGTTTGTGGCTTTTTTTCTGCCATTAATCTCAGAGTAGAATCCGGAAAAATGACGTAAGGAGCAACCGAATTAGCATCAGCAATATATTTTCGTAGCTGTCGCAGTCTTTCCAGAAGCAGTTCTGTTTCCGCTTTTCTCGGATTATATTTTCCTAAGACATTTTCAGCCGATTTTTGAGCAATAGCAATTTGCACTGACCGTTGTTTGCGTAAAATTTCCCAACTGCGGCTATTGAGTTTTAATACAGGTAAGCCATCGCTGGTTTCATCCACTAATCCTTGATGAATTAAAGAACGGCCTAAATTTTTCCACTCCTCTTTGGTGCGGTCTTTGCCGATGCCATAAGTGGATAATAAATGATGACCATTTTGTTCGATTCTGCGGCTATTAGAGCCTCGTAAGACATCAATAATATAGCTCATGCCAAATCTTTCTCGACAGCGAGCAACACAAGAGAGAAATTTTTGGGCTTCAATGGTCCAATCTTCAACCGGCTGAGGATGACGACAATTATCACAATTATCACAATTTCCCTGAAATCTTTCCCCAAAATATCTTAAAACAATGGTGCGCCGGCATTCTGTTCCTTCAGCATAATTGATCACTTGTCTTAACTGTTGCTGGGCAATTTTTTTTTCTTGGGGGTTAGATTTTTGCTCGATAATATATTCAATTTTTTTTAAATCCCCGAAACCCAAAAATATAGTACATTTTGCCGGTTCTCCGTCTCTGCCGGCCCTTCCTGACTCCTGATAATAACTTTCCAGGTTACGGGGAAGATCAAAATGCACCACAAACCGTACATCTAGTTTATTAATTCCCATACCAAAGGCGATCGTCGCTACCATTACCTGTGCATCATCCCGAATAAAACGGGTTTGATTGAGGGTTCTGGCTTCATCTGTCATGCCAGCATGGTAAGGTAAAGCTGAAATCCCATCTTTTTGGAGACGAAAAGCAATTTCATCTACATTGCGGCGACTGAGACAGTAAACGATCCCTGATCCTTTTTGGGTGCGAATATATTTTAGTAATTGGTCATAACTGCGTTGTTGTTTGGGACGGACATCATAATAAAGGTTAGGACGGTTAAAACTGGCGATGTGTACCCCAGGGTTTTTTAATCCGAGTTGTACAATAATATCTTCTTGTACCCGTTTGGTTGCTGTGGCGGTTAGACCAAACATCGGAACGCTAGGATAACGTTGTCTTAGCTGTCGCAGTTGACGATATTCGGGCCGGAAGTCGTGACCCCATTCTGAGACACAGTGGGCTTCATCAATAGCAAAGGCTGAAATCCCGACATCAAGAGCTATTTTATCGAGAAAAGGCGTAAATTTTTCACTCAGTAGCCGTTCTGGGGCCACATAAAGCAGTTTAATTTTATTTTTGAGAATGGCCATTTCCCGGGAACGGATTTCAGAGAGGCCGAGACTACTGTTAAGAAAAGTGGCTCCTATGCCGTTATCGAGTAGCGCGTCCACTTGATCTTGCATCAGGGAAATTAGAGGAGAGACGACTACAGTTAATCCGGGTTTGAGTAAAGCGGGGAGTTGAAAGCAGAGAGATTTTCCGCCACCAGTGGGCATAATGACCAGTAAATCTCGATTCTGTAAGGCTTCTTCGATAATTTGCCGTTGTCCTGGACGAAAGTTATCATAGCCAAAATACTGTTTTAGGGCTGTTTCGAGGCTGTTTAACTGGTACATCATGTCTTGAGTGCCAAAGAAGCGCATTCTCCTATTTTAAGGCTTGAAGAGAAAATCGATATACGCGAATTTGCGGTTTTTTGCTTGTGGGTTAAAAGGAGAATTAGCCGCACTTGGGACGATTGGAAAATTTGATAACAAGAAACTTCGAGTAATGGATAATCCTAATCTATATTTTGATTGCTATTTTACTCATTAAAATCTTCGGATCGTAGTAAGGGTGAGCAGGGTTTTTTAAAGTTTTCAACATAACGCTGAGAAACAATTATCTTCCTTGCTCACCTGACAAATTACCTACCGGTTTCAACAACCCATATCATCATTGTGTTCCTATCTATCGATGTGTTTGATCATCTATTTCTTTTGAGTTGAACCTGAACCTGTGTGTGAGCCACTACTAGAACCTGAGTGTGGACTCATCGTTGAGCTAGGACTTGGACTTGGACTGGCGGATGGTTTTTTCTTTTTAGAATGGCTTGGGCTGCTACTAGGTGAGGGCGACGGTGAGGAAGCTTGAAGTGTTGAGCTTTGATTTTTGTGTGTTGTTGTTGTTCCTGCAAACGAAGGAAAACTTACCAGAAGAAAGGGAACTAAAGAAAGAGTCGCAACTGTTGCTAAAGTTTTGTGAATAGCCATAGTTAAATTATCCTTATTAAAAAAAAGGAGTAGATTGTAATTAGCTGTAAACGAGTAGCAATGTTGATTATAAGTCAAGGCTATAATTAATACAATAAGATTTTTCTTTTATTTCAGATATTTTTTTCTTTAACTCAACAGCCTTAAAGTGATTATATGCACAATAAAATAAGTAAATTCTTAAAGTTAATCTCACCAATTAAGGGAGTTAAACTGGCATAGTTTGCCGCTTTTCAGGTTAACTAGGAAGCACAATATTTACTTATAAGTAGGTAGAGTTTCAATAAATTTAACTGTGAGGTTATAGAGTAGAGAGCGGCTTGACCGTTTGTTTTCTACTTTCACCGTAGGCAATACGGGAGCTTGGTGTGCCCTGTGTTTTTAAACCAGGGAGGAAGCACGACTCGGCTAATAAATTAGCCGTCAAGCTTTGGTAAACGTTTGATGTAATCTCGAATAATCTCTGATTTTGAATATCCTTTAGACTTTGCGTAAGCTTCTAGACGTTCCATTTCTTCTTTAGTTAGTCTAACTTTTAACTGTTCGTCTCTTGACATAATGTGTACCATATTGATACACTTATTATAGTCCGAAAACGCAAAGGCACATCGCGAACTCAGGAGTAAACAATTAAGCAGTAGGACAGAGAACAGCGCGAGTCTCGTAAACCTGAGTAAAGTATCTGTTGTCGAGTTCTCTACAGATACGTGGGTCGTCCGGGGTATCTCGGTGAAGAAAAAACATTGGTAGTCTAAGCCTTCGTATCGCTTAGTGGGAACACCAAATGTAAGCCGACCTAGAGGTTCATAATTGTTCTCCCCATGTCATGTTGAGCCAAAGCGAACTGCTTGCGCGTATTGTGGAGGAGATCACTTTGGCTGAGAATGGCTTTTAGTTCAGTGGAGGGACGAGTTAAATATATCTGGTAAGCTGAACTCGATAGCGTTCCTTTTTAGTAACAGCGACTTCTCCCACTTCTAAACGCCCTTTTCCCCGCATAGAAATTAAATCGCCGCTAGAGACATTGTGACTCGCCTGGGTAATTTCCTTCCAATTGACCCGAACATCTCCAGAAGAAATGGCCTCAGCCATTTTCGAGCGAGACATCCCAAACCCTGCTGATGCAATGGCATCCAAACGCATCGATGCTTCTACTGTGGTCATTTCCTTTTTCTGAGGAGGACGCACTTTTAAATCAGTTAACTCAATTCGTTCTGTTTTCACCGGTACAGAGCGCACTTGTACTAAAGAGGTTTCTAAAAATTCCACCAACTCAGGCACAACGATGGCCTGCGCTCCCCGTTCCCCTAAAACAATAATATCTCCCACCTTTTCTCTAACAAGGCCCGTCCCCAACATAGCGCCTAAAAAATCTCGATGATTAGCCGCATCAAAGAGAAAATTGCCGGCAATATCCACAGCCGCCACAGCTACACCAGACAGATCAAAAGGAACCTCAGAACGAGATATTCCTAAGCGTTGACGTTCAGCTTGAGGATAACCCCCCCAAGGAATTAAATCGACTTCTGTCAACCGTTGAAAAATCCGTTGAACTTCAGCGAGAACAGGGGGGGAAAGAAAATCTGTTAAAGTGACTTCCCATGTTCTCATGGCGGTTTCGGCTTTATCAATGATTCGAGCAATTTCTTCTCGATTCTCAACTCCTTTTAATAATTCTTCTCTTGGTAACATGGTTGATCATTAGTCAATAGTCATCGGTCATTAGTCAATAGTCATTAGTTAGAGTCTAGGCTAACGGTTAATTTCTTGGACATAACCTTGGAGATTTTCGGGATTAAGCTGACTTAGGATAGCGGTTGCTCGGTTTTTGATTAACTCAGAACCTTGAACCACAATCAAATACTTACCCGCATTAAGACGGTTACGATAAGGTAAAGCGTCTCCACTACCACTCGATAACCCGACACCGCCACCGACAAACAAACTCCCCATCGCACCAGCGATAGCACCAGCAAAACCCCCGAGAACATGATTCCAAGGAGTTCCTGCCCAATCAAAGGTATCTAGACCAGTGATAGCATTAAATACATAACCCGCACCAAAGCCAAAAGGAACTAACCAATAAGCCATCCAAATCGCTCTTTTTTTGGCTTGCTCATTGGGATCAATCAGTCCAAACTCATCAGCACTTTTATACCCTTTCCCCAGAATGGTAATTTGAGCCAGAGGAATTCCCTCTTTTTCTAGGGCGGTATAAGCTTCTTCTGCTTGTAGGCGATCAGACAGTACCGCAATCAAATAGTTCATATTTATTATCAGCCACTTTTAACACTCATCAACCATCTTAGTACAGGAAACACCTGAACAGGTAACAGGGGCGGGGTGGGGGAATGACTAATGACTGTTGACTACTAACTAATGACTGTTGACTACTAACTAATGACTGTTGACTACTAACTAATGACTGTTGACTACTAACTAATGACTAATGACTAATCTTAAAATCTATAGGGAATTCCAAGCCTCGAGGTACATTATCCGTTACAATAAGCTCTGCACTAGAGACACGCCGGCAAACTGTAAAAATCTGAGCAAGACAAAACAATCAGTTTTGCCCCACTGTTGACCTTCTACGATAAAGACTATGGCAAAAGTTCTTGTATCCGATCCAATTGATCAAGTAGGCATTGATATTCTCTCTCAAGTTGCCCAAGTTGATGTTAAAACAAAGCTACCCCCCGAAGAACTGATCAAAATTATCCCTGAATATGATGCTTTAATGCTTCGTTCTGAAACTAAGGTAACGAAAGAAGTGGTTGAGGCCGGTACAAACCTGAAAATTATTGGACGAGCCGGCGTAGGGGTAGATAATATTGATGTGCCAGCCGCCACTCGCCAGGGAATTGTCGTGGTTAACTCTCCGGAAGGTAACACCATTGCTGCGGCTGAACACGCACTAGCCATGATGTTATCCCTATCTCGCCACATTCCTGATGCGAACCTGTCTATCAAAGAAAACAAATGGGACCGTAAACGGTTTATCGGCACAGAAGTTTATAAAAAGACCTTGGGAGTTGTTGGTTTAGGTAAAATTGGCTCTCATGTTGCCAGTGTCGGGAAAGCATTAGGCATGAAATTGCTGGCTTATGATCCGTTCATTTCCAAAGAACGGGCAGATCAGTTAGGCTGTACCCTAGTAGACCTCGATTTACTCTTCTCGGAAGCTGATTATATTACACTCCATATACCCAAAACCCAAGAAACGGCTCATTTAATCAACCGAGAAGCTTTAGCGAAAATGAAACCCACCGTCCGCATTATTAATTGTGCTAGAGGGGGTGTCATCGATGAAGATGCTTTGGCCGAATTTTTAGCAGCCGGTAAAATTGGCGGTGCGGCTTTAGATGTTTTTGAACAGGAACCTTTAGGAGAATCTAAACTTAGAGAACTCACCAATATCATTTTAACCCCTCATTTGGGAGCATCTACCGCCGAAGCACAAGTGAATGTGGCCATTGATGTAGCTGAACAAATTCGCGATGTATTACTCGGACTTCCCGCGAGATCGGCCGTTAATATTCCAGGTTTAACGCCGGATGTGATGGAAAAACTGCGACCCTATCTACAATTAGCCGAAACCTTGGGGAATTTAGTCGCTCAATTGGCCGGTGGGAGAATTGAACAGTTAACCATCAGACTTCAGGGAGATTTAGCCAGTAACGAAACTCAACCGATCGTGGTGGCGGCTATTAAAGGATTATTATCCCAAGCTCTACGAGAACGAGTCAATTATGTTAATGCGGCGATTGAGGCTAAAGAACGAGGGATTCGCATTATTGAAACTAAAGATGCTTCAGTAAGAGGTTATTCAGGCTCTCTACACCTAGAAGCTAAAGGCTCAATGGGAGAACATTCCGTAACTGGTGCCCTCTTGGGTAACGGAGAAATTCGCATCACCGATCTAGATGAGTTTCCTATTAACGTTCCTCCCAGTAACTATATGCTGTTTACCTTACACCGGGATATGCCGGGGATTATTGGAAAAATTGGCTCATTACTGGGTAGTTTTAACGTCAATATTGCCAGTATGCAGGTAGGCCGAAAAATTGTTCGCGGAGATGCTGTCATGGCTCTTAGTTTAGATGATCCTTTACCAGAAGGGATACTATCGGAAATTACTAAAGTTGCTGGCATTCGGGATGCCTATACTGTCAAACTATAAATATTAGGAATAGAGGACAGGGAATTAATTATAAAGTATTAGGTTTGCCTATTATTCCCTGTTCCCCGCTCCGGTGTTTCCTTTCTCGAGGTTTTGGATGGCAAATAGTTGGTGGGAAATTCGAGTGCTTTGTGATCCAGATTTGGAAGAGTCGATCTTTTGGCGGCTGGATAAGTTTGGTTGTTCGGGAACGGCAACAGAGATTAAAGGGCAATCTTCTTTAATTCGAGCCTATATTCCCCAAATTAAAGCACAATTATTAGATTTAGCGGCTCTATCCCTGTGGTTAGTTCAAGATGCCCTGCTCCTGAATTTATCCCATCCAGTTACTCGTTGGCGTTTAATTGATGAAGAAGATTGGGCTAGTAGTTGGAAACAACACTGGGAACCCACTAGCATAGGAGATCGCTTTATTATTTACCCCGCTTGGTTAACGCCTGCAAGTGATGATGATAAAATTATTCTCCGTCTCGATCCGGGTATGGCTTTTGGCACTGGCACCCACCCTACTACCCAATTATGCCTAGAATCGTTAGAAATGCGTTTGGAAACCGATGCTAATAGTCGGGTGATTGCTGATATTGGCTGTGGTTCGGGGATTTTATCTATTGGGGCTGTTTTACTGGGAGCGCCACAAGTTTACGCAGTTGACAATGATCCCTTGGCCGTTAAAGCGGCTCGAAGTAATCGTCAACTCAATCAGATTGATCCAGCGAATCTAGTGATTAATCAAGGCAGTATTGAAGAGTTATTAGAACTGGTTCCCCAAGGAGTTGATGGATTTGTCTGTAATATTTTAGCAGAAGTTATTATTGAGATGATTCCTCAATTTAGTGCTTTAGCTAAACCTCAATGTTGGGCAATTTTAAGTGGCATTCTTTTAGAGCAGGCTAAACCTATTGCTGATACCCTAGAACAACATGATTGGGTGGTGGCGGCTTTATGGAAACGTCAAGACTGGTGTTGTTTTAATATTCGTCGAAATCCTAATTAGTTCCGTCAGATTAATATTATTAATACATCAGCCGGATTTCTAACAGATTTTAATTCATGCTAAGGGGTTGTCTAGGCGGCTTTTTGACAAAAATTTAAACAGGTGTGACAGGAATTTGAGCAATTAAAACGACAAATCGCTCTCTTAGGTAAAGGATAAACGGCTAAAGCATAATGGATATAAACCCTTTAACCTGTTCTCGGGACAAGCCTATTTTTAGGGCACTTGAGCGCAAAATGGTCTTAAGCTTAATAAAACTTAATTTTAGACAGCATAAATTATTAATACAATTAGGGAAAATTAGTTAGGCTAAAAATAAATTAAAAAACTTATTAAAAATCTCTATTTTTAAAATCCCCAAATGACTATGAACTTTCAAGAAGTCATCGCATTACTTGATCGAGTCGTATTAAATCAGGAAGGAAGACATCTAAGTTCTCCAGAAATAATTATTTTGCGAGGAACTTGGGAGGGTATCACATACGATCAGATGGCAGAAAGTTCTCCATACAGCCTAAACTATCTAATGCGTGATATCGGTCCGCGTTTGTGGAGACTACTATCAGGAGTGTTAGGAGAAGAAATTGGTAAAACTAACTTTAGAGGAGTTTTAGAGAGACGAACACTCTCGGAAAAATATTATTTGTCTTCTCCTTGGGAAATGTCCCAATTAAATCTTCAAACCTCAGAAATCGAGTCACCCCTGCATCAAAACACAAGCCATAACCTGACCCTTATTCAAGAACAACCCGACACATTAATTAGTTCCTTAAATCTCCATTTAGAGTGGGGTCGCCAACTGGTTCCCGACTGGGAAGCAATTCCTGATCTATCGGAATTTTATGGCCGTAGTGTTGAATTAACTACCTTAAAACAATGGATTTTAAACGATAATTGTCGCATCGTGGCATTACAAGGCATTTGTGGCATAGGAAAAACGGCTCTGGCCGGTAAGCTAGTTCAAGAGATTGGTCAAGAGTTTGATCAGATCATCTGGCGTTCCCTAAGATCGGCTCCTCCTATAAAGATCTTATTGGACAACTGGCTTAACACGCTTTCTCCTGGGTTAAATTGCGACAATCACTGTTCTTTGTCCAACATCATCAAACTATTACGAGAAAAACGCTGTTTGCTGGTTCTCGATGGAATAGAGACAATTTTACAAACCGGTGAATTGGTGGGTAAATATCGAGAAAGCTATCAAGATTATGCAGATTTATTTAAAAGCATCGCCGAGCAATCTCATCAAAGTTGTTTGTTAGTTACAGGGGTAGAAATTCCCAAAGAAATTATTCTAAAAACCGGTGCTGTCTCTTCAGTTCGTTCTCTTGTTTTATGGGGATTAGAAAAACCCCATGCTTATGCTTTATTGCAATCTGATGCGCTGAAAGATGCCGAGAGTTGGTCAATCTTAATCGAGAATTATCATGGTCATCCAGAAGCCTTAAGAATTGTTGCAAAACTGATTGGGGAAGTCTTTAACGGGAATGTTCATGAATTTTTATCCCAAGAATGTCAGGTTTTAAGTGATATCAATAAGCTCTTAGATCCTTTGATAAACAGATTATCTGAAAGGGAAAAAGAGGTTTTATACGGGTTAGCCATTGAACCAGAAGCCCTGTCATTTTTAAATTTAATCAATCGGCTTAAATACCCAATATGTGAAGCGGAAATACTCGAAGTAATGGTGTCTTTAAAAGAACGATCTCTAATAGAAATCAGCGAGTTTGACGGCAACTCATTATTTAAAATCAATGGTTTTATCCAAGAGTTAATGATTGAAAAACTGATCGAACAACTGAGCAGTAAAAGCCGAAAAAAATCGCGCAAAAACTACCCCATATCTGTATCAGAAGAGATTATTGATTTAAGCCCAAATCATCCCAAAGCGGTTAAATTAAGTCAATGGTTTGAGCAAAACTTTGAACAGGGCTGGCAATCTTTAGATATATTGCTGAGACCTGCTAAACATTGCTTATCTAAATTGCGGAGCTTTTATTATCTCAGGAGTGACAATATTATTAAGCGATTTAAAACCCTTAATGTAGGTACTCCTAAGCATCCTGAATTATTAGCTTTATTGGTGGCTATTACCGAAGAAACTAATGGTAAAATCGGCTGTCAAGTGCAGGTGTTGCCCATAGTCCCAGAAACCCTATTACCAGAATCTTTGAAAATTCGCTTAATTAATGGAAATGGCGAAATTTTACGGGAATTAGCTTGTAAACAAAAGGAAACTTTGCTGGTCTTACCTTACTTCCGAGGAGAACCCGAAGACCAATTTAGTCTTCAAATCATCAATCAAAACATCAGTCTTACTGAAAATTTTCGGATTTGAACTTTGGATAGAGTCTAAAAGATTTATTCATGCTTAAGATGAAAATTGTATCAATAAAACAGCACAGAAGCTGCCCCCGCTTATGGACTTTAAATATAAATGGAAAAATGGCAGACCGCCGAATCGAGATGTTTCCGCACGGGAGACAAATTTATTAGATGAAAGTCAGTTTGAAACAGAGCAAGACCAGCAAATCGCTGAAGAACAGGCCAGACAACATTTAGGTTTACCTAAGCAAACCCTAGATAAAGATAGTTCAATTTTGCCAAAAGCGGCTCCCCCTCAAGATAAACCCCTTAAATGAGACAAGCCTACCCGTCTCAAGGGCGAGGTATAATAAACTTAAAATTCGAGTGGGGATTGGTGCTCATCCCTACGACAAACTTTTTATCGAATTGCCTTGGCAGTGCCTCGTCCTTATAGACTAATGATCAACTATTTTAAAATACAATCTCAGGAAAATCTTTTAGTTCAGTCACTACATACCGCCATCAAAGGTAGAGCAAGATATAAAATCCCTAAGCTCTATCATTCAAAATCCCTCAAAACCTATTTAGAAGACCAACTCTCACAAACCGAAGGAATTAAACAGGTTCGGGCTAATCCCTGGAGCGGCAATATTTTAATTACTTTTTCAAAAAAGTGGAGTCATGAAAGACTAACTTTAGTTCTCAAAGAGATTGTTTTAAATTATCCTCACCCCCAAGCCGCTTCCCTCTCACAAGTCAAAGAACAAGCCCCATTAATCCCTATTTTAAACCCTAACCCGACCAACCCCACACCGGCTCACTTATCAGTAGCCAATGGACAAAATAAAGCCGCTTCATGGCTTGTAATGAAGATGCTTCTAGACAAACAAATTCAGCGAGCTAGTCAGCCGCTCATCTCGGTATGGGCAGCAGTTTCTCTTCTGGGCATAGCAAGCTCCTTATTATATGTTAGAGGACTCGATAAGACAATATTATTGCTGATTCAAAAACTACACACACCCCTTCTAGATCGCATCATGTTAGGGTTGACATTTTTGGGTGAACCTGTAGTCATATTATTGATTTGTATGGGAATAATTATCAGTCCCAGCCGCCAATGGAAACGCTCCCAAAAAGCCACAACGTTAGGCATAGCCACTCTCGGAGGAATCGGCTTAAATTATTGGTTAAAAGTGCTATTTGGCCGCATACGTCCTGCACTATGGGAGCGACTCATTAACGTCAGTCACCACAGTTTTCCTTCCGGTCACGCCATGATGTCCATGATCACTTACGGGTTACTAGGCTATCTTTTAGGAAGGCAATACCCTCAATGGCGGCGACAAATTTACACAGTAAGCCTGATTTTAATCCTTGGAATCGGTTTTAGTCGGCTTTATCTAGGAGTCCATTGGCCCACAGATGTGTTAGCCGGTTATGCAGTGGGTTTAATTTGGTTGAGCATCTGTATCCTCGCTTGGGAAGGGTGGAACGAATACAAAAACCCGAGCATCAAGGAATCATTAACCTCAAATCAAATCTACTCATCACCTCGGATAAAAATGGTAACATAGTAGTCTGCAACGTAAATATAGATTAAGTAACAAGCAATGACTCTAACACAAACCGAAAAACAGGAAATCATCAATCAATACCAGGCTCACGGCACCGATACCGGTTCAGCCGACTTACAAGTAGCCCTACTGACAGAACGTATTAATCAATTGACAACCCATCTACAAGCCAATCCCAAAGATCATGCCTCAAGACGGGGACTTCTACAATTAATTGGTCGCCGCCGCCGCTTATTAGCTTATATTCAAAAGAAAGACTATCCCCGTTATCAAGCATTAATTGCACGTCTGGGTATTCGCCGTTAAACATAACTTTCTTCACGAACTATGCCTTCATCTAAGTCTCGGGAAAACCTCCCCTTTGAACCCCGCCAAAAAAAGAAAAAACCGCTAAAACAGCCTCCTTTACCTCGTAAAACAACTGAAGCCGCCACAACAAAAGAGCGTCAATCAAGTGCTATACCCGATGTAGTCAGTAAACGAATGATCCGCCGGATGGCCCTATTTAGCGGCATTCCTACAGCCTTGGGAATGTCCTCCTTTTTTATCTTTTACTGGATAGTGAGCCATGATTGGGTGAAAATTCCCACTTATGTCGTTTTAGCGGTAAGTCTGGGATTGTTTGGACTAGGGGTTTTAGGATTAAGCTTTGGCATCTTCTCCACCTCATGGGATGAAGAAAGAACCGGGAGTTGGCTAGGTATTGAAGAGATTAAAGTCAATTTTGCCAGAACAACCGAGGCTTGGAAAGAGGCTCGCAAAGCAGCTAAAGAAGCTAAAGGAAATTAATCTTGTTCGCTATATAGATAACTAAATCGCTCGAGGAACTTTGACATGATTATTGTAATGAGGGTTGGTTCCCCAGAGGAGGAAATTGTCCGCGTTAGTCAAGAATTCAAGGACTGGGGACTAGCACCAGAAAAAATCGTCGGGAAACATAAAGTCGTGATTGGATTAGTAGGTGATACAGCCGCTCTAGATCCGTTACAAATACAGGAAGTGAGTCCTTGGATTGAAACAGTGCTAAGGGTAGAAAAACCATTTAAACGAGCCAGTCTTGAATACCGTCATGGAGAATACAGTGAGGTAGCTGTTTCTACCCCAGAAGGTTTCGTGACTTTTGGACGTAATCATCCCGTAGTGCTAGTGGCAGGGCCCTGTTCGGTGGAAAATGAACAGATGATCGTGGAAACCGCTAAACGGGTTAAAGCAGCCGGTGCCCATTTTCTACGCGGCGGGGCCTATAAACCCCGTACCTCTCCCTATGCGTTTCAAGGCCACGGAGAAAGCGCTTTAGGATTACTGGCGGCGGCTAGAGAGGCAAGCGGCTTAGGCATTATTACTGAAGTGATGGATGCGGCTGACCTGGAAAAAATCGCCGAGGTGGCTGATGTGATTCAAGTGGGTGCGAGAAATATGCAGAATTTTTCTCTGCTCAAAAAAGTCGGGGCCCAAAATAAACCCGTTCTGCTTAAGCGTGGAATGTCGGCCACTATTGATGAATGGTTGATGGCGGCAGAATATGTTTTGGCGGCGGGAAATCAGAATGTGATTCTCTGTGAACGGGGAATTCGCACCTTTGATAGTCAATATACCCGTAATACCCTAGATTTATCGGTTTTAGCCGTGCTTCAAACCTTGACTCATCTCCCGGTCATGATTGATCCTTCTCATGGAACAGGTCGGGCGGAATATGTCCCCACAATGGCTAAAGCCGCTCTTGCCGGTGGGGCTGATTCGTTGATGATTGAAGTGCATCCCAATCCGGCTAAGGCACTTTCTGATGGACCTCAGTCCCTCACGCCTGAACGCTTTGAGCGTCTTGTCCAAGAATTAGCCGTAGTGGGTAAAGCTGTGGGTCGTTGGTCACAAGTGGCGGCGGCTTTAGCTTGAATTAAGCGGAGAACTCCCCCAACTAAGCGCAAGCTATCCGGTTGGGGCTTCTCAATTCATCAAAAATTGTCTCTACAAGCCAAAAAACCTGATTATTTCTTAACTAAAAGAAATTAACTAAGCTTGCTGATAACACCTCAATAAACGGGAAAAACCCTGAAAAGATCGAAAAAAATTCTATTTCTTTAGAGCAATAATTTTTAACTTTTTTGACTTGATAGTTTGAGTCAAAAATTATAATTAACATATAATATTTTAGCACAAATAATAGTGATTAATATTAAAAATAGTTTAAATTTTACTTAAATTGCTCGATTTTTCATCAACAAAAATTTAAGGTTTTTTAAGATTTTTTTCGGTTATTATTATTTGCTTAAATAGTGAAAAATAGGTTGAATACAAGATAGAATTAACCTGTTTAGGAGAAAAAGATCTTATGAAACCGAAAATTGCCATCGCTTGTCAGGGAGGAGGCAGCCAAACCGCTTTTACGGCTGGTGTTTTAAAAGCCCTATTTGAAAATAAGGTTCAGGACTATTTTAATATCGTCAGCCTAAGCGGCACTTCTGGGGGAGCGATCTGTGCTTTTCTCATCTGGTATTCTCTCAAAAAAGGCGATGAGATTATCTGGAAAAGAATGATAGATTTTTGGCAGGATAATAGCGCCCAAACTTATCAAGAAAGATTTTTCAACGATTTTGTCATTAAGTCCCTGGAATGGGTAAGCAAAGGACTACTGCCCCAATATGCTCTCAGCCCCTATTCTCCTGCGGCTAAAATCTGGTTTTCCTTTGCTACGCAAGGTTTACGGAGCCGATTTACCGATTTAAAGGAATTACTAGAAACTCATATTGATTTCTCAGAATTAAAAACTTGGGGACCCCAACTAGAAGCACCTATTTTAGTTTTAGGGTCTTGTAACATCATTACCGGCAAATTGCATAAATTTGTCTCCCGTCTAGAATCAATTAAAGTTGAACATCTTCTCGCTTCTGCCTGTGTGCCCAATATTTTTCCGGCCGTATCTATTGAAGAAATGGCCTATTGGGATGGATTATTTTCTGATAACCCGCCCATTCGTTCTTTGATCAGGCCCAAATTTGTCGGACTTGAGAATATCCCCCAGGAAATTTGGGTAATTAAAATTAATCCCACTGCAACTGATAAAATCCCAGAAAAACCCGATGATATTGCTGATCGTCGCAATGAAGTAGAAGGAAATGTCTCCTTATTTCAAAGTCTAGATCAAGTGGAGTTGATCAATGATCTGTTTCTCAGAAACGCTTTTAAAGACGAGTTTCTGGCAGAAACCGAACTTAGAGAACCGATCAAAATTCCCAAATCTTTTGCTGATGATCCTGACAGAGATTATTACATTCCGATGATCGAAATGTCTAAAGAGTTGGCCGATAGCCTCAACTATGAAAGTAAACTTGATCGCTGTCCTGAAAGTCTTAAGCGGCTAATTGACGATGGAGAAAAACAAGGGAAACTGTTTTTAGAAACCCGACTACGCCAATTAGATTTGAGGTAAGCGTGAAAAACTAAAAAGCCATGAAAAAGATCCTCAGAACGCTAGGGAAAATCAATGCACATTAATTACATTTTATCAATAAAATTTAGATGCGTTTGCCCTGGGGTCAGTTAGCATACTTCAACTTGGAAAACCGAGAGTTTTACAAAGTATTAATCATTTTACCGACGACAATCGCTTATATTAATAAATAATAGTTTTTCCGAATGAAGAAAATTCTACGGGTCTTTCTCCCGTGGTTTGTCGTCGCTTTTTGCCTTGTTGTCGTTCCTGCCGATCAATCGTCACCCCCTACTTCACTAGGCCATGAAAAGATTCCGCGACGTTCTTATCGGTTTTTGTCTCGCTTTTTTCCTCGTACTGGGTCTTTCGATAACGGGATACGCGCGGCAAGAAACCCCGAATCCTAGCCCGTCACCAGGGGATACCCTAGAAACCCTCGGCGAAGGTTTTCCGGTAACCCTCGACGGACGCGTTCTTTTTCTCGCGCGTCACGGCATCGGTTCTTTTACGCCGGAGGTCAGAGCGCGGGCGATCACGGATCGGATCGAGAGAATCGCTAGAGATGAAAGTCTTTCCACGAAAGATCTGACGATTCGAGTCGATCCGGATGATCGCTCCCCCTCGATCGTTTTAGGAGATAAGGTGATCCTCACCGTTACCCCCCAAGATGCCAAACTCTATCGGAGAACCCAGATCGACGAGGCGAAACTCACCTTACAGGAAATTAAAACGGCGATTGATCGCTACCGTATCGATCGACAACCCGATAATTTATTACGGAACGCGATCTCTACGGCGATCGCCACGGTAATTTTGTTCGTCACGATCGCGGTGATCGTGTTGCTATCCAGGCGAATTGTTCCCGCGCTCAGACGGATGATCGTCTCGCTGATTCCAGGGTGGCGGATTCAGAGTTTTGAAATACTCTCGCCGGTCAGAATCGAGAATATTTTCCTATGGATTTTTAAATTTCTGCGTTTATTGGTAATTTTAACGCTAGTTTTTTTCTATTTAACTTTCGTTCTCCGCTTATTTCCGTGGACGCGGCAATTCGGCGATAAGTTTCTAACGACTTTTCTCGACACGATGGATCTGGTAGCTAAACAGATCGCGCTCTATCTTCCCAATCTTTTCATCGTCGCCATCATCGCCGCGATTACTTATTATCTTCTGAAAACGATCCGACCGTTTTTTACGGCGATCGAGCGAGGAAATCTTCGGGTGCAGGGTTTTTATCCCGACTGGGCGGGGGCGACCTATAATATTTTGAAATTACTCATCATAGCGCTAGCCGCGATCCTCGCGTTTCCCTACTTGCCGGGGTTTTATTCTCCGGCGTTTCAAGGGATATCGGTTTTTCTCGGGGTTTTATTTTCCCTCGGTTCCACTTCGGCCATCGCCAATATCGTCGGGGGAGTGATTTTAATCTATACCCGCGCGTTTCAACTGCGGGATGTTATCTCGATCGGCGATGTGACGGGAGACGTGATCGAGAAGACTTTATTAGTCACCCGAATCCGTACCCCTACGAATCGAATTATCACGATCCCGAATTCGGCTCTTTTAAATACCAACGTGGTGAATTTGAGCGTATCGTATCGAGAGTTCGATCAACCCCTAATCCTCCAAACCACGATAACTCTAGGCTACGATGTGCCGTGGCGAAAGGTTCACGCTGTCCTCATCGACGCGGCACTAGCGACAGAACATATTCTCGCCGATCCCGCTCCTTTCGTCCTGCAATCGAGCCTTGATGATTTCTCGGTGGCTTATCAGTTAAACGCGTACACCGATCAACCGCGATTGTTTCCAATTATCTATTCGGAACTACATCAGAATATGCAGGATAAATGTAACGAAGTGGGGATCGAGATCCTGTCTCCCAATTACTTAGCTCTACGAGATGGCAATCATTCGACAATTCCCGAAAATTATCTACCGAAGGATTATCAAACGCCGACCTTTGGAATTAATTCGGGGAATCGGAACGGATAAGTTTTTCAACGTTTATATAAGGATTGAACACGATGGCAAATGGTAAATTACTACCCCTGTTGACAGGAGTCGGCACGTGGGCGCTCGGTGGTTCGCTCGGAGGGTTGGTCGGCTCCCTGACTGCGGTGATGCTGACTCAGGGGATCAAGCAAGTTCTTGATTTCGTCTCCGGGCTGGGTAGCCTCTGGATGCTACTCCTGCCATTGCTCGGTGTTACGTTAGCGGTACTGGTACTGTATGTACTGGGTAAGGGCGCGCCCGTACAAACCTTAGCCCCGCTAAGGGACGAAAATCTCGATCACAGGCCTAAACTGAGTTGGTACACTTTCCCTCATGACGTTGCCCGGGCCGATCTGACCGGTGACGTGGTGAACACGGCCGGAGCAGAGGAGCGGTTCCCCTGGAAGCGGGCACCGTTGCGCGCCCTCGCTATCCTGTCCTCGGTCGGGTTGGGAGCGGCGATGGGAACCGAATCCCCGGCGGCCCATATCGGTGTCGCGACAGGAGTCTGGCTGGGTAGCCGAAATCCAGCACTAGGCTGGCTGGTACGTCCCGCCGCGATCGGTGGTGGTGCGGCGGCGGTGTCAGCCTTAATGGGTATCCCTCTGGTAGGTAGCTTCTTCATGTTCGAGTTGAGTCGGCGTCGGAAAATTCCCCTTACCCCGGAGCGGGCGGCCGCGATGTTAGCGGGGGGACTGATGGGTTGGGGGGTCAACTTTGTCTTCAATCTCAGTCTGATCCGCCTGGTCGTGCCTAGGGTTCCACCCGATGACTTGTGGGACGCGGTGGCGGCCGCGTTATTCATCGGAGCGCTCGCGGGTGTTATTACATCGCTATCGGGCGAGGCGATCTACTGGGCTAGAGGGTTACAGACCCGTCCGGCCGTTCGTCTGCTGTTCGGGGGTACGGCCATGCTGGTGCTGGCGAGCGTGATAGCGGGGATCGCGTCTCCGGCGGCCGCTTTCGGCCCGGGGGGAGCGGCCATCGTCTGGGCCGAAACCGTCGATCCGACCCCTTACCACCTCCTGGCCGTATCTTTGCTCCGAGCGGCATCCACCACGGCCACCGTTGTGGCGGGGGGGTGTGGTGGTGTGTTTGTACCTTTCCTAGCGATCGGTGATTTGGGAGGCCGGGTGTTCGCAGCCCCCTTCGGGGTGCCATCGGATCTGGCGGGGGCGGCCGGGGCAGCGGCCGGTATCGCCGGTGGCTATCGCCTACCTCTGACAGCCATGGCGATGGTGCTGGGGGTCGGTGGCCCGGCTGGTGCCACGCTAACTTGCCTCGCGACGGTCGGGGTCGCTACTCTTTCGGGATTGATAGCTGCGCGGACGGCCGATCAACTCTCTAATTCCTTACGCGCTGCGATCGGCAAGAATCCATCGTCGGAAGACTAATATGACTCCCTCGGCTTATCTTACTTTTCACGGGATCTGTGATTCGCGGACGATATGACTTTGTTGGCGAAAGTAATTTAAAATTCCAAGAAAGAAGTTCAATTTATAAGGGAGCATCCCATTTTTGTAATTCGACAGTGTGAGCAGAATAAAAGTTTAAAAGAGTTTGAGGAAGCTCGCTCACAATTACACGAAAATATTAGAACTTGTTGCACGGAAGCAGGCATTAAGATTTTTGCACCTCGTTATGAGGCTGATCCCACTAAATATGGTCCAGTGAAAGATTGATGCTCTATTTCCTCTTGTCTGTTGCTACTTACTGTTTAGTTTGAATTTTTTGAATTAATTCCTGGAAAGGCTGCCAGTTATCATCATAAGCAATCGGTTCCCAAACCGACTCAATCAAGGGTCTGAGTAATGCGGTTTTAGGATTATAAAATTCTAAACGGAGAGGCACTTTTTCCATCTCTTCAAGCGGCAACTGATTTAAAAGTTTATGATAAAGTTGTCTAAAAGTTTCCCAATCTCCTTTAGGTAGCTCACTATTTTCTAAAATGGTTGATGGTTCTTCTCGCCATCCCCAATTAAACTCGGCGGCTAAATCCGCAAAAAATTGATGATAACCGATGCCAGTTTCTTGGAATAGTTGAAGGGTTTTATCGACTAAATCTATCCCTTGAGTCGAGGATAATTTTTCAACTTCAAAGCCCAGCTTTTTCAGCATTAAGCGATAATAGTTTGAATAATAACAATCATCAAACTGAGAGAGTGCTGTTTCTAAATCAAAAACCGAAATCAGCAAACTCAGAGGTAAGTGTAACATCTCTAAATTCAACCGACAGATAAAGGGTTGATTTCCATAACTATAGCGTCCCCCATAATCAAAATAAGCCGAGATAAAATTAGGATTATAATTGGTTATGAAAGCATAAGGACCATAATCAAAACTTTCCCCAGTGATGGACATATTATCGGTATTGAGAACGCCATGACAAAAACCGGCTGCCATCCACTGGGCCACTAAGCTTGCAACCCGCTTGACCAATTGGGCATAAAATTGAAAATAAGCGTCTTCACCCAGTTTGATTTCAGGATAATAACAATTAATAACGTGGTCTAGCAATTTTTTTAGTAAATCTGTGCGCTTAATATAATGTAGTCTTTCCAAAGTCCCAAAGCGAATATGAGAGGAACTTAAACGTATCATCACCGATGAACGGGTAGGTGAGGGTTCATCATTGCGCCACAGAGACTCTCCGGTTTCAATTAAACTCAAACAGCGAGAGGTTTTAACCCCGAGATAATGTAAAGCTTCTGCGGCTAAAACTTCTCTGATGCCGCCTTTGAGGGTTAATCTTCCGTCAGCATTGCGAGAATAAGGGGTTCTTCCCGACCCTTTTGTGCCAAAATCATACAATTTTCCATCAATTCCCCGTACTTGCCCATAAAGAAACCCACGGCCATCTCCTAGATAAGGGTTGTATTCTCCAAACTGATAACCATGATAGCGTAGTGCTAAAAAGGGACGAATTCCCTGAAATTTACCAAAGGCTTCGCGAAAATGGTCATCGCTGACCGAGTTGGGATTCAACCCTAATAACGGGAGCAATGAATCATTACGAAACCGTAAAATATGCTTAGGAAACTCGGCTGCGGCGACTTCATCATAATAGTCGTTTCCTAAGTCTTCTATAGCTGTTTCGTAGTCAAGATTAAGTAAAGGGTTGGGAGTGGGTTGGCTCATATAGGGATCTAGGATAAAGTAACAGGGGATACATTTTAACGCTTTTTTCGTTTATTTTAATCGCTCAAACCTAATCTTCCCTTAGAATACAAGAAAAATCTCTTGAGTTACTGTAATCAAAGAACACAACAACAATTGCGGCCACGCTCTTTAGCTTGATATAAAGCTTTATCGGCTGTATTGATTAAAGTTTTGGAAGAACTCTCGAGACTCGGGATCGTGGTAGAGATGCCTAAGCTGACTGTCACATATGGATTAGCGCCCGATACACCATGAGGAATTTTTCGCTTGGCTACCGCTAGACGGATATCTTCAGCCACTTTTTGCGCTCCTTCAAGATTAGTATTAGATAGTACAATCGCAAATTCTTCGCCTCCATAACGTGCCACTAAATCGGCTGAACGTTTGACGATTGTTTCCATAACTTTTGCTACTCTTTTTAAACATTTATCTCCGGCTAAATGCCCATAGCAATCGTTATAAAGTTTAAAATGATCGACATCACATAATATTAATGATATAGGAATTTTTTCTCGAATGGAGCGTCGCCATTCATATTGTAAATATTGATCAAATTTGCGACGGTTTGCTAATTGAGTTAGTTGGTCAGTGGTGGCGAGTTTTTCTAATTTTTGTTTAGCTTTTTCTAAGTCTCGCGTTCTTTCAGCTACTTTTTGTTCTAGGGTATAAGAATATTCTTTAAGTTTATCGTAATATTGAGCTACTTGAATAGCCGCCGCCGTTTGAGCAGTTAGAGCCGTCAAAAGTTTTAAATCTTCGGCGCTATAGTTGATGGGTTTTGAGTGAGTAATATTAACCACTCCAATGGTTTTATTTTGTATGGTTAAAGGCAGACAAATCAAAGAACAAATCCTTTGATTTCCTTCTCCATCTGCAATATTTTCCCAAACATCATTAAGAATTTCTGCTTTGCCTGTCTTCAGTACATGACTAATGATAAGGGAGTTAGATAATTTTTGATTTGAGGGGTAATGAGAATCGGCTACGATTTTTAATCGACCGTTTTTGTGATTGATTAACATTAACCAAATTTGCTCAGCTTCTACTAAATTTTTTACTTCATTGATTACTAAACTTCCCAGTTCTTCAATGGATAAGCAGGTAGAAATTTTAGCAGATAAATCATATAAAAAATTAATTTCTTCATATTTATCTAAGGTTTCAATGGCTAGTAATTTTTTTTCTAACTCTTGATAAGCTATATAACTTAAACTTTCTGCAATAATAGCGGCTTTTTCATCTCCTTCTACCCAACCAATAACCTCGAGTCCAGCTTGAATCGGATGTCTTTTTGAGGAGAGAAAGCCACCATCTCCCATGATTATTTTTTCTTCTTTATCTAGAATATTAATAGAAATATGCAAGCCATTTATCCAGTTTTCTAACATCAATAATAAGTCTGGCTTTGCTAATATTTTTTTTAGGCTTAATTTCACCATTCTCTATATTTCTATTTCAAGAATTTCCATTGCTTTTATCAGAATTTCTTTCGGTTTAAAAGGTTTTGTCATATATAAGTCTGCTCCCACCGCCATGCCAGTTTTTTTCTCAAATTCCTGTCCTTTGGCTGTTAGCATAATAATATAAACATTGTTAATTTCAGGATTAGTTTTAACAAATTGACACACTTCTAAACCACTCATTTTAGGCATCATTACATCTAAAAAAACTAAATTGGGTTTTTCCTCTTGGATAATTTCTAAAGCTTTTTTTCCGTCATTTGCCGTTAATAATTCTACTTGATAATCATCCTCCAGTTTTTCCAAAACCTGCTCCATCAAAATTAAAATATTTGGCTCATCATCAACGATTAAAATTTTTTTATTCATTTATTTCTCCAAATGACTAATTAACCTTCGTTACTTTTTTCAAGCGGCTCATGTTCCTGCCCAGAGAGGGGTAGACTAAAAAAGAAGGTACTCCCTTGATGAGGGGCGCTGATTACCCAAATTTTTCCGCCATGATACTCTACTATTTGTTTACAAATCGGCAAACCTAAGCCGGTTCCTGTGGGTTTATCGGTGAGAATATTTCCGCCTTGTTGAAAGCGTTCAAAAATTTTACTCTGCTCATTTTCGGCGATTCCTATTCCTGTGTCAGTAATGCTGATCACTAATTGATCATCTTCTAATTTAGCGCAACAGGTAACCGATCCTTCATCAGTAAATTTCACAGCATTGGACAAAAGATTAATCACTACCTGGATCATCCGATTTTTATCAACCCAAATATTGGGTAAATTTAAGGGAAAGTCTTTAATTAAGTCGATTTTTTTCTTGTCAAAGAGAGGATAGGTTGCGGCGCTCGCTGTTTCTAAAATCTCCACAACAGAAGTAGACTTAATATTCCATTCCATTCGTCCTGCTTCCATTTTAGCAATATCTAAGACATCATTAATCAAAGCCGTAAGTCGTTCGGCTTCGGAGATAATAATCTTAATATTTTGTCCAACCTTTTTTCTCGCTTTTTTAACTCTCGTCTCATCGCTGCTAATGGCCGGAAAAATCACTTCTTCTAACTTTTCTTGAATTAAAGAAGTAAACCCTAACACTGAAGTGAGGGGAGTCCGCAGTTCATGAGAAACTGTCGCCAAAAATTCCGTTTTCATCCGATCAACTTCTCGCTCACTGGTCACATCTCGGATTAAAATTACTGAACCGAGACATGGCTCTTCTTCATCCCCAAAATTTTCTTGAAAAATACTGCTGACTAAAGCTTGTCCTGAGCGACCACTTCCTAATTCTACCTCAGCAGTTACGATTTCTTTTTGTTGTCGTCCTATTTTTCTAACTAAGTTGGCCAAGTCTAGAGATAATACTTCAGATAGATGCTTGCCTTTGAGATTGTCTGTTAAATTAAACATAGAGAGCAAAGCGGGATTAAAACGAGTAATAAAACCGTGAATATCGGTTACTAATAAGCCATCCGCTAAATTGTCCACAATGGCGTTCAAGTCAGCTAAGGTAGTCTGTAAAATATTCGATTGTTGCTGAGTTTGCTCGAGCAGTTGAGCTTGATAAACGCCTACTCCTAACTGATTACCGGCTTGAGTGAGTAAGTTAATTTCTCGCTGTTCCCAATGACGGGCTTGAGAATTTTGATAAGCGCCTAACAATCCCCATAATTGCTCCCCAACAAAAACGGGAACAACGACAAAAGCTTTGACTTGAAAATGTTCTAAAATTTCTACATGGCAGTCTGTTAATCCGGCTTGGTGGATATCATCAATGGCGAAAATTTCATGATAGCGATAGCGTCCTCCTTTATTTTCTTGTAAAAAGGTATCTTCCCAAACTGTTTTTACGCCTTTTTTCCAGGTTAAAGACTTCCAACCGGGGGCTACAGATTCATACATAAACTCACCACTCCAGTCGCCATAAAAACGATAGACGACGACGCGATCACATTTGAGAATTTCTCGGACTTCTTGAGTGGTGGTGCGAAAAATTGTTTCGAGATCGAGGGTTTGCCGAATTCGTTCTATGACTCGTGCTAAAGCCTTTTCTTGAGCCGCCACTTGAGCTAAATGTTCTTTTTGTGCCTGCACTTGAGCTAAAGCAATTTGCAGTTCGCTGGAACGTTTTTCACTTTGGGCTAATAAGTCTGCCTGTTGCAACGCCACGCCTAAATTAACAGCAATTTTGCTGACAAATTGTTTATCTAAATCATTCCACTGACGAGAAACACTACACTGATGAATACACAATAATCCCCACAATTCTTGTCCTTTGAGCAGAGGAGCCACTAAATTAGCTTTAATCTGAAAGCGACTTAAAATTTGGCGATGACAATCTAATATTTCCGCTTTGTCGATATCTTCAAGGGAAAATATTCGACCCTGTTGATAATAAGTGGCATATTGTTTGCCAAAACAGCTATCTTCAACTTTCGCCTCCATAGCGGAATCAAAATCGGGCAAAACGTCTTCTGAGACGAATGTCCCTTGGGTATAACTACTTTTAATATCAAACTTAAAAATAGCGACTCGATCCGCTTGCAACAGTTGACGAACTTCGGTAGCCGTAGTCTGAAAAATCGTCTTTAAATCGAGGGTAAGACGAATTTTTTCAATCACTTGAAATAGGGCTTTTTCTTGTTCGGCAATGCGAGCTTGTAACTCTTTCTGAGCGCGAACTTCGGCGAGTGCGACTTGTAGTTGTTCTGAGCGTTGGTTGGCTCGCTCTAGCAATTCTGCCTGTTGTAGGGCTACTCCTAAATGGATCGCAATTTTTCGAGAAAATTCTATCTCCGCATCTTGCCATTGACGAGCGCCGCGACATTGATGAATACACAACAGCCCCCAGAGTTGTTCTCCTTTAAGCAAGGGAATAATTAAATTCGCTCGAATTTCAAAGCGTGCCAACAGTTCTAGATGACAAGATTGTAATTGACTTTGATAAATATCAGCAATAGCCAGAATTTTTCCCTGCTGATATTGGTTGGCATAAACTTCTCCAAAGCAGTGATCAGAGATTTTAACAGCTAATGCGGATTCAAATTCACTTTTAACATCTTCTGAGATAAATTTTCCCTCTATATATTCAGTCTCTCGGTTAAATTGAAAAACGGCTACCCGATCCGCTTGTAAGAGTTGCCGCACTTCTACAGCCGCCGTTTGAAAAATTGTATTAATATCTAAGGTACGACGTATTTTATCAATGACTTGAGATAAAGCTCTTTCTTGTTCGGCTACCGTTGCCTGTTGTTCTTTTTGAAACTGAACTTGTGCTAATGCCTGTTGTAATTCACTAGAACGTTTTTCAGCTTGAACTAATAATTGAGTCTGTTGAATCGCTACTCCTAAATTAGCGGCTATTTTGCTGACAAACTCGATCTCCGATTCTTTCCATTCCCGAAAATCAACACATTGATGAATACACAAAAACCCCCACAATTGATCGCCTTTTAATAGGGGAGCAATTAAATTAGCCTTGATCTGAAATCTGGCCAACAGCGCAATATGACATTCTGAAAATCCCGCCTCATAAATATTAGCTACGGCTCCGATTTTTCCTTGTTGATAGTCCCTAGCATAATTTTCGGCAAAACAACTATCTTTAATTTTCGCTGATAAGACTGATTCAAACGAGGATGAAACATCTTCGCAGATGAATTTTCCGGTTGTATGATTAGAGTCTGGTTCAAATTGAAAAACGGCTACCCGATCCACTTTGAGCAGTTGACGCACTTCTGTGACTGTTGTTTGAAAAATTATTTCTAAATCTAAGGTACGCCGAATTTTATCAATGACTTGAGATAAGGCTTTCTGTTGTTCTACAGCATTGGCTTGTTGTTCCACAGATATTTGAATTTGTTTTAAATAGTCTGTCTGTTGTAACCCGACTTCGAGTTGTGTGGCTAATTTTTGCAGTAAATTGATTTCATCGGCAGTCCACTCTCTGTAAGCACTGTTTTGAAAAACAGTTAATACTCCCCAAAGGGTTTCTCGTTGCACAAGGGGAACAAACACGGCTGATTTAATGCCTATGTTATTTAAGCTAATCAGAAAAGGTTGCTCAATTTTTTTTGGATCGATAATTTTATCCAAAATGTAGGGCTTAAATTGCTCTAAATTTGCCCCAAAAGCCGCTTTCAACTCTTCATCTTTCCATTGATATTTTAATAAAGAAGAAAAATTGAGGGGATTAGATTCACAAATAAAATGACCCGCTCCCTCAGTTCCAAATTTATAAATACAGACCTGTTCTGCTGCTAGGAGTTTTTGAATTTCTAGGGCGGCTGTTTGAAATATTGTATTAATGTCTAGGGTGCGACGAATTTTATCAATCACTAGAGATAAAGAACGTTCTCTTCGGGCTTCTTTAGTGAACTCTTGCGCCCTTTTTTCCAGTTCAAGGGTTAATGCGGTTTGCAGTTCGTCTTGACGTTGCTGTGTTTTGGCTAATAATTCTGCTTGTTGCAGTGCAACTCCCAAATGAACGCCCACTTGAGTTAAGAAATTAATTTCATTTTTTGACCATTGGCGGGGTGCTGAATTTTGGTAAGCCGCTAATAATCCCCAGAGTTTTTCTCCTTCATAAATAGCGACAATGATGTAGGCTCTAACTTGATAGTGTTCTAGAATATTGATATAACATTGAGAAAATTTCTGTTCATAAATATCATCACAAACTTTATAGAGATTTTGTTTACTAAATATTTTTCCCTCAGTCTCTTCTAGATAAGTATCTGTGATTTGAGGATTTTTTAATTCTCTGACGCTACATCGACTGATGTTTTGCTTAATTTCAGGGATTGATAGTTGTTGTTCAATTAAACAATTCCAGGGATGGGTTACTGATTCTATAATAAACTGACCACTCCAATCAGGATTAAAACGATAGATGGCTACCCGATCAGCTTGTAATAGTTGGCGAACTTCTGCTGTACTTGTTTTGAAAATGCTATTGAGGTCTAGTGAACGCCGAATTTTATCAATAATAGCCGCTACCGCTTGTTCCCTTTTGATTATTTGTTCAATGGTGGTGGCTAGAATATCTGTTTGTTGTTCTTGTTGAACTAATAGTTGAGCTTGCTGTATGGCGATGCTTAAATGAACGGCGATCTGATCAGCAAATTCTATTTCTTGTTTACTCCAGCGACGCGGATGACTACATTGATCAATCAGTAATAAGCCCCATAATTCTTTTCCTTGGTGCAAAGGAACAGCTAAGGAGGCTTTAATGTTTAGAGCTTCTAAGATGCAATCAGAACATTCTCGGTTCGAGGTTTTGTCAAAGTCATCTACCGTCCAAATTTTCCCTTGTTGAGAGTAAACCTTACAGTGGTGTTCAAAACATTTATTATCGATCTTTATTTCCTGCATGGATTGATAGGGAATTAGCACTGATTCGGCGACATATTTTCCCTCGCTGCCATTGGATTGCGATTCAAACCGATAAATTCCCACTCTATCACTCTCTAGAAGTTGACGAACTTCTGTCACGGTAGAGTTAAAAATACTGTCTAGGTCTAGAGATTCTCGAATTTTTGTCACAACCCCTAATAAAGCTTTTTGTTGAGCGACCTGTTTACTCAACAAATCTTTTTGAATTTTTTCTGGTCTTGGTGCTTTTTTTCCCTGGCTAGATTGAGTTTCTGGCATTGAGTTGTTCAATCTTCTGCTTTTCCTTCACTTTTTTCTATTTTAGTGCCTGAATTGAAAATTGATCACCCATGCCTTAAAACTTATGCTCAAGACTATATCACCCAAGCCCTAGTCGCGTTTTAATTCCTGCTTTTCTTGAGCTTACTCAGAGTGCCAACCATCTTGTTCAAGATGTTTATTCGTTGGTTTAACTCCCGGCTAATCTACTGATAGGAATTGTTCGTTTTCGGTTCGGGTGATAGCCTTAGATAGCGAGACAGATATTAAGTTAAACAGCTAGATTTACCTCTTCTTTTTTGACTATTGTGAACATGGCTGTTTTTTCTGCCAGGGAAGCTTATTTAGCTTCAATTATTAATTTATCATTTTTTGCTGACATAAAGACTAATTGTTATTAAAGTTTACTTGTCGTCAAGGGCCTACTCATTTTTTATAACTTTGTGTAAAGAAACAGAAGAGAACAGGCGCTCTGACTAATGACTATTAACTAATTGCTCATCTGGATAGGTTTCTTTGAGCAAACCCGTTAACAAAGAAGCCGGTCTTTGTTGGTATGGCCAAGCAAAAGCATGACGGAAAGCCGCATCCTGGCAACTTTCTAGTTGAGCAAAATCAATCACATCTTGAGTCAATAAATTTTCATATTCAAAAGGTAAACGAACATTATGGAGTCCAGCGTTATCAGTACAGATAGCGATATCTACTCCCGCCTCAAAACAACGATCAAAGACGATTTTCAGTTGAGAGATCTCTTCTAACGTCCCCGTTTTAAAATAAGTCGTCGGGCAAATTTCTAGACATTGCTGAAGTTGAGCGACTTCTTTTAATAATTCGGGATATTTTAGCGGAATTTGAATCCCATGTCCAATACGCATCAAATAAGGCAAAAGTTCTGGGTAACAACCGTTAGTCGTTTCAAACAGATGTCCGGTGGTTTTAATCCCTAGAGAACGAGCATATTTATACAAACTCACAAATTCATCTAACCGTTGCGCTAGATGAGAATCTCCCCCAGCGACATCAATCGCACAAACATAATCCGGCCGACTAGCCGCTAGGTCTACGATAGCTTTATTGACTTGATAGGGTAAACGGGTGTGCATACAGAGAATTTGTGAGGTAATCATGGGGTACTCTTTAACTTGAGATGCTTTCCCCACAATTTCTACAATTTCCGCCATTTGTTCAATGCGTTCAAATTCACTCAAATGTTCAGCCGTTCGATAATAAGGTGTGTACCGTAGTTCTAAATAGGCTAAATTTTCAAAAATATAAGCTCCGCGAATTAAACGGTAGATAAAATAGGGTAGTGTCTTGGCTGTTTGGACACTTTCTACTAATGTGTGTAATTCTAAATATTCATCTAAACTACTTCGTTCCCGAGTATAAAATTCCTCAAATTCATTATATTTTGGAAACCGTTGAGCCAAATGGTCATCATGCCGTTGGAAATAGCGCCAGAGAATTCTTGGTACAACTGATCCTCCTAAATGACGATGCAAATCTGCGTATAAAGCCACCTCAACCTCCTGAAAATTAGGTGTATTTAAAACTATAACGAAAATCTTTAAGAAATGTTAAGTTTTCTGGCCAGAAATTTTACCTTAAGTACAAATACTCTGTCGCCCAAAACTTCTTGATATAATGATAAACAAAATTTAACCTATTGAGCGACCGAATTTTTCTTTAAAAAAGATTAAGAAAGAATCGCAAAAAATAGACAACAATAGTGATTAAAGACAGAGAAAAATCTTAACATTCATTTTGGCTCATCAATACTGTTGAAAGGCAGATGTAGAAAAAGGGGCATTCTTGATAGCATAGTCAAGAGATACGCAAGACCATATATCAGGAAAGAACCAATGATTAACATTATTGCTTGGCTTATTTTAGGATTAATTGCCGGAGCGATTGCTAAAGCTATCTATCCGGGTCGTCAAGGAGGAGGAATCTTTGCCACAACTTTGTTGGGAATTATCGGCGCTTTTATTGGAGGAACTATCGTCACTTTGCTTCAAACCGGCAGATTTTTGCTAACGGGAGCAAGTCTGAGTATTCCGGGCATATTTGTAGCAGTAATTGGAGCCATTATTGCTATCTATCTCTGGGGACTAATGAACCGTACTTAAAAGCAGAGGTTAAAAGTAGAGACATGGTAGGTAGAGTCTCTACTTTAAGGCGAGGTTTTAAACAGGTCAAACGCCTTGGTTTCCACTCTTATAAATAATTTATGGTAAGCTCTGAGTAATTCTGGAATAATTGAATTTGCCCGTAGCCCATGAATTATGACGATTTATTTCAAACTATTGAAGAGTTAGTTTTACATCATTCCCCAAGTGGAATGGAACAAGAAATTGATAGCTTCCTTCTGACTCGCTTCCATGAGACAGGTTTAGAAACTTGGCAAGATGCGGCAGGAAATATTATTGCTAAAATTCCGGGCCTTGACTCCACCAGAAAAATCGCCATTACTGGACATAAAGATGAAATTGGGGCAATTGTCAAGTCAATGGAGGATAATGGCCGTTTACAAGTGCGAAAATTAGGAGGCGCATTTCCTTGGGTTTACGGGGAGGGAGTGGTAGATATTTTAGGAGATCAAAAAACGCTAAGCGGCATCCTCTCTTTTGGTTCTCGTCATGTCTCCCACGAGTCGCCGCAAAAAGCCCAGCAAGAAAAAAAACCTCTAGTTTGGGAAGATGTTTGGGTAGAAACTAAATTAACCCCAGAAGAATTAAAAGCGGCTGGAATACGTCCAGGAACTCGGGTAGTCGTAGGAAAACACCGTAAACGTCCGCTCCGCCTCAAAGATTATATTGCCAGCTATACCCTAGATAACAAAGCGTCTGTAGCCATTTTACTCGCCTTAGCACAACAATTAAAACAGCCCAAAATAGATGTCTATTTAGTCGCTTCAGCTAAAGAAGAAGTCGGGGCAGTGGGGGCACTTTATTTTACTCAAAATAATAACTTAGATGCTTTAATTGCTTTAGAAATTTGTCCGTTATCTTCGGAGTATACTATCGAAGATGGAGAAGCGCCCGTCTTATTGTCTCAGGATGGTTACGGAATTTATGACGAGTATTTGAATAGAGACTTATTACAAGCTGCCGAAAAGGCGGATATAACGATACAATTAGCGGTGATTAGCGGCTTTGGGAGTGATGCCTCCATCGCCATGAAGTTTGGTCATATTTCTCGAGCGGCTTGTTTAGGGTTTCCCACCCAAAATACACATGGTTATGAAATTGCTCATTTAGGGGCAATTCTTAATTGTATCACAATTCTCAAAACCTATTGTGAGAATTTTTCTTAACACCTGTTGTCGGCCCCTTGTGCCTTTCCCGAGTGATTTTTAACTTTTTGATACCATTAACTCTAAAATAATACTCATTAGCCAATTCACCATGAACAGCAGATTATTCAAATTGGGAATTTATCTGGGAGTAGGATTAACGGTGAGTGGAACCCAACTCAGTCTCGCTTTACCGCCGCCAAAAGATATACCAGAAGAGGTATTAAGGACAGAAATCATTTTAGAAGGGCGCTCGCCAGTCAATGGACAACCTCTGACCGCTTCTGAGTATTTACAACTCGAGCAACAATTAGCTCAAAGCCCCTACCCACCACAATTAACACCTAAAGTACAACAGTTAATTTTTCTGTTGCGGGTGCGTAAGTTGTTAAAGACATTTATCCCGATTTTGTAAAAATATCTCTCTTTTCTACCCATTGGTGAGTAGTCTTTATACCTAGAGACTATTCCCTATTTGATTCCTATCTGCTTAAATATGTAAGAAATCTTAAATAATGTGTATAAGTTAATAAAGGCGCTTCTGCCTTCGGTATTAATATAAAGCTGATAGCCGAATGTCCACAACCATATCTCCAGAACAAGTCAATCAAATTGTTTATAACCTCCACCATGACCCCTTTGAAATCCTCGGGGGCCATCCAGTAGAAGA
Source organism: Gloeothece verrucosa PCC 7822 (assembly GCF_000147335.1). Lineage (NCBI taxonomy): Bacteria > Bacillati > Cyanobacteriota > Cyanophyceae > Chroococcales > Aphanothecaceae > Gloeothece > Gloeothece verrucosa. The sequence continues at coordinate 3,210,881 of NC_014501.1, forward strand.
TAACGGAAAAATTAAGCAATGGGTTGTCCGCGCCTACTTACCTAAAGCACAAGAAGCCTGGGTCGTTTTCCCTACAGACCGGAAAGAATACCCCATGCAAGCGGTGCATCATCCCAACTTTTTTGAATGTCTAATTGATACACCAGAACTAGCCAATTATCAATTACGTATTCGCTCCGGAGAACATGAACAAGTTATTCATGACCCTTATGCTTTTCGTTCCGCAATCTTAACGGATTTCGATATACATTTATTCGGAGAAGGAAATCACCATCGGATTTATGAAAAACTCGGGAGCCATCCCGTAGAAATAGACGGAGTCAAAGGCGTTTATTTTGCCGTTTGGGCCCCAAATGCTCGTAATGTCTCTGTATTAGGAGATTTTAACCAGTGGGACGGCAGACTTCATCAAATGCGGAAACGCGATAATAGTGTCTGGGAACTGTTTATTCCTGACATTGGCGTTGGCAGCAGTTATAAATACGAGATCAAAAATTGGGAAGGTCATATTTATGAAAAATCTGACCCCTATGGTTTTCAGCAAGAAGTTCGTCCTAAAACGGCCTCGATCGTCGCTGATCTCAATAGCTATCAGTGGCACGATGACGAATGGTTAGAAAAACGCCGCCATAGTAACCCTCTGAGCCAACCTATTTCTGTTTATGAGGTGCATTTGGGGTCTTGGCTTCATGCTTCCTCAGCCGAAAAGACACAATTACTCAGTGGAGAGTCAGAACCGGTTCAAGTATCAGAATGGAATACCCAAGCCCGGTTTTTAAGCTATTACGAGTTAGCCCACAAACTCATCCCCTATGTTAAAGAACTAGGCTACACCCATATAGAATTATTACCCATTGCAGAACATCCTTTTGATGGTTCTTGGGGTTATCAAGTGACTGGGTATTATGCGCCCACCTCCCGTTATGGAACTCCCGAAGATTTCATGTATTTTGTGGATCAGTGTCATCAAAATGGCATTGGCGTTTTAGTCGACTGGGTACCCGGTCATTTTCCTAAAGATGGTCATGGGTTAGCCTTTTTTGATGGAACTCATCTCTATGAACATGCCGATCCTCGCAAGGGAGAACATAAAGAATGGGGAACTCTAGTCTTTAATTATGGACGCAATGAAGTCCGAAACTTTTTAGTGGCTAATGTTCTCTTCTGGTTCGATAAATATCATATTGATGGAATTCGAGTCGATGCCGTAGCCTCTATGCTCTATCTCGATTATGCTCGTAAAGAAGGAGAATGGGTAGCTAATGAGTACGGCGGACGGGAAAATTTAGACGCGGCTGATTTTTTACGTCAAGTCAATAGTGTATTGTTTGGGTATCATCCGGGAGCATTATCCATCGCTGAAGAGTCCACCGCTTGGCCGATGGTTTCTTGGCCAACTTATATGGGGGGATTAGGATTTAATCTCAAGTGGAATATGGGTTGGATGCACGATATGCTGGACTATTTCAGTATGGACCCTTGGTTCCGCCAGTTCCACCAAAATAATATTACTTTCAGTATGTGGTATCACCACAGTGAGAACTATATGCTGGCTCTTTCCCATGATGAGGTGGTTCATGGTAAGAGTAGTATCATGGGCAAAATGCCTGGGGATGAATGGCAAAAATATGCTAACGTCCGCACTTTATTCGCCTATATGTTTACTCACCCCGGTAAAAAGACCATGTTTATGAGCATGGAAATAGGACAATGGAGTGAGTGGAATGTTTGGGGTGATTTAGAATGGCATCTCTTGCAGTATGAACCCCACCAAAGGTTAAAACAGTTCTTTAGTGATGTTAATGCTCTTTATAAGAGTCAGCCTGCCCTTTATGAACGAGATTTTGAGCAGGAAGGGTTCCAATGGGTTGACTGTAGCGATAATCGTCATAGCGTCGTTTCTTTTATTCGTCGAGCAAAAGACCCCACTGATTTTGTCGTGGTAATTTGTAATTTTACCCCGCAACCCCACAGTCATTATCGTATAGGAGTCCCTGAATCCGGATTCTATACGGAGTTGTTTAATAGTGATGCTAAAAAATATGGCGGCAGCAATATGGGGAATTTAGGTGGTAAGTGGACTGATGAATGGTCATTTCATGGGTTACCTTATTCTCTTGATTTGTGCTTACCTCCTTTGGCGGTATTGGTGCTTAAGTTGGACCGAGATAAAACAGCCGAAGCTAAACAACAATCTCAGTCAGAATAATCTTCGAGTTGGTGACAGTTTTCTATCAATACTATTGAGGCAGAACTATTTACTGCCTCACTTTTTTTTATTTCTATATTAATTGTTGATAAAAATCTATGTTTAAAACTCGTTTAATAAATGATTAATAAAAAGGTGCGTTACGCAGACATAAACGCACCCATAAAAACTACTGATTCACCTCAACTAAACGAGATGTTGTAAAGCGATTCATCCATTTTTCTAAATAGATTCTATTGGCTTTTTTCTGTTCAGGGTCTGTACTATCTAAAGGATAGGGGGCTAATCCTTTTATCGCCGCAGTTGTCACACAAAACATAGACTTTTGAAAGCTTTCACATATTTGCACTAACAAATCATCTTCTTGTCGAAAACTTTTGCGATAAATATCATGCAAATATTCAGGAAGGAAATGTCGCATATCTTGCATTAAAAGGGTTGGGGGAATACCAGCACCTCCTACCGGTAAAGGATCTGCATATAATGCCCCATAGGTAAACATCGCCTGATCATAGGGAATTTGATAAGCTTGAGCATTATAAGAAACCGTCCCCAAAAAGGGCGTACCTCGAAAGAAAACCGCCTCAACATACGGTACAGCAGTATCCATTAAAAAGGTTAAACCCACAGATTTAGGAATGATTTCATAAATCTGATTTTTAATTTTTACCTGATAAGTAATGGGACGATTAGCATCGGCAACCAACCCATCTAAGATATGCTGCACAACTTGGGGAATTGTCTTAATTTCTCCTCGGTCATAACGGTCAGATAAACTGAGAAAAATATCCGCCATCACTCGCCAAAATTGCCCTAGTCCACTGTAATAAGCCGACTGTCTTACCTGTTCTGGTAAAAAGTTAGGGAAAGCTTTATGTAACCCCAACATCAAAATATTGCCTTTTAACTTAGCTTGAATCGCCTTTTCTACTAAGTGGTCAAATTCAGGAGAATCCAAATAATTATCTAACCCTCCTCCCCCATGCCAAAACATCGTTTTCATGCAATATTCCGCATACTCAAAATTAATGCGGTCATGCCACCAATGTTTCAGCAATTGTTGAAAGGAAATTTTGCCATTAAAATATTTAAAAAAGGGAAACAAAACTAAAAATTGATTGTCTGCAATGTAAATTAAATTCCGAGAGTAGGCATCTAAAACCACACCGTAACTTTTGAGAATACCCACCACCTCGGTGACATTCTCAGGAGAATCTTTCAAGAGTGCCTCTCCTTTTTCTAAGCGGTAAATGAACGCCGCTAAAGAATGTTTAGATTGATCGATTTTTGTGCTTACCATAATTTTAATTGCTATTGGTCATTAGTTATTAGTCATTGGTGATTGGTTATTGGTCATTAGTCACCGAGTTATTAGCGAATAGTTTTATGTTATTTATTATCAGTTTTCGATGGTTTGTTATTTGAGTAAAGTTTACTACTCACTAAGAACTAAGGACTAAAGACCAATAACTAATGACTCACTAAAGCTATCTCATCATTGCCGGTGAGTAACATCGCCGCACTCGGTTCACTCCAACGAACCATCCAATTGGGTTGTATTCCTAAAAGGATAATTAATATTGCCAAAACCATAGCCGGAGTTCGTTCAGACCACAAAACCCGAGGTAATTTCGATAATTCAGCCGTCAGACGACCAAAAAAGACGCGGTTAACCATTAACAAGAAATAAACAGCCGTTAATCCACTCCCAATTAAACAGAATAAAGTTTGTAGGGGAAATATAGGAAAGCTTCCTCGGAAAACCAGAAATTCAGCAATAAATCCGATCATTCCCGGAATTCCGGCACTAGCCATCACCCCTAAAATCATTAAAGTACCTGTAACGGGTAACCCTCTTTCTGGGTTTAACAAACCCTGTAAATAATTGACATCGCGGCTACCTGTTTTCTTGTACACTACCCCCACCAACAAAAACAACATCGCAGAAATTAAGCCATGACTAATCATTTGATAAATTGCTGCCAGAATACTCAAGCGGGTAGATGCGGCAGCCGCCAATAAAATATAGGCCATGTGAGCAATGGAAGAATAGGCCACCACCTTCTTCATATCCTTTTGAGCAATAGCACAGGAAGCCCCATACAAAGCACTAATGGCGGCTAATGTGGCCATCCAGGGAGCAATCGCTACCCAACCTTCTAAGAATAAGCCTATTCCAAAGCGTAATAAGCCATAAGTTCCCAATTTCAACAAAACACCCGCTAATAAGACCGAAATTGGAGTAGAAGCCTCTACGTGAGCATCCGGCAACCAAGTATGAAAAGGAAAGATAGGAATTTTAATTCCCAACCCAATCAACAGAGGAATTAACAGTATAATTTGAGTTTCAACCGGTAAAGTATGAGAACGCAAAGGTTCATAATCAAAACTTGAAGCGCCGCTCAACCACACCAAGCCTAAAAAAGATACTAAAACGAGAATGCCTGAAAGGGCAGTATACAGCAAAAATTTCATTGCCGCATAACCGCGTCGTTGTCCTCCCCAAATAGCGATTAAAAAATATAAAGGAATAATTTCCAGTTCATAAAACAGGAAAAACAGTAACAAATCCTGAGCTAAAAATGCCCCTGATACCCCACCATTGAGGATCAACAATAAAGCATAATAAAAACGAGGTCGCTCAAGGGATTGACTGCTGCTATAAATAGCGATCAAGGTCAACAGACTATTAATAAACAGCAGAGGAAAAGATAGACCATCAATTCCTAGATGATAGTTCAAGCCTAAACTACTAATCCAGGGGATATTTTCTGAAAATTGCGATTGTAGGTTGGTTGGGTCAAATTGAAATCCCAAGATGATATTTAGCAATAAAATCCCACCAGCAATCACTAAAGTGATTAAACGAGTTTGACTTCCATCGACTTTCATCGGTAAAAAGGCAATGGCAATCGCTGCTAAGAAAGGAACCCAGACAAAAGCACTGAGCATCATTAAATTTTTAGCTCCTTACATAAATTAAATGAATTATTAGTCATTAGTCATTAGTTATTAGTCATTAGTCATTAGTCAGAGCTTGAAAAACCGTTATTATTTCTCCTTGATAACTCATGATTGATAATAGTTAATGGGGATATTTTTTGGCATTAACTCCCTTGACAGACCCTCGAATTGCTAAAGACTATTGACTAACGACTAATGACTAATGACGATAAATTATTGACCGATTAATGATGACCAATAATTAGTTACAATTGACCACTGACCATTAAGGGCAAACCAAATTAGAAAACCCACACCAAAAATAATGGTGAGAAGATAAAACTGGGATTGACCAGAAACATTATATTTAAGAGCATTGCCACTAAAAATGGTGGCTAAACTGATCAAATTTACCAGCCCATCAATAATATAGCGATCAAACCAAGAAGCCAATTTAGATAGACTGGCCACTACCGCAACCACCGTGTATTGATAGATTTTGTCTAGATAAAAATCGTAGGCAAATAAGTCCTGTAAAAATCTTAAAGAAAGTAAGGTTGGTCTTGCCCAGGCCCGTCGTAATCCTACCGTTGCCCCTATAATACAACCCAATAACCCAGAAACGATTAAAAGGGGAACTGCCCATTGAATCACCAGACTATTATTATCCAATAAAGGAGCAGTGGGACTCAGCCACAAGGGCCATTTAATCGGTGCGATGGGAATAATTAAAGTCACAATGATCAAACTGACCATCGGAAAAGCCATCGGCCAAGGAACTTCCGGCGTTCTACGGGTTTTACTTTGATGTTGTCCCAGAAATACTAAACGGAACACCCGAGTTAAATTTAAGGCACTGAGGAAATTAACAAAGATCACAATAGCCAGTAACCACCAGTCTACTGCCCAAGAACCATTAAACCAACGCTGAAAAGTCCAAAACATACCCATCGGCATTAAAGCAATTAATCCAGCAGAACCCACCACAAAGGAGGTGGTAGTCGCTGGCATTCTTGACCATAATCCGCCCATTTCGGTAATATTTTGGTTACTGGTGGTGGTAATAATTGCGCCCGCACTCATGAATAAGAGAGCTTTAGCGATAGCATGACTAAACAGTAATAGAAAAGCGATATCAACGTGTCCTAATCCAACCGCAATAAAGACTAATCCTAAATAGGCACTGGTGGAATGAGATAAAGTCCGTTTAATATCAATTTGAGCCAAGGCCATCAGAGAAGTGCCAATCACCGTTACACTCCCCAGAATAATTAACGCATCAGAAGAGACCGGAGAGAGGCTAAAAACTGGCTGTAATTTAATCAGAACATAAGCCCCGGCAGAAACCACAATGGAGTTTCGCATAATCCCCGCAGGGTTGGGGCCTTCCATCGCCTCATCCAACCACAGATTAAGAGGGAATTGGGCACATTTACCCGTCGGACCTGCAATCAGGGATAATCCTAATAAGGCTGAGGTCAAAGGAGGCAAAGGAAAGGTTCCTGCCCAAGATTCTAACTGAGAAAAAGTTAATCCGGCTCCATAACTCGATAAAGCCACTAACCCCATCAGGAGAATAATATCTCCAACCCGCTTAGTTAAGAAAGCATCTCTAGCCGCCGTTACCACTAAAGGTTGAGCATACCAGAATCCAACTAACAAATAAGTTGATAGGGTTAGAATTTCTAGGAGTCCATAACTCAGTAATAAAGAATCACTCAGCGCAATTCCCCCTAGTGCCGCTTCAAAGACTCCCATTAGTCCGTAGAATCTAGCTAAAGACCAGTCTTTTTCCATGTATCCTAGGGCATAAAGTTGGGCCAGTAAACTAATCCCCGTGATTAAAGCGAGTCCCCCTAGTGAGACCGGCGAAAGTTCGATGGATAAATATAAGTCTAGATCAGCCACTGTGACCCAATGAAACACCTGTTGTTGAGTTTGTCGTTGCCAAATCGCACTAAAAGCAATCGAACCATGAATCAGACTGATGACAGTCATCAACAAATTAATGTAAGCGGCTGGTCTAGGTCCTGTTCGTCGAATAATCCCTAAAGCCCAAGGAAGACTCAATAATGAGCCAAATAAGCCGTAGAATGGAATAATCCAACAGCTTTGTAGAAAAAAAGCACTCATTTATAGTTGACCTTTAATTTACAGTTATCTTAAACCAAGTCCCCCCATCACTAGCAACTGCTAATAGGAGACTGAAAAATTTCCCTTAAGAGTTGAGTTGATTTTTTGAGACTCCAACGGAGGCTCTCGCCCTCGGGTTCTGCTTTTGTAAGTTTTAATTGAGCCAGTCAAGCTCCTAATATTTAACGGGGAATTTGAGCAACACAGAGATGACCTTTTAGCCCAAAGAGAGCTTTTGCAGTCGATTGACTGATTGACTTTTAGCCAACAAGAGCATTGATCCGTCAAATTCTTTTTTAGTCCATGAAACCAAAGTAGAATCTGACTTTTAGCGAAAGTTGACGGCTCATCAGTAAAGCTTCTGCTCAGAAGTTCCCATCGGTTTAGCTTCGTCATCAAACAATAGTATGAAAAGATTATAAAACAGTGTGAACCTCTCTCGCTAAGAACTCCCAGACAGATTTTAGTTAGCCGTTCGCTTAACGCATTAATTTTCGTTAACTCTAAGATAAAAAATCATCATCATGTTTTATATTGTCAAAGGGGCCAAGGTTTCCTATGCTATTTTTTAGGGTGAGTTAAATTAGCCACTCTCGTCAAAAAAAGAAACCCATCTTGCTAATGTTCAAAATTGAGTGAATGAGAGGGGACACTCTCGAGGTAAAATACGGAATGGTCTACCGCGATCCTGAGAGCCAACAGTTCACTTAAATTAAAAGCGAGAGGACTTTCGCAGAAAGGAATTGGACTAAATCTTTCAAAACACACTAAATCAAAGGCCTTGACAAGCGAGGAAATCAAATATGCCAATTGCAGTAGGAATGATAGAAACCCTGGGTTTTCCGGCTGTTGTAGAAGCGGCGGATGCTATGGTAAAAGCCGCACGAGTAACCCTAGTGGGCTATGAAAAAATCGGCAGTGGACGAGTTACCGTAATTGTCCGGGGCGATGTTTCTGAAGTACAAGCTTCAGTATCTGCGGGCATAGAAGCAGCCAACCGAGTTAATGGAGGTCAAGTGCTGTCAACTCATATTATTGCTCGCCCTCACGAAAACCTAGAATATGTACTGCCCATTCGCTACACCGAAGAAGTAGAACAATTCCGAGCTTACTAGAAAAAAAGTCATTTAAGTAAAACTGCTTAGGAGTCTATTATATGTCAATTGCAGTAGGAATGGTAGAAACATTAGGGTTCCCTGCCGTAGTAGAAGCGGCAGATGCGATGGTAAAAGCCGCACGAGTAACCCTAGTGGGCTATGAAAAAATCGGCAGTGGACGAGTTACCGTAATTGTGCGAGGAGATGTATCAGAAGTACAGGCATCCGTAGCCGCCGGTGTAGAAAACGTGGCAAGAGTGAACGGAGGTCAAGTGCTGTCAACTCATATTATTGCTCGCCCTCATGAAAATCTAGAATATGTACTACCCATTCGCTACACCGAAGAAGTAGAACAATTCCGAGCTTACTAAAACAAAAAGCCCTTAGTGATTAGTGATAGCTGTTGACACAACAACATCCCTAAAAACTAAGAACTAAAACAAGAGTAAATTGAGTAAAACTGCCTAGGAGTTTATTATATGTCAATTGCAGTAGGAATGGTAGAAACATTAGGGTTCCCTGCCGTAGTAGAAGCGGCAGATGCGATGGTAAAAGCCGCACGAGTAACCCTAGTGGGCTATGAAAAAATCGGTACCGGACGTGTTACCGTAATTGTGCGAGGAGATGTATCAGAAGTACAGGCATCCGTAGCCGCCGGTATCGCTAACGCCGGACGAGTCAACGGAGGAAAAGTTCTGTCAACCCATATCATTGCCCGTCCCCACGAAAACCTAGAATATGTACTGCCCATTCGATATACAGAAGCGGTTGAACAATTTCGGGAAAGCGTAAACCCCCAACCCCTAAGAAGAATCTAAGGATTAAATAAACCAGTCCATGCAAATTGCCAAAGTTCGAGGCACAGTTGTTAGCACCCACAAATCCCGCAGTCTCACAGGGGTAAAATTTTTACTCGTTCAGTATATTAATGCTGAAGGAGAATTAATGCCCAAATATGAGGTAGCCGGCGATACAGTCGGAGCGGGGGTCAATGAATGGGTGCTAGTTTCTAGAGGTGGAGCCGCCCGTGTAGAAAGCGGCCAAGGCGAAAAACCCCTAGATGCTATGGTCGTGGGGATTATAGATACTATCAACGTTGATAATCGTTTGCTATATAGCAAAAAAGACGAATATCGACCTAATTAGCCAGAAAAATACAGGAGGGTTAAAGAAAATGGCAGTCCGCACCATAGCGGCTCCTCCGACTCCCTGGTCAAAAAACTTAGCCGAACCGCAAATTGATGAGAGTGCTTATGTACATTCTTTTTCAAACCTCATTGGCGACGTTAAAGTTGGCCCAAATGTCCTGATCGCCCCAGGAACTTCGATCCGTGCAGATGAAGGAACACCCTTCTACATCGGAGAAAGTACCAATATTCAAGATGGGGTGGTCATTCATGGGTTAGAAAAAGGTCGGGTAGTCGGGGATGATAGCAAAGAATATTCGGTCTGGATCGGGAAACAGAGTTGTATTACCCATCTGGCCCTGATTCATGGACCAGCTTATATCGGGGATGAATGCTTCATCGGCTTTCGCTCAACCGTATTTAACGCTCGAGTCGGACGAGGCTGCATTATTATGATGCACGCCTTAATTCAAGATGTAGAAATCCCGCCCGGAAAATATGTTCCTTCAGGAGCAATTATTACCAACCAACAACAGGCAGACCGTCTTCCCGATGTGAACGAGAGCGATCGCGCTTTTGCCAATCATGTCGTAGAAATCAATGAAGCTTTAAGGGCCGGCTATCGATGTGCCGAGGATTTAGCCTGTATTAATCCCATTCGAGAAAATCTCAACGAAGTTACAGAAGGCATTAAAGAGACTAACTATAAAAATTCGGTGGAAACTATGAGTGTAAATCCAGACATTAGATCTCAAGTCCGTTCTCTGCTGTCTCAAGGCTGTATCATTGGAGCCGAACACGCAGATCAGCGTCGTTTTAAAACCAAATCTTGGCTCAGTTGCGGACAAATTAACTCAAATCGAGAAGACCAAGTGCTACGAGAAATCGACGCTTGGTTACAAGAATATCAAGGGGAATACGTCCGTTTAATTGGAGTTGATGCTCATGCTAAACGGCGGGTTAGTGAAACCATTATTCAACGCCCCAGCGACACCCCCGTTCAAGCTGCCCCCAGTGCGGCTCGAGCAACGGTGAGCTACAGTAAACCCGCTTCTAACAGTCAGAGTGATATTGGCACAGAGCTAGTCGGTCAAATACGCTCAATCCTCAAACAAGGCTATAAAATCGGCACAGAATTTGCCAATGAGCGCCGTTTTCGCACTAAATCTTGGATCACGGGTCCCGCGATTGAAACCCAAAAAGACACTGTAGCACTACAAGAAATCGAATCCGTTCTCGCTGATCACAGAGGAGAATATGTTCGTCTGATCGCCGTTGATCCGACAGGAAAACGCCGCATTATGGAAACCATTATCCAACGCCCAGACGGAGATACAACAGTTCACACCAATGGCAATGGAAACGGTAATGGAAAAGCGAAAACCGCTCCTTCAAGCAACGGAAGACAAGCGAGTGCAACCGTTAGCAGTGGCGGCTTAACGCCTGAAGTCATTGCCCAAGTGCGCTCCCTGCTCGCCCAAGGCTTAACCATCGGCACAGAACACGCTGATCAACGTCGCTTTAAAACTAAATCTTGGCACACCTGTAGCCCCATTGATAGCCGCAACGAATCACAAGTTTTAGCGGCTCTCCAAGATTGTTTGAATGAACATGAAGGAGAATATGTCCGTTTATTAGGAATTGATGCCCAGGCTAAACGGCGGGTAGTAGAAACCATCATTCAACGTCCGGGGGATAAAACCCAAAATGCGACAAAACCCGCCGCCACTCAAAGCACTTACTCTCCCTATTCTTCCACAGCCAGTCAGCCCAGTAGTGCGGCTAAATCGAGCAATAGCAGCCTAAGTTCTGACATTATTAGCCAAGTGCGCTCGATTATCTCCCAAGGTTTAACCATTGGCACAGAACACGCTGATAAGCGTCGCTTTAAGACCAAATCTTGGCAATCTTGCAGCCCCATTGACAGCAACCGAGAATCAGAAGTCTTAGCTGCCTTAGAAGCTTGTTTACAAGAACATGAAGGAGAATATGTCCGTTTATTAGGGATTGATGCCCAAGCCAAACGGCGAGTCATAGAAACTATTATTCAACGCCCCTAGGCATAGGAAACAGTGAACAGTTAACAACTGATAACGGGCGCAAGTGCGGAACTCGTTCCGCACCCCAGCAAAAGCACCCGAACTGTTCACTGATAATTTTTAACGGTTAACTAAATTATGCACTTACCGCCTGTTCAACCTGTTAGCGTTTCCGAAATTTATGTGAGTGGTGATGTGATCATTCATGACAGTGCGGTAGTAGCTCCAGGAACCATTTTACAAGCCGCCCCCAATAGCCGTATTGTCATAGGAGCAGGTGCTTGTATCGGTATGGGAGTCGTCTTAAATGCTTACCGAGGGGAGATCGAAATCGAAAGTGGTGCTGTTTTAGGGTCAGGCGTTTTAATCCTTGGAACCGGAAAAATCGGTAAAAATGCCTGTGTGGGTTCTTTGACCACCCTTTTAAATAGTTCAATTGAACCAATGGCGGTCATTACTGCTGGTTCACTGATAGGAGACACAACTCGATCCTTTACTCCTGAACCCGAAACAACTAATGGTAATGGAGCAAAACAACCCGACTTTTCTAAGCTCAACCGACCAGAAAAGATACAGGAAGAATTACCCCCAATAGTGGCATCACCACCCAAAGAACATCCATCAGTTGTAGAACTTGAATCTGATCCTTGGACTATAGATCCTATAGATGATGATCAATCGTCGTCAAAATCTGATAGTGTATTGAGTAATACTCAAGTCCATGAACCTGAACCGGCAACCGAAACACGAGTTGAGGTCACACCCCAACCGCCAGATCTCGAACCTACTGAACAGTCAAAACAAGCGCCGGTCGTCGGTCAAATCTATATCAATCAACTTTTGTTGACCTTGTTTCCAGAACGTCGGTTTTTTCAAAATCTTGACCAAAAAAATCAATCTTTACATTCCGAGGAAAACTCACAGTAATTTCGTGAGGGGTGAAAAATTTTTACTCAATTCAGTTTAAGTCGGCTCAACTCGAAAGCCAATGGCCAAAATTAATAGGTCATTGATTCATGAAAAAATCCCAAAATTAGGAGGAAAAATTTTGAATTGAATTGAGTAATTAGACTTATTTAACTAACCCATGAAACTAGCTTTAGTCGGAATAATTTTAGAGCCATAAAAGCCATCAGACTCAAGCTATATAAGGGTTTTACTCAAAATTAACTACTAAAATTGAGCAAGATTTAAAAGAGTCTTGTTCAAATTTTGCTTTCAATTTTTTAAAGAAAATACAGATTAGAAAAATTAATATAGTAGAATAAAAAAATAAATCTTTCGATAGAGAAAAAAAACGAAAAAAATGTAACGGGATAATATAAGATTTAGGTTAAGATGAAAACTCGAAAAAACAGATAGTCACATAAGACGATCAGCTTCTGAACTATCTAGAGGCAGATGAAATTATAAATAAGCTTCTAGCACAAACAGAATTCGAGGGTTAAAACTCTCTAGCTTACCGATGTGAGCAAATAATCAAACAGTTAATGGAGGAATGACCAGATGGTGCAATCTAAAGCTAAAGGAGGGTTTCAGGCTGGAGTTAAGGACTACCGCCTAACCTACTACACCCCCGACTATACCCCCAAAGATACCGACCTTCTCGCTTGCTTCCGCGTAACACCTCAGCCCGGTGTTCCTCCTGAAGAAGCTGGCGCAGCAGTAGCGGCTGAATCTTCTACAGGAACCTGGACCACCGTTTGGACAGACGGGTTAACCGACTTAGATCGTTACAAAGGACGTTGCTACGACATCGAACCAGTTCCCAACGAAGATAATCAATATTTCTGTTTTGTTGCTTATCCTCTAGATCTATTTGAAGAAGGATCTGTTACCAACATTCTCACCTCTATTGTGGGTAACGTTTTCGGGTTCAAGGCTCTGCGGGCACTGCGTTTAGAAGATATCCGCTTCCCCGTTGCACTTCTCAAGACCTTCCAAGGACCTCCTCACGGGATTACCGTTGAACGCGATAAATTAAACAAATATGGTCGTCCTTTACTCGGCTGTACCATCAAACCCAAACTCGGTTTATCCGCTAAAAACTACGGTCGTGCAGTTTATGAGTGTCTTCGTGGTGGTTTAGACTTCACCAAAGACGACGAAAATATTAACTCTCAGCCTTTCATGCGCTGGCGCGATCGTTTCCTCTTCGTACAAGAAGCGATCGAAAAAGCACAAGCTGAAACCAACGAGATCAAAGGGCACTACCTCAACGTAACTGCCGGTACTCTCGAAGAAATGATGAAGCGGGCTGAATTCGCTAAAGAAATCAAAACCCCCATCATCATGCACGACTACCTGACGGGTGGTTTTACCGCTAACACCACTCTGGCAAAATTCTGTCGTGACAACGGCCTATTACTCCACATCCACCGCGCGATGCACGCCGTTATCGACCGTCAAAAGAATCACGGTATCCACTTCCGTGTCTTAGCGAAATGTTTACGGATGTCTGGTGGTGACCACCTCCACTCTGGAACCGTTGTCGGTAAGCTCGAAGGTGAACGCGGTATCACGATGGGATTCGTTGACCTCATGCGTGAGGACTACGTTGAAGAAGATCGCGCACGCGGTATTTTCTTCACCCAAGACTGGGCTTCTATGCCTGGTGTAATGCCCGTTGCTTCTGGCGGTATCCACGTATGGCATATGCCCGCCCTCGTTGAAATCTTCGGCGATGATTCTTGCTTACAGTTCGGTGGTGGTACACTCGGACACCCCTGGGGTAATGCTCCTGGTGCAACTGCTAACCGTGTCGCTCTCGAAGCTTGTATCCAAGCTCGTAACGAAGGTCGCTCCCTCGCTCGTGAAGGTAACGAAGTTATCCGCGAAGCCGCTCGCTGGAGTCCTGAATTAGCCGCAGCTTGTGAACTGTGGAAAGAAATTAAGTTCGAGTTTGAGGCAATGGATACACTGTAATTTGTGGCGAGTTGTTAGTTTGGAGGGTAAGCAAAAACACTTAATAAACTAACAACATTGTTCCAGTTGGGACAGGTAGGTATAAATGTACCCAAAAAAGATAGCAGCAGATACGGCTAAGGTTTTACAAAGTTACCTGACTTATCAGGCTGTCCGCACCATCATTGATCAATTATCAGAAACTAATCCGACTCAGGCTATTTGGCTGACTCAGTATACTTCAACCCATAGAATACAGGATGGAGAAGCTTACTTAGAAGAGTTAATGGCAGAGAATAAAGAATTAGTGCTGAGGATCATGACGGTAAGAGAACATCTTGCGGAAACGGTGCTGGATTTCTTGCCGGAGATGGTCAAGACAGGAATAACTCAGGCTAATATAGGACACCGCCGCCAACTGTTAGAACGTCTTACCCAGTCCCAACCCGCAAATTCTACCCCTCAAGTCGAGACATCTGAGTCTGAATTAGACCTTGATAATCCCCATAACTGATACAGCATTCATTTGACAGGAAGATAAAACCCATGAAAACTTTACCTAAAGAGCGTCGTTACGAAACTCTCTCTTACTTACCCCCTCTAACCGATCAGCAAATCGTTAAGCAAATCCAATATATTTTGGATCAAGGGTTTATTCCTGCCGTTGAATTTGAAGAAAATCCCAAGCCTACTGATCACTACTGGACTCTGTGGAAGCTGCCTTTATTTAGCGCTTCTACTCCTCAAGATGTTTTAGCTGAAGTTCGGGAATGTCGTTCTGAGTATCCTAGCTACTACATTCGCGTGATTGGATTTGACAATATCAAACAATGTCAAACCATGAGCTTTATCGTTCACAAGCCTAACACTGGTCGTTTCTAAGTTCTACTAATTTGGTAGATTTCTCGCCCCCGCCCTTTTTGGGTGTGGGGTTTTCAGTGTAGATTCTCTTAACAAATTTGCTTGCCGTTTCTTTTATTTTTTTATTATTTCCCCCATAAATATCTCAAACTCTTCCAAAGCTTGGCTGACTCCAACCTCTCTAACTCGTTGCATAAATTCGGGAATAATCTCTACAACGGCTATGTTGGGAAATGTGGGGCTATCTTGGGACTCAACATAGCTATTTCCTTGCAGAACATTGATTTTTAGATTGCCTCTCTCGTAGATCCAGACTTCTGGTACTCTTAAGGCTTCATAAGCGGCAAGTTCAGTCTTCGAGGTGAGATCGGTTTCAATTGCTAGATCTGGAGGTGGATCTACCGTCAAATCCAATCGCTCCTTACCAATTACAGCCTTGTAGTTTTGGATATAGAAGCATTCATCCGGTTCGATTCCTGCCGCCATGTCCTCTCTTTTAAAGGTAGTAGAGCCAAGAGGTTCCCATCGACGTTTCTGGATTCTCAGTAGAGTTTTGACCCAATCTGCTAGGGAAATTTTTGCTCTCTCGTGTTCTGGTAGGGGTGTCATAATTTCCATAATCCCGTTAGCATAAGCAATTCGAGACGAGCGCCGCTCTCCTAAATCAGTCATAATTTCTTCAAACCCTTGCCAAGAAACGGGTTGTAGGGTCACTTTTTGGCCTGGTTTTAACTGTAGCCTAATGGCAGTTGTTGGCATACTTTACGATACTTGTTCTTTCATTATTTTAATTTAGCGGTGCAATTTGGGACCTGGGCGGAAAAAGATGGAAGTGGTATTACTTATTTAACACAAGCCTGTTGCTCAATTTTCAATTAATACCTTTGCGGCTTTTTGTAGTAAGGATGATTGACTATTATCACTGATCTTTAAAACATTTTGAGTGAGATTTCTTCTTTGTTTTAAAAACTTAAATTGTTTTCTAATCTCTTGTGTATCACGCATGACATTTTTAATATATATATAACCCTCTTTATAAAGAAATTTTATCGCCACTGCTTTAGCTTCCTCATTTTTAGGACTGCGTACATATATAGTAAAGAATTCTTTTTCAGTAAATGATTGAGGAGTAATAGGCAAGCCAAAGTTAGGATTTACAAGACTTTTTCTGACCCAGCTTTTAATTCCTAGTTCAATCAAAATTTTCTGAAATTCTGGTGAAATTTTAATCTTGTATTTATTGCAGAAACTTTCCCATTGTTCACTATCTTCTTGTCCTCATATTCATCTTCTAAAGTTGGTAATATCTTTAGCTGGTTTGTTCTTGATATATCTGATAATGCTTTAATCATTTTATCCATCTTTTTATTTCTCCTTTTGAAACAAAAAATTTCTGAGTGTATCTGATTCAACGGGAAAATTATGATTATCAAAGTAAATTAAATTTCCAGAATATAACATTGGCGGGTATTGGTTATCTTTTTCTTGTCTGGCGTGCAAATTTAGAAGTAACCCTCTTACATTGCTAAACTCTGGATAGTCTGAAACAATGATATTCAACTTGTCTTTGCTTTTTTCAACCGTCTCCTTGGAAAGGCGATTTCCTGAAGTTTTACTCCATGCTTTAACATCAATACATAATAAGGTATTGCCTTTGATATAGTACAAGTCAAACCGTTCATATAGTTTGTTATATTTTTTGAAATCTAACAACCGCTCAAAACCATAGAAAGTCTTTATCGCTTTCCAGTCTTTGCCTTCAAAAATTATATCTCGAATCCAACGCGCTACAAAATTTTCAGCGAGTGATGGATATAAAACATCATAAAAGAAATCCCGACGTGGAATATAAGTATTAAAAATTTCTGGTTCTGGGAGCAACTGATTGTATAATTTGTAGATTGAATCAGTTTTAGGATCTAGTAAGCTAATTTCATTGCCTTCCAAGTCATAGCCTCCAGAATTTGCTTTTAGAGATTCAGGATATAATCGATTCTGGTAAGAATAGATAGTATCGCCATGTATACTATCGCTGATAATCAGGAATTTTTTGCCATCTTCTTCTTCTAATTTTAAATATGGTGTAAATTTAGATTGTTCCGATTTATGATAAAATAATGACTCAATAAAATTATCAGGAAATAACTTGGATTTTCGTAACTCTTCCAAATAAGTTTCTGGCTCTTTAAAAACCACAGGATCACGTAATGCTTCCCACGCTTTTGTGATTGCAAAAGCCTTTTTATTCTGGTGAAAATTTTCAATATCATTTAACATTTTGTCTCTAAAATTTTGAAAAGCAAAATAAGCATCGATCTCATCATAGACATGATTTTCATAATGATTAATCGCTCGTTTATTCTCTTCCTCTTGAACCTTTAAATAAACTTTGTGGTTGTTGACGGAAAGTTTGCGAATTTCCTTCGGTTCTTCCCGATTTAAATATCTGTAAAAATTGACTAAATTTTTTCGGGTTTCTTCATTGATAAAAATCTTTACCATTTGGTTAGGAAAATCACGTCTTTCAGATCTGCCAATAGCTTGTAAAATTGCTTTGCCTAATAAAATTTGGTGTTGCTGTTCTCGAAATGCTAATGCTTCAGGTTGGTTCAGGTATTTATTAAAATCTTTGATCTCAAGATTAGAGTCACTCACATTTACAATACTTTTCATTAATGCGAAATGATAAAGTGTAGTAGATTTTTCAGAATCATTTGACTTTTTATTTTGTCGTTTCATTACTGTATAGTAACTGTCCATTAACAAAACCAAAGAGTCAAAATCTTTATCCTCGCCATTGCGACTTTTTATAATAGGATTTAATCCTTTTGAGGCTGACTGATAAGCGGATATAAAGAAAATTTTCTGTCCTTCTTCTTCAACAAGCTCATCTAGATATGTTTTCTGGCTTGTTTTATCTTTGTAGTCGTTATTAAAATCTGCCTTATATAAAATGAGTTTAACACGAATCTTACTCTGATATTTTTTATGGTTTAGTTTTACATAATATATATTTGGATGAGCGGGTGATGCCTCAAATACAAAATTTTCATTTTTTTGGCAATTATCGATCAATTTTTTAATCCAGCTTAGAGTTTGAGTAAAAGCAATAGTTTCTTGAATTTGGTTATCTTCAAAAAGGTAAAACAAGAAACGAATAAAATTGTTTAACTCTTGTTTTTTGTAAGCATTCAACCAAGGTACATCCGAAGATTTTATAAAATTTTTTAAAATATTTTTTTCAAATTGTTCTGCAACTTCTTTAGTTTCTTGATTGGGAAGAGATGATAAATTTTCGTTGAAAAAATCTATAGTAATCTGCCGCTTTGGCTTTGCTTCACGCTCTTGTCGGATTGCCTCACAAAGTGATACTTCTTCCTCAACCATTGCTTTAAAACCACTTTTGTGGATGCTCTTTAATCGTTTTACATATTGCTTCAAACAGTTGGTGAGTCTTTCCTGAGCCTGTACCATAATTAATCAGTTTGAGTTGGGAACGGTTTTCTAGAAAACTATCCTCAATTGTTGTAAGGTAAGAATTAATAATTTTGGAACGAGCTAAGTGCGGCTCTTGATTAGGAGAGTCTGTTGGTTGTTGCATTACGTGCCATCTCTGCTATAAAATAAATACATAATACCTATAGTATTATATTACTTATTGGCGTTTGAATAGCAAGAGTAACAAAAACCACGTTAAGGCTAAAAAACTTTTTAGATGTTTGATAGTTTATATTGCTATATATTGCTAAGTAGGTGGATAAAAGTCTAGTTAACTGTGTGACATGGAAACAGGTGAAGCAGTTCTGTTGGCGAGGTCCGCCAACGTAGTGCGCCCTTAATAAAGAAACTGCTGCACACGGAGTGGCGCGCAGCGCAGGGGAACACGGCTCTAGGAACAGCAAAGGATTTCAGCCGTTTAACTTTTCTTAACACAGTGATATTTTTTTATCCATCTTTTAGCCTTGGAAACCAATTTTTATCTAATACTTCCTCTACACTAGCTATCGCTTCATCTGGAAAAGTTTTCGGTTCTAATCTTGTTTTTTGAATCATAATTTCTCGTGCGTTTTGATAACACTCCTCAAAAACTTCAATTAAATAAGGTTTGAGACTAGGGCTTGTTTTAAGCAATTCTAAGATCTGAATCCGAAAGTTTTGAATCTCACCGTTCCAATGATCTAAGTTATACTCTCTTTCAGATTCCCAGTAGACAACTTTTAGTAAGTGTTCAAAGAGTCTAGTTAATAAACTTTTTAATGCCCTCTTTTCACTTCTGCCCAAATCTCCTACCTCTTCAATTAAATTGTCCCAGTCTATCATCTCATAATTTTTCGCTTGTAATTGCTTAACCGTTTCTTCAACCCATAGGTTATAGTCAGCATCATATAAAGATTTACAATGTTCAGCCTCAATAATTTGAGCAATTTCCGCTTTATTATTAGCGTAATAAGTCCAAGCCGCTTCTAAGTCTTCTTGATTTAACTCTGGGTAGTTTTTTAGCAATTCTTCCTCGGATATTCCTTGTTCACGAAAAGAAACTAACCTCCATACAGGAATCCTTGTATCACGAATACGAGCATCTCCTCCACAGACTCCAGGAGTTTTTTGGATGAATGAGCTTTGAGTTATTTGAGTTTTGTCTATCATAAAATTAGTAAATTGCTTTTTAATTAATAATGTTATTCATGAGATCCTATAGGAAGCCAATCTTCATCTAAAGCTTGTTCTACGGTGGCTATTGCTTCAGTTGGGAAAACTTTAGGAGCTAATCTTGTTTTTTTAATAACAAATTTTCGAGCGTTTTGGTAGCAATCGTCAAATACTTCAATTAAATAAGGCTTGAGACTGGGGCTTGTTGCCAGTAATTCTAAAATATCATTACGAAAATTTTGAATTTCCCCAGCCCAATGCCCTAGATTGTAATCTCTTTCAGAGTCCCAGTAAGCTATTAATAATAAGTGTTCCAAAAGTCTCGTTAATAAGCTTTTCAAGGCTCTCTTTTCGCTTCGGCTCAAATCCGCTACCTCTTCAATTAAATTATCCCAGTCTATCATCTCATAATTTTTCGCTTGCAATTGCTTAACCGTTTCTTCAACCCATAGATTAAAGTCAGAATCATATAAAGATTTAGAATGTTCAGCCTCAATAATTTGAGCAATTTCCGCTTTATTATTAGCGTAATAAGTCCAAGCCGCTTCTAAGTCTTCTTGATTTAACTCTGGGTAGTTTTTGAGCAATTCTTCCTCGGATACTCCTTGCTCACGAAAAGAAACTAACGTCCATACAGGAATCCTTGTATCACGAATCCGAGCATTTCCTCCACAAACTCCAGGAGTTTTTTGGATCGAGGATTTTTGAGATATTTGAGTTTTGTCTATCATAAGGTTAATAACTTGCTTTTTCATTAAGTCTATTATTCATTAGATACTATAGGAAACCAATCTTTATCTAAAACTTCCTCTACAGTAGCTATTACTTCAGTTGGCAAAAGTCCCGAATTTAATCCTGTTTTTTTAATCATTATTTCTCGGGCATCTTGATAGCACTCGTCAAATACTTCAATTAAATAAGGTTTAAGACTGGGGCTTTTTTTTAGCAATCTTAAAATCTGAATCCGAAAGTTTTGAATCTCACCATTCCAATGATTTAGATTATACTCTCTTTCAGATTCCCAGTAAGCTACTTTTAATAAGTGTTCAAACAGTCGAGTTAACAGACTCATTAATTTATCTTTATCCCGTCCACTCAAATCTGCTACCTCTTCAATTAAATTGTCCCAGTCTATTGCCTCATAATTTTTCGCTTGTAATTGCTTAACCGTTTCTTCAACCCATCGGTTAAAGTCAGCATCATATAGAGATTTAGGAACTTTTGAAATGTCTAGCATAAGCAATCGTTGATAATTAATATTAGTATTTTATCTATTATTAGTGCTAGGAAGCCAATCTTCATCTAAAGCTTGTTCTAAGTACCTGGACTTTCATTAAAGTTAACGGTTTGTCAAGGGAATAGGGAACAGGGAACACTTCGGCTCTGCGAGGTGCAAGCTCTCACTATTAAATTGTGCCCTTAGATTAAAATTTTGCGCGTGTTTCCAAAACTGTAATTTTTTCTGTAATGCTTTTACAACAGTAGTTTTAAGAACTTTGTGGCGGCTCATAGTAGCTTGGCTACTTTTACGCCAACATAGTGATCTTTATTTATGTCCAGATACTTATATACTTATAGACGATAATTTCATTGACTCAAAAATATCAACAGATGAAAAAATTATTAACTAGCTCTTTGGTGATCGCTACTATGATGATGACAAATGCGGCTAATGCTGCGATTCCACTGCTAAACTATAAATGCGCTGGAAGATAAGCTGCTACGCAGCTTAGTAGCATATAATAGAGGTAGTCAGATAATAACGATAGCCAATGGAGAGCCGTAAGTGCCAGTGAAAAAATTTTTATCTTTTGAACAAAAAGAGCAGCTACAAAAAACTTTACGAGAAAGTCAATGTTATCATGTGAGAGAACGAGTGTTGATCATATTATTAATGAATGACGGTAAGACTTATCAAGAAATTAGTGAATTTTTAGGACTAGCTTATCGAACAGTAGCTTACTGGGCTGTGCATGGCGATCCCGATAATCTAGAAAGTTTTATTGATAAAAGAAATCAAGGAAATTTAAAAAAAGTTACCGATAAATATATTAATTTGCTTTTAGAAGTGATTGAAAAAAGTCCTGGAGAATTCGGCTATGAATTTGGTCGCTGGACAGCAGCAAGATTAGCTAATTATTTAGAAATAGAAACGGGAATTTCGTTAAGCGGCTCACAAGTAAGGCGGATATTAGAAAAAAAAAATACGTTTACCTTTGGGCTAAATATAGCTTAGAAGATAAACAAAATCCTCTTCTAAGAGAAGCGTTTAAAAAAAAATTGGACGAATATATAGAAATAGCTCAAACAAATCCTAACTGTTGCCAAGTATGGTTTTGGGATGAAGCCGGATTTAGTTTACGAGTTATACGAAGGAAACAATGGTCTAAAAAAGGAACAAGAAAAAAAGTCACAGGGCACAGAAGAAGAGGTAGAGTAAATGTAATGGGAGGATTACGCTATACCGACAAAAAAAGATTAGTTTATTTTATTGAGAGAGGAAATGCTATTAGCTTTTATGAACAACTAGCGGCTTTAAATAATTTTATTTTAAATGAATGGATTGAACAAGGAAATCAAGGTTTAAACTTTAATCAACTAGGTCCAAAAATTATTATTGTTCTTGATAATGCTTCTTTTCATAAAAAAAAAGAAATTTTAAAGAGAATAAAAATTGAAATGCCCAATATAACCTTAGAGTTTTTGCCTCCTTATAGTCCAGATTATAATTTAATTGAATTAGTGTGGCATTCGACTAAGGAATATATTGCTAATAAATTATTTGAGTCGGTTGAACAATTAAAACTTTTATTAGATCAATTATTAAATCAAGGAGAACTTATTATTAAATGGAGACGCAAGATTAAAAATAAAGGAAATTCTGTTTATGCAGTTTAGCTGCGTAGCAGCTTAGTCGTGCCGAGGGTTGCATTAACTACTGCTGCTAGATTTGGGCAGCTTGGGAATTAGCCAGGACAAAAATTGATCCTGTGACCGCGTTTGCACCAAAAACTTACCCGGACCGGTCAGATCTATCACAAAGCCTTCGCCACTGAACATAAAGGTCTTCATACCCCCAATGGAGCGAGTCTTAAAGGGCATCGATTCGCTCAGGGCTACCAGATGCCCAGTATCCACCGTGTAGGATTCACCCCTGTCGAGGGTGATCTCATGAATTGCCCCGTAGGAAGATACCACTATCTGCCCCTGTCCCTCGGCTCGCAGCATAAACAGTCCTCCCCCGGTACCAAAGAACGACTTCGATCCACCCCATTTTGAATCAAGGGCGATGCCCATGTCGGAAGCTACGTAGCAGCCTGACTGTAATAGCATCGGTTCGCTCATGTCCAATACCTTTAAATCTCCAGGTAGGGAGGGGGCAACCAGCACCTCGCCCCCTTGAGCCGGAGCGGTGAAAACATTTTGGAAAAAGCTCTCGCCACCCAATAGCGATCGCCGCAGAGATTGCATAAACCCTCCAGTCGTGGTGGTTTCCAGAGTAACTCCGGCAGACATACCCACCATCGAACCGGACTCTACCCGCACCTGTTCGCCCCCAACGAGGCGCAGTCGCCCAATTGTGTAGGCAGATTGATACATTAACTCGACTTCCATAATTGTAGACTCCTATTATCAAATTTCAAAGGATCATATCTGAGAAGAACACGGTTAATTGTCCCGCCGTTGCTAGGAACAGACTATAGACGAGCGCCACCCCCGCCGTAAAGGAGTAATAGAATCGACGAGCTTTACCCCAGTAAGAATGTTTCCAGGAGAGAACCGCGAAGAGCAGCATTCCGATGGAGACAAGTGCGATCGCAATGGGGAAGAAATAGATCCAAGCATACTGACGATCGACACCAACGAGAAGTTGAGCGAAGCTATAGCTGCCATACCCGAACGATAGGAGCGTTGCGCCCACTTCATACACCTGCACCCCTAGCCAAGCCACACTGAAAACCGCCAATAAAATCCCCAACACTGGGGCCCAACGTGCGCCGGACTTGATTTCAAGAGAGGATTTTCTCGAGCCGCTCAAAGTAGTCGCAAGCGTCATCACCAGCCAGACAAAAGGAAATAGGATCAGCAGTCCCAGCAGAACCAGTCGCCGAAAAATCGTCTGCCAGCTTAGATCGAATAGAGATTTGCCCAACCAACGGGTTCCGGGTGCTATCAGCGTGTTTTTCTCGGTAATAAACTTCACCGTTTGCTCATTGGTGCAGGAGGTATTCGGAGTTTGTTGAGGATTAGCCAAAAACTGGGCCATGATGCTAGTCGCGCAGAGAGTACCGATCGCCCCGTGTCCATTAGCGGGAAACTCGACAAAGAAATGGTGACGTAAGCCTTTAGCTACCGTCCGGCCAAAGATCGGCGGGGTAATGGGGTCAAAGTGACCGTTGAGCAGCAACGCCGGAATGTCGTTGACGACGGGTTTGTGTGCGGACTGAGCAATGGCGGGCACGTTCCAGACCTTACATTTTGCCACCATTTCCTCATAGATTTTGCCTCCCCACTGCTTGGCGTAAGGGGCAACTCCGTTCACCTCCAAGCCCTTTGCAAAAGGAACATCTTCGGAGCATTTTACGGAAAAGTAAGTGCCTTGGGTGATGCTATCGCCGGAGAGCATCGCTAAGTAAACATACGGAGCCATCAACGTAAAGTTCCCCTCACTTGCCTGATAAATCAGAGCCGGGAGGACAAAGGGCGCACCACTATCGTAGGCCATCAAAAAAATGGTTGAGGCGAGGTCATCGGCAGTGACCTTCTGAGTCTCTATTTGTTTCTTTGAATTCAGTAATTTGACCGACCCCGGTGTCTGATTCAAGCGATCATAGGTGGCAGCAAAAGTGCCCTTAACATCAGGGTAAAGGGCTTTGCAGTCGGAGTCGGCGGCACAGGCAACATCGACTTGGGTAATCAGCCGATCCAAAATGACCGCCGTTTGCGATTCGATAGCCGGCTCGGCAGGCACAATTCCATCTAGAATCACGCTGCGGATGATTTCGGGATGTTGCCGCATAACGTGCTGTACTAACTCGGTTCCGTAGGACACGCCATAGAGGTTGATCTGTTTGTACCCTAATGCTTTTGCTAAAGCGGCTACATCATGGGCACTTTCGACACTGTTAAAAGCGGCAACATTGACTCCTTGACGGGTCAGACGATCCCGACAGGCTTGTAGACCGGCCCGTTCCTTGGCTTGTTCCTCTGGTGTCCCTGCGGTCTGGGATTCCTTGTATTCTGGACAGTTTAATCTCGGTTTAGAATAGTGATTCCCCCGCTTTTCAAAGGCGATCAAGTCCCTCTGTGCCCGGAGCTTTTGCACCGATTCATCGCCCTTTAAGGTAAACAGACGGGGAAACAAATCCAGACTCGACCCACCCGGTCCGCCCTGAAACAGAATCAACGGCTCACCGGGCTTTGGGTTGGTACTTTTGATGATTGCGATAGCCACTTGGAGGGTTTTGCCCCCAGGCTGGCTGTGGACTTCCGGTACGGTCAGATAGCCACATTCATAGTCCTTGCCTTCTTGATTCCCTGAAGCAAAGAGATTGTCACCTAGGATCTGAGTCAGTAGGTCGTCTTTTTTGTCCTCACCGGGAATTTTGCTCAACTGGTCGCAGGGCACAACTTTGTAGGTACTACCATCCGCCACGACCGAGGGGTTCGCCGGATTAGGAGTAAGTTTCTCAGATTGACTCCGGAGGGGAAAAGCTGGCAGAACCACGAGGACAATGGCCAGCAAAAAAGCTAGAAGCGGTCGGTACTTATGTTTTATTACCTTGCTTAATGAACTAATCAATGGCAGCATAGGAACTATGCAATGTCCTTCTTGTTATTCTAGGGAATAAAAAAACGGTCGTTTCTTTACATTTATAGAGGTTTTCCGCAATAATAAAAGAAGAATGAGCCAAATTTTTACAAAAATTAATTTTTATATCTGTTAAGCTGGAATATACAATTTGAGGTTCCCAAGCATTGTCATAAATTAAATCGCTATAATCAAATCTAACAATTGGTGCTGTTGTATGTTGTTTCAAATCTCCTCGAATAACATTAATCCAGTCCTCTACGTTTGTAATAGGAAACCAACTAGGGTACTATGAAAGGACACTTTTGTAAATCGTTAAATATTTGATAAATCCGGTTGATAACTTTTGCTTCTAGCCATCGGGACTTAGCCACAACTATATTGCTAAAACTCATCTAATAAAAGCGTAAAAAAACAAGAAGCTCGAGGTTTTAATTCTTCAACAACAAATAATACAACTCCCCTGTATTACTAATTAAACCTGCTCTATCTCCGGCTTGTTTTCCAGTACCCATAAAAATATCAACTCTTCCGGCTCCTTTTATCGCGCCTCCGGTATCCTGATCCAATACATAACGACTGACTTGGCGAGTCTCCATTACCCCATTATTTAAATAAGGAATACGAGTATTTATTAAAGCTAATGCTCCAGGCGGCATGATAGATTTATCAGTAGCAATTGATCGCTCTGCTGTTACTGGAACTCCGATACTCCCTTGTGCGGGTGCGCCATTTGTTTCCCTAAAAAAGATATAACGGTTATTACGCGGTATATAAACATTCAGTTTCTCAGGATTTTTTTGTAAGTAATCAATTAATACCGGTAAACTCAACTCATCAGGCTGAAAAATCCCATCATTAATTAACTCTTTTCCCAGACTCACATAAGGATAATCAGTAATCCCATCATATCCCACTGTCATCATTTTTCCATCAGGAAGAATTAACTTAGCTGAACCCTGAACCTGTACTAAATAGGCTTCTAAACGATCTTTTAACCAAACTAATTCATACCCAGACAGAGGACTTTTTTTACCTAATAATCCGTCTTCTCCTTCTAACTCTAAACGAGTAGGATGGGGCTTCTTCCAACTATTAAAATTAGAGGGTTTACGATAAAGCGGATAGCGATATTCAGCAGTCGGGACACGACTGGCTCGATAAATGGGTTCAAAATACCCTGTAAAATGTACCGTTCCTTGGCTATTATTGCCCACTGATTGATATAATATAAACTCCCGTTGTACGGCGGCTTGTAGCTCTTGAGGAGTTCTAGAATTCACTAATAAGGTGCGAAAACGAATCAAAGAACGACGGACGCGATCGCGGGTAATTCCAGGGACGGGATAATTAGCATAAGCTTTCTCTGCACTAGGGGTATTGAGATATCTTAAACTATGATCGACTGCCGCTAATAGTGCCTGTTTATCTCCAGGTTTACCGATATTGTTCCACAGTTGCTCATCGAGTCCTAATGTCATATCTGTCACCTGTTCCACTGGGAACAAGCTGATATTTTGAGCCATCATTAGACTAGCCGGTAAACCAAGGATTCCTAAGCAAAAAAGAGAAGCAATTATTTTATTTTTCATCCGTCCTAATCTCAATTAAAAGATTAACTGAAAACTCACATCATTATAAGCTATGATTAACTTTTATCATTAATTGTTCCTCAAATATTTTTAATGAATTAAAAATAGATTTTTTTTGAGTCAATAATTTAAGATTTATTTAAAACAATATTACTATCAATACCTGACTCTTGCGACTTTTATTCAAGAGAGTAAATACGGATCACGATTCATGAAAATGCGGACCATACCACATCCCTGTAAAGGCTTTGACTGCCATGTCTCTACTCGTCAGGCAATGTCAAACTCGGTTTGCTATAAAATCCGCTATATAGAGTTCAAATTTAAATAGGTTTTTTCTCAAAAAAATACAAAAACAATAATTTTTTTTAATAAATTTAGTAGGTTTACTGCTGTGAATTTTGATTTTTTATCGAGTAAAATTTTATCATATAATCCAGATAGAATTACAACTATTCTTGAGTCATGTCAATCATTACAGTAACCAATAATGCAGATAGTGGAGTCGGTTCATTAAGGCAAGCTATAGCAGATGCTAAAGCCGGAGATACCATTGCATTCTCCTCGACTTTAGCTAATAAAACTATCAGCCTAACGAGTGGACAATTAAACATTAATAAAAATATAATCATTGACGGAACACAAGCTGCCAATTTAATTATCAGTGGCAATAATACTAGCCGCGTTTTTGAGGTATTCAACGACGCGAACTATCAAGCAACAAATGTAAAATTTAAGAACTTAACCATTGCTAACGGCAAACTGAACGGAACAGACCCCAACAACGAGTCTAGCGCAGGAGCAGGCATTAAAACAGCAACCTACACCACTTTAACGGTAGAGAATTGCAAAATTAATAACAATGTTGCCGCCTTTGGTGGGGGCATTTTTACGGGATGGCGCAGCAATACCACAGTCATTAATAGTACATTTAATGCCAATGACGGCACATCGGCTGGTAGCGAACGAGGCGGCGGCGCGATAGCCACTAAAAGTGAAGGCAGTTTGACGGTTACAAGTTCCCAATTTATTAATAATAAAGGAATTAATGGAGGAGCAATTAATAGTCTTTTAGGTTCATTAACGGTCACTGATTCTACCTTCACGAATAATGATACAACTGCCGGTGCTTCAGGTAACGGAACTAAGGGTTATGGTGGGGCTATTTATACTGATGGAGCGAGTGCTTATACTAATGATTCTATCGGCGGCAATATTACTATTACTAACAGCCGCTTTGAAGGGAATAAAGGCGCAGGACAAGGAGGAGGATTATTTCTCTTTACTTATGCCCCAGATAAGATATTTATTGACCGTTCCCAAATTATTAATAATCAGGTGATTAAGGATGGTAAAGGAGACGCTTTAGGTGGTGGGTTACGGCTCGGAAATGGTCAATTTACTATTAGCAATACGACATTTGCTAACAATTTAGCCTTGAGTCAAGGGGGGGGTTTATGGGTTGGAGAAACCTCACCCGGTAGTATTATCAATAGCACTTTTTCTGATAACAAAGCCGATGATGGTTTAGGCGGCGGTTTAGGGGGTGCGGCTGCCCTGATTAATGGTTCTAATCCCGTTAATATTATTAATAGCACTTTTGCTAATAATCAAGCGGGTTTTCAGGGAGGAGCTTTTTGGGGTGGTGGTGCTAGTACCAAGCTTACCAATACCATTGTTGCCTATAATACGGCGGCTAATGGCGGTAATAACTGGAATATTAAAAACCATACAGGGGCACAATTTTCTGATGGTGGCGGCAATTTTCAATGGCCGCCTAAAAATCCTAATGATCCGAGTGATTTAAATGTTACCAACAGTGTC
This sequence comes from Gloeothece verrucosa PCC 7822, assembly GCF_000147335.1. Lineage (NCBI taxonomy): Bacteria > Bacillati > Cyanobacteriota > Cyanophyceae > Chroococcales > Aphanothecaceae > Gloeothece > Gloeothece verrucosa. The sequence goes on from NC_014501.1 coordinate 3,240,072, forward strand.
ACTCTCGCTGATCCTCTATTGGGAGCATTGCAAGATAATGGCGGCGGCTTTTTAACCCGTGCCTTGCTGACTAACAGTCCAGCGATCAATAATGGGGTAAATACCGGCTTAACGACGGATGGAAGGGGGGCTTTTCGCGCAGACGGGCGCATAGATAGCGGGGCCTTTGAATTTGGAGCTAGTCTCAATCTTACGGGCGGCACAGGGAATGATACTCTAACTGGTGGTACGGGGAATGACACGCTAAGCGGTGGTGCAGGGAATGATATCCTAAACGGCGCTACAGGTAATGACATACTCAAAGGTGATGGGGGGAATGATACTCTTAGCGGCGACTTGGGTAGTGATACTTTAATTGGCGGTACGGGTAATGATCTTCTCAATTTAGGCAATAGTGATAATGCTTTTGATCTCATTAGCTATAACTCAGGTGATGGCAGCGATACCGTCAATCAATTTTCCCGCACTGGTGGTGATCAACTGAGTTTTACGAATATTGCTAACATTGATGTTGTTACCTCTGGCACTAAGACATTATTCCGTGTGGGTGATGGAATTAGCGGCAATACGGGTTTTGGTACAGGCACACTTTTAGTTACTTTAAATTCAACTACTGGATTTAGTGCCGCTAATATTAGTTCTAACTTAGATGCAGGTAATACAGCCGTTTTTTGGTTTAGTTAATTCAACTAAAAATAAGAGACTTATAAAATATTTAAGCTCTTATTTCCCCCTCACGCCTTCTAAAGCTCAAATTCCTTCCCTGCTTGCCGATCCCAGAGCCGGTGTTCCCTTGTCTCAATAGAGAATTTTTATGCGTGCCAGCTTAATTACAGATCCGGTTCTCGATCTACACTGCCAAAATAGACAGGTTCTACCCGAATGGCTACAATATTAGCAGGGCGAACAACCATATACTCACCCTGAATATTTTTGATGGGAACATTAATAAAATCTTTAGACTCGGCTTTCGGAACTATCTCACTCGTATACCATTTTTGAAAATCTTGAATAGTCGGAAACCGGACCTCTTCTCGATGACCACTGGATAAAAATAAATATATTGCGTATTCGTCGGGTTTTCTAGCCATAGCTCTATAATCCTTTTAAATCTTTCCCTATTATCTGCCACTAGGAGAACAACTTAAACCGTTGCAATAAATTTTTGATTACATCAGGCAGAACTTTATTTAACTGCGCTTTGGTTGTAAAGGGGAGTTGTTGATGTTGAGATAAATCAAAAGGCAATTGTCCACTAATTTGTTGCCGCTCTTGATAAACCCATAAAATTTGGGCTGAACGCTTACAACCTAAAGCATAACCTAATTCTACACAAACATTCGAACTGAGCAATAAAACTGATTCTACCTCATTAATAGCGGTTCCATCAGCAATAAACAACAAACTCTTACGAATTTTCCGCAGTTGAGCATCACTTAAGCGTACTGGAGTCTCACTCGGACGTGGCGTTTCTTCTAGAGTGAGGGGTAAACGGGATTTCTTATTGAGGGTGCTGATAACTTCCGTTAAAACTTCCCGTAAAATTTCACTCGATTCAGGATATTGGCTTTGGGGACTAAAATAAATAACCGGGTCTAATATGGCACTAAAATCGAGTTTGGTCAAATAAACTTCCTGAGAAATTAAATCCAAGTTAGAAACAACATAGCCGCCACTTCCCTCGATATAAAATTCAACGCTTTCTCCTTCAAGGTAACGTTGAAACCAAGTTGACTCTCGGATGAGTTGATTATCATCTAAGATATCAGCCCGTAATCCTGACTTGAGCAAACTACTACGACTCAAGCGTAAATCGTGAGGACGTTTAATAACTTCTGTGATGGGTTCGTAGTCGGGTAGATACCAGGCTTTCAGTGCAATAATTGCCATAATTGAGGCTTGTCCCTCTCGTTGAATCAGAAAGGTAGACTTACCATCTTAGCAGTAAGCACTGATATCTTGACCACATTCATCAGCTAAATAACACAATGCACGCCAACGCAGTGCCATTAACTCCTCATAAAGAGGATTAATCTTACATAGTGGAGGAATGGTGACTAAAGTCTGTCCAAACCACTTAAGATCACGAGCAAAAGGGCACTGAGCCGGAATTAATTGACAGATTCGATGAGCTAAGGCGGGATCAGACACTTGAATCTGATCAATACGGACTCGAAGCCATTTCAAAGGAGTCAACTTTTTCCAAAAAGGGATTTTTTTAACGGCCTTTACTCTATCTTTAGAGGGAGATTCAAACCAATCGCAGAGAATTAGGTGTTTTATGGTATAATAAGTTACATCCATGATTTTTCTGACTTTCTAAGAGGGCTAGACACAGGTGCTTAATCTGTATCTACAAATTGCACAGCCCATTTTCCGAAAAGGAGCGCTTTTAGAGTGCATACCTGAGTCTGTTGCTATGACTGATCCTTATGAGCGTATTAACACCTCCTTTGAGGAACAAGTGGCACGATTAGGCCAAGAGATGAATGATGATGAGCTACACGAATTAACCTAGGATTAGCGGTGGCTCAAATAGCAACAGCGATTCATGTTTCGTTACTTTATTATGATCACTCCAATTAAGAAAAAATGGTGTGAGCAAAATCACTGAATTTATGTGAGATTACGCTCTCGGTTTCAGAAAAAATACTGACCCTGACTTTGAGCTAGGGAGTTAATCTAAAAATCTTGAGCCGTAACACTCATTCAATAAGCAGAAGCAGACGTTTAACTGTGACACAGTAAAGATGAAATGTGTGTAGAGAGGTACACGTATTACAGAATAACAGACCCGGGTAATTTTTCCATCCGAATTTTAAGAGCTTTCTCAGGTATAAATTAATACCTGTATAGGCGGATAATTATACGGATATTGTCAATCAGGGTAGGATTAGCAAGATCTATAATAGAATAGCTTGGGAAAAAAATTAACACAAAAGCGGCAATCTTTGGCAAATTGATTAATAAAAATATACAGATGGTGGATGACAGTTGTAGCATCTAAACCCATAACTCTAGTAGAGACGCTCTATGCAACGTCTCTACATCTGTTCTAAATTTTTTCTAGATATATTGTTCTTCTACATCCAAATCAAACAACATTTGCAACGACTGTAAACATCGTTTGCGAGCCTCTATATCTTGCTGCGCCCTCAATTGTACCATTGGTTCATGAAGAATTTTATTGACAATCCCTCGGGTGAGCGCTTCTATAACCTCTTGATGTTTCTCAGCAAATTCTGTCCCTAAACGGGAGAGTGCTTTTTCTAATTCCTGTTCTCTGATCGTCTCCACCTTATCTCGTAAACAACTAATCGTGGGGACGGTATCAAGCGATCGCCACCACAATTCAAATGATTCTACTTCTTCTTCTAACAACCCTTCAGCCTCTTGAGCTAGGCGACGGCGACTTTCCTGGTTAGCCGCCACCACTGCCTTTAAATCATCAACATTATAAGCCTGAATAGGCTCTAAGCCATGAACATCTGCATCCACGTTACGAGGGACAGAGATATCCACTAGCATTAAAGACTGATTGATCTCGATCACCGGTTCTAAAAGAGCGCGGTTGAGAATGGGTTCTGTTGCCCCTGTACTGGTAAAAACGATATCCGACACGGAAACAGCACTAATCATCTCTTCTAGGGGGTGTAGCTGTAGTTGTGCTTCAGGAAACAAACTGGCCAACTCTTCTGCTCGTCGTAGAGAGCGGTTAACGATGGCAATTTTTGTTACCCCTTTTGACAACAAATGCTTGACCAACAGACGGGACATTTTACCGGCCCCAATAATCACCACCCGACAAAGACAGATATCAATCACCTTCATTTGAGCCAATTCTACTGCCGCCGAACTGATAGAAACTGCCCCAGTGCCAATACTGGTTTCAGTACGAACCCGTTTGCCGGCCGTCATCGCTTGTTTAAACAGACGGTCTAAAAGTCGTCCTATCCCTTGATATTTTTGAGCCAGCTTGTGAGTATTTTTCACTTGGGCTAAAATTTGTCCTTCGCCTAAGACTAAACTTTCTAGTCCGGCGGCTACTCGCATTAAATGTCTCACCGCGTCTTGGTGCAGCAAGATAAACAGATGTCGGCGCAGATGATGAAGAGGAATGTGGCCTTTCTCTGATAAAAACTGACTAATTTCTATAACACCCTGTTCCGTTTCGCTAATCACCGCATAAATTTCTAGACGGTTACAGGTACTGAGGATAGCAACTTCAGTGATATGGGGATAGCTACGTAAATGAGCCAAGGCTTCTTCGAGCTTGGCTTCTGGAATGCTCAATTTTTCACGGACTTCGACCGGGGCTGTTTTATGGCTCAGGCCCACTACAACAATATTCATTGTGTTCTCCTAACGTTTCTTGTCTTCTAATGTAAGGTAATAAAAATTACATGCACGAGATAATTGCTGATGTCTCTAATTGTTGCAATTTAGACGCAATCGGTTCTTAAAAAAAGGTTTCGCAAACAAACTTTATAAAAAAAATTTTATATACTCTTGAGAGACAAGTCAGTAGCCATTAGTGCAAGACTAACGACTAATGACTTATGACTATCTTCTATCGTAATTGTAGGGTCTTGGGTTCGTCGAACAAATGTACTGTGTCAACAAAGCGAGCCGTTTTAGATTGGGTAGAGATAACTAAACTTTGGGTTCTGGCTCCACCGTGAAAGAAACGGACTCCTTCCATCAAAGTTCCAGGAGTGATCCCACAAGCGGCAAACAGAACTGTTTCTCCACTGGCTAACTCTTCACAATTGTAAACCCGGTCAGGATTGTTAATGCCCATCTCTTTGAGTCGAGCAATATTACCCTCTTTGCTTTCGCCGATCAAGCCTGTTTTCACGACTTCGGGATCATAGATTAACTGTCCTTGGAAATGACCCCCCAGACAGCGCATAGCCGCCGCAGAAATCACCCCTTCAGGAGCAGCCCCTATTCCCATTAAAGCATGAATATTTGTCCCGGAAAAAGCGCAGGAAATAGCAGCAGACACATCCCCATCACTGATCAGTCGAACTCGGGCCCCGGCTTGACGAATTTCTTGAATCAGTTCTTTGTGACGGGGACGGTCCATCACCACCACTACTAACTCCTCAATGGAGCGATTCATGCAATCAGAAAGGATTTTCAGGTTTTCGGTAGCGGATTTATTAATATCGACATGACCTTTAGCGACTGGGGGAGCCGCTAATTTTTTCATATAAAAGTCAGGAGCCGCAAACAATCCCCCTTTTTCGGAGATGGCTAAAACAGCCATTGAACCGTTTTGTCCGTAAGCAACTAGGTTTGTTCCTTCACAGGGGTCAACAGCAATGTCAATTTCCACTAATTCATCGGGGTTACAATAGTCTTTGGCATCTTCTCGGGTACAGATCCCTACTTCTTCGCCAATATAGAGCATGGGAGCTTCATCCCGTTCCCCTTCTCCAATGACAATGCGTCCCCGCATATGAATTTTATTCATCCGCTCCCGCATAGCTTCTACAGCTACGTGGTCAGCAGTGTTTTTTTCGCCCTTGCCCATCCATTTTGCCGAAGCGATCGCCGCTTGTTCGACAACTTCTATAATCTCTAAACCTAGCGTATTTTCCACGGATTTTTCCTCCCAAATGAGTCACGAATTTTCGGCTGAGTGGTCTTCTACTTCAGTCAAAAGTCTATCAGAGTTGGGGATCACCTTGATCTCAATTGTTAAAAAATTATTGTCTCTAACTTTTCCCCAAGCTTCCGGCCGGGGGACTCAGCAGATGAGTAGAAAAACTAAACTGGTTGTACAATTCACCAGTTCTCGGTAAAAAAGGCACTCCTAGGAGCTTATCCTCCGGCAAAATAATTAAGAACAAATACCCTTTTTTATTCAATAACTATAATATTATTATTGGCAAATAAATAAACAAGTAAATCCTCATATTTATGGATATTTAATTCAGTTAAAAATAATCAATTTACTTTATTTTAAAAAAAACAGTAAATTTAAAGATATTTAACTTGAATAAGTCAAAAAATAATTAAAAGCTCCTAGGGTTTTTATGGTTTCTATATCGGATATTTCTGTTGTGTAAATACTAAAAAAGATTAAATTTTGACGAGTCGTTGTTTCTTCGATCACTTTTTCTATAGCTGGCTTGGCGATTTTATCTTTAACCCTTTTTATCAAAGGATTTAAGATAGCTGGAGTTGATTGGTCGTGACAAACCTCGGTTTGCTTACAAAGAGCTTTTTCTCCTTCAAGAAGCAATTTTTCAGATATATATTCCTTGTAAGCTGAGGGTTTAGGGTTGGTGACTCCCATGACAATACCCACTACAGCTAAGACAATACCCCCGATAATTAAATTTCCTTTCATACTAGCTGTCTCCTAAGAATTTTTAAGCCTCTTTTTACTTCTATTTTGGCAAGAGAAAATTCATCTGACCAGAGGGTAAGGTCATAACCCAGTGGGCTACCATCGGTTAAGCTAAAAAAAAGATGAGTAGCGAAAAACACAATGACATCAACGGTAGAATTACAAAAAACACCAAGAATTATCTGGGAAAAGCTACCAGATGACTACATCTTACCGGATGACCCTGTGGATAATATTAGTCAACCTCTGCTGGCATCTGCTCTCACAGAAGCGCTCGAATTATCTGGACTGGTTACCCCTGAAATGCTCATTGCAGTTAACATGGGCATTTGTGTGAAGGTAGACAGTAAAATTGTACTGAAAGCCCCTGATTGGTTTTTTGTGCCTCGAGTCTTCCCAGTAGCAGATGGGACAATTCGCCGTAGTTATACTCCTCATACAGAGGGAGAAGTTCCCGCTATTGTCATGGAATTTCTTTCAGAAACCGAAGGGGGAGAATATTCGATTCGACCCATTTACCCTTATGGCAAATTGTGGTTTTATGAAAAAATTATCAAAGTGCCAACTTATGTCATTTTTGAGCCAGATTCCGGAAGACTCGAAGTCCGGCAACTCGGACAACAAGACTATGAAATACAATCTCCTGATGGTCAAGGACGATATTTTATCGAGTCGATAGGATTATATTTAGGGGTTTGGCATGGAACACGATTAAATTTAACTACCCATTGGTTAAGGTGGTGGGATGAACAGGGAAATCTATTATTATGGGGACCTGAACGCATTGCCCAAGATCAACAACGAATTCAGCAAGCTGAAGTTAAAGCCGAACAAGAACGTCAACGGGCCGAACAAGAACATCAACGGGCCGAACAAGAACGTCAACGGGCGGAAATCGCTCAACAAGAAATAGTCAGACTGCAAGAATTACTCAAAAATGCGGGAATTTCTCAAGAAGAAAACTAAGATAGGCTTTGCCTGTCTCAACTTGAGTCATTAGTCATTACTCGTTAGTCATTAAGTCGGTGGGACTTAGTCAATGATCAATTATTAATTAAGCTTATGTTTCAAGCCACTCGCCGGCGTTTAGCTTTGTGGTACACCACCATTACAGCAATTTTACTGCTGGTATTTGCTACGGGCGTTTATCTATATGTTCGGACTACCCTCATTGATCGAATTGATGATACCCTCAATCACGTGATAGAAGTGGTCAACCGTTCTTTAGTCATTCAACAAGTTCCTGTGTCTGAAGGACGTTATTGGGTCAATGTAGAAGCCAGTTTTCATGATAATGCTAGTGCAGTAGAAGATGACCATATTGACTTAGAATGGTTTGACTCACAAGGGCAGTTAATTTGGTCAACTTTTTCCGAACCCTTGAGTATTCCTCTTCACCCTAACCGCAATGGAAAAACTGTTTATTTATCTCGAGATCACCTATTGCGGCAGGTAACAGAGCGCGTAGAAATTAATCATCATGTTTTAGGATATCTTCGAGTCAGTCATCCTTGGTTTGAAGTCACTAAACCGATTCGCCAATTATTTTTAGATTTAACGATTGGCACAAGTTTAATGGTAATTTGTGTGGCAGCAATGGGATGGTTTCTATCAGGAATTGCTATTCAACCCGTCATAGAATCTTATCAAAGTTTGAAACAATTTACGGCTGATGCTTCCCATGAATTAAGAAATCCTATCGCTATGATTCAAACCAATGTTGAGATGGCATTAGCCTATCCTGAAGCTGAACCTCAATTACAGCAACGACAATTGAGAGTGATAGAACGTCTGACACAACGATTAGGAAATTTAGTCAATGATTTGTTATTTTTGGCGCGTTCTGATAGTGGGATCATTCAACCCAATTATAAGCCGGTGCCTCTCGATGCTTTGTTGATTGAGGTAATTGAAGAACAACGGATTTATGCCCAACAAAAGGAAATTTTCTTATCTTTACATTTAGTGGAACCTCAAGATAGAGCGCTTCATGTTACAGATGAGGTATTTACTTTACAGGGAGATTGGGATCAGTTAGCGCGTTTATTTACTAATTTAATTAGTAATGCGTTAGAACATACTGGCTCTAATGCTAAAAAAAATTCTGACTTAAACTTTCAGCCTGAGCAAGAACAAAAAAATACAAGGGAAAATTTACAAAGCCCTTCGGTTGAAATACAATTAAAACAGGTGAAACGTGAGCGCCAAACTTACTTACAAGTTAAGGTTAAAGATACGGGAAATGGAATTCCTGACTCGGCTTTAGCTCATATTTTTGATCGCTTCTATCGCGTCGATCCATCCCGTTATCACAATCAAAATGGCATGAATGGTGGCACGGGATTAGGATTAGCCATCGCTCGTGCTATTGTGGAAAATCATCACGGACAAATTACTGTGGAAAGTATACTGCATCAAGGAACAACTTTTACAGTAGTTCTTCCTGTCAATCCTACTGTTTCAACCCCTAAAATTTAAATTATTTTTTGTTCAAAAAGTTAACTATTATTTTCTAAATATGTTCTCCACATTTGCTGATAAGCATTCTCCATATCTAGAGTAAATTGTTGGGCATTCCATAAAGGAGCGGTTTTTCTGCCGTTTTTCAATTTCCAAGAAATCTGTTGTCGTAACCTTTCATCAGTTCCCAGTTTTACCCCCCATTGTATATATTCTTCATCAGTCCAAGCAATGCCCTCAGTTAAGCCAGCATTAATCATAAAAGTATAACTGTTGCGGGCGGCAAATTGTTCACCAACTCGGGTCACTAAAGGTATTCCCATCCACAAAACTTCTAAGGTGGTGGTTGCTCCATTATAGGGATAGGTGTCTAAAACCACATCAGCAATGGCTAAATTAGCTCGATGAATCTCTTCTGTGGGAGCTTGTGATAAAAATCTTAAACGGTTTGGAGAAACGTCTTCTTCTGAAGCAATACTAACAAATAATTGTTGAATTTTTTCGAAATTTCCTGCTCCTTTAATCAACAAATAGCTATCAGGAACGGCTTTAAGGATTTTCATCTGTAAGCGGATCGTATCAGGATGACGTTTTAACCCCGTTTGCACACTTAAGTAGACAAAAGCTCCGTCAGGAATGTCTAACTGTTGGCGTTTTAGAGTTGACACGCCGACTTCAAATCCACTAACAGCTAAATAAGTGGTTGGCAAACGGAAAATTTTTTCTTGATAATAGTTTTGAGCATCTGGCGGTAATACATAAGGATCAGCAATAAAATAATCAATAGTCGGTAGTCCAGATCCATCTAATCCCAACCAAGTTACTTGTACAGGTGCCGGTTTTAAAGCCATAACTTGACAAGTGATATTATGAGTTAAGCTATCTAAATCTACTAAAATATCTATTTTATCTTTTTCAATTATATGAGCAATAGCTTGAGGATTTGGTGAGCTAAAACAGATTAATTTTGCATTAGGTTTAAACCACTGTAGGGTTAAGTTATCTTCTTGTTTGCTAAGAGAATAAATAATAAATTCAAAATTTTCTCGGTTATAATAATTGAATAACCAGCGACATAACCAGCCTACAGAATGCCTTCTAAAAGTATGCCCAATGTAACCAATTTTTAATTTTTGAGATAGTCCAGAAGCAATTTTAGGAGATAAGGGCTGAGAAGTCGCCAAACTATTTTCTAAATTTCTTGAGAAGAGTTGGGAAATTTTATTAATTAAACTACGATTTTCTGAAGGGTTATCTTCTAAATAAAATAAAGGCATCGTGATATTTTGCAAAAAATCACTGACGAGCGGCTCTAGAGACTTTGGTTGAGTTTGAATAAAATCTCTAAGTAATTGCTTATGACGTTGAGCGATATCATCGATTTCGAGCCAAGCACCTGTCTGCAAAAGAATCGATAAAATTTTATAATTATTATACAATTTCAACCCAACAGTGCTAACCATTTCATAAGACTGATAGGCTAAATTTAGAGCCTCGGAAAAACGTTCAGCAATATTATAAAACCAGAAAAGATGGTCGAGTAGGTCGAGACTTTGAGGTTTTAATTCTAAACAAATTTTGGTAAGATCGACAGCATAAGAAGGGCGTTTATTTTCATGAGCCATCAGGTTAGCTACTGACATAACTATCTTGATCAAGTCGTCAGTATTTTTGATCTGATGGCCACAGGCTCTGGTGAAAGCGATAATTTGTTGAGCGGGAAAATAGAGAATTTTAGCAAGAACTTTTAAAAGTAATTCCGTATTAACTAAATCTGGGCGGCTTTGTAGCAACCCTTCGACAATTTCCCATTCTTCTAACAATTCCGGGCTAAAACGATTTAACTCAATTTCTAAATCAATAAGCTCTAGCAGGTTATTAATTAAACTCGGTTCAATCTCTCGAATGTGTGCCCGAATTAACCAGCTTAACTCATAATTTTCTTGCTCTTGCTGACGTTGAGCTTCGGTCTCTAAAATCTCAATTAATCGCCTTGTCCACTGCTGTATTTCTTCTTCTTCTCCTTGACTCATAGCCAGTAGCCATGTGGTTTGTGCTTGTTCTTCTTCTGTTGTCAGTAAATAGCTTAGTCCTAAATACCAATAATGAGAAGGTTCAGAGGGTTCAGTTTCTACCAATTGTTCATAACAATTTTGTACTGATAGGTAGTCACCTGCGATCAGAGATTGATATGCTTGTGGATGCCAACTCATTTTCCTACCCCCTATTACTTATGTATTAAATTTAGCCCACATTTGCTGATAAGCATTCTCCATATCTCGAGTAAATTGTTGAGCATTCCATAAAGGAGCGGTTTTTCTGCCGTTTTTCAATTTCCAAGCAATCTGTTGTCGTAACCTTTCATCAGTTCCCAGTTTTATTCCCCATTGTATATATTCTTCATCAGTCCAAGCAATGCCCTCAGTTAACCCGGCGTGAATCATAAAAGTATAACTGTTGCGGGCGGCAAATTGTTGACCGACACGGGTCACTAAAGGTATTCCCATCCACAAAACTTCTAAGGTGGTGGTTGCTCCATTATAGGGAAAGGTGTCTAAAACCACATCAGCAATGGTTAAATTAGCTCGATGAATTTCTTCGCTGGCAACAGTAGATAAAAATCTGATTCGGTTTGGTGAAACTCCTTCTTCTGAAGCAATACTAAGAAATAATTGTTCAATTTTTTCGGTTTGTCCTGCTCCTTTAACCAACAGATAGCTATTGGGAACTTCCTTGAGGACTTTCATCTGTAAGCGGATCGTATCGGGATGACGTTTAAGCCCGGTTTGGACGCTTAAATAAATGATCGCCTCACTAGGAATATTTAAATGTTCTCGTCGAAGAGTAGGAACTCCACTTTCAAACCCATCCACAGCCAGATAACAATGAGGTAAACGCCAAATCTTTTCGTGATAGTAGTCTTGCGCTTCCTGGGGCAAAACATAATCATCGGCGATGTAATAATCGATCGCCGGTACCCCCGAACCATCTAACCCAAGCCAAGTCACTTGTAGGGGTGCGGGCTTTAAGGCCATGACTTGACAAGTGATAACATTGGTAATACTGTCGAGGTCAACGAGAATATCAATCTCATCTTTTTCAATCTGGAGAGCGATTGCTCGTTCGTTAGAAAAATTATAGGTCAGGTCCGCTTTTTGACGAAACCAAGCCTCGGTTAATTCATCCTCTGGTTGATTGACTAGATAAAGTGCTACCTCGAAAGAGTCTCGATTTCGATAGTGCAGTAGCCAGCGACTTAACCAACCGACAGAATGTCTTCTAAGGGTGTGGGCGATATAACCAATTTTTAAACGATGGGGTTGAAGTCTTTTAACCTCAATTCGATTGGGCATCCCCTGCAAATTCTGCACATTGTCTTGAAAAAGACGAGAGAGTTGATTTTGTAAAGCGCGATTTTCCCTTGGATTATCTTGAAGATAATATAAAGGCATGGCCATGCCTTGTAGAGCGGCTTTCACCACTGAATCAATAGACTCAAGCCCAGCTTTAAGCATCTGTTGCAGTGAAGCTATATAGTCTTTTGTCATTGACTGTGTTTCTAGCCAAGCTCCACTATGCAATAAAATTTGTAACAATTTATATTGTCCAAAAACCTTTAAAGACAAGGATTCGGCTTGCTGATAAAATTTTTCGGCCGCTTTTCTAGCTTGAGGATATCGTTTAGCCATGAAATTAAACCAAAAAAGTTGATCAACTAAATATATATTGTCTGGTTGTGCTTCTAAACATATTTCAGTGAGATCAGCCGCATAGGCGGCTTGTAAACGATCGTATGCTATTTTAAGCACCACCTGATTGACAGTGGTAAAAAATATATCAAACTTACGAATGTGATGCTGACTGGCTTTGACAAATGCCACAGTGAGCAAGGCAGGAAATTCTAAAACTTCCGATAATACCTGCAAGAGTAAGTCTGTGTTGAGTGTCTCCGTCGGAGTTGACTGTAAAATTTCTACCACATCCCAATCTTCTAAGTGTTTTGGACTGTAGCAGTTCAGGCAAATTTCAAGGTGAATCAGGTTTAATAAATTATTGATTAGCGTCGGCACTATTTCTCGAAGGTGTGCCCGAATTAGCCAACTTAACTGATAATTTTCTTGCTCCTGCTGCCGTTGGGCTTCGCTATCCAAAATCTCTATTAATTGGCTTGTCCACTCTTGTTGTTCTTGTTCTTCTCCTTGACTCATGGCCAGTAGCCAAGTAGCTTGCGCCTCGGGTTCTTGTCGAGTCAGTAAATAAGCTAACCCTAAATACCAGTAATGAGAGGCGTTTTCGGGTTCAGCTTCTATTAATTGTTCATAAAACTGCTGTACTAAACTGTAGTCACCATTGATGAGAGATTGATATGCCTGTGGATGCCAAATCATTTTAATTTGTCCAATATCACTGATGAATTAACCATAGCCTATATTTGTTGAGAGGCTGTCTCTATATCTATAGTAAACTTAAGCGGCTATTCGTGAGTCTGGGAGGGCTTTTCTTTCTGTCTTTTCATAACTTCAGTATATTTTCGGAAAACGACCTGAAGTTCTTAATAAAAAAAAATTTTTCAGAAGTGATATGAAAGTTGAGTAAGGTGGGTATGTTCTATCTAGAAGAAAAAAATTAACCCCTACCACAAGGAAAAGCGTATGAACTCTCAATTCAAAATTAAATTTCTTAACCACCTCAACAAAAAAAATAATAAAGGTTTTACATTAATTGAATTATTGGTTGTTGTTATTATCATCGGTGTTCTTGCCGCTATTGCATTACCCAACTTATTAGGACAAGTAGCTAAAGGCAGACAAGCTGAAGCTAAAAATAACCTCGGTGCTATCAACCGCGCTCAACAAGCTTACCGTTTAGAAGAAGCGACTTTTGGGGCTCTAAGCAACTTACCCCTCAAAGTTACAGGGCAATATTATGATTTTTCTGATGGAGCTACTGCTGCGAGTGCCACTGGTGCAAACCAAAAAGCTAGTGCCAAAACCGCTTACGACAACGATATTCTCGATTACAAATCGGCTGTAGGTCAAATGAGTGATGGTACATTTAGTGCTGTTATTTGCGAACAAACCACTAATCCTAGCGCCACTACTCCTGGTGATGCTACTGCTGGTACAGCCGCTGCTCAAGCCGCTTGTCCTACTAATACCAAAGCCATTAAATAAAAGCTAAGGCAAGTTAGACAAACAATCTTGCAATGGTTTTTGACCTACTCTATTCTCCTCTTGCCTCAAGGGGAGATATATTTTTATCATTATTCAAATTAAAAGACTACACTCCTCCACCCCTCCCAAACTTTTCTCTTAAAGGGAATAACTAAACGGTAGTTTTGATTATTTATTATTGATGTTCAGGGGCTTAGCTTAAGTATATTTTCGGGAAAAATATTAAGTTTAGATAAAATTTAAATAAAGTGATATGAAATTTTCCCAAAGTGGGTATGTTCTATGTAGAACCAAAAAATTTTATTTCTGCCCCCAAGGAAAAGCGTATGAACTCTCAATTCAAAATTAAATTTCTTAACCACCTCAACAAAAAAAATAATAAAGGTTTTACATTAATTGAATTATTGGTTGTTGTTATTATCATCGGTGTTCTTGCCGCTATTGCATTACCCAACTTATTAGGACAAGTAGCTAAAGGCAGACAAGCTGAAGCTAAAAACAACCTCGGTGCTATCAACCGCGCTCAACAAGCTTACCGTTTAGAAGAAGCGACTTTTGGGGCTCTAAGCAACTTACCCATCAAAGTTACAGGGCAATATTATGATTTTTCTGATGGAGCTACTGCTGCGAGTGCCACTGGTGCAAACCAAAAAGCTAGTGCCAAAACCGCTTACGACAACGATATTCTCGATTACAAATCGGCTGTAGGTCAAATGAGTGATGGTACATTTAGTGCTGTTATTTGCGAACAAACCACTAATCCTAGTGCTGCTACTCCTGGTGATGCTACTGCTGGTACAGCCACTGCTCAAGCCGCTTGTCCTACTGATACCAAAGCCATTAAATAAAAGCTAAGGCAAGTTGGCCAGATGATTTTGCGATGGTTTTTAACCTACTCTATTCTCCTCTTGCCTCAAGGGGGGAAAAATTTTTTAAGTTGAAAAAGTTTTAGTAATAATAACTAAAAAATTAAAACAATGAAACTTCCGATTTTCAACTTCAGCACGGACAAAGGAAGTGAGGAGTACCGACAACTTCAAACTCCAATACCAACTGCCGGCAGCAAAAGGATCACCAATTCCCGCTCTTTGACTTTCGACTTCCGACTTTTACAAAACTTTAAAGAAATTCAAAGCTATCTAACATTAGCGGTAGTTATTCTCGGTTGTCTTTTCGGCATTACCTCTCTCCAACAACCTAAACTCCAAGCCTTGACTAAATCTGGATTAAGTGCATCTGATTATCAACAAGCCGAAGGATTAGAAAAAGTTAAATTAGATATTTTAAAAAAATTACCCGCTTTGGGTTTTGATAATTTATTAGCCGATTGGAGTCTCTTACAATTTATTCAGTATTACGGTGATGAAGATGCTAGAAAAGTCACGGGATATAGTTTAAGCCCTGACTATCTAGAAATTATTAGTCAGAATGACCCTAAATTTAGTCAGGCTTATCTGAGAATCTCTCCGGCTTCTTCTATTAATGCTGGTCGTCCAGACCGTACTATTGCTATTATGAATGAAGGTTTAAAATCCCTTAATCCTAATATTCCAGAGGCTTATTTAGTCTGGCTTTATAAAGGTGTAGATGAACTTTTATTTTTAGGAGATACAAAAGCCGCTAAACAGTCTTATCAGATGGCGGCTAACTGGGCTAAAATTGCTGGAGATGAACGTATAGCACTATCAGCAGAAAATACGGTTAATTTTTTAAGCAAAAAGCCTGATAGTAAAACGGCTCAAGTTGGGGCTTGGTTTATGGTTTTTGTTAATAGTTCAGATCTCAAAACCAAAATATTTGCTAAAAATAAAATTGAAAATTTAGGCGGAAAATTAACGCTATATGCTGATGGAAGAGTAACCGCTACCGCTCCGAAAGAAGATTAGGATAAGGGTAAGGGGGAAATATAACTGATAGTAACTGGTATTTATTATCAGGAGGATGTGGAAGATTAAGCCGCTCAGTTTTCACTTGATTAATTAATTCATCTAGTTGAGGATATAGTCGAGAAAATTCCGGAAATAAACTTAATTTATTCACAATAATAGGAATTTGTAATTCTGAAGGCAAAGGAATATAAGCTAAATTCCGTCCCTGATAATTTCGATAGGTTAATATTAAAGCAATTTTGGGAGCCGATTTGGGTTGTTGTAGCAAACTAGATAACCAAGTTTTAATGTCTCGGTTTCGATAAATACTATTTTCTAAAAATTCTTTATCTCTTGTTGTTAACTGATTAGAAAATTGCTGAAAATAAGCTCCTAAATACTGTTTTGGGTCAATCCATGCCCGCAGTAATAATAAAGGTTCAGCAGTTGGCTCGGCTTTAAGAGCTTGATTTAATATAGTTAAGGATTCTTCAGGAGAAGAATTGGCCAATAATAAAGCTTTGACTAACGGATTTAGGTGTTTTTTTTCGGCTTTTTCTAAGGGAAAATTTGAATCCCATTTAATCAAAGTAATAATTTCATCAATCTGTTGAGTAATATCTGGAGAATCCGTTTTTTGTTTGAGGATTGAAAATAATCGGATAGTTTCTTCGGCTACCGGTTTTTTAACTTCAGATAAACCGGGTTGATTCCATAAAGGATAAAAGAAAAAAGACGGTTGAATTAGTCCTTGTAAAGCTAAGGCAGTAATCGCTTTTTCTCGTTGTTGCAACTGGAGATACTCTCTGCCTAATAAATAGTAAGTATAAAGGGGGCTACGGGGTAATAATTGAACTCCTCTACTCAGATATTTAATAGCTTGATCACTCTTATTAACATCTCGGTAGAGCATTCCTAAAACTTGGTTAAAAGCAATATCATTAGGAGCCGCTTGATTAATCAAATTTTGAAAATTATTAATAGCATCTTCAGTTAAATCTCGATAGAGTTTACCATCCTGAATGGTATCTCGAACCTTAAGAACTTCATAGGCAGCTTGCAGATGATAAATAGGGTCCCAAGGCACTAAGGTAGCGGCTAAAGATGCTTGTTGATAAGCTTCCTCAATCTTTCCCGCATTAAAATTGCGCTCTGAGGCAACCGCTAAACTCATCGCTCTACTAACCGGTATCCAAAGAATAATAGAGATTACCATCACCGTTATTGCCCCTAAACTGTACCAACGCCGACTCAAGGAAGTAAATTCTTTACTAATAGACAACTGATGAAGATCTGCCAATCTGATTAACAGTGCAATTAAGGCGATTAACGTCACACAGATGGCTATATTATCGAGTTGATAATCGGTCAAACTAGAAACCGTATAAGCCAATAAACTACTCCCGATACCATAAAGCAAATAACGGTTTTTCGGTTCCGTGCAATGACGATATAAACGAATCCATAATCGAGTACAACAGCCTAAAAAGAGCAGATAAGCCGCCAATCCCATCAGCCCCAATTCTCCGGTAATGTGTATAGGAGTGCTATGTAACTCTTGTAAATTGATGAGCAGTAAACCGGCTTCAACGGGACGATAAAGATCGTAAACCCTGGCCATATTGCCGGGACCAATCCCCAAAAGAGGATGTGCTTTAAAAATCTGCCAAGCTGATCGCCACATATACAGACGTTCTTGACTTTCTCCATCCACTGTAACTTGCACAGCCGGGGTATTTTGAGGAGAAGAAAGATGAATAATTTGTTGTACTCTAGGATTACTTAAAAGGATTACCACCACCGCAACTAGAGCCACACCTACCATTAGCAAACGCCGTATTCTTTGACTGGGGTGACTTTGAAGGAGCCAAAACAGGATACTCACCACTATCAAGACGAACAAACCTAAAAACCCACCCCTAGAACTGGTGGTATAAAGCACGAATAATAACAGTAAACTCGCTCCCCATGCGGCTAGTCGCCGCCATCCTTTTTGATCAACGCCCCAATAAAAAGTTAGGGGTAAAACTAATAACAGATAGCCCGCTAAAAAATTCGGGTGTCCTATAGGCCAGCCATTACGGGGATCTTCTGGGGTATAATTTTGCCACCAAACCATTAAACCGATGACACTCGCTATCACCCCAGTGAAAGATAATCCTATCCAGAGGCGACTTAAACTCAGTTGACCCTTTCCTAACCAGTTACGGAGAACATAAAGTAACACCCCGTAATAGATACCTATGCTGACATTCCAAGCCGCCACCCCAACAAATTGAGAAAAAATTGCTGATAAGATCAGGGTTATTGCCGTCCATACAACAAACCCATCAAACCCATACCCGACGCATCTAAAAGGGATTTGAAACTGCCGTAGCATCCAAATTAACCAGACACCTAGCAATAAAAAGCCTGTTTGCCAAACCACGATCCAAGGCCAAGCGACTACCAGATAATAGTTGTTCGGTAGCCAAGTAAAAAGAACAAGTATCCCTAAGACTAGCCATCCTAGCCATTGGCCTTTCCAAATGACGGCATCAGAAGACTTGGAAGCAAAAGAGTCTATCATTTTCTATTCAGCATTGGATTAAAAAGCGAGTGCCCCAAGAAATTTATAGCGGTCTTGCTACAGTAGCTTAGTGCTGAGGCAACTTCTATACCCCAGTCACTTACATTCTATAGAGAGTGCATCTTGCTCAATTTTATCTCTTCTGCCTGTAGGGTGTACAGATGATAGTTTTTTTGACTCAGATGGGTATGTTTTATTTGTGAGGTATTAAATTCTATCGAACCACCAGGACAAGGCAAAACTTATGAATAGTAAATTTAAAATTAAATTTCTCCAATATATCCACAACCACAAAGCCCATCGAGGCTTTACCTTAATCGAACTATTAGTAGTAGTTATTATTATCGGTGTTTTAGCGGCGATCGCTGTACCTAATTTATTAGGACAAGTGGCTAAAGCTAGACAAGCTGAGGCAATAAATAATTTGGGGGCATTGAACCGCGCCGAACAGAGTTATCGTCTAGAATATTTAAGGTTTACTAAGGTACTCACCAACCTTCCCATAAAGCTTGATAATATGCAATATTATACTTTATCTCCTGGTCCAGGAAGCGATTCAGCGACTTCTCTCATAAAAGGCGTTGCCTACTGGACACAAGCTAAAACCGAATATGAAAATGATATTTTAGATTACGGTGCTGCTGTTGGACTAACTATAAATGGTGAGTTCTCTCAGGTTATTTGTAGAGAAGAAAGTCTAAACTCTAATGCAGGTGTTACACCTAATTTTGGTCAAGTTTCTGCTACTACTGGTAATGCTGATTGTGATGGAACCAGAAGTGTCATATTAAAGTATTAATCCTCTGTTAATTTTGGCCAAGTTAACTTGTTTTAAAATATTTATAAATCTTTGAATTTTTTTCTGATTGGGTTACAAAAATATCAGTCAATTCAAGGATCTAAGCAGGTAGAGGTAGGCATAATTAAGTTGAAAATGGAAAAATACACTCTTGCAACAGGGAAGAAGTAAAAGTTTCCCCCATTTTTAAGAGTTAATAATTATACGTTTATTTATGCCCACCCACTTATCTTTTTGGTGAGCCAACACAGTAGTTAAAACAAATCTGCTTTTAAAAAAAATTCACACAAAATTTATTAGTAATTTTAGTTATGTTCTAAAAAATCATTAATCTCTTGAGCAGTAGGTTGAGCAGCGATTGCCCCAGGTTTTGTAGTCGTTAATGCACCTGCCGCACTGGCATATTTTACAGCAAAATATGAGGTTTTTTCATCTACAAAAATCTGCTCTCCATTAAGACAGCACTGATGTAGGAAACCAGCAACAAAACTATCACCAGCCCCGGTTGTATCGATGACTTTTACTGGAAAAACCGCTAATTTACCCGTTGATTTTCCTAAACAATAACTACACCCCTTTTCGCCGCCTGTGACTAAAACCCCTTTAACAGAGTCGAATTGTTGATAGATTTCTTCAGGATTATCAGTTTTAAATAACCATTGTGCTTCCTCATCAGAACACTTGATTAATGCCGCTTGTTTTAATAGGTCTAAAATGAGAGAAGGGGCTAAATTTTGCTCCAGCCAAAACACGGGCCGCCAATTGATATCCACTAACACTTTTACCCCATGTTTTTTCGCCAATTCTAAAGCCCGATCAATCGCTTTTTGGGAGGCGGGATAAGCGAGTTCTAGGGTTCCCGTGACCAAATAATCTGCACCAATAAATAAAGACTCTGGTAGCTTTTCGGCTGATAACCGAGTATCCGCAAACTTGTCTGTAGCCATATTCCCAAACCCGGCAAATTGACGTTCCCCTGATGCGGTACGGGTAACATAAACTTGTCGAGTGGGGGCAGTTGGATGTCGTTGAACTCCCGAAGTATCCACCCCAATCTCATTTAATAAAGATACTAACTCATTTCCTGGCGCATCTTGCCCCACACAACCGATAAAAGCCGCCGATGTTCCTAACTTTACCAGTCCACAGGCTACATTAGCCGGCGCACCCCCTGGATAGGCTTGCCATGACTCCACTTGATCTACATTGCGGTCCGGTTGATCTGCCAACAAATCAAAGAGAATTTCACCTAAACAGAGAACACGGGGAGATGACATAAGGGACCTCAAAATGCAACAAACTAAACCAACTGCAAGCCAAGTTTTGGTTATCCTTTATCTTAAGCTATGCCTTGACCTCCTCGTCTACTAA
Source organism: Gloeothece verrucosa PCC 7822 (assembly GCF_000147335.1). Lineage (NCBI taxonomy): Bacteria > Bacillati > Cyanobacteriota > Cyanophyceae > Chroococcales > Aphanothecaceae > Gloeothece > Gloeothece verrucosa. Next base: position 3,260,674 of record NC_014501.1, read on the forward strand.
CTATAGATGGGAGTGTTTGAGATTAGATCTCCCCTATCGGTTTGGTCTTTCATCGATAAATCTTAGCCGTTTATATTCAATCCTAACACTTACAATTAAATCAAACCCGGCCTCTTAAAACTAGAAATTATGAAAACCCTTAATCAATCTATAGCCGAAAACCGAGTCATTTTAAATCCTGTAAGCTGGGAGACTTTTAATCACCTTTTAAATGATTTAGGCAATCAAAGAGCAAGCCGTTTAGCTTATTATCAAGGCATTATTGAGATTATGACTCCTCTGGGAGAACATGAACATAATAACCGTTTTATTGATGACTTAATTCGGGCAATTGCCGATGAATTAAACTTAAATCTTAAAAAAATGGGTTCCCTAACCTTAAAAAAAGATAATATTAAACAGGGAGTAGAACCCGATTCTTGCTATTATTTAAAAAATGAACCCCTAGTCAGAAATAAACAAACTATCGATTTAAATATAGATCCGGCTCCAGATTTAGTTCTAGAAATTGATATTACTAGCGGCTCTTTAGATAAATTGCCCATCTATGGGGCTTTAGGAGTAACAGAAATTTGGCGATATAATGGCAATCAATTAAATGTTTTTATATTAGATAAGGTTACTCTAACTTACCATCAATCTAAAAATAGCAGGATTTTTTCTTGGTTAGACTTAAAGCAAATTCCTCAATTGATTCAACAAAGCTTAAGCGATGGGGACACGGCCACCTTAAAAAACTTTCGCCGTTGGATTCGGGAAAATATAAGTATTTCAGGAGGATAATTTAGGGGATAAATACATAATTTTTAAGCTCTAAAAAATCAAATCAGTTTGAGGAGATCAATAATGTCATCAGGTCAACTTCGCTTAAATACCGCTACTGGAGAATGGGTTATTTATGCCCCCACTCGGCGCAAACGTCCTCAAGAACTTTGTCAACAGACTCAACAAAATCCTTCTATTTCGCAGGCTTGCCCTTTTTGTGACAACGGAAACTACTCTGAACCGGTGATTTTTGATTTGCCTCACCCCTCCAAAAGCGGCTGGCTAACCCGAGTGATCCCGAATAAATATCCGGTCTTAATGCCTTGCGGCAACACTGAGCGAATTTCTCAAGGCATTTATTTGTCGATGCAGGGTTATGGGAAGCATGAGGTAGTTATCGAAAGTCCCGATCACGATCAAACCCCTGGTACCATGACTGTTGAAGAAGTCGCCGCTATTATTGAAACTTATCATCAACGTTATTTAGCCCTGATGGCAGACCCTAAAACGATGATGGCGATCATTTTTCGTAATCATAAAAAAGAAGCAGGAGCTTCTCAACCCCATCCTCATTCCCAAATTATTGCCACCAGTTTTGTGCCTCGTCATCGTCGCTGGCAAGAAGAAGAAGCGTTACGCTATTTTGATCGTTGGCATCGTTGTGTATATTGCGATATGTTGGCTTATGAAAGCGAAGAAGGCAAACGGGTTATTGAGGAAAATGACTCTTTTGTAGCCTTTGTTCCTTATGCCGCCCAAGTTCCTTGTGAAGTTTGGATCATGCCTAAACAGCATAAGGCAGATTTTGGTAATATTTCTGAACTAGAAAAAGCCGATTTTGCCGTGATTTTTCAGAGTATTTTATGTCGACTTTATCGGAAACTGGATAACCCGGCTTACAATTATGTGATTAATACAGCCTCCCGCTACAAAGGCGAAGAACCTCAGCTACACTGGTATTGTCAAATATTACCTCGTTTAACTACACCGGCAGGGTTTGAATTGGGGGCTGGTATTAGTATTAACCCCTCCATACCCGAAGAGGATGCGGCTTTTTTAAGGGATGATTAGGCGTAATTTGACTTCTCCGTCTACCCCCTCTCCTACTTGAGGGGGAAAAGCGGAAGATTCTTTTTTTGCTCTCTCAGAGGAGTATAATCAAATTTATTAGTTATTTTGTGTTAATTTTAGGCAAAAAAACGGGAAATATAGAACTGTAACTTCAAATCCCTAATATAAGAATTTTTATGCCTACTGAGCGTGAATTTAGAGAGTGGCAACGCAAACAAAAAAAATCTCCTCGCTTTCGTCGCCGAAGAAATAGAAATAATTTTCCTTTCATGTTGTCATTAGCATTAATTATTTTATCAGCCTGGATTAGTTGGAAAGATTATCAATCAAAAGGTTATTCATCAGTTTCGCTTCAACCTGTACTGATTCATACTCACAAGCAACGACAATATAATCATGTTATTGCGGGTTCAAGTCAGACCGTCAATGCTCTTAACTACGACACAATAGATCAAAGTGCTTTTTCTATCAGTTATGACGGCTCATCTGTATCTGAATTAGCCGCTATTCTCTCTCAGTATGCTACTACCCAAGCCGAAAAAGCTAGAATTATTTATGCTTGGATTACTCATAATATTGCTTATGATGTTTCTGCTTACTTCAGTGGCGACTATGGAGATGTATCTGCACAAGGAGTTCTAAAAAACCGCAGAGGAGTTTGTTCGGGATATGCCAATCTTTACCAAGCTTTAGCAAAAGCAATGGGATTAGAAACAGTAGTAATTGAAGGTTATGCCAAAGGATTGAATTATATTGTCGGTGAGTCTAGCCAAATTAATCATGCCTGGAATGCTGTAAAAATTGACAAGGCTTGGTATTTAGTCGACTCCACTTGGGGAGCAGGAACCGTAAACGGGACTCAATTTTTACCTCAGTTTACACCTCACTATTTTGCCACATCTCCAGCCGAATTTATTTATGATCATTTGCCGGCTGAATCTGTCTGGCAACTCCTCAGTAGTCCCTATACAAAAGAACAGTTTGATTCCTTACCGCAAGTTTCTCCAGAATTTTTTAAAGATGGACTAAAATTGGTTAATCAAACAAACAACACTATCCTGGCACAAGGAAACACCGAAGTAATTTTACAAGCTCCCAACTCGACAAGAGTGATAGCAAGACTTAGCTCCGAAGGAAGGATTTTAAAAGATACTTATACCCGAGTACAACGACAAGACGAATACATTAGGGTAACAGCGAAATTGCCTTATCCAGGAACTTATCAACTAGAAATTTTTGCTTCCTCTGACCCTAACACACAAACCTATCCTCATGCCATTACCTATCAAGTAATTGCTAAATAGAAAATCCTAAAATTTAATAACCTCCCAACGGAAGAGACAAAAGCAGGCAACATCGATGAAATACTGTTATCGCTCACGCAGTAGGTAACCCAGATTTGCTATTATCCCCTGTGTTGGGTTTCCTTGCCTCAACCTAACCTACACTTCTTTGCGTCCTTTGCACGGGAGTCGCTCTACTGGGTGTTCCCCCAAGACCGCGCGGCCTCGACTTGGCGCGAGATATAAAATAATAATAAGCTATAATTGACTTCTCCGCGTGTTAAAACAACGCGGATTCTAAGCGGATGCTTCGCAACGGGTTAAAACACCGTTGCGAAGCGTCTTCTTAGCTGACCAGAATTTTAGTTTCTGGGGACGAGTCAAAACGCCCCTATTCACTGGACTCAAATCTAAATTGAGCGTTGTGGCTACTTTTCGGATAATGTTCGCCGCACCGTTACAGTCAGCATTGATATACCAATTATTACCAGTGCGAAATAATCCTCTTTTTGTTCTTTTACCTGATGACTTCCAACCTTCGGGTTTTGCACCGTGAACGGGAATAATGTCACCATCTAAAAAACTTGCTTTACTGGTATAGCTTTCTTCTGTCTCAATAAACCTAATACCGTATAGTTCACACAGTTGAGCGATTCTATTCTTGAGTCTAGCAGTGGGAATTGAGACAAAAGACTGATTATTTTTCTTACCTAGATTTATCTCCTTTTTAACCTCATCATTCCAACCAAAAACAATAGTACCAATGTGGTTATCTAAACAATGATTAACCACTATTCTCGCTGCTTTGTTGACAGCATCCCTCATCTGTCTATTGCGCTTCTCGGTTATTTTAGCTAATCTATTAGACCATAATCCTTGAGGCTTTCCTTCTTTAATTGTTGATACCTGCTTGTTATACCAACGGTTAACTGATTTTAAATGCTTACCATCAAGAATAAAAGATGTGCCTACATTAGAAACGCAAGTTAACCAATTATTCAATCCTGGATCTATACCGAGTGCATTGTCTTGATTTAAACCTTGATCTTGGATTTCTAATTGATAAACAAATTCAGCATAAAAACATCGATTTCTAGGGATGATTCTAACTTCTTTGATATTTTCAAAGCGTAAATTAGATGGCATTGGGAGAGAAAAACTATCTAATTTAAACCATGTTTTTACCTGCTTTCCTAGCGAGAATTTAATCTCGTTACCGATTAACTTAAGCCATTGCTTCGGGTAAACAAATTGATAAAATCCCTTTTTTCTGTATTTAGGAATTCTGGGTTTATCGGGTAACTCGCCTCTTTTCCACATTGACAGAAGTTTCCAATAAGACACAAATGCTTCATAGACGCTTCTAAGCGTCTGTTGAGCCACACAAGAACGCAAGGCTTTAAAGTGTAGATTTGATTTGAGTTGTTTATCTAGCGTGTATTTGCCGATATATTGATGGGTTTTGAAATATATTTGCCTCGCGTAATAAAGTCCACAGTTATAGAGTTTATTGGCTTCCGAGCAAACATATTCTAAAACTGCCATCACATCGGGAGGTGAGTTAATTAAAACTTGTTGGCATCCGTACATAGTAAAGTGTATTAAAATTAGTCTATTATACATTATTTAGAAACAAATGGCAACCTATGACAAAAAAGAAGAGTATAGGCGAAACCCTCATTCGGTAAGCCTTATCAATTATCATTTCGTCTTCTGTCCCAAGAGGCGGAAGCCGGTGCTAGTGGGAGATGTTGCTAGAAGATTGCAGGATGTTATTTTTGGGTTATGTCAAGAAAATGATTGGAGGTTGATAGCACTAGAAATAATGCCAGATCATGTTCATCTTTTCCTTAACACAGATCCGACTCATGCTCCGAGTGCTATCATGAAGAAGGTCAAAGGACGTTCATCTCATATCTTAAGAAAAGAATTTCCTGAGCTATTAAAAATTCCTACTCTGTGGACTCCGAGCTATTTTGTAAGCACCGCCGGCAATGTATCGACTGAAACCGTCAAGAGATATATTGAAACCCAGAGGGGTAAATAGATACGCTCTTGTTAAAACCCCTCCGTTCGCTCGACAGCCACCCGTTAAAACGGATGGCTAACCCTCGCTCACTATTTTTTATGTTTTTCAGTTCATGAGCATCACTTTTTCTGAGACAGCGCTATCAGTTTCGGGTTTAACCACCTATATCCAAGACTTATTAGAGGGAGACGAACAATTACAACAGGTTTGGGTGACTGGGGAAGTCTCTAGTCTTCACGATCATCCTAAAGGCTTATTTTTTACCCTCAGTGATCCTCAAGTGGATGCCGCTATTAGTTGTGTCGTCTGGAATTCTCAACGTTTGCGGCTGGTAACTGAACCCAAAGCCGGAGAACAACTATTAGTTTTAGGCAGTATTCGGATCTATGCTAAACGGGGTGAATATCGATTAACGGTTTTTCAAGTTTTAGCCGTAGGAGAAGGGTTACAAGCTCTACGTTATCAACAATTGCGCTCCCGTTTACAAGCCGAAGGGTTATTTGACGCACAGAGAAAGCGCCCTCTTCCTCTTCATCCCCAAACTATCGCGGTTGTCACTTCTCCGACGGCGGCGGCTTGGGGAGATATTCAACGAACCCTATCACAACGCTATCCGGGGTTACATCTTTTGTTATCGCCGGCAACCGTACAGGGTGAGGAGGCTCCTATGTCTATTGTGGCAGCAATGGAACGAGTTAATCGCGATGGCCGGGCACAGGTGATCATTTTAGCTAGGGGAGGTGGTTCTGTAGAAGATTTATCTTGTTTTAATGATGAACGAGTGGTTAGAGCGATCGCCCTCAGTCAGATTCCGGTGATCACGGGTATTGGTCATCAACGGGATGAGTCTTTAGCGGACTTAGTTGCTGATGTCAGTGTTCATACCCCAACCGCCGCCGCAGAACGAGTGGTTCCAGATTATCATCAATTAGTCTTAGAACACAGAGAGCGCGTTAATAGGGTGGTGGAGGCTGTTAAAGAAAGATTGCAAGGGGAATTAACTTATGTAGAACAATTACGCACTCGTTTAACGCTTCTTCCTTCTACCTCTCGTTCCCTAGCACAAGTTACGGCTAAATGTCAACTTCTGCAACAAAAATTAATAGCACTTGACCCTCAAGCTGTGCTAAAACGAGGTTATGCTGTGGTGAGAAAAACCGATGCTCAGATTGTTCGTTCTACTGACGAGTTACACCCAGAGCAAGAATTGACAATACAGTTAGGTCAAGGGTTTTTCAAGGTTAAAGTCACTGATATTTTATCCTAATTCAGGAAATAATTTTTAATTATCTATGCCTTCTCGTTCTAAACGTCCTAAAAATTGGAATTATGAAGAAACGGTTGCTGAAGTTGAGGGAATTATTCAGCAAATAGAATTGGGTTCTTTGCCGTTAGAGGAAGTCTTTAAACAGTTTGAGGTTGCTGTCGAACGTCTGCAACAATGTGAAGAGTTTCTCAATCAAGGAAAAGAGCGCATGAATTTGTTGATTGAAAAATTAGAGGAAGAGCCAGACTTTTAAGGGTTAATAGTTAGAAAAAATGCTTGATAAACAAGAAGCTCAAAAAATAGCTCAAGAATGGATTGATGCCTGGAATGACCATGATATTGACAAAATAATGATTCATTATGAGGATGATGTCCAATTTATTTCTCCTATTATTGTGGAATTATTAGGAGATGAAGCGGGAAAAATTAAAGGAAAAGAAAAGGTTAGAGATTATTTTTTAAAAGGGTTACAAACTTGTCCTAATTTAACCTTTAAACTTCTAGAATTTTTAACCGGAATCAACAGTCTAGTAATTTATTATATTAATTACAAAGGAACTCAAACAGCCGAATATATGGAAATTAGTTACTCGGGAAAAATTCAAAAGGTAGTGGCTCATTATTCTTGAGAATAATTTAAATTCCTATTAGGAAACAACCCAAGAATAAAGCTTGATATCCTCTTCCTCGACTTGTAAATCCACAATTTTCGACGGTGGCCAATCTTCCATATCAAAATCCCGAGAAATAATCCGAGAACCCGGTTTAAGCTGTTGCCATAAAAGGGGGCGAAGTTTTAAATTAAGATGTGGGAGTAAGTAAAGGGTAATAACCGTTGCTTGACTAAAATCACTCTCAAATAGATTTTGAGACAAAAAATTAACTTGATGGCTGACTCCAGCTTGTATGGCATTGTTCCTAGCGTCTGCTATGCGTTGGGGATCAAGATCAATTCCCACAGCAGGAATATGATACTTTTGTGCGGCTGTAATCACGATACGCCCATCGCCACAGCCTAAATCATAAAGTACATCATCTTTGGTAATTTCTGCTAAATCTAGCATGGCGGAGACAATGGTGGGATGACAGGGTATATAGCCAATATCTAACTTAAACAAGTTCATCATCTGCTCGGTGATTGCTCAGTTTACTGGATCAATCATAGTTCGTAAAAGTATACTTCGCTGACTGTCGGAACAAAAAATCCCGTCTTCAAAAAATCTTCAAAATTTGATGCTACTTTGTGCCCATAGCTGTTGTTGGGGTTAATGTTTTTTTGAACAACAGTAATCGTGTCATTTAAGCCTAAACAGATACTCTGGCTTGAATGGCGCTTTTTTTGCTTTATTCTTAAAGTTAGATACTAAGCTTATTTTACTCGGTGTCTCCTGAATTCTGCTATATTTCTTAAAACTCAGTCTATATAATTTATGTAGGTTGTGTGAGGACAAGGTGATTAAAATTATGAAAACGATATTTAGCCAAAAAAATGCTTATAAATCTAAATTTTTCGGGTTTGTGGCGATTATAGTGGTAATTGCCGCTAGTGTGATACTCCTCAATAAATCAGTAACTTCAGAAGCGCAGCAAGCGTCATCGGCCATCTATTCACAATTTCCTTTAGCCCCAAGCTTTAGTCATTTACAGCAATTTTGTAATGCTGAAGTACAGTCATCTACCCCATCCCTAAAAACTGAGACACAACAGTCGGGAACCAACACCAAAAACATCCTCTGTTCAGAATTTTATCGACAGCAACAAGAATTTATTAATGCTAACACCGAGTCAAACCAACCCCTAGATCTAATCGATATTACTCTTAAAACTTGGCAAGACCAGACAACCCTTCAATTGAGTCCTTGGCCAGAAATTAATGCTAACGCTAGGTTAGCCAAAGTGCCAGTGATTATGTATCATGACATTTTGCCCCAAAAAGAAGTCTTTTTTGATGTTACTCCCGAAGAACTCGAAGCCCATTTTCAATTAATCCAAGACCAGGGACTAACACCCATTAGTTTAAATTTATTAATTGCTCACTTGAGAAGTGGCATTCCCTTACCCGAAAAGCCAATTTTACTGACCTTTGATGATGGTTATGGAGGACATTATCAATATGTTTATCCCTTGATGAAAAAATACGGCTACCCGGCTATTTTTTCCATTTATATCAAAAAAATGGAGGGAAAAACCGGACGCACAAGCGTTACTTGGGAACAGTTAAAAGAAATGGCCAGCGATCCTTTAGTGACCATCGTCTCTCATAGTGTCACTCATCCGAGGGATTTAACAGTATTATCTGACGATGAGTTACGCACAGAAATTATCGATTCAAAACACATTTTAGAAAAAGAATTAGGCATTCCCATTGATTACTTTACCTATCCAGAAGGGAAAGCCGATGCTAGGGTGAAACAGTGGGTGATTGCCGCCGGTTATCGAGGTGCATTATCGATGAATGACCTTGATGAACATTTTGCCGGAGAATCTCCGGATTTACTGACGATTGGACGTTTTGGACAGTCTCGTTTATCAGAAGTTATTGAAGTGGCTTGGGGGGGTAGTCCCTTACCTAGAACAGATGGCGGCTTTAATTTTAATAGTCCCATTCATAAACAAGACTTTACGGTAGATAATCATCAGTTAACTCTGATTAGCGGCGGACGACCTACCACTTTTCATGCAGACAGTCGCTATCAAGTGCCAGAGATTATCGCCGGCACCGGGGCCGAAGCGGCAGTGGATGGCGGCTTTTTCTCTTTAGAATCTCTCAATTCTAACGTGATGATTGGTCCTGTTTTAAGTCACAATACCGGAAAATTTATTCCCGGGAGTGGGTGGGAAATTCCCATCATTAAAGGTCGTCCTTTAGTTTTAATTACTGCTAATTGGGTAAAATTTATCCCCTTTAACTCAGATAAACATAATACCCTTGACGGAATTATGTCAGAAGCCGCCAATGGAGAAACCATCACAGATGCTTTTGTCGCGGCAGCCTGGTTAGTCAAGGATAATGAAGCCCAGCCGCCAGAAGCGTTTGGCAATTTATATAGTTTCGATATTGCTCGTAATCGGGCATTTTGGGGGATTAATCAAGCGGGACAACCTGTAGTGGGAGTGAGTAAAACGATGATTGATTCTGTTTCATTAGGAAAAATTTTACAACAATTGGGATTACGAGACGCAGTTATGGTAGATTCTGGCGCGAGTACCTCTCTAGCTTACAAAGGAGAGTCTGTTGTTCCTTTTACTCCTCGCCCGGTTCCTCATGTGGTGGCTTTATTTCCTCCCATACCGACCTTACCCGAATTAAGTGATTTAGGATTACCCTGTATGATTTATGAGGATTCTTGCCCTATCTCCTCCCCTTCTTAACACTCATCCCTGTTCATCGGTTAAAGACAAATCGATTTTATAGTTAAGGGGTTCACAAAACTCTCTCACCCCTTGTTTCATTACATAAAGCGCCACCGGAGTCACTAAAACCGGGTGACAGATTTTAGCTTTGATCAGCGCATCCACTACGGCAATTAAATTACCGTTTTCTAATTCTTGTTGAAGGTTATCTTGGCAAATCTCGACCCGGCAACGTTTCGCTAATCCCAGTAACCAATCTGTTCGATCAGGCTGTTGTCCTACTCGAATCCCGAGATTAAGGGTAGCATCTTCTACGTCTCCCTCACAGTTTTCAATTTCTGATAGAGCAATTATAGCTTCGGGATAATCTGCGAGTTGGGAACGATATTGACTGATTTCTTGAGAAGTTAAACACAGCATAGTGACGCAGACGGGTAAGTTTTTCCTAGCCTTATTTACTCTAAATGATAGCAAATTCTTTGACTGCCCTCGAAGAAATCCGAAACATTCCTCTTTTTTTCTCTCATTTTCCACTTAATTCCCTGTCTCATCTGGCCTAAAATCTCATAATTTCCATATTTTCTGGGACTGACATCCGCCTTCAGGAAGATTTATGCTACAAAAAAGAGTCAAAGTTAGTAAGAATTGAACATTGGCTCACTGATCTTGTATTCGAACTAGCTGAGATTATTTGAAAAAAATTTCGTAAAATTTTCTCTCTCTTTGTAGTTAAAAGTATCAATTTTTTTTCCTCACACCCATTTGAAAATTAGGATTTATAACCATGACACCTCTAGAATGGATGCTTTTTGTGGCCGCTCCGTACCTAATTTTTGGATTTGCTCTTGGAGTTAATCTATTAGGCGATAAAAAACCTAGATGTTAGTTTAGACTCTCGTTATTCATTAATTCTCTAATTTGCTCATCTCTGTAATAGGTTTTAGCTAAACTAAATCCCCAACTAATTCAGTAGTACGGACATTTGCATTAAAGCACTAAAATCTACAGAGAAACCCCTCAATGGTTGAGGGGTAATTTTGTGTAGGGAACGCTTGAGCGGCAAAACCTATTCCCTACAAATTCAATAAACGGTTAGCTGCCGGTACCAATAAGATGCCCTGCCCGCTATTTGACCAGCGCAGTCCAAGCCATTAACTATCATCCGTGCTTTATAAAAATTAGTTTGTTTGGAGTTGATCCAATTCTCCAGCGAGTAACCAGTAAAAGCGCCGCTTTTCATCCCGTGTACCAGAATGTATAAAGCTAGGTTGGGCTGTAATGCCAAGTCTGGGTTTTTAGTAAGCTTGATGCCGGTCAGACGCTCATAGAGACGGTAATTAAAATCCCAGGTCATCTGACCGTAGCCACGCCCATACCAAGGCCAGTATCTAAGGTTTTGCCGCCGCCAGTTTTCCCCCATCCACCAAGCTTCCTTTATGGGCTGAAAGTTTGATTCATGTTCGGCCGTTGCCAGAACATAGGCGCATTGATTTTTTAGTAAACCAAACCGATGACATTCGCTTACGATCGCTTTAATGGTGGCGACCCTATCTCCTCCCTTAAAGTTGCTTAAGGTTAGAGGATAAGCGCCCATGTGAAAGTCTATGTCAGCTTTTTTAAATTTCCATCGACCCGCGCCGCCAGCAAGATCTACTATCCAATAATCGCCGGCGTTGGCGACCAAGTTGACCCCGTAGGTTTTGCCCCTGGACACAGATAAAGTTCTAGAGCCGTCTGGCTTGTAAGCCGTAGTAGAGATAATGGCTGTCAACGACCGGCTCTCGGCCATCACATCTTTTGGCGAAAAAAAAACACTGAAAAATACGGCAGTCAGAAAAACAACCACCAATAGAGATGATTTATACTTGTTCATAGAAGAGAATACCAGCCCCCTAGTTGGGGGCTTACTACTTAAGAGTTAATTACTTGTAGCAATCGGTTTTTGATGGAGATATCAAAGTCTTTGGGTAAGCTTTGCAAAATTTTAGAGATTTCTTCCTTAGTGAATTTTCGGACAGTTGTCCATCGCTCATCAACTGAGATAATAATCATCACTTCACTACCTCATAAGGTTGCAAATTAACTTCTAGCAAAGCGGTTACTAAAGGGTTTTGCTGTTCTTTAAAATAGGTTTCTATTTCAGGAACTTGAGCAACCATAGAATGTAAAAGTGTTTGAGCATTCGCAAGGTAAAACCCTCTTAAATAAGGATTTTGCTCGCTCATGGCTTTGTCAACAGTAAGCTCCAAGGCATACTGGAGGGCAATTATAGGAATTGCCAATTTAACTGAAGAATTTCTTAAAAGGTCTAAATATTCAATCCGATTCATAGATACCTGACCTGTATATTAAACTGATAATCAGAAATATAGGACAGAGCTTTAAAAGAAAACTGGCTTAAATCAATCGGCTCTAACCTAATCAATCTTCCTTCTTGATAGAGTTTCCGACGAGTCAAAACATAGGGGGATGTTCCTAAAGTTATCTGCCTAAACCAACCGATGTTTACCCAGTCAGGACGGGAAGGTATTTTTAAGGAAATAAGCGCGTAGTCAGCCGCATTTTCTATTAAAAAATTAAGCTCCCATCCGTAGTAGCCCGGGGGACTTACCCCCTCGGCTACCAATTGCCAGTTACCGTCACTTATCATGAGAAAATGTCATCTAAGGGGTTGACAACTTTTTTGATAGTTCCGCCTCTATAAGTTTTTGCTTTAACGGCATTATCGAACGCGGCCGCCTTGACATCAGCCACAATAATTTTATGTCGGTAAGTTTTTCCCCCCTTAAGAACATCCACCACTTTGCGAACAGCCGTACCAGTAGAGAGAAGTTCCTCAACGCTGCAAGCGGGGAAATCACCGAATTCATCTGGCTTATCAGATGCGGGCGCTTTTACTCCTGTTTCTGTTTCGATGCCTGTGTAAGCATCAGGGGGAGCATAAAATGCCAAAATCATCGTTTTACTATTGTCGGCGGGGTCGCTAACGGTGATTTTGTGCTTGACTAAAATTCTTGCCATTTTTTGCTATTTCTCCTTTATTTAAATCTTTTTATCCTTTATTCAAATCTTTTTATCCTCGGCGGCGGCGGCGCGGAAAGCCAGCCCCCACGATGTTATTGCCCTCAAAATTTTTGCTGAGAATTTGAGTTACTGCGGTAGCCGCCTTGTCAACAGGGCAGGTAATTATAGAATTTTTTTTCTTTGTCCCTTGGAGATAAGAAATTCTCATTTTGACAAGCTTTCCTTGTTTTTGTCCTTCGCAAACAGATATGGAAATGTCTCCAGCTTTAGGTTCATAGTTATCTGCAAGTTTTTTAATCCCAAGTGCCGCCCCTATTGTGCTTCCATTGCCGTCGTAAATATCGGGCAACCTAATTAGGTAGGTTTGATTTCCCTCGGTAAAGCTATGAGGCTTAAGAATTTTTCGAGAAACTGTTGCCATTTGTACTCAGTTGATGTTTTACAGTTGTTATCTTAATCTTGGCACCGATTCGGACTATCGCCGGCAGCCTGGAACCTATATAGGTTCCCCAAGTCGGCCACAGATTAAAAGAAATTTGCAACCAAGATGAATCAAGGATCTTAGACTAAGCTGTTTTTGCGTCCCGACAAGTCGACTAGGGTCATTAGACGAGGGATGCCATTAATGCTAATTTTCGCGTTTCTAAATCGGCAGTTTCCAGTAGGTCTGTAGCGTCGTCCTTTTCTTGATTCGCCTAGTATATGGCGTGTTGGGGGATTGTTTACGGTTGATTTTTTGGGGTTATGCTCTGTTAGCTTTTCATCGTCGTATGTCGCACCTACAATTGAGCATAATTTGTGTATTACTTCTTTCGCTTCCGCTTCACTAATGGAATATATCTGTAAATTTAGTCCTTTTTTAAGGTCTTTATAAGTGTATAAATACGAACCTTTTTTCCACAGATACCCATCGTTAGTAGCAAATTCAGCTTTGATTTTATTTGCTAATGTTTTAAGATTTGCTTCAGTTATAGTTTCTGAAGTCTCATCTGTTAAAACAAAACTACATTCAATTTCTAAGGGTTCAAATCCTTCTGGTGATGCGTCTTTATCTTGCTTAAAAAATAAATAAACGTGAGGGGCATAAGGGTAAGAATCGTCCATCTCTTGCTTGGGTTTGCCGCCCACGTAGTCGGGTCTATCTTGAACTCTTTGGCAAATATAATAAAAATTCATTCGTTTATGTAAAGCCCTAATCATTGTTTCTTTGGGCAGAATCAGACAGGCTCTTTTTGCCGCTTTTCGAGGCTCGTCAATCTCTTCTAGAACCTCGTCGGGAATATCATTAAAAAATTTGTTTACCTCGTGATTATAGGTTTTGTGTAAGAAACTTTTTAAAAAATCCCACTCTTTACTAACTGCCATTGTTTTGTCTTCCTTCTACTAAATCCACGGGTGTAATATCTGCCTTTGTACTAGATTCAGTTGTCTTTTGTTCCTCCTCGGTTTTTTTGGTATTTTCATTGGTTGAAATTTCAGTTTTGAGGGTTTCCCAATTTTGCTTAATTTGGGTAACTGACTCTTGAGTTTCGACAACGGCAGAGGCTAATTGATTTATTGATTCCGTTGCCTCTGTTAAACTTTCTAAAACCTCTTGAGCGCGTCCTAGATGATTCCTAAAATGGGGGGATTCGTCATGGTAGCCCACGCCTTCTGATAGGATACCTTCCCGAACTAAATCATTATTGAGTTTTCCAACCCATCCCCCAATAGTTTCTAATCCGTCTTGAACTGCGCTCTGCATTGCTTTTACGGAATCAAATAAATTTGTAGTAGCTGTTAATATCCTGTTAGCTTTGATAAAGCCAGTGGCACAGGTTTGGTAATTGTGTTCGCCGATTAATGCCTTAATCCAACTTGTAAAAGTCTGTCCAATAATTTGCGAGACGGGGAAGGGGTTCCCGTCAACATCCTTAAAAAAGATGGATATAACAGTATCAAGAGTTTGTCCAAGACTTTGAGATAAATTGGCTGATAATTGGGCGGCGTTATGGAGAGCTAGAATAAAATTAAATGTGGCTAAGGCTCTATCGACTATTCGGTGTTGAAATAATTTAGTAAATTTCCCTGTAATCAAGCTTTTTAAAGCCTCTATTTGAGCCAACACATCGGCTATTCCTAAATCTCCTAATCCTGATAAACCGGCGGCTAGTCCATCAAGTTTTTTGCTGTTATCTTCAATCCCCTTTTTAATAGGCGCTGAGCATTGGTTCATGATGTCGCATTGGGCATCAGGAATAGGGGGTTCAGGGGTTGGGTCTGGATTGGGTTTGGGGTTGGGATTCGGGTTAGGGTTGCGGGTTGTTGTTCGCCCCGGTGCAGTGGGAGATTCCGGGGCCGGTGGGGCAGCCACCGCGTTACTTGGTCTAATAGTGGGGATTCTTGGCTGGGGGTTGGGGATGATTGGGGGAAGATCAGGGTTTTTGGTCGGCTTTCGCTCTGGGTCTTCGGTCGGCTTTTTTGCTGGTTTTTTGCTCGGGTTTATTGTTGGGGTAGGGGTAATGGTAGGGATTGGGGTAATAGTTGGGTTTTGAAAATTGCTAGGGTTGATTGTTGGGTTAGGAGATTTATTTTGAGAAGGTGGATTTTCTGGTACAGATGGAGTTGCCCCCTCCGGTGGTGGAAAAAAAAGTTGATTAGGGGAATATTTTGAGGGTGGGTTTGTCGGTTCGGGATCTCCTCCAGTATCAGGCAACCCGTCGGCGCGGGTGACTTTAGTTATCTGTATTGCTCCCCCCAATCCAACCTTTTCGTAAAAATAAATAATATCTCGGTTGTTGATGTAACCCAAATATAGTCTGCCGTATGTTGGGTCAACCCCACCGGCAGGCTGGGCAATTAGCTTGACGGGACCATAGACCCAGGTTGAGCCAGGTATATAGGGAGAGCCAGTCGTTGCGCCGTTGTCATTCCGCAAAAATTCAATATTATAGGCAACTCCGGCTGATTGCCCTCCCCTAAAAGGATATTCAGGGGGCGAAATTTCGCGGGGCCCGTCCTGAATCCCCCCCTGATTCTGGGCAGCCCTCGCTTTAGCGATCGCGGCTCGCTCTTGAGCCTCGGGGGTGATCTCCGAGGACTGATTGAAGAATTTCTTCAGTAGCCATTTAGAAGCCTGCCAGCCCAAATAACTGCCGGCAGCAACGGCGGCTGCGTTTGCTCCTGCTCGCCAGGCTCCTCCCCCCCCTGATGGCTTATATCCTCCAGGCGGGGGGTTATTCGGCGGTTGAACGGTTCCGTTAGGAGCGCCTGGAATATGCCCTATCGCACTGGGCGGTGGGGCAATGATTGGGGGAAACCCCACAAATCCAATAAACATAAATTTTATTCCTAGTTAAAGTATCCAGGGGGAACATCGACGGTGGCCGGACTGGTGGCGTATGTCCATTGGTTCGCGCCTCCAGCAAGAACGCTTACATCTTTGGGGATATAAATATAAAAGAGGTCGTAGTTTTTCCCATTGTTGTCCTGCGCTTCACTGTTTTGCGTTGCTATCGAAAAAGGGCGTTCCCCTGCGGTATCGAGGAGGCAGATTTTTCTATAGCTGAACATCTGACGATAAAGCCGACACCAAAAATCACAGGCTTTAGCGGGAGTATCAACAGTATTTGGAATAGCGAAAGTGCTTTGGGGTGAGGACGAAACTAGCCAGGTTTCGCCGCTAATTGTAGAAGATACTGTGCTATCTGGGTTAGTTACGTATGTCCAAGGTTTATTTCCTCCAGAGACCGAGTCCGAAGTCTTGGGAATCATGATAACGAACTTATCCCAAACATTCCCATAGGCATCATTCGAGTCTCCATCCATTTGTACGAGTGGGAACAATAAATTTATCCCCTTATCATCAGCCGTGTCTATCTTTACGTGCTTGTACATTCTGTGATAATAGCGGCAAGCAAAATCAGTAGAGCGGGCAACTGTATTACACGAGCTAGGAAATTGATCATAGACAGCCATAAGCACTTATTCCCTTTGCTAAATAAATCTCTATATATCTAGAATCTCTTAAAAAATTAACAGTCGCAACGACAGAAAATAGATATTTTCTGTCGTTATTCGGATGAGTCAAACCCACCCCCTGAGCTATTCTTGAGTCATAGGAGTTATCAACCAATGTTGACCACTACAGAATTTATATTAATAGCAAATAAATTCTGTAGTTATTTTAAAAGCTGGAAACTATGACAGGACAAGCGGCTAGTTTAAGTAATTCAGATTGGGCAAAGTTAGAAAAACATTGCCAGAGCGATTTACACAAATTAATTTGGGCTTTGCTTCGTTTTACGGGAGCAAGGGTCAATGAGGTTTTAAATTTAAAAGTTTCAGATGTCTATGATAATAATGGAAGGCCTTTCGACTATATCCTTTACCGAAAAGAAACCCGCAAAGGAAAGGATAAAAATCATAGCGTCCCTGTTACTAACGCTCTTCACTCTTACCTCGCGGCTTACAAGCCCCCAACAGATGGTTATCTTTTTCCCAGTGACCGAACCAGTAGCGGTCACCTGTCTTATGAAGCGGTTAGGGATTATTTGATGAAGTGTGCGACCAATGCGGGATTATCCCACAAGGCCATCAAAACTCATTCGGGCAGGCGCTCATTAATTAGTAATCTGATTAGTAACGGGGTTGACTTGAGAACCGTTCAGGCTATCACCGGACACTCTTCAATCCAAAATGTTATTCGCTATGCTGATTCTAATCCACACAGATGCAGACTCGCCCTCGAGGGAGCTTACTTATGAAAATTATCAAATATTCGGACTAGAGAATACTACAACTTTTCGCCAGATCTTCCGGCCGGCTAAGGGTTCAAACCCTTGGAATTCTGTTGACATCTTTGTAGTATGCAAAAATTTGTAGTATGTTTTTCCTGGTTAAAATGGAAGCTTCTCCCCGTAAATGGGCAACCCTTGATATTGCTCGGGAATCCCTTCCCGCTTGGAGGCGAGGTATTTTGAGCTTTTGCGCTTCCCCTCTTTGGTGATCAGGTAGTAGTAAGGGCCTCTATAAGACTTGAGTCCTTGCTTGTTTGTGTAAGGCAGTTTTTTTGCTTCGATGTAGAGTTCGGGAATTTCCGACGGCGGCTCATCATCATCACCATCATCACCACCAAGAACGCTATCATCTTCCATCTCAGAAAGGCGCACGTTAACAGCTTGACTTAGCTTCCTTAGATAGTCCAGGGGCAATCCCTCGAGGGACTCGTAAAGCTCGTCAATAGTAGCTTTGGGGAATAGGTTTGGCAGTTCATCTAAACTCACGCTCACGAGAAAGCAATCCATTCCATCATCCGAGGATGGGATCTGGATCACTTCTCCTGTAGGGAATCGCTTAGTCCCAGGGGGATTCCCTACAGAGTTTTGTGTAGGGAATGGGGTTGGCGGCTCGTCGTTCCCTACAGAATTCTGTGTAGGGAATGAGGTTGGCGGCTCGTCATTCCCTACAGAGTTTTGTGTAGGGAATGGGGTTAGCGGCTCATCATTCCCTACAGAGTTTTGTGTAGGGAATGGGGTTGGCGGCTCGTCATTCCCTACAGAGTTTTGTGTAGGGAATGGGGTTGGCGGCTCGTCATTCCCTACAGAGTTTTGTGTAGGGAATGGGGTTGGCGGCTCGTCATTCCCTACAGAGTTTTGTGTAGGGAATGGGGTTGGCGGCTCGTCGTTCCCTACAGCTACCTCGATGTAGGCGGCTAGTTTTTGGTCAATTTCCTTTATCAGGTCTCGACATTGCTTGATATTGGCATCAATTTTTTTCTTAGTAGCCTCTGATGGGTAGGGCGGCAGCTTGCCTTTGATTTGCTGGTTATAGTTGAGTATTCGTTTCTGTAGGGTTTGTTTTTTCCCCTGGAGCATTTGTCGTTTAATCTCGTCCGGTGCCCTAACGGGGCACTCCTTCTCGCTGATTGTCCATCCATCAGGTAGGTGGCCATCGGGCGGCACAGCTTCTTTTTCCCCAATAGGCAATTCAAGCTGGATGCTTTTATCAGTTAGGTCATCGATGTCGACATTGAACTCTTCAAAGTCTCTTGTACAAACCCGTGCGCGTTTCTTCCAGGGCTTCATCAAGAAAACTTCTCGCCCGTCGTGGCTCTATAACACCATCCTTAGCGGGCACTTAATAGTTGCTCTCCCTAGACAACCATTCTTAGAGACTACAACTCAAATAATTGTTGATCAGGATAATTTCATGCCTGGGATTACCCAGGCTTCACTACTCACTAAAGATTAAAAATGCAATGTCCAAATTGTCACTCAAATAACTTTGTGTTGTCTAAAAGCAACTCATTCGAAGGATATGGATACTGTCAAAACTGTGGTCACGAGGATTATGTCTCGCTCGACCCAGGTAAAAAATATGACGATGATGATTATTACTTTGATGATGATTTTGATGAGGAGGAATCATGAAAACAGAAACTCGTTTGACTAAAACTCAAATTCTTTTTCAAGAAATCGGGCAAGAGGCGCATCAAGCCTCCCTAAAATACCAACAAAAAGTTACTTTAATAGCCCAATCCGTTAATAATTTAGAGCGAGAAGAACGACCAATAGTTGAGATGCTGCGACATCACGGCGGCGAACTCACCATAGGGGAACTGGTTTTTGTCTTTTCTTATCACCGATATCTCATAGAGGAGTTGCTCAAAAAAGGTGTAGTTGTTATTGAGGAGTAATTACACTATGAACCACACAGAACAAATCAAAAAAGACATTGAACTATTAACCGAAATGAAGAAGAGAATCTTGACGATTGTCGCTTCATCTAAATTAGAAACCCTTCATCTTGATGATATTGATGCGGCTCTAGAACAAGCTATCGTATCTATGACAAGTTTCTTGGAGTGTAAACAATGAATTTTGAATACCGAGGAAAACCGTTGGGTCATTGGCTCTTAATCCGCTTTGAATTTTGGCGGGAATATTCCGAGGGGTGTGGGGTATTTGCCCCCCATGAAATCACCTCATTACAAAGACTTCAGTTATTTTGTCTAGGGGCTTCAATTAGTGAGTATTTCCCTTTTGGTGATGAAAGTTTAATTGATTTTCCTTCTGATGAAGCTAGAGACTTTTTTTGCTGGCTTAATGGCGGTTGGAAAAATCTGGAATCTCAAGGATGGAGTTCGTAATAATGGGACAAAAAGACCTCTTAAACTTAATCGGGGAATGTGCCCAATTAGCCCGAGCCAAGGGGATTAAAAATGTATCAGTGATCCTAAACCAACGCTACTCACTCCCCTATTTATCCATGCTCACTCATCAGCAGTTGATTGATTTTCAAAAATGGTTAGAAGCTTATGAACAATGAAGCAGCAAATAAAGCCCGATATCTCCTAGAGATTACCAAAGAGATTATGGAGGAACATGAAGCGTCTTTTGCCATTGTCCCTATTGAATACCTACATATGTGTGTTAGTTCCATGTTATGCTTATGCACTTTTGAAGAAGTTCCGCTTGATGCCAAACATAGGCATTTAATGATCGCCCAGAACATCGCTCAAAGACTCCTTCATGTCGCGCCTGAGCTTGAGGAAATTTATCAGGAACTGTTTAAGGATTTCCCCAAGATGTATCATCCTCAAAAACCAACTTTGAATCTCGGATAACATGAACGATAAGGCAGATTATAAAGGAAGGTGTGGCAACTGCGGGTCAGATAAAGTTGAAATTGTAGAATTTACTATTTTATCTCCAACCCTTAGAGAAATACAAAAATATTGCTATAGCTGCGGTTCAACCCTGTTAGGGTATCAAGTTTTAATTCCACCAGAAAATGAGGAAGAACAATGGATAAAACAGACCAACAACTAACCGAGTTGATTGAAATATTAAGACAAGCCATCGCTATTGCTAAGGCTATGGAGGGTCGTGGTTTAGGGTTGGCGACCAACGAAAAATCTTCTTACGAGTCTCGTGTAGAAGATTTACAAAATGTCTTGAAATTCTTTGTTGATAGACAACTTATTGTTAGCTTTAACAAGGATAGGTAATCATGGAAAATATAGCAAGTGAATTGATTTCACTTAAAAAATGTGTGGCTCCAAGTAAAAATAATTTAACTTATTTTGACATAACCATCCGTGCGGCATCAGAGATCCAATTTTCCCTCACCGCAAACGGGGTTGATGTAAACCTGCTCATCTTTAAACTATGTCAAGTTATCCCGTCAATCATTTCCTATGACATGACGATGGCTGAAATAGCGGATGGAGCGAGAGGAGTTTCCATAGATCCTGAGTGTGTCAAAAACATTAGGAAGTTTAAAAACTTCTATGAGAGAAAATTCTTGGAGCCTCTAGAGATCTGTGACTGACAGAAAAATAGCAGCAAAAAAAACACCCCTCAAGGTGTTTCAAAACCAATAACGCATTTTAAATCATCATACCATGACCACTATCGTACAGACGAAAATAGCAATGTACCCCGTTCATCTACCTCAAACTACTGGTAGTCACTCTACCTGGATTAATTTAGCTAATGTCTTAACGGTTGAGTGTAACCAAGAAGAAAAAGATGACATAGTATTCGTCACTTTTGTCAACGGAAAATCTAAAGCCTATCGAGGGAACCAGGCCAAAGAGATTCTTAAAGCCCTAGTAGAGGCACAAGCGAAATACTGTTAGTCTCTCCCCGATGCTTACTGATAGAAATATCGGTGAGCATAGGGGGGTGATTAGCTCCCATTAATACATAAAGGTAATAACTAATGGTAAAAATCACAGAAATCAAATACAGTGCGACGGTTCCAACTTACGAGTATGCCAACCATACGATTGAGTTAAAAGCCGTAGTAGCTGAAGATGAAGACCCCGAAGTCGCCCTAACACTACTTCAAAAAAAAGTTCACTTTCGCTTAAAAAGTAGAGAGGATGTAGAACGGTGGGAAGAAGATTACCGGAAGGCAAAATACGCTATGGAAAAAATGAGTAAATACTACAGCGAGGCAAAAATAGAATATGAAAGATTGGTGACCTTTTGCAAAGCTGCGGGAATCAAAAAAGATTTTGCTGAATTTCCCGATTTACCTCATGTCCAAAATCCCATTGCCGGTTATTTGGCGGCTGCCCAAATTCCCACACTTGTTGTTGACAATCAAGAACAAGAGGTTGAAGAACCTGAATATTATTATGATAATGATAACAACGATGTGTAATTAATCATTCCCCGATGCTTACTGATAGAAATATCGGTGAGCATAGGGGAGTGATTAGCTATCATTCCCGCTCTTAGATAGGCTAGTGGCTTCGAAACTAAAGTAGGCTCTTATCGCCTTTTGCTCTTTATAAGCCTAAGCCTTTTCAATCTAGGAGCAGCCCCCCTTCTAAAAGCTTCCAGAATAAATTAAGCCCCCTTGAGGAGGACACGAGTGAGCCGTCGCACGGCTCACCGTGAGATGTCCGTTGTGAGGGCTTCCGGGAGATTTGTAAGCATACCGAGAAGGGTTTTAGCTTAGCGTGGTTATCTCCCTCAAAAAGTTAAGGAAATTTTATGGTCAACATTTTGGGTTTAGATGTTGGTCGAAATTTTGCTGTGGGCATAATTTTGACCGAATTCCCTAATAACATTAAACGCTATTTCAATCAGCATCGTAAAGACTTTATGCGGCTTAAACCCGTATCCCATCTATCTCAAAAGCTTATTGAGAAAGGATTTAAGGATTTTAATTATTTAGAGCAGCTAACAATTGACGGGATTGTACTAGAGCCGACGGGAATGTGGTACTCAAGCATTTGGGTCGCCTGGGCAAACTATTATCACATCCCGGTTTACTGGGTGGGTCATGCCGATCTAAGTAAGTCAAGGGGACATTATGGGTTTACCAATAAAAGCGATGAACATGATGCACTGACCTTAGCGTCCGTGTATTTTGACCCGACCTGGATCGATGAGTTTGACCGAAAGAAGTGGTTGACTTTCTACACTTCGGAAATATTGACCATCCGTCGTCTATACCTTGATATCCTTCAATGTGAAAAACTCCGCACGGCTAACGTCAACGGGAACCGCCAGCGACTATCACTAGAATTTCCCGAAGCTTCAGACCAACGGATAGAAATTTCCGAAAAAAAAGGCTTTTCCCCTTTCTGGGGTTGGCTGGCTGGGGATTACTCCTATACTTGGGCTAACAGAAGATATGAGGAGAGTAGTGCTAAGAGGCTGGGTATTCCCATTTCAAGACTAAGTCGCCTCAAGGCGAAACACATCACCGATTTAGAGTTAATCATCACACACAACTTAAGTGAACTGAAAGAGCAATTGAATAATAATCAAGAGTTTCAAGATTGCCTAAAAGTTTTCAATCTTTTTAGTTTCGGCTTTGACAATTGCATATTGTTATTAATTCAGTGCTACCCATTCAAGAAATTTCTAATCGAGGGTAAACAGTGGATTGAGTGGATAGAGCATGAAAAGGATGGTAAATGGAAAAGAAAAAAGGTAAACCATAGCTTAAGGCAATTCCAAGCTTACTTGGGATTGGCTTATAGTTATGAGCAGTCAGGGGACAAGAATAAGAAAAAGTTTCACGGTTCGTCCATGTGTAGAGCAAAGCTCTTTATGTGGGTAACGAGCGTAGTTCTTAAGGGTTTTAAAACAAATTACCAAGACCTGATCGACGATCCTAAATTGACTAATGACGAGATTGACGAATTTACTATTGAGTATCCCAACATTAAAGGAGAATTAGGGAACATGATCGCAAAGAAGACTCTAAAGATTTACCGCGCTGGGGTCAGGGGGAATGACATTCAAACTCGATTACTGTTTTATGTTACCCGTCTCTTGTTCCAGGAGTTGTTAAAAGAAATTAGTTAGAATAAAGGGCAAGGGGTAAGTCGGCAAGGCAAGATTATGTAACCATGCACCCCTTTCTCCTTAAGCCTTTTTTCCTGTGTTTACTGTTCTTAGCATATTGCAGCGCCAATTGGGATGCTTTTTATTCTGAGCTAAATTTCGCGGCTGTGCAGCAGTCGTCAAGTCACTATAGGATGATGATTTAAATCACACCATTTAGTAGTAGCACTAGCTTATTCTAGAATGATGGAATTATTATTTTAGTAAATTTATGAATTCTACCTCTGAAAGGCGTATAGTAAAACGAACTGTAGCCTTTTGTCAAGTTCTAGATTTAGACCATAATTTTTTAGGAATTACTTTTGATTTAACCTTGGAAGGAATTTGCCTAAGCCTTCCTAATTCCTTTTCATCAGAAATAAATTTTTTTGTAATTCTTAAACCTACTCATGCTGACAACATCCCAGAAGTTATTATTAAAGTTCAGCCTATATGGCGAAAAAAAAATCATTCTGAATATGATGAAATTGGAGGAAAAATTATTCAGATTTGGCCAGAAGATATTTTTAAAGCTTTATTGATTTATTACGAAAAAGGAGGCCCCTGTGGATTAATCGCATAACCAAAATTTAAAAATGCTATCCTCTCGATACAGGGATAATTAAATTATATTACGCTTATTATTATTTTTTTAACTGCTCTCTTCGTTTTCGGATCACAGAAGATTACACGGGATTTAAAATTAAGATTTGTTAAAATAACTTGACTAGAAAGATTTGATCGGATTTTTTTGAGTAATAATAAAAATAGGCAAAAGCTTAAGCCAAAAAATATTAGGCTGATCAGGAGGTGAGCTTTATGAAAAAATTAACCACTTCCTTGAGTTTGGAATCTATTAAAGAAGAAGCCCGTTTTCTCATCGCTACCGGCTGCTTAGAGCGTCGAAAGCCTCTTTTATGTTTGTGTGAATACATTCCTTGTCGTGAGTGGGTAGAACTTGAATGTGAGTTGGAAAGAAATGATTTTTTACTTAGAGATTCCATTGCAGATTTAGTCGAGTCAGAAACCTGGGACGAGGATTGATTTTTTTTATTAACTTTTTTTTAATTAGGCTCATTCGTTCATTTTTTCAACTAAAAGGAATAAATAAAATGGCTAAGTTACAAAATAAAATTGTTACTTTATGGACGATTTTTTTACTAGGGACTTTGTTTCATACCCAACTTGGATTAATGCCGCTCTTTCATGGTCAAACTATAGTCCACAGCCATGAAGCGGGTTCTATATCTTGGATTTTGTGGTTAATGTTGTTATTTTTTCTCTTGCCTATGCTGGCTATGATAGGTTGTATCTTCAATGAATCCCATAGATATCGAGTTGTCCATTTTGGGTTAACCGTTATTTATTCAGTCTTGAACTTGACTCATTTAGTTATGGATTTGTTTGTTACTCCCATTGCTTGGTATCAAATTGCTTTAATGGCTATTCTATTTGGCATTGGCTTAATTCTTAATATTGTCGCTTATCAATGGATGAAAAAGCATTCTTTAGTTTCCTATGTTTAAGTTTTGCTATAAAAGCCAAAAGCGCCCCCATATTGCAGAGGACGCTTTTTAGTAATTATTCAGTTTTTGGAACCTTAGCCATTGATAGAAGGAGCAATCATCTGCTCTGCACTAGCTAAGTCTAAGGGGAAGTTGTGAGCGTTGCGCTCGTGCATTACTTCGAAACCTAAGTTAGCGCGGTTTAATACATCAGCCCAGGTGCTAATTACACGACCTTGAGAATCAAGGATAGACTGGTTGAAGTTGAATCCGTTGAGGTTGAAGGCCATGGTAGAGATTCCCATTGCGGTGAACCAGATACCGATTACAGGCCATGCACCGAGGAAGAAGTGTAAGCTGCGGCTGTTGTTGAAGGACGCATATTGGAAGATTAAACGTCCGAAGTATCCGTGAGCGGCTACGATGTTGTAGGTTTCTTCTTCTTGTCCGAACTTGTAACCATAGTTTTGAGACTCAACTTCAGTTGTTTCACGAACTAAAGAAGAGGTTACTAAGCTTCCGTGCATTGCAGAGAATAAGCTTCCACCGAATACACCAGCTACTCCCAACATATGGAAGGGGTGCATTAAGATGTTGTGTTCTGCTTGGAATACGAACATGAAGTTGAAAGTACCAGAGATTCCTAAAGGCATACCATCAGAGAAGGAACCTTGTCCGATGGGGTAGATTAAGAATACTGCGGTAGCTGCGGATACGGGTGCAGAGTAAGCTACACAGATCCAAGGACGCATCCCTAAACGATAGCTTAATTCCCACTGACGACCCATGTAGCAGAACACTCCGAGTAAGAAGTGGAATACTACTAACTGGTAAGGGCCACCATTGTACAGCCACTCATCAAGGCTTGCGGCTTCCCAGATGGGATAGAAGTGTAAACCGATAGCGTTGGAAGAAGGAACAACTGCACCAGAGATGATGTTGTTTCCATAAAGTAAAGAACCAGCGACGGGTTCACGAATTCCATCAATGTCCACAGGGGGAGCGGCGATGAAGGCGATGATGAAGCAAGTGGTTGCGGTTAACAGAGTAGGGATCATGATGACACCGAACCAGCCGATATATAAACGGTTGTTGGTGCTGGTGATCCACTGACAGAACTGTTCCCATACGGAAACGCTTTCGCGTTGCTGTAATGTAGTAGTCATGTGAGAGATGATTGCTATGTTGTTTTCTAGGTACAGATATAATGTTTGGCTTTCGCCTTGCGGCTTTCAGCTTTCGCCGATTGCTGCTTGTTTATGATGTTTCTATCTTAGTGACTTTGTAACGGTTTGTAAAGAACTTTAACAATATTTTTACTTTTATCAATTATAAGTTTTACTAATCAATCGGGGCAAGGAGGAATAGGTGATGACCGATGCGGATGAGTTGCCCATAATTATGTAATGCTAACCTTAACTAGCATTAAGAACAAAACTAACTATTTTTATGAATCTAGCATTCATCAATGTATTTGTTGCGCTCTTTATTTTTGGAATTGTGGTGGCATTTTTGGGAGCGGCTAAACTTTATATAGCTGACAAGCTCTCTTTAAATGATGCTAGAATGGCTCAGTTATTCTCCCTAAATCAGTTCTCCTGTTTAATCGGATTAGTGATCGCTGGTTCGGGGTTTTTCTCGACACATTATAAACTGGTTCTCGGCTCAGGTTTTTTAATGATTATTGTTTCGATTTGGTTAATCGGAACCGAGCCAAAATATTTAGCCTTTGCTCTAGCTTTCTCTGGTTTAGGATTAGGGGGAAGTTTTCTCAATGCTGGCAGTAATGCGCTCTTGCCTGTTCTGAACCATAATAACCCTACTTCCATTACCAATTTAGCTCATGCTTCTTACGGTTTTGGTGCGCTAGTTTTGCCAATTCTCTTTACTTATTTACTGAAAAATTTTGGCTGGAGAAAGGCATTAAAAATCATTGCTGTTATCCTGCTCATTCCTACAGGAGCCGCTCTGACAGCAATTTATCCAGAATCTACCACTTTATCAGGTTCTACAAAACCGATAGTTCTTTCTGGGAATCAAACCATCGGGTTAGCTTTAATCGCTTCTTTTTGTCATATTGGAATAGAAAGTTCTCTAGCGATCTGGACAACTACTTATTTAAAATCTGCGGGTTGGAATGAGATAAAAGCATCAAGTCTTGTGACCTTTTTCTGGTTAGCCTTAATGTTAGGTCGATTATTCGCTGGAACTGTAGTGACTCTCGATAATGGAGCCTTAGTTATTCAGGTCGCTATTGTGCTTTTAATGATGACATTGATCTTCATGACTAGCTTGATTACTCCCTGGAGTAGCATTCTATCTGTCTTTGTTTTAGGATTTTGTTGTGCCCCCATTTTTCCAACCCTGATCTCAATAATTTTTGCTAAGTTTGATGCGGCTTTGTCAGGTAATATATATACTCTACTGGCTTCGGTAGGCATGGGAGGAGCCACCATTTTTCCTTATCTCATTGGCAGGTTATCTTCATCTTTATCCATTTATTATGGACTTAGATTTTTGCTCGCTCCCGCTAGTATTATGTTGCTCGTTACGTTTTTTCTCTAATAAAAGCTCAAATGTCATCTAAAATCCATTCGGATGCCACTTCTCCTAAATCTAGGGGAATACTCACCGCTTTACCCACTCTAGGCCGTTCCCGAGTTTTTGCAAGAAACATTTTGATCTGCGACTCGCCTCCCCAGGCATTGAGATAGCTGGCCACTCCATTGAGATGTTCTAAATATTCTTGTTCTGAAAGGGGAAAAGAAGCCTGTTCTAAATACTTCCACATTACCTGGACGAAGATTCGTCCCTTAATCTGCCTTAGCTGCACATCGTAGGAACGTCCCCATTTGTTGAGTAACAATTGGTGTAGTTCTTGTCCGGTCATGGGTATTTTGTCAATGGGTGGGTTGATCTGTAACTCAACATTTAATCTAGCGTAAATTTCTAAAAAATGTTAGATCTTTGAGAAAAAATACTTACGCCCAACGGCAGATCAAGAACTTTTTCCCTCTAGGCAGTACAATGCCAAAATTTTCCCTTTAATACACAAAATTCTATTTTAGTCAACAAAATTTTAGCAAAAGATTAAGTTATTTTAAGTTATTCTTTAGCCAAAATTCTTATAAAAACAATATACAAAACAAAATGCTCAAAAACTTACATCTAGAGGAACAAATCCTTCAATATTTACTTTCAGTCTTTAGAGTGATCAAGCTAATTTAGCCAACGTGTTAAGTTTTTTAATTAGAAGAGTGACCGAATAGGAGTTTTAAATAGGCAATTGGGTTTTAGTCTCTGTTTTTAGATAGCAGGTCTTAAACAAGCCTTGAGTAAAACTCAAACAAAATGAGATGAAATTGATGTTTTTTGCGATTATGTCGATTTCAGTAGCATGAAATAATTTTTTTCAGTCAAGCTCTACTGGGGCAAACATTTGCCTGTTTTTTAATTCCTATCAGTTCACACCTATTAAAATTAAAATTCTAATTAGAGGAGAACAAAGAATGGTTTCTACTGTTCCTGATCAAAAGCGGCAAGCCATCGCCGAAAAATTAGCTGCTATGAAAGCTATTCAAAACATACTGATTGCCAATGAGCAGCAGTTTATCTCTGAAGGCAACGACGAAGAGATAAATAAACGTTTTAGAGATATGCTCGAAGATGACCAAAAAAACCTGGGCGTTCTCGAAACTGCCATCACTCAATATGGTATTCAAGCTGAACCTAAAGAAACAGTTAAAAAATTGATTGAGCAAGTGCAGCAGATGATGCAAGGTTCAGAACTGAATATGTACGAAAAAGTCGCTCAACACGAACTCCTTAAACATGGACAAGTGATGTCTGGGTTGATCGTTCATAAAGCCGGACAACTCGTCGGAGCAGACGTAGAAGCGGCGATCGCTCCCTTACATACTGTTAATTTTGAAAACCGCGCTCATCAAGAGCAACTCAAAGGTATTCTAGAAGTCTTAGGAACTCTAGAACTAACCGGTCAAAAAGCTGATCAAAGCGTATGGGCACGAGTCGTGGATGCCGTCGGTGCTATCACGGGTGTAGTGGGTAGTGCCGTTACCCAAAGTTCCGACAAGTCGGATATGAATATTCAAGATGTTATCCGCATGGATCATCAAAAAGCGAAAACTTTATTCGCTGAAATTGAAGGAACCAATGACGAGCAAAAGATTCGGGAGTATTTCTCTCAACTGTATGCTGATTTACTGGTTCACTCTGAAGCAGAAGAGCAAACTGTTTATCCAGAATTACGCCCTTACTACGGCGAACAAGACACCCAAGAACTCTATGACGAACAAGCTCAACTAAAATCTGTTCTCGAACAATTGAAGTCTTACAGCCCTGGGTCCTCAGATTTTAAGGCTAAACTTCAAGAAGCGAAAAATTTGGTTAATGAGCATACTCGTGAAGAGGAAAATTCCTTGTTTGCCTCTATTCGAGACAACTTGTCCACTGAGCAGCAAGAACAACTGGCAAGCCGCTTCAAACAAGCGAAACAAGAGTTACAGCGTCAAATGCAACAAGCTTAAGTGAGAGCGAGTGCAGAGATTGTTGGGCACCTGATCAAATAGTTTAAGTTAACCTGAATTAATAGTTTTCCTCGTCCTCAAGGCTTGCCGAAAGGGCGGGGATTTTTGTTAAATGGGTACATTCTTAACAGCAAAGATTGGCTCTGGGATAAAAAATAAAGATAGTTTCGTCAAGCCATGAACAATTGACTGGGGGACCGAACGAGTTCCGCACCACTCTCTCTTTAGCTGTTTAGAAAGGTAAAAAATCATGCTTCGCTTGTATTTAATTCCGGTTATTAGTATCTGTGTTCTATTTAGTGCTTGTAGCAATCCCACAGTTTCTAATACTGAGAATTCTATCACTGAATCATCTGAAGCACAAAAAACCGATGAATCTATATCCACTGCCGAAAAAACCACAAAAAATATTCAATCGGCCTTGGATAAAGCTCAATTAGCCACCGAAAAAGCCTCTCAGAAGATGGAAGCCGTTTTGGAGCAAGCCAATAAAACTGCTAAATCTGCTTCAAAAGTCGTCAATGATGTCATAACCCTTAAGACTCAACTTGAGGAAATGTCAACCCAGGCAGGTAATACTTTAAGTGCTGTTCACTCTGGCGATTTCAAGACGGCTCAACAAGAGTTTGCCCAACTCCAAAAAAATTGGCAGCAAATTAAACATCCTGTTCAGAAAACCTCTCCTGAAGCCTACCGAGAAATTAATAGTTATTTAGTAAATATAGATACTCTTTTAAAACAGCCTAATCCCAATCATTCTGAGTTAGCTCGTAAGTTATCATTATTAGCTGACAGCAATTTAGCTCTGCTTGACATTCTTCATGCTAAAAACAACCATTAAAAGGCCTGAGCCTTTATAATAGTTGATGTGACTTGAATCACTTAACATTAAGATTTAGGTCACATCCGACTGATAAAAATATAGTTATAAAAAAAATAGATAAAATCCCAAATTGAGTCCTTTAAGATCAGAACTTAATCTCCAATGACTAACGAAGAAGCTGTTTATTGTATTTTTTTAATGCGGTTTAATCTTCAGCCATTACAAGCTATAACAATAGTGAAAAACTGGTTTAATGAACATCCAGAAGAGAATTGGGTGACGTTAAAACAGCTTTTTCAAGAAGACCAACTTACCGTAATTAATGGAAAAATTAAAAAAGTTTTAACGGAAAATTCTTCTGACGCAAAACCCGTAGTTAGTAAATATAGAGGGGTAGAGATTGAAAAAAATATTTCAGATTTTTCTCAAGAAAATTCGCCAATAATTAATCGAAAACCGACTAAATATAGAGGAGCAGAAATACCACAAGAAAACCCTGATAATATGAATTATAATCCACCTGGAAAAAAGAAACTTCGCTATCGAGGACAAGAATATTAACTAGGGCAAAACCCGTGAACATGGACGGTTTGACAAGGCAAAAGGCAAGTCTTAAGATGGTTCTGCCTCAAAACTAATATGATCAGATTGATAATCTGGCGGTTCCACATGGATGATAATCCGTACAGGACTAAACTGCTTTTCTAAACGACTTTCTACTTGTTCAGTGATGATGTGGGCACTGTCTACATCTTTAGCATCTACAATTAGGTGCATTTCCATAAAAACTTGTCGCCCTAATACCCCTCGAGAAGCTATATCATGACAGTTAATTACACCAGGAACTTCCATCACAATTTGATGAATTTTTTCTGGATCAATTGCCATTTCATCCACTAACCAGGGTAAGTTTTCTTTAATGACTTCTCGCCCACTATAAAAAACTAGAAAGGCAACCGGAAAAGCTAAAATCACATCTAACCATTGTAATTGCGGCAAATGCCA
Organism: Gloeothece verrucosa PCC 7822; assembly: GCF_000147335.1. Taxonomy (NCBI): domain Bacteria; kingdom Bacillati; phylum Cyanobacteriota; class Cyanophyceae; order Chroococcales; family Aphanothecaceae; genus Gloeothece; species Gloeothece verrucosa. Next base: position 3,292,179 of record NC_014501.1, read on the forward strand.
AATATTTCCTTGCCAAATGCCTATCAATCCCACCATCACAGTAATAGTAATCCAAATATCACTCATGGTATGGTAAGCGTCTGCAATTAAAATCGGACTCCCCAGGCGTTTTCCTACACTTCGTTCATAATAAGCGACAAAAATATTAATGCCCAAAACCATTAAAATGATCCATAACTCAGGTCCTGATACTTCAACCGGTTTACCCCCTCGCCAAATACGCTCTATTGCCCCCTGGATAATTTCAAAACAAGCGATCGCTAAAAAAGCGGCAATTCCTAAAGCGCCCACCGCTTGATATTTTTGATGTCCATAGGGATGTTCTCGATCAGGATGGGGTGAAGAGAAGCGATTAGCAATTAAACCTAAAATATTATTAGCGCTATCAGTTACACTATGTAGAGCATCTGCCTGTAGACTTAAAGAACCAATTTTTATTCCTACTCCTGCTTTTAGTCCCATCACCAAGAGATTCAGAAATAGGGTGATCAGTAAAACTTTGCGGACTTCGGAACGATTATCTTGTAGCACGGAACTTAAATAATAAAGAGTTAATCTGTTTTTATTTTATATAACTTTCTCAAAAAAAGATTGATTAATTATAAGCTCATCTATACCTATTGAGAAGAATTAGCTATTTGATTAGTTGATTTTCCAAGGCTTTTGATAAAAAGTTTCATTTAGAGCTTAACCAGTTAAATAAATAAAAAAAAGTGAGAATATTTCTCACCTTGAGGATCATTATAATTATTCTTAAGCATCTAGTAAATTACGAGTGCGGAACTCGTTCGGTCCCCCAGCTTATTTAGCTTTTTTGAGTGCTGAACGAGAAGATTTTCGCTTGAAGAAGCTGCCAAAAGCTAGGGTTGTACCTACGCCGAGAAAGGTTAAAGGCTCAGGAACAAAGATAGGAGCATCGCTATTAAAAGTTATTGCGGCTGTTGTATTAGAGATTTTTTCAATACTCCATTGTCCGGTTATATAATCTCCAACTCCTGATACAAACTCGAAATAACCGTCACTTGCCATGAACAAATAAGAATCAAATACCTCGCCAAAAAACCACTGATCAAAACTGTAAAAACCTGGATCTCTGGGATCTCCTGTACTTATTTGGTATAAACTTCCTCTCCCTCCAGAATTTCCTTCAGGAGGAGTCCAAAATCGATCCTCGTAATCAGCAAAAATTTGGTTCCCTAAAATATAAATGTCTAAGTTAGTTACTAGGCGTTTATTTTCACTAGGGAAGATAAAATCTGATTCATAATCACTAAAACTCACATTCCCATAAAGAGGATCATAGATATATTCAGGAGGATTATAAGGATCGGGAAAATAGTATATATTAAACTCGGGTGGGAGTCCTCCTGCATAAATCCCTTGGAAAGGCGTTGCGGTATAGGTGAATGTTCCACCACCCACGATCGCCGCTTGTACCGGTTTAACAGTCAATGCTCCCCCGATCAAAGTAGCACTGAGGGAAATAGAAGCCAGTTTTAAAAGATTTTTCATTGGACTAATAAGTGTCTCTATATTCGTTTCCCATTATAGTTTCAAATAATTAGTCTATGTAAAAATTTTTGACGGTTTTCCTTTCAAGATTAATTGTCGTTTAAGAGTCAAAACCCAAACAACTTAAAAACCTATTGACTCGCCAAAAATTCGTCTAAATCTGGAACCTCTACCCAACATTTATTGTCATTAGATTGATGAGTTAAATCCATGAGTAATTGAGAATACACCCCTTCTCGTAAACAAGGCACTAAAGATTGATTTTTATCGATCGCTTCTACCCAACGATCTACCACTCGAATAAAAGGCGCTAACCGTCCATCCGTAAAGACTTGAGGAAAGGCTAAACTTTTGGGAATTTCTATTTCTGAAAAAGCTTTAGCGGCTGGGGCTGCCATTAAGCGAAATCCATGCACATAATCTTTTAAATTATCACTTCCTAAAACTAATGTGCCTTTGTCTCCATAGACTTCTACCCAGTGTCCTCTTCCTCCATAAGTTACTGAACTAATCGACAACTGAATGGGTGTTCCATCAGCCAACTCTAACAAAAGCATAGCCGTATCATCGGCATCTACAGATTTTAACGCCCCACCCGAATTAGGATCAGGGCGTTGGGGAATGGCACAGCTTAAATGAGCAACTAGCCGCTTAATCGGGCCGAATAACCAGCTAATATAATCAAAAGCATGAGAACCCACTGCCCCTAAAGCACCGCCTCCCATCTCTTGGCGAGAGTACCAATTCCATTCTCGTTCGGGGTTCGCCCGACTCGCCACTAACCAATCTATTTTAATTAGACGAATCTTACCCACATAGTCTTGTTGTAAGTATTGGGCTAACAGTTGCCAAGCAGGAATAAAGCGAAATTCAAAGTCTGCAATAGCTATTAAGTTTTTTTGCTGTACCAGATGATACAGTTCCTTCGTTTCTTGGGCACGCAGATTGAGGGGTTTTTCTAAAAGCAGATGTTTGCCGGCAGCGATGGCCAACTTGGCTATCTCGTAGCGTAAAAATGGCGGCGTGGCAATGCTAACACCTGCAACCTCTTTTAATGAGAGAATGTTTTCTAAGCGGTTATCAGCAATGGGGATGTTATGACGCAGGGCGATCGCTTTAGCTTTCTCTAAATCTCGGTGATAAACGGCCACCACTTCTGTACGGGGATGATGTTGAAATCCCGGAATATGAATCTTTTCTCCAAATCCTGTGCCAATTACTGCTACACCGATTTGATCTGATGATTGAATACTCATAAGTCGACTAGACATCCTCATTGCTCAGACAACACAAAACATTGTATTATAGATAATTCTGGACTATTTAAATTTCTAAAGAATCTAGCGTCATTCGAATAGGAGACACAATGGCAAAACGAATACAAGTTGTCCTCAGTAAGACGGTCAATAAGTTAGGAAAAACCGGAGATGTGGTGGATGTTGCTCCGGGTTATGCTCGTAATTATTTACTGCCTCAAGGCATAGCGGCTATAGCTACCCCAGGCATCCTTAGACAAGTGGAACAGAGAAAAGAAAAAGAACGCCAACGTCTCCTAGCCGAAAAACAAGAAGCCGAATCTCGCAAAGTTGCACTACAAACTATTGGGCGCTTTGTGATCCGTAAACAAGTTGGGGAAGGAGAGGCCATTTTTGGTACCGTTACCACTCAAGAAGTGGCTGATATTATCAAGCAAAATACTTCACAAGAGGTAGATCGTCGCGGCATTACTTTACCCGAAATCAGCCAAACCGGATTCTACAAAGCTCAAGTTAAGCTACATCCAGAGGTAACGGCTGAAATTGAAATTCAAGTGGCTCCTTTGTAAAGGAAAAAGGAAACACCCGAACAGGGAACAGAGAACAGCGAATAACTGCTCACTGTTAACTGTTCATTAAATTACAATGTACTAGAATCTAAACTCTTAGCTTCTGCTGGAGTCATAGATAGATGAATACCACATTCTTGCTTGAGACCATGAAAACGAGTATCACGCTCACTTTCATCGTCGGCTGTTAAAGGACGACTTGAATGCCAATCTCCCACTGTCACATATCCCTGATCAAAGTAAGGATGATAAGGGAGATCATGATTGGTTAGATACTGATAGACATCTCTAGAGTTCCAATATAGAATCGGGTGTACTTTATAATAGGGGTTTTGTAGGGCGACTCGTTGTAAATTTTTGCGGTGATCCGTTTGATCTTGGCGAAGTCCAGCTAACCAAGCCGTCGCCTTTAATTCTCGCAAAGCACGCTGCATAGGCTCAACTTTTCGGAGTTTATCATACTGATTGAGCGCTTCTACATTTTTTTGGTCCCAAAGCCTGCCATAAAGAGCTTCCATCCGAGCAGGACTCACAGAAGACTGATAAACTTTGAGATTGAGATTTAAGCGTCGTGTTAAGTCTTCGGCAAAGCGGTAGGTTTCTGCGGGTAAATAGCCTGTGTCCACCCAAATAATCGGAATATCGGGAATAATTTCACTCACTAAATGAAGCATAACGGCGGCTTGGATGCCAAAACTGGTACTCATCACTAACCCATCGCCAAAAGTTTGTGCGGCCCATTCGACTAATTGCTGGGCACTGGCATTGTTGAATTGCTCATTAACTGCCGCTAAATCTAAATTTAGTTGGCTCTTTTGAGGCTTTAGCACAGATTCTCGCTCTTGATGAAGGGGTTGCGCCTGTTGATCGCCTTTGTAACGTTGGTTAATATCTGGGTTGCTAGTGACTTCTAGGCGTGCTGTGAGAGCGTCTGCTATGTGTGACTGTGGCATACTGGCTAATTTTTCCCTTGCATGACTTCAATATACTACAAATATTGCTGGCTTCTGTAGAAGCCATTGTCTTGATAATCTGCGTATCCTCACGCGATCAATTGTAGATGGCGACGTACAAAGCCGCTTTTAGCTGGGGGACTTTATTCTATTGTATCAGTTCCAGGTCTCCAAAAAATTTTACCCCTCGGGATGATTTAAGATTTTTGGCTTTTCCCTTGCCTCATTTTATAAAATTTTAATTTCTGGACACAATCAGAACATAGGTATTATCTTAAAACAAAAACAAACATTAAGTTATACGAAAAACAGCAAGATGTTATACAAACAATATCATGATAAGTAACATCTATCTTAGATAATAAATATAATGCAAGAAAAATTTGGCTTTTAGCTTAAAAACAACAATTATTTAAGTTAGAAAAAGCCAAATAGGATTCACCTGTTTTTAGACATTGTTTTCAAAAATATCATGCTATTTAAATGTCGTTCAGATGTAAAAATTGTGAGAATCGAGGATTTAGGTATAGTCATTGACAACAAAAAAGAAACTTGTTATATTGTCAATCAAACAGCTACATGGTTATTATCGATGATGTCAGAATTTGTTTCATTGGAAGATTTATCAGCCTTGGCTAAAGAAAAATATACAATAGAGCCAAACGACAATCTTTTTACTGAAATTGAAGATATCATGATCTATCTTTCTAATAATAATGTTATCGAAGTTCAACTGTAAGGAGCATAATCATGATATATAAATCTAAAACAATCTCTAACCAAAATCAAAAAAATTGGAGTAAACCGCAGGTTTTAGTCATTATTCCGAAAACGAAAATAGACGCAATTGTTCGACGTTATATTGATTTAGCATAAGTGGAGTTATTAAGATATTAATATCCTAACTCTCACTTCTCCCCAAACATAAATTAAGCCCAGATTAGTCAACTTTAAAAATTCAACTTCAACTCTTGTAGAATCTTTTTCAAAGCGATGGATGAAGAAGCATTAACAAGGTAAAATTCAAAAGGTTTTTGACTAATATAATCAGCATAAGAAGACTGAAGATAGACTTTATATTGAGGATTCTTATCTAAATAGACCTCAAAAAAAGAGAGCATTATAGCATTATCATATTTATCAATTAATCGCTGATCAGCAATAGTGAGATCAGTAAAAGAATTAATTAGAGATTGAGTCCCTGCATCTAATTTAGAAAAATTAATATGAGCCTGTCCTTTGACCAAGCCTAAATATTTTTCTGGTGTTTTTAGCCAAACAAAGGCTTGTCCTTGTTCAAGAACTAAAGGCGCGGCCGGATCTTGACTTCCAGCCACAATAAAAACGGGAATAGAAATCTGACTGAGACCTTTCTCTCCCAAGATTCCACTATTAAAAGGATTAACAGCGATTACGGCTTTAATACGTGGATCTCTTAAATCATAAACTTGTTGAGGTAAATCCAAGGCTCGACATTGAATTAATAAAGAAAGATTAGGATTCCAAAGAGTGCGATTACATTCTCTCTGTAAATTTTCAAAATCAATGGTAGCTCCCGCTAAAGCCAAAACCGTATAACCCCCAAAAGAATGTCCGATCGCTCCTACCGTTTCCAGATTTAGCCGTCCTCCAAAAAGAGATTGATTAAGTCTTCCTAGTTCATCCAACAGAAAGCTAATATCTCTAGGTCGATTAATAAATTCTTCCAGATTAAACAATTCCTTAGAATAGCCTTCTAACATAGCTTGAACTTGGTAAAAATCGCTGCCTGGATGTTGAGGAAGGGCCACCAAATAGCCATAAGAAGCCAAATGTTTTGCTAATGAATCATAATCTTCGGGCCTAGAGGCTAACCCATGAGACATAATAATCACAGAAACCTTTCCCGTTGGCCATTGTTGAGGATAATATAAATCCACATAAAAACTTCGATGGCGGCTTTGATCTTGGAGGGTTAATCTTTGGTACTGATAACCCCATTGCCCAGGTTTATCCATATCTGGCAAAGTAGAATAATCGATAAATTTTTCGGTAGCCGCTTGTTTATCCGATAATTTATCTAAGGCTTCCACCATCAGTTGATTAGCCTTAACTAATTCTTCAATCCAGTTAAAAGCCTGCAAGATTTTGTTAGTATCTAGCTGTAAATCTGTAGGAAACTTACGGATAAAATTAAGAATGGTTAATCCTTGGGGATCACTAGCCGCTTGAATTAAGGCTCCTCGAATAGCATATTGACCATTTTGTCCCCCTTGAATTTGAATCATCGTACCAATTTTTTTTAAGATAGCTTCTCCGGTAGGAGTCCGGAAAAAGCGAGACAATTGAACAGGATTAAATTTATAAGATTTAGTCAGAGCTTGACGAAACTTATCTCGTTCTTCAGCACTAATTCCCTGTAGATAAAACTCTAGTTCTTTATTAATAGTTCCATCTTGAGCAAAAATTTCTAAAGCTTCAACTCCCAAAGATAATCTTAAGGAATTATTGGAAAAATAAACTCGCTCTGCGGCTTGAAGCGGAAAGATCGTTATTAATAAGCTGAATAGGGCAAGAAACAAATACTTGAGTGAGCTATTTCTTACTTGAGAATCCTGTCTCCTCATGGATGATCACGAATATTATGTTTTTAGGGAAAAAATCCCGACTTTACCGGAGTTGTAACCCGTTTAAAAAGGAATTTTTAGCATAAAATTGCTCAATTTCCTTAGCTAATATCTTGGATGAAGCAGCCGTAATTAGATAACATTTAAACTGCTCTCCCTCACTCAAATAGCGGCAATAATCCGATTGGAGGTAAGGAAGATAAGAGGAATTATTTTGTAAATAAACTTCAAAAAAGGCGGTAAACATGGCGTTAGCATAGCTATTAATTAAATAAGGAGAAGGTAAAGTCAGATTTTCAACAGACTCGATCAGATCGGTAATTCCAGCATCCAATTGAGAAAAATCCACATGGGCTTGGCCTTCAATCACCAGAAAATATTTCTGAGAAACCAAGAGCCAGGGGAAAGAACGAGCTTGTTCAAAGATGACGGGAGTGGCTGGATCATAAGTTCCAGCAGCCAGAAACACAGGAATAGCGATTTTTGCCAGCCCTTGGGGGCCAAAAACGCCACTGTTGACTGGATTAGCCACAAAGACCGCTTTAACTCGCTCATCTCGAAAATTATAATCAATTTGAGGCAACTTTAGGGCCTGACATTGCAGTAAAAGGGAGATATTGAGATAGCTAAACTGAGCTTGACACTCGTGTCTGAGATACTTAAAGTCAAAGGTTGCTCCTGCTACCGCTAAAGCCGTATAACCGCCAAAAGAATGTCCAGCGACTCCCACAGCATCTAAGTTTAGTCTGCCGCCAAACTCTGATAAATTACGCCTCTGTAATTCATCAATCACATAGCTGATATCTTTGGGGCGATCAATAAATTCATTTTTGTCAAATATATCGCTCTGATAACCTTCGATTAAAGCTGTAACCCGGTTATAATCACTCCCTGGATGGTCCGGAAGGGCAATCACATAGCCATAAGAAGCCAGATGTTGAGCTTGTGCGGCATAATCTTCAGGTCTTGACGCTAACCCGTGAGAAAAAATCACCACAGGGGTTTTACCTGGTAGCCAGCGTTGAGGTTTATAGACATCGACATAAAAATGCCGGTTGCGGCTTTGATCAAATAGCTGCCAAGTTTCCTTTTTTTGTACTCCGTAACTGCCGGGCTGGCGAAGGTCTGTTAGGGTCGAGAAATTGAGCGCCGGGGTAGCAAGAGCTTCTTGTTGAGAAAGTTCAGCAATATCTGCGGTAAATTCTGTGGTGGCCCGAACAACCGTCTTAAACGCCTTAGACAAAGCCCGAGCCTGAGATAGATCAATCTGCATATTTACAGGTAGCTTTTTCAGAAAATTGAGCAAGGTTAGCCCTTCAGGCTCAAAAGCCGCCTGAATCAAAGCCGCTCGCAAGGCATATTTTCCGTTTCTTCCCCCTTGAATATTAATAATCTTGCCGAAATTGTCTAAAAGTGCTTCTCCGATATCGCTATTGAACAAGCGAGATAATAAAACCGGCTCTAGCTGGGCTTTTTCCAATAAGGCCTGACGAAATGCTTCTTGCTCCTGTTGGGATGTTCCGATGCGATCAAAATAAAACTGCAAATCTTGATTGACTTCTCCTTGTTTAGCAAACAGTTCTAAAGACTGCACTCGCAGCGATAAACTTAGAGGACTATAAATAAAATAAATCCGTTCTGCCGCCGTGACCGGCATCGTGCTAATGAGGGCAGAAAATACCCCTAGCACTAGGTAAACTAGCCATCGTTTCTGTGGATTTAGCCTTCTAAGAGTTACTTTAGGCGCTCGCTCAGGCAAAAATTGTTTCTTACAGTGCAGGAGTTGAAATGGCTTTAAATTTGTTTGTCTAAGTCTCATCTATTTTTTTCCGGCTTCTGAGTGAGAATACTTAATACAGCTATTAAACCCCCTGGATCAATTATCCATCTTCTTTCTCAAGAAGGGAGATGTTCAGGAAATGGCCTATCAAAATAATTTGTAAATTTGCTAAAAAAAAAATGTGACAATAGAAATACAATATTCCAGCAGAGATGATGAGAATTTTACTAATGGAAGATGATCCCCTGACCAGGACTGTCTTGACTCAAACTTTGAGTAATCATCATTACAATGTTGATGTAGCCAAAGACGGAAAATCGGGGTTACAACTAGCTCAAACTTACAACTATGATTTATTTCTATTAGATGTGGTTGTGCCTGTATTGGATGGAATTAGCGTCTGTCAACAGCTTCGTTCTCAGGGATTACAAGAGCCGATTGTTTTACTGACTGCCAAGGATAGTAGTAGTGATCAAATCATTGGTTTAGATGCTGGAGCCGATGATTATATTATTAAACCCGTTAATTTAGAGACTTTAATGGCTCGAATTCGAGCTTTATTACGGCGGAAAAATGCCTCATTATCATCAGTTATTGAATGGGGAAATTTACAGTTAAACTTGAGTAACTGTGAAGTAAACTGTGAAAATGAACCAATCCATTTAACCGCGAAAGAATATGCTCTATTAGAGCTTTTTTTGGTGAATCCTAAGCGAATTTTTAATCGTCGTGTTATTTTAGAGCGGCTCTGGGATATTGGCGAGTCTCCGGGGGAAGAAACAGTCAGCACTCATATCAAATGTTTACGCCAAAAACTTAAAAATGCCGGAGTGAGCGACCCAATTGAAACCGTTTATGGCTTAGGATATCGTCTGAGAAAAGCTGATGAGATTGACACTTCTCCCAACTTATCTACCCAAACAAAGCTCAAGCAAAAAGAACAACAAACCTTAAAAAACAAACAAAAAAAAGTCGTTAAATCCACTTTAAAAACCTGGGATAAATTTAAACAAAAATACCAGGAGCAAATAGAAGCATTAGAGCAATTAATTCTCGATATAGAAAAAAACATCGGGCAGAAAGACTTGAGTAAAAAAGCCGCAGACAATGCTCATAAATTAGCAGGCTCTTTAGGAGTATTTGGTTTACACAAGGGTTCCAGAATAGCTAAAAAACTCGAGGAACTCTTAGAATTAGAAACAAAAATACCCCAAAAAAACTATCAAAAACTAACGGAATTGCTCACTCAATTAAGAAAAGAAATAGAACAAGCTTCTCCTAATCCTCTCTCAGAAAACCCAACAAGTCTATCATCCGAGTCAGGAATTTTTTCAGGGCTTCCACCGATGAGCAAGAGTGGGGAACTGGTTACGGAACTCAGTCAAACAGCATCGATTTTGATGATTGATGATGATTTAGCCTTAGCCGAACGAGTTAGAATAGAGGCACAGACGTGGAATTTAAACTTAGAAATAGCGACAGATTTGACCGTTGCTCGGCAGATTATCTTGCAAAAAACACCAGCAATTATTATTTTAGACCTTAACTTTGACAGTGCCAGCGAAGATGGATTTACGCTTTTAGAAGAACTTAACCAAAGTCGGCCTAACTTACCGATCATTATCTTTACTGGACGAGAAAGTTTAAACGATCGCATTAAGGTAGCCCGTCTGGGAGCCAAAGCTTTTTTACATAAACCTCTAGCGGCTCATCAAATTCTAAAAACCGTAACGGATATCTTACATGAAAATCCTTTATGCTCAAAAAATCGCGTCATGATAGTAGATGACGATCTCCTCACGCTAACCACTTTGGTTAACTTGTTAAAACCCTTGAATATAGAAGTAATAACTTGTCATAACCCTAACCAATTTTGGGAAATGCTCACCACTTATCATCCTAATCTATTAGTGCTAGACCTGGAAATGCCGCAATTTAACGGGCTAGAATTGTGTCAAGTGGTTCGTCAAGACCCCACTTGGAACGACCTACCGATTCTCTTTTTATCAATATATACTGATGAAGAAATGATACAGCAAATGTTTGCCGCCGGAGCAGACGACTATATTAGTAAACAGAGTGATCACACAGACTTAATCAATCACATTATCCGACGATTAAAGCTCTCATGAAACCGATTAAAAGCCATTTATTCCCATGAGCAACAATTCAATCGAGCCATTAGATCAAGACACAACCACACGAGAATCTATTGCTGAAAAGAAGCAAGGGCACTCTCAAGAGCCACAAGTGCCATCTAAGCCCTTAAGGAAAAGGAGATTGAATAATCGACTAATCAACTGTGGTTTTGGATTAGCTTTGTTATTATTATTTGGGGCAACACTTGGGTTTTATGTCGGTATTGAACAAGTAAAAGAAAAGCAGAACTTGGTGGAGCATACCTATAAAGTCTTAGAGCAAATTGACGATACATTATATGAAATTAGTCAGGCTGAATGGGGACACAGAGGTTATATGATCAGCCAAGACCAGAATTATATCTCCACTTATACTAAAGGTTTTGATCACGCTCACGCGGCTGTCCAAAAGCTAGAGAAGATGACGAAAGAGAATCCCGAACAACAAAAGCAAATTAAAGTTTTAATAAATTCCCTTTACCAACATTTCTCACTTCTTGAAAACTCTCTAAAGTTATTACAGCAAAATCCATCAAACCCACAAATTAAAATTTCCATAACCCATCAAGTAAAACAATTTCAAGAGCCAATAGAAGTCAAATTAAAGCAAATAGAGGAAATAGAACGAGGGTTGCTGAAAAAGCGGCAACAGGAAGCATCAAAGAGCTTGCATTCTATTAGCTTGTTAGTGGGGATTGGCTATTTTTTAAGTTTTCTTCTTTTGTTAACTATTTATCGGCAAATCAAGCAAGAAATAAAAGCTCGCTATCAAGCAGAAGAGGATTTACAACAAACTAATGAACAATTAGAAGCCCGAATTCAACAGCGAACTGCACAGTTAACTCAGTTAAATATTAATCTAGAAAATGAAATAGAAGACCGTAAACAGCTAGAACAATTGCTGCGGGAAAGTGAAGAACGCTTTCGCCAGGCAATTTATGAGGCTCCTTTGCCGATTTTAATTCATGCAGAAGACGGAGAGATCTTACAAATTAACTGGGCTTGGTCAGAAATTTCTGGCTATCAACCCCAAGAAATCCCTACCCTTTCCGCTTGGGTTCAAAAAGTTTATGGCGATAATTATGAAAGATTTAGAAACTATATTCGTCAATTATTCCAGTTAAATCAACGGGTGAATGAAGGAGAACATACTCTCATCAATCGTCAAGGAAAAACCCTAATTTGGGATTATTATTCTGCTCCTTTAAAAACCTTATCAGATGGTCGCCGAGTGCGAATTACCATGGCCCTTGATGTTACCCAGCGCAAAGAAGCCGAAATGGCCCTCCAAGCCAGTGAAGCCCGCTATGCGACTTTAACAGAATTGGCCCCTGTGGGAATTTTTCATACCGATTCTGAGGGCAATTGTATTTATATTAATCAACATTGGTGTGCGATCACTGGCTTAAGCACGGCTGAAGCGATGGGCACCGGTTGGCTAAAAGCCTTGCATTCAGAAGACCAACAGCGAGTAACAGCCACTTGGATTCGTGCTGTAGCCAAAAATACGGCTTTTTACCTAGAGTATCGCTTTCAGAATCCTAATGGAAAGATTACTTGGGTCGTGGGTCAAGCAATTCCACAAATCACCCCATCAGGAGAAGTGCTAGGTTATATTGGCACCATTACCGACATCTCCACCCTAAAAGAAGCAGAATTGGCCCTCAGCCAAAGTGAAGAACGCTTCCGTCAAGCGGTACTGAATGCGCCTGTACCCATAGCCATACATGCTGAAGATGGGACAGTGTTGCAAATTAGTCGCGCTTGGAGCGATATTACTGGTTATACCTTAGAAGATATTCCTACCGTTGCAGATTGGATAGAAAAAGCTTACCGCACTAACCAACAAAAGATTCAAGCCAATGTTGAACGCCTCTACGGTTTAACTGAACCCATTGCGGAGGGAGAATATATCATCACGACAAAAAACGGAGTAACTCGAATTTGGGAATTTTACTCTACTGGTTTAGGGAGGCTTTCTGATGGTCGCCGCACTGTGATTAGTACCGCTTTAGATGTGACTGAACGTAAAAAGGTAGAACTACAGTTAAAACAAGCTAAACAAAACCTAGAGATTCGGGTTGCCGCACGCACCACAGAACTACAACAGGCTAATGAACAACTGCTACAAGAACTCTCTGAAAAACTACAAACTCAAAAAATCTTGGCTGAACAAGCTCAACTGTTGGACTTAGCGCATGATACCATTCTGACGCGAGACTTAGAAGGGACAATTCTATTTTGGAATCAAGGGGCCGAAAAAATGTATGGCTTTTCATCGCTGGAGGCCGTCGGTCAACATAGCAATGTTTTGTTAAATACGGTATTTCCTGAACCCTACAGCCAAATTTTAAGCCAATTATTTGCTCAAGACTATTGGGAAGGAGAACTGCGTCATCAAAAGCTAGACGGAACAGAGATTATCGTTGCTAGTCGTTGGGTATTACAACGGGATAAAGCCGGCAACCCGAGCAAAATTTTAGAGATTAACAATGATATTACGCTTCGCAAACGAGCCGAAGAAGCCTTACAGGATAATGAAGCTAAATTTCGTTCGCTGAGTGAATCTTCTCCCATCGGCATCTTTTTAACTGATACTCATGGCAGAGTGCTTTATACTAACCCTCGTTATCAAGAAATAGTCGGGGGTACAGCCGAGGAAGTATTAGGAGAAGGTTGGAAGCAATTTATTCATCCAGAAGACCTGGAAAATATTGTATCTGAATGGTTGACTCATCTAGAAAAACAAAAGAACAGTTTTTATCCACAAGTGCGTTATTGTCATAAAAATACTGAGATCCGCTATACACAGGTTCATACAGCCGCAATTTTTACAGAGAGAGGTCAATTAACTGGTTTTGTGGGAACAGTAGAAGATATTACCGAACGCCGATTGATCGAACAGATGAAAAAAGATTTTATTTCTGTTGTCAGTCATGAATTAAGGATTCCCTTAACGGCTATTCATGGTTCTCTAGGATTATTAGCGGCTGGAGTCTATGACAACAAACCTGAAAAGGGAAAAAAAATGCTTCAAATTGCTGCTACTCAAACGGAACGATTGGTTAAATTAGTCAATGATATTCTCGATTTAGGGCGCTTAGAATCTGGCAAACTGCACTTAGTGATACAACCTTGTGAAGTCGCCCAATTACTAGAACAAGCCGCAGAACTGATGCGCCCAAAAGCGGCAGAGAACCAAATTACCTTGTCGGTTACCCCTATAGATGTTCAAGTCTGGGCAGATTTTGATTCTATTATGCAAACCTTGACTAACTTATTAAGCAACGCCATCAAATTTTCTCTCCCTAAAAGCACCATTTCAGTTAATGCAGAATTGATAAGTTCGCATGATAAAATAGCAATATGGCAACAAAAAAGGCCCTCTCTCGCTTCCTTGTCTGTTCCTTATGTTTTATTTCAAGTTAAAGATCAAGGTAGAGGTATTCCCCGCAATCAATTAGAACTCATTTTTGAAAAATTTCAACAAGTTGATGCAACGGATTCTCGAGATAAGGGAGGAGCCGGCTTAGGGTTAGCTATTTGTCGTCTAATTATTGAGCAACAGGGAGGTCAAATTTGGGCAGAGAGTGTATTAGGAGAAGGAAGTAGTTTTTATTTTACCTTGCAATTATATGAAACCCAAAAAAATTTTAGTTATTGATGATGATGAGGCGATACAGGAAGTTGTACAGGGTTGTCTAGAAGAATTAGCGCAGTGGGAAGTGGTTACAGCAGGTTCTGGAGAACAAGGCTTACAAATTGCGGCTTCTGAGTTTTTTGATGGAATTTTACTCGATGTTTCTATGCCGGGGATGGATGGAATAGAAACTTGGCAAAAGCTGCAAGAAAATCCCGCCACAAAATCTATTCCTGTGGTTTTATTAACTGCTAGAGTTCAACCTTCTGAAACCGCCCTATTTTCCCAGTTAGGAGTAGCCGGGGTACTGGTTAAACCGTTTAATCCTCTTTCGATAGCCGAACAAATAGCCCAATTACTCAAATGGATTTAATTTTGTTAAAGTTCAATCCATTCAAAATCTAATTCATCACAAACGCTTATACAAGTTTCGGGGGTGGTGATATGAGGTTCGCCAGCGTAAATAATTTTGTTAGTTTTTGGGTTTTCTGTGCGAAAATCTTCTGAATATTCAATTAATTGAGACAAATTATTCTTTTCTGGCCTACGGTGTAGATTTTTGAGAAAAAAATTCATGGTTTTTTGTCTGATCCAACCTTTGAGAATAGCCGTTGAGGCAAATTTCGTGCCCAATAGTTGTTGGTCAATCAGGATATTATCAATTTGTTGCTCATTTAACAATGCTGCGGCTTGAAGATAATAACCGATGGGCTGGCGTTTTGAAGTTGGGTTAGCTAACAGTTTCGGCCATTCTTCGGCAAAAAAGTCAGCCGTTTGTTGCTTGATCCATCCACGTAAGGCTAAAATTTCTCCTATTCGTAAATACTTAAATTGAGCTTGATCTTTTAAGGCTAATTCGATTTGTGGAACTGAGATTAAATCAGCTTCCTGTAAAATTAGACCCAGAGGTTTAGTTTTTTCGGTGGAGGAAGTGGTCATATCAAGTTAAAGGTTATTTGGGTGCGTAGGAACATGAGGAGATTGTCATTGACTTGAGCAAGACGTTTTGTCTTTTTCCCTTCTCCTTTGTTTTCTAAAATAACCTTTTTTTCAAAACAAAGTAATACTGTGTCGCAAAATTCCTGAGAATCTCGGTGGAGTTTATACTCATATTAATTAATCTATCTCTGATCTCAGCTTAAACACCGAATCGCTTCTAGTAATCCTCTGGCTTTATTCAGTGTTTCTTCGTATTCTTTCTCTGGGATGGAATCAGCCACCAGTCCGGCTCCGGCTTGCACAGAGACTAGATATTGATTAAGATTGTCAGGCCGTACAATCATCGTGCGAATGGCGATAGCGCTGTTGAGTTGCCCTTCAAAATCGTAATAGCCATAAACCCCTGAATAAGGCCCTCTGCGTGAGGGTTCTAGTTCTTGAATAATCTCCATGGCCCGTATTTTGGGGGCCCCGCTCACGGTTCCCGCCGGAAAACAAGCTTTTAATAAATCCCATGCGCTCTTATTGGGTGCTAGTTGTCCCACCACATTACTAACAATGTGCATCACATGAGAATATCTTTCAATAACCATTAATTCATCGACTTTAACCGTTCCTTCTACACAAACCCGCCCTAAATCATTGCGTCCTAAATCCACTAACATTACGTGTTCAGCAATTTCTTTAGGGTCTTGTAATAAATCTTCCTCAAAGGCATTATCTTCTGTGGGCGTTTTTCCTCTGGGTCTTGTGCCGGCAATGGGCCGTAAGGTGGCTTTGAGGGTACTGTCTTCATTGAGTTCTGCTTTGACCATTACTTCAGGAGATGACCCGATAATTTGCCAATCTTTGAATTGATAAAATCCCATATAGGGCGAAGGGTTAATCAGCCGCAAAGAACGGTATAAATCGAAGGGATAACCTTTATAGGGGGCGCTGAGGCGTTGGGATAGCACCACTTGAAAGATATCTCCGGCCCGGATATATTCTTTAGCTTTGAGGACATTGGCACAAAATTGTTCTTGAGAGGTATTACTTTGATAGAGTAATTTGGCAGATTCCGTTTTTGCCCCAGTAGATAATTCTAGGGTTTTTGCTTCATTCGGTAAGGGCAATTGTAGCTTTAAGACTAATTTGGTGACACGATCACAGGCTTGTTGATAGGCATCTTCTAAGTTAACATTTTCATTCCGTAAGTCGGCATAGGCCACTGCCCAAATTTTCCGTTTTACCTGATCAAAAATAATTAAATGATCTACTTGCATCCAGATTCCATCCGGCAAGTCGTCTTCTGTAGCGCTATGGATGGGGACTCGTGGTTCAATCCAGCGAATTAACTCATAACCCCAATAACCAAATAAGCCGCCAATTCCAGGAGGCAGTTGGGGTAATTTCACCGGATGAATGGGTTCTAAACAACGGGCTAAAATATCGAAGGGATTGCCCTCAAATTGTTCAGTCGTTCCATCTCGATAGCTTTGAGTCGTCTTATTGCCTTTTGCTTCTAACACCCAGACCGGTTCACAGCCTAAAAAACTGTAGCGTCCAAGTCTTTCTCCTCCGTCCACTGATTCTAGGAGAAAACTATAGGGCTGTCCGGCACACACTTTATACCAAGCCGAAACGGGCGTTTCTAAATCAGCGACCCATTCTTGATAGACTGGTACAAAATTCCCTTGTTTGGCTAGGGCTTCGAATTCTGTAAAGGTTGGCGAGATCATAGTTAAAGTTTTTACTACAAACAATGCAACAAATGTAATGACCAGTTACCGGTTGGATAATCGGGCAAGCTTTGAGCCTTCTAGGAGTATAGCTTACTCTTTACCCTATACCAGTTACTGGTCATCCTTACAACAAAATTTTAATTAAACGTCGTAAGGTTTCTTACCTGAGAATTTGAGGGTAGCCGGTTCGGGGTTTTTGCCGATGCTTCTATCTTTCTTGCCGTTGTAAGCGCGTCCTTCGTTAACTTTTTCGGGGAATACGCCATCAGCAGGATGGAGATATTCGATTTCTCCATTGGGGAAAATGCGATAGATTTTGTAGTTGTCGATTTTCGGCTTAAATTTAGAGCGAAATTGACCACCTAGGGCGATACATTGCTCTTTACGAGCTAAATAAAGGAGGTTGTCGCCTTCATTCATGATAGCCGCGCCACCTGTGGGCAGTTCAAATACTTGCTCTTTGGGGCTGGTCCAGGTGATGGCGTATTTCTCTTCTAGATTAGCTTTCGAGAGTAAGCCACCGGTGCTACCACCAAATTTAGGGGGTTTTCCAGAAAGTTCTGTCATAGGATTGCGTTTTTAAAACAAGGTGTTTTAGGGAATCCTACCACTGAGTCCCACTTGATTTAGTAGGTTTGTCAAGAACTGTTACAAAAGGAGGCACAAGAGGTAAAAGTTGATGATGCGTCACAGCTTAAAACCCCGCCCTCTTAAGTGCCTGACAGCTTATATATCAAAGGGATGATGCCAATGTCAGGAAATCCGTATATTTTGAAAAAGATGTATTCAAGTGACCTACATGATGGCTACACAAACGGCACAACGCTCTCCTAAGCTAGTCAATAATATTCAAAATATTCTAGAATCTGGGGAGTTAGTCATTGTACCGACAGAAGTTTCCTATATCATAGTTGCTCATGCTTTCAAACCCCGAGCTATCCGTAAAATTGCTCAACTCAAGCGGTGGAATGCGCCTCAACCACTGGTATTATTGACTCGACGCGAAAAAGTAGAAGAGTTTGGGGTGGTTAGTGCCGCTTCTCAAAAATTAATCAATCACTTCCCTTATCCCATCACCCTAATTATTCCCAAAAAAAATACTATTCCTGATACAATTACCGCTCAACATTCGGCTTTATTTATTTCTTGTCCCGATGAATTTATTTACAATTTAGTCGCTCAGATTCCTTTTCCTATGGTCTGTACAACGGCGGGTTTTTCTGATGAGTATAAAGCGAGAAAGTACCGCACAGCTATAGAACTTTTTGACGGACAAGTGCCGCTTATTGTTGACGGAGGAGACTGTAAATATGATTCTAAAGGGACTTTAATTGATTGTACATTACCTACCCCGACTATCCTTAATTTTGGGACGGTTTCGGTGGATGATTTGCGTTCTATTTTACCAGAAATTGAACTCCCATCTCATCTAAGAAAATAATTGTATAAATATTCAAGCCCGCACAGGCGGGCCGAGTTCCTGTAGCTGAACCCCTTCAACACCGCGAGGGGTAAGCCTTGGTAGGTCTCTATTTAGGGATCAAGAACACCCCATTACGGTAGCTCTGTACTACCCATCAGATAGAGGTCGCATTCACGAGCCGCACCACGACCCTCATTAAAGGCCCAAACCACAAGACTTTGACCGCGACGACAGTCACCCGCCGCAAAAACCCCGGGAATGCTAGTAGAATACTTACCATAGTCAGCTTTTACATTACTGCGAGGGTCTTTTTCCAGTCCAAGCGAGTCGAGTAAAGGTTGTTCAGGTCCGAGAAATCCCATCGCCAGCAAGACGAGTTGTGCGGGTCTAACTTTTTCCGTGCCGGGGATATGTTGAGGAATAAACTGACCTTTTTCGTTTCTCTCCCATTTCACTTCTACCGTATGAACGGCTTTTATATGTCCGTTTTCATCGCCTTCAAACTTAGTTGCTGTAGTCAAATAAACCCGAGGATCTGAGCCAAATTTAGCCGCCGCTTCTTCCTGTCCGTAGTCCATGCGGTAAATTTTCGGCCATTCTGGCCAGGGGTTATCAGTCGCCCGGGTTTCTGGGGGTTTGGGCATAATTTCTAACTGTACAACGCTGTTGCATCCATGACGCAGAGATGTCCCTACGCAGTCAGTTCCCGTATCACCGCCACCAATAATAATCACGTCTTTGCCTTCAGCAGAGATAAAATCGCCATTTTTGTGCCCATCTAGTACCGACTTGGTATTGGCGGTTAGAAACTCCATCGCGAAGTGAATACCTTTTAATTCTCTTCCTTCAATAGGAAGGTCACGAGGTTTGGTTGCACCAACACAGAGAACTGTTGCGTCAAATTCTTTTAAGAGGGTTTCGCCCGGTAAATCTTTCCCGACTTCGGTGTTACAGACAAATTTTACCCCTTCTTGTTCAAGGAGTTTAATTCGCCGCAGAACCACTTGCTCTTTATCCAGTTTCATGTTAGGGATACCATACATCAGCAAGCCGCCTGGACGATCCGCCCGTTCAAATACCGTTACAGTATGACCGGCTTTGTTTAGTTGTGCCGCCGCAGAAAGTCCAGCAGGTCCCGATCCGATAATGGCCACTTTTTTACCGGTGCGTTTGGTGGGGGGTTCGGGGGTGATCCAGCCTTCATCCCACCCTTTATCAACGATGGAACATTCAATGTTTTTGATGGTTACGGGGGGGTTATGGATACCCAACACACAGGAACCTTCACAAGGTGCGGGACAAACCCGGCCAGTAAATTCTGGGAAATTGTTGGTTTTATGGAGGCGATCCAGGGCTTCACGCCAAAGTCCACGATAGATCAGGTCGTTCCATTCGGGGATTAAATTATTGATCGGACAGCCGCTTGCCATCCCACTGATCAGGGTTCCGGTGTGACAGAAAGGTGTGCCGCAGTCCATACACCTAGCGCCTTGGATACGGAGTTTGTCATCCGGCATGGGGAGATGAAATTCGTCCCAATTGCGGATGCGATCTAGGGGGGCGAGTTCAGAGGGTAATTCACGAACAAATTCTATAAAGCCAGTTGGTTTTCCCATTAGTGTTCCTCTCAGTTGTGATAATTGAAAATCGTTAATAACTATGATTTATTTGATTAATTGATTGACTGTGATTATTTAGCTTGACTTTCTATTTTTTATAGGCTAACTTTTCCTTGTAGTCTTTATCAATTAATTAATCATAATTTTTTTAATAAAAACCGAATATTTTTCTTACTATCATTAAAATTATAGTCCATCTTTTACTTTTACTCCAATAGCCAATCAAATACATTTTTTATTGTCAGTTTAACTTCACTGGCAAAAGATGGCACAGGAAGCATAGCTTCTGGTTCATCAAATAATTCTATTTGTTGATTAGGTTGATAGATAATAACTGCACTCTCATCTGGATCAATAAGCCAGCCCATTTGAGTATTATAATTTAGGCTATGAAGAATATTTTTTGTGACTTTTGTATGTCTTTGTTCTGGTGATAAAATTTCTATTGTCCAATCAGGAGCAATCAGAAATGTATTGGCAATCTCACCGTTTTCATCCCTAGGAAGTCTCTCCCAGAGAAATACAGACACATCAGGTACAGTTGAGCTTCCTCCAAAAGTGCAGCGAAGTTCAGGAAAAGCACGAGCAATTTTTTTAGGCTTCAAAATAGCGTTGAGTGCGGCTGTAAGTTCACCTTGAATTGTGCTGTGTTTTCCCTGTGGCATTGGTTTCTGAATTATTTGACCGTCAATATACTCACTAGCTGGTTTGGTTTCTGGTAGTTTTAGAAACTCTTCTAATGTTATAGTTTTAGATGGTGTCTGTATCATTTATGATTGCCCTCCAACGCCGCCAAAACAAGCTTATTTTTTTGATTTTATCTGACAAAATTTATGGTTTATTCATTGCTCTCGTTTTCAATTTTTCTTTTCAAAAAAGGAATAATAAGAGGCTTTGAGAAGTAGAAAATCATTCGGCAATATCATTTTAACAATCATTCCCAAATTGACTTTTTTCTTCTTAAGCCTCTTGGTAAGAAAAACTAAACCCTAGCCGCCACCAATCCGGGCAACATCACGGGAATTTTCTTCAAAGGCCGCCGAAAGCGCCTCATCGCCACTCAAACCAGATGCCACAGCATTTTTAATACACTCCTGCACCCGCTTGTAATCTTTCGGCATGACCTTAACAAAAAGGGGCAACATATCCACCCAGTTCGCCAAAACAGAAGCCGCTTTTGTACTCTTAGTATACTCAGCATGATTTTTAATCAACTGATAAACCTCACTAATCTCTTGAGGATCTTCTAAGGTTTCCAGTCCTACCATCTGAGTATTACATCGCGTTGCAAAATCTCCCGTTTCATCGAGGATATAGGCAACACCGCCGCTCATTCCTGCCGCAAAGTTTCGTCCGGTTGCTCCCAAGACGATCACCTTACCGCCAGTCATATACTCACAACCATGATCGCCTATCGCTTCCACTACTGTATTCACGCCAGAATTCCGCACAGCAAAGCGTTCACCCGCTATGCCGCGAATATACACCTCACCAGAAGTCGCCCCATACAGCGCCACATTCCCCGCGATGATGTTTTCTTCAGCGACAAAGGTAGACTCTACAGGAGGATAAAGGATGATCTTGCCGCCACTCAGACCCTTACCTAAATAATCATTAGCATCCCCTTCTAATTCCAGGGTGACACCCGCAGGCACAAACGCCCCGAAACTTTGACCAGCACTGCCAACAAAGTGCAATTGTACTGTATTTTGCGGCAACCCATTCCAGAAATTCTTAGTGATTTCATTGCCCAAAATTGTCCCCACTGTGCGGTTAATATTTTTAATCGGTAAAGTCGCGCTCACTTTTTCCCCTCTTTCAATGGCCGGCTTACACAAATCCAGTAATACCGTCATATCTAAGGATTTTTCCAATCCGTGATCTTGGGGAATTTGGCAATAACGCCCCACTTCCGGTCCCACTTCCGGCTGATAGAGAATCTTAGAAAAATCTAGCCCTTTCGCTTTCCAATGATCCACCGCTTTTTTGGGTTCTAACACATCCGTCCGTCCCACCATTTCATCGAGGGAGCGGAAACCCAGTTGCGCCATTAATTCCCGCGCTTCGGTGGCGATAAACTTCATAAAATTGACGGTATGTTCCGGATCTCCCACAAACTTTTCCCGAAGTTCTGGGTTTTGGGTAGCAATTCCCGCCGGACAGGTATTGAGATGACACACCCGCATCATAATACAGCCCAACGTGACCAAAGGAGCAGTGGAAAAACCGAACTCTTCAGCACCCAACAAAGCCGCAATGACCACATCGCGCCCCGTCTTTAACTGTCCGTCTGTCTCTACCACAATGCGAGAACGGAGGTTATTTAACACTAGGGTTTGATGGGTTTCCGCCAGTCCTAATTCCCAAGGTAAACCCGCGTGTTTAATAGACGTTTGGGGAGATGCGCCCGTTCCGCCATCAAAACCCGAAATTAACACCACATCCGCGTGAGCTTTGGCCACACCCGCCGCGATCGTTCCCACTCCTACCTCAGACACCAGCTTAACGTTAATTCGGGCAGAACGGTTAGCATTCTTGAGGTCATGAATTAACTGGGCTAAATCTTCAATAGAGTAAATATCGTGGTGAGGTGGGGGTGAAATTAAACCCACTCCAGGAGTTGAGTGCCGCACTTTAGCGATCCAAGGATACACCTTTCGCCCAGGCAGTTGACCGCCTTCACCCGGTTTTGCACCTTGGGCCATCTTAATTTGCAGTTCCTTCGCTTGAGACAAATATAAACTCGTTACCCCAAAACGTCCCGATGCCACCTGTTTAATGGCGCTATTTTTCGAGTCGCCCTTCTCATTGGTCCAAGTATAGCGATCTGGGTCTTCTCCGCCTTCCCCGGTGTTGGATTTACCCCCGATGCGGTTCATGGCGATCGCCAAAGTTTCATGAGCTTCCTTAGAAATAGACCCGTAACTCATGGCCCCTGTCTTAAAGCGCCGCATGATCGCGCTTACAGGTTCCACTTCCTCAAGGGGTACCGCTTCACGCGGCTTAAACTCTAGCAGTCCCCGCAGGGTAAAGAACTTTTTATTCTGCTCATTAATCAGCTTAGCATATTGCTTAAAGGCTTCATAATTCGCCGTTCTCACCGCTTTTTGTAGCGCATGAATCGCTTCAGGACTAAATAAATGCGCTTCTCCGGCCTTTCTCCATTGATATTCCCCACCCACATCGAGAACATGACCATTCACTTGACGGTCCGGATAAGCATGGGTATGACGTTGGATAGTTTCAGCCGCAATAACTTCTAAATCTGCCCCTTCAATCCGAGAAGCCGTCCAAGTGAAGTATTTATCCACCACAGAACGATTTAAGCCAATCGATTCAAAAACCTGCGCCCCGCGATAGCTTTGGATGGTGGAAATACCAATCTTGCTGGCGACTTTAACCACCCCTTTAGTAGCCGCTTTAATAAAATTCTTGATAGCGGTTTTGTGGTCCACATTGACCAATAAACCCTCCTGAATCATTTCCTCGAGAGTTTCAAACGCCAAATAGGGATTAATCGCACCACAACCATAACCGATGAGAGTGGCAAAATGATGAACTTCTTTCGGTTCACCGGATTCTAGGACAATGCCGACCCGGGTACGGGTTCCTTTGCGGATTAAATGATGGTGCAGTCCTGACACCGCCAGTAATGCCGGAATAGGGGCTTTTTCTGTGCTAACGCTGCGATCACTGAGGATAATAATACTAATTCCTTCCGTGATAGCTTTATTGGCCGCTTCAAAAATCTCTTCCATTCGGGTTTCTAAACCCTTTACCCCCTCTTTAGCATTAAAGAGAATCGGAATAGTAATAGATTTAAAAGAGCCTTCTGAAATATTTTTCAGTTTCGCTAACTCTTCATCTGTCAAAATCGGGGTTTTTAACTCAATTAAATGACAGCTTTCCGGTTCCGGTTTGAGGAGATTTCGCTCACTACCGATCGTGGTAGTCGCAGAAGTAATAATCTCTTCGCGAATAGAATCAATCGGCGGATTAGTGACCTGAGCAAATAACTGCTGAAAGTAATCATAAAGCAGTTTGGGGCGATCGCTCAACACCGCCAGGGGGGTATCAGTCCCCATCGAACCGACGGCCTCAACCCCATCTCGCGCCATCGGGGTTAACAGCAAGCGTAGGTCTTCAAAAGTATAACCGAAGGTCATCTGACGCGCTTTTAACGTCATCGGTTCGCTTTGGGGGATTTCTGCACCCGGTTTGAGGTCTGCCAGTTTAACCAAATGTTGATTTAACCATTCTCGGTAGGGATGTTCTCCAACAATTTGGTTTTTAATCTCCTCATCGCTGATAATGCGTCCCTCTTCCATATTGACGAGGAACATCCGACCCGGTTGTAAGCGACCTTTAAGGGCCACTCGTTCCGGTGCAATGGGTAAGACTCCGGCTTCACTTGCCATAATGACCAGATCATCTTTAGTCACATAATAACGAGAAGGGCGCAACCCGTTTCTATCTAGTACCGCCCCCATCATCGTCCCATCGGTAAAAGCGATACTCGCCGGACCGTCCCAAGGTTCCATCAAACAAGAGTGATATTCATAAAAAGCCTTTTTCTCATCACTCATCGACTCGTGGCCTGACCAAGGTTCAGGGATCATCATCATCACCGCATGAGGCAGCGATCGCCCAGACAGAACCAGTAATTCTAGGGCATTATCAAAGATAGTAGAGTCACTCCCCTCGATATTGATGACCGGCTGAACTTTTTTCATATCTTCGCCGAACTTGTCACACTCAAACAAAGACTGTCGGGCGTGCATCCAGTTGATATTGCCCCGCATGGTGTTAATTTCGCCGTTGTGGGCAATGTAGCGATAGGGGTGTGCCCTCTCCCACGACGGGAATGTATTGGTACTAAAGCGAGAGTGTACCAACGCCAGGGCGCTTTCCATATCGGGGTCATGGAGTTCGGGGTAATAGTCTCCCACCTGAACCGGCATCAACATCCCTTTATAGACAATGGTGCGGCAGGAGATACTCGAGGGATACCAAAAATTATCTATTTTGGGTTTACGGATAGCATTATGAGAAAGCTTGCGGATCACATAGAGTTTCCGCTCAAAAGCCAGGTCATCGGTTAATTCTGGGTTACGGGCGATGAATACCTGCTGCATAAAGGGTTCAGCCGCCACCGCCGTATTGCCCAAAGAAGCGTTATTGGTGGGAACATCGCGCCAACCGATCACCTTAAGGCCCTCTTGGGCCACCACTTCTTCAAAAACGTGGCGGCTTTTTTCTCTTACAGCAGGATCTGGGGAAGTGTAAATCATTCCTACGCCATACTGACCCGGTTCGGGCAAAGAGATGTCACAAGCCGCAGCTACCTTCTTAAGGAATTTATGCGGCACTTGCATCAAGATCCCTGCTCCGTCGCCGGTGTTGGTTTCACAACCGCACGCACCCCGGTGGTCGAGATTCAATAAAATCGTCAGTGCTTGCTCGACGATCTCATGTGATTTCTTCCCCTTCATGTGTACGATGAAGCCCACACCGCAGGCATCATGCTCGAACTGTGGATCGTATAGGCCTTGTTTGATTTGTAATTTATCGTTGTTCATTCTTATGGGCCTACTCTAGTCTAGTGGTTAAGAAGGTATGGTATTATTGTCTAGAGATACAAAAGCAATTAACTCCAGATAGTCAAATTTTCTAACGAGTCAAGCTTGTACTATGCAGATCTTAAGGAAATTATCAGATCTGCCGAATCATGTACGGAAATCCTAACCTTTTTTCCGTAACCTATTTTTAGAGTTGGAAAGGCTGTAATATTTCTTAACATCAATGAGGTTAGACTTCTCCCCTAACCCCTCTTTTACAAGGAGAGGAGAGAAAAAGTTATTGTAGGGTGAGCAATGGGGGTTTTTTCTCCTAAGCAAGCACGACAATTTACGGATCAACTAAATAAGTGAAAATTAGATTATAGTGAACCAAAATAAAAGATATCTCTATCATAACCAAAATCAATCGCAAAGCGAAAACGTTCTAAAAAACCTCCTAAACCTAATACTGAACAATTAAATAAATTATTCCAAATATCGCTAAAATTATCATCAGGAATAAAAACCGTTGAATCAACTGTTAAATCTTGTCCTTCTTGGGCTAGTAAATTAATATTCAATCGGGTTAAACTGCCAGACATATTTATTCCTCGGATATATAACTTACTCTCTTCAATAGTTTGCTCTGGCGTAAACCCTGCGAGTTTAGCAATACTAGGGCTATTTCATTCTCTCAAACACCCTAACCCTGAAGGGTAGTTGCTCACGAACAAAGCCCGCCTGCGCGGGCTATCTGACGAATTATGAGCCTTTTAGCCTGCGTAGGCAGGCTTGGTTCGTAGAGCTAGCGGCTTCAGCCTGTGAGTGTTTCAAAAGAATGAAATAGCCCTGTAGCAATACTAGGAGAATGTAAGAAATTATAGACAAGTTTTAGAGAAGGAAAGTAAGATTTTGCGCTCGGACTAAATAAAGCATCAGGACAGTTATTATCAATGGGAATTGGACTGTCAAGCTCAAAAGTGAGTTGCCAATTATCCCAAGGTTTTTTTTGCCAATAGATTTTAATAAGTAATTCAATGTCTAAATTAATTAATCATTCTAATTCATATCGTTCATAAGCCGGATTAAAATAATTTTCTTGGACTGCATCAATATACTTAACCTCAAGCTCATCTAACAATTTTTTAATAACCATTAGCAATTCTCCGGGTGAACCTTGAAAAGAAGCTTGATAACGCAACCGATAAGGAAGGTCTAGAAAGGGATTTGATGATATTAAACTAGGGTTGATATTGTTCATGATGGCTTGATGATTTCTTTTTGTTTCTCTAAAGGAGGAAGAATAATAGGAATTTCCATTAAATGAGTTAAAGTAATGATGGGAATTGTCGTTCCTGATTTTATCGAGTTAAACAAAGACTGTCCAATTTCAGAATTTAAATAATCAACCAAATAATCTGAATCTATTTCTGATTTTAGTTGTAATTTAACTAAATAATTATTAATATTCGCTGGTGGCTCAAGATTATAAACAGCCGCCAGGGTGGAACGTTGGAGAAGACTAACTATTACATCACCTTTATTAAGTTGGGTAGCTTCTAATTTTTGATGTTCATCTAACGACAGATAACGAACATTATCTAATTGAATACCCTCCGAGGATAAGTTATGAGGAGTAAGAAGCAGTATATCACCGACCAAATTAATTCCTTTAATAATATAGCCGCGTTTAAATAGGACTACTAAAGATTAACTAGGCTTTGATAATCAGTAAATTCTAAATTCAAGTGTGATACATAAGCCTGAAATAAAATTAACGTATCCTCAAAATCATCTTTTCTAAAAGTATTATTTATTAGATAATCTTCAGCTACATAACGGTAATCTTTTTGATAGCGGGAATCGCGTTTTTGCATAAATAAAATGATAGTATTTGTCCCCGTAGCCATAAAAGTATTTGAGCCTAATTCAACAATTGCTTTAATCAAAAAATTTTCTAAAATTAACTCTCTTGCTTTTGTATAAATACCTGGATTGCTGAGAATCGAACTTGGTAAAATAATACCTGCAATTCCTCCTACATTTAACAAATCTAGAGTTCTTTCAATAAATAAAACTTCAATTTCTGATGAAGTATCCGTTAAATATTGAAACAAACTATATTGATCAGCAAGTTTTTTTAAATGAGGTTTAAACCCATGTATAGAATAGGGAGGATTAGCTATAACAAAATCATAACTTTTTGCTAAACGTTTCTCAGAATTATTATAAGCTTCTAAACCATCAACAAAAATAATATTTGCTTCACCATCCCCATTCATAAAACAAGCTACTTTGGCAGTACGTGCTAGACGATAATCTTTTTCAATGCCATAAATATATTCACCAGTCCATTGTGTACTTTTTTGGGCTATTTCAATCATGGCGTTTGTTTCTTCATCATATTCAGGTTTTAATCTATCAAGAATAAGTTGAATTTCTTCGATGACTTCTGTTAAAAAATGACCGCTTCCACAAGCAAAATCAATAATGTAGGGTAAAAAATTGGATTCTCTATTTTTTAATTTTTGAATGACAATTTTTTCTAGAGGGAGGCATTTAACAATGAATCTAGCTATAGGTAAAGGGGTAAAAAACTGTCCTGCTGTTTGTTTATAGCCTGCATCTAATAATAATTCAAAAAAATCTCCTAAATAACGTTTTTGCAACTTAGCTTCATAATTATCTTTGTAATTATAGCGAAAGCGTTTAAACTGTAAAAGGCTAATAATTTCATTCAAAACTTTAGCATTTTCTAAAAATAATTTTTCATTATGAACTTCTTTAAAAGCAAATTCATTATTACTATAAAACTTTAATGCTTTCAAAATGTGTTTAATTTCTTCTTGTGCTTGTTGTCTAGGAAAGCGTTTAACAATTTCATCAATATCTTCTTCAGAATAGTTGACAATTTCTTCTTTTAAAAATTCTTTCATTCCTTTGGCATATAAACTTTGCAAACGTTCTTGTATGCTTTCTGGTGTATCTTTTCCTTCAATAATTTGAAAGTCTGTTACCTCATCTTTACCTCTTTTTTCATCTGCTAATTTACAGAGAATGAGAGACATAATGCGGTTAAAAGCATTAGATTTATCAGAAATATTATTATGTCTTAATATTTCTTCAAATAAATTGAAAAATTTACGCCCTTCTCCTTCATTAAAAGGTTTCAAATCTTTGCTTTTAATAGCTATAAACTCAGGGTTATATGCCTGTATTTCATGATCAAAAATTCCATTAGGGGCAAAATAACAGTTAAAATTTTCTTGCCAAACTTCATAGAGTTCTTCCTTAGTTTTCGCGGTTTTATAGGTTTTTATCTGCTTGTTATCTTCTTCTAATAATCTTAAAGTTTCTTCTCTATCTTTTATTTGAACAATTGCATTTTCATAAATGATACTTCCATCTTTTAAGGTTGAAGTATATAAACACAAAAATCTTGTATTTCTATCCTGCTGTAAATAAGAAAATAATTGTCCACCATTAGTTATCATGTTATTTTTTTCTTTTTCATATTCACTTTTATAAGTTTTACATTCAATTATTAATAAAACTTTCTCTTCTCGATCAAAAACTGTAATGTCTGCCTTACCTCCCTTAGCAGTTCGACCTAAAGACCATTTTTTCTCAAGAAATAAAGATTCGGGAGCATAACCTTTTGTTAATAATCGATCAACACATTCTAAAACAATAAAATTTTCAGGTTGACTAAAATTGGAAGTAGTCTCATCACCTTTTTTAATTTTATTGCCATAATCTATTTTTTTTTGCTCAAAATCTAGCTTGAGAAAATAATTTTTATGTTGAGGATATTTTTTTATATAAATAGATTGTGAATTTTCTTGTAGCTGAAATCCCAAAACACTGATTAGTTCAATAATGTCTTTATTTGCCATTCTTGTTATTTTTATAACTTAACCCTACAGATAGGTAATAGCTAATTAATACCTAAACATAATATTATACACTATTAAAGCCTGCGTAGGCAGGCTTTGTTCGTATAGCCTCACCCTTCAGGGTGCGGGCGGCAGGCGTTATTCAACTTTTAGGCGGCAGATATTCAGAATTCAAAATATCTTCAACCGTAAAAGCTGGAACAGTAGGAAACATTTCTTGAGGTAACTCATATTTTTGTAATGTATCTTCTCTGGCATCTTGATAACACTCCAAAAACATTTCATTTAAATAAGATTGAAGACTAGGACTTTTTTTCAACAACCGTTTAAGCTGCCGCCTTTGTTCAATCACTGTACCTCGCCAACCTCTGGAATTATACTCTAGTTCCTCAGTCCAATAAATCAATTTTAATAAATGTTCAATAATCGTTGTTAAGCGGCTTTCTAGTTCTTGTTTTTCACTTCTCCCCATGCTTTCAATTTCTTCTACTAAATTCTTTATATCTAATTCTTCAAATTGTTTATGGTTTAGTAAATAAGCTGTTTTTTCTAGCCAAAGTAAAAAATCTTGCTCATAAAGGGGTTTCATCTTTCTTTTTTTAGCTATAATATACATTAATTCTAGTATAGGACATCTAATTATGGCACAGCTATACGATCAAGATTTTTATTTATGGATAGAAGAAACTCATGAACTCCTTAAAAATAGAAAATTCGATGAATTAGACTTAGAAAATTTATTAGAAGAGATAGCCGCTATGGGGAGAAGTGAAAAACGTGAATTAAAAACTAGATTAGTTGTTATCATCGAACATTTGTTGAAATTAATGTTTTGGGATGAAGAAAGAGAATACAACCAAAGAGGCTGGAAGATAACGGTCACAGAACAAAAATATCAACTTTTAGTATTATTACAAGATAGCCCTAGTTTACGGTCTTATCTAGATGAAGTGTTTTTGAGTTGTTATAAAAGTAGCGTAAAAATTTTAGCAGCTATGGATAATTTTCCTATTAACAGAATACCCGAGACACCCCCCTTTTCTCTTGAAGAAATTATCAACGAGTAAAACCCGTTTACCAAATCATTTCTAAATCTAAAACCCACCCTGGTAAAACACTTTCGCCCGATAGGGTTTGAGGAGACTTTAACACTTCAGCCGCTTGTAAGGGCCGATAAATTTCTACTTGTTTATCCTGTAAGGATTTTAAACTATAGCCAAGTCAAGCGCGATTTAAAAAAATTTCTAGAAGCTTAGTTCTAGAATGGTCGAAATTTATGCTTTTCTTGAAAATGGGCGGTATAAGGGTCGAACTTATGACATCCTGCTTGTAAGGCAGGCGCTCTACCACTGAGCTAACCGCCCGTTTGTTCTCACGTTTATGTATAATAACACAAACTAAAAAAAAAGCAAACATTTTTTTTCATGCCTTC
Organism: Gloeothece verrucosa PCC 7822; assembly: GCF_000147335.1. Lineage (NCBI taxonomy): Bacteria > Bacillati > Cyanobacteriota > Cyanophyceae > Chroococcales > Aphanothecaceae > Gloeothece > Gloeothece verrucosa. The sequence continues at coordinate 3,323,224 of NC_014501.1, forward strand.
TGGTCGGACTCACGATCGCATTACTCTTTGGTGTCTCCCCTGGATCATCGGACTTTCTTACCTGCTGACGGGTAACGGAGAATTAACCCTGATCGCCGCTAGTGGGTTTCTCTTCAGTGGGTTAATGTTTGGGCCTGATCTCGATATTTACTCAAGACAATTTCAACGTTGGGGTAAATTGAGTATTATCTGGCTTCCCTATCAGAAATGCTTGCGCCATCGTTCCCTATTTTCTCATGGCTTCTTGCTTGGGACTGTGGTAAGACTTATCTATTTACTCACTTTAATTTTATTAATCGCTATACCAGCAGTGGCGATCACTCAATTATTCTTAGGGTTTGATTGGAATTGGCACATATTCGTTCAAAAGGTTATTTATTCGGTTAAAGGGGAATATTCCCAAGAAGTGATCGCCCTATTCGTTGGGCTAGAATTAGGAGCAATGAGTCATTCTATCAGTGATTGGTTGGGTTCGGCTTATAAACGCATGAATCAGGCTAAGAGGAAAAATAAGGGCAAAAAGAGCGGAAAAAGCCCCCCAAAAAAACCCAAAAATAGACTATGATTGCTTGATTAATTGATTTAAAGGCGGATAAGGGGTTATCCTATACAGGAGAGTTGCGGCTGTCGCTCGTCTGGGTCAACGAGAAATAGAATACAATCAGGATAACCATTAACTGTTGTATTTTGATTGATATGTCCCATTCCCAAGGAACGACAAATCAGACTTACCAAGCCATATTAGAAGCATTAAATCATTTGATCGAAGTCGTAGCCAAATTAAGATCACCGGATGGTGGATGTCCTTGGGACCTCGCCCAAACCCCCCAAACCCTTATCCCTTACGTCATAGAAGAAGCTTATGAAGTGGTTGATGCGATCAAAAGCGAAGATCAAACCCGCATCGCCGAAGAATTAGGGGACTTACTCTTACAAGTGGTGTTACAAGCGCAAATTGCCAGCGAATACGGACACTTTAGCCTTCAAGATGTAGCGCAAGGAATTACTCAAAAACTCATTCGCCGCCATCCTCATGTCTTTGGAGAGGTACAACTCGAGGATGCTGAAGCTGTTCGCCAGAATTGGGAAAAAATTAAAGCCGCCGAAAAAGGAGAAACCCCTCAACAGTCTCAGTTAGTGAGTAGCCAACTCAGTCGTTATGCCCGTAGTTTACCGCCTTTGATGGCAGCAAGTAAAATTTCTCATTCCGCCGCCGCCGTCGGGTTTGAATGGGAAAATGTAGAGGGTGTGTGGGAAAAATTCTCAGAAGAATTAGGCGAATTTAAAGAAGCATTACAAAGCGATGATAAAACTCATCAGAGTGCCGAGTTAGGTGATTTGTTGTTTACTTTAATTAATATCGCGCGTTGGTATGGCTTAGATCCCTCTGAAGCCTTAGAGGAAACCAATCATCGCTTTATTCGACGCTTTTCAAAGGTAGAAGCCTTGGCAAAACGCCCTCTAAACGAATATAACTTAGAAGAGTTGGAAGCTTTTTGGAAACAGGCAAAAGCACAGCTAAATCATTGAATTGTCTTTCTACTGACAATTTGTCAAGCCTTATCCCCTATCTAATTAACATGACTCAGGAAAAAAACTTAAAAGAAACCAAAAGCGAACCTAAAATTCAGCCCCCAGAAAAATCTCAATTTTGGAAATCAACTTGGGAAAATGTGCAGATTGTAATCATAGCCTTAGTTTTAGCTTTTGCTATTCGGGCTTATATCGCTGAACCGAGATATATTCCTTCCGACTCCATGTTTCCTACCCTAGAAACCGGTGATCGCTTAGTGGTAGAAAAGGTTTCTTATCGTTTTCATCCGCCTCAAAGCGGCGATATTGTCGTTTTTGAACCGCCTCAAGTATTACAACAACAAGGTTATGATCAAGGACAAGCTTTTATTAAGCGAGTTATTGGCACGCCGGGCCATATTATTGCGGTGCAACAAGGGGTAGTTTATATCGATGATCAGCCGCTTAAAGAAGATTATATTTTTGAACCCCCCCACTATAATTTGTTGCCGGTAAAAGTTCCTGAAGGCAAATTATTAGTTATGGGAGATAACCGTAATAATAGTAACGATTCTCATGTTTGGGGCTTTCTCCCAGAAACTAACGTGATTGGCCGTGCCGTTTGGCGTTTTTGGCCGTTAAATCGCTTAGGAACAATTTAATTATCCGGTGGGCAAATGCCCATCAAAATTTTAAGCTCAATTTCTCTTTTATATTCCCATTAATTGAACGCTTAAAGTTCGTTTTCTTGGGCCATCTAACTCCAAAAATAACACAGATTGCCAAGTCCCTAACCCCAATTTTCCCTCGACTATAGGAATCACTTCACTATTGCCCATTGTCATAGCCATTAGATGAGAATGTGCATTGATCGGTTCATCAGGCGGCACAACTCTTAAATGCAAATCATTGTGTAAATATTGCTCATTTTCTGGGGCTAATTTTCTCAGATAAGCTTTAATATCTTCTAGCAATCTGATTTCATACTCATTGATGGTTAATGCAGTAGTGGTATGACGAGAACTCACTAAGACTTGACCGTTTTTTATTCCTGTCTCGGCTAGAAGATCTTTTATTTGAGGAGTAACATTGTAAATCCCAATGTTGTCATCAGTTTCAATTTCAAGAATTTTGTTAATGATCTGCATTATCTAAGCGGGTCTTTTTTAAATAAAGTTAACGGTGAAAATAAAAAGTAGGGAATAAAAAATTGACTAATGACTAATAACTAATGACTAATGTCTATTTTCCCGTGTTTAACCAATCTCCTAAATCTTCAACAGTTGAAAAGTTTAAGAGTGCTATACCTAAATGATCTAACTGGCTAATATTCAATTGTTTGATGCGTTCTTCTTGGGATGACTCAAGTTGACCGAGTTTTAGCCGCAACTGCTGTAAAATCAATTCTTGTCTTCCTTGTTGTCTTCCTTGTTGTCTTCCTTGTTGTATTCGTTCTTCTGGGGTGAGATAGCGGCTTCGGGCGGCATCATACCAGTATAACCATTCTCGGGTCATCCCTTGATAAGTGCCTCTTTCTGCCCCTATGGCTAACCCTATTTCTGGCATCCAAACCGGTTGACCTGACTGTAAACTATATTGCCCATTTTCTAGGCGATAAACTTCTAGGGTTTGTTTTTTGCGTCTTTGGGGATTATAAATGACATAATACAGTACCCCCATCTCAGCATAAAACAGTTTCTTTTTAGAATACTCTCCTCGCCGCTTGTGAGAGACGACCTCTAAAATAAAAATAGGAATTTTTTGTTCTTCCCAAAGAACATAACTCAGACGTAAGTCCTCATCAATAAAACGAGGAACATCGATACTTAGAAACCCATCAGGAACGATGGCGGGTTCTTCTGGATCGTAATAGATGCCCATGTCCACCCCAAAAAACCAATCCATTCGATCTGGCCAAAGTAGGGCTAAGATGGCTTTTAATAAACCCGGAATTAGGTCTTGCAGTTCGTTATCCACAGGCGTATCATCGGAGTCGGGTAAATCCTCCGCAGAGGGTAAACATAGGCGTGGGTCATATTTAAGTAACATCAGCCTTCAGTTTTTGTCAATATTAGTTTTATAAAAAACCGAGTTAATAAAATAATAGGTAATGAGCGAAAAATGATTCCCCATTACCTATTGTAGATTATCTAATCTGTTAAATTATCCAACCGTTGTTGGAGTTAGCCCTACACCAGCTAAGGCTATTTTTAAATTCTCGCGAACTGATTCAGCCGAGACGTGTAAAGCGCTTCTTTCTTCCTCGGTTAAATTCACTTCAAAGATTTTTTCTACACCTCGACATCCCAAGTGACAAGGAACACCCAGATAAATATCATTTAACCCATATTGTCCTTGTAAATAGGCGGCTGTGGGGAGTAGACGAGATTGATTGCGTATAATAGACTCAACCATCAGAGAAGCCGAAGAAGCCGGCGCATAATAAGCCCCGCCAGTTTGCAGCAATTTAACGATTTCTGCGCCACCGTTGCGAGTTCTGTCTACTAAGCGCTCAATGGTTGCCGCATCCATCAATTCAGTGATAGGAACCCCGCTAACGGTACAATAACGAGGCAACGGCAACATTAAATCTCCATGACCCCCCAAAACCATTGTGGTGACATCGGCAGTAGAGACTTTTAACTCCATAGCAATGAAGGTTTGCAAACGCGAGGAGTCAAGCACTCCTGCCATTCCCATAACTCGTTGATGGGGTAGTCCGGTGGCTTTCCAAGTTAAGTAGGTCATCACGTCTAAGGGGTTAGTGATGACGATAAACACGGCATTAGGAGACTGTTTAACCGCTTTTTGAGCGGCTTCGTAGACAATTTTGGCGTTAACTTGTAATAAATCATCCCGACTCATGCCGGGTTTACGAGCTAAACCGGCGGTAATCACGACAATATCAGAACCGGCTGTATCTTCGTAGTTATTAGTGCCGATAATCTGACTATCGTGTGATTCTATTCCTTGGGCCTCTATTAAGTCTAAAGCTACCCCTTGAGGTAAACCTTCAACAATATCAATAAGAACAACATCGGCCAGATTTTTTTCCGCGACACGCTGGGCTAGAGTTCGCCCCACGTTACCAGCACCAACGATAGTAACTTGGGGAGAGCGACAAGTAGGGAGCGAATCATATAAATTAGTCATGGTTTCTATCTATGAGCCAATGCTCATTCGACAAGTTCTATTTGATCGATGCGTAACCAGACGTTCGGTGTCGGGGTATAAAACCTGAGTAAAGCATACTCGTCTTTTATATCCACTATTTCACCTTTACTGTCAAAGATGTACGAGGGAAAACGGCTATCACTCGCTTTCGCCTCCAGGCTGTTTTCTAATTTTTCCCGAACAACACGAACCAAAGCACCTTTCTTTATCTTACCTGCCATAATCGTTTGCGATAACAGTTTCTTAGTGGTCTTCCATAAATTGTTACATGAACACGGCTCCTTGTAGCTCCTTATGGTCAGAGTTTCTTGTTAAATCTGTCAGACAATTAATTCATGATAAAGTTGATTTATCTGGGCCTACTTATTGCTAAAAATAATAACTGTTGCCGAATTTTAAGATTTAAAAAAGCTTTATCATGATAAAATTACCCCATTATTTGATATTCTGGGTTTTCGCTTCTAGTTTAACGCTCATCACTCCTGTACGAGCCAATGAACCCCCGCCGCCAGACTCTATAGATGTTAGTCCACAAACGATTAAGGATAGTCCGGTTTTACAGCGCTGGCTAAAAAAAATTCCTAATGTCCTCCATGATATTCGCCATGACCCCAGTTTTCGCACTCGTTTACGGGTAGGATATTCCCAATTTCAAGGCGACGATGATTCAGGCGGCATTAATTTGGGTGTGGAGGATGTTTTTATCGGCCATACGGGTTTAACTGTCAGTGGAAACTATCAAACATCGTTTAATGAAGCTTGGGAATCAGTGGGAGCCGATGTACAATATTATGTCTTGCCGCTCGGTAGCTATGTCAATATTGCTCCTGTGGTGGGTTATCGTTATGTACAAAATAATGATTATTCTACCGATGGCGTGAACGTAGGCTTAAAACTGATGCTTCCTTTATCGCGCAATGGTGCGGCAGATCTATCTCTGACTCAAAGTTTTGTTTCTCCTGGTGGTTATAATGAGGTAGGTAGGACGACTTTTAGTGCTGGGTATGCTTTGACTTCTAATTTTCGATTAGCGGCTGATATTGAGCAACAAAATACAAGAGAAGATAAACAAACTCGCGCGAGTATTGTTTTTGAATGGATGCCTAATAAAATTAAACAGTCAACCTTTAAAAATCAAAAATGAAGCGATATTTTAAAATCTTAAAACTGTTTTGGAGTACCGCCATTGCTGCTGAATTAGAGTATCGTCTCAATTTTTTAATTGCTACTCTTACGAGTTTAGCTAATTTGTGCGGCAGTTTGTTCGGCTTATTTTTGTTTTATCGTACCGGCTATACTTTTGAGGGTTGGTCTTGGCAAGAGGCCTTAATTGTCTTAGGAATGTTTACCTTTTTACAAGGTGTATCAGCAAGTTTTTTGGTGCCTAATTTAAATAAAATTGTCGATCAAGTTCAACAAGGAACCCTCGATTTTGTTTTACTAAAGCCGATTAGTAGTCAGTTTTGGTTGTCCACTCGCATGATTTCTCCTTGGGGTTTTCCGGATTTATTTTTTGGAGGAATTATGATTTTTTATGCGGGTTCGCGCTTACACTTGACCTTGAGTAATTATTTATTGAGTGCTATTCCAATTTTTTGGGGAATTATTATTCTTTATAGCCTCTGGTTTATGCTGGGAGCAACTAGCATTTGGTTTGTTAAAATTTATAATGTAACAGAAGTTTTACGCGGTTTATTAGAAGCCGGACGTTATCCGATGGTTGCCTATCCTGCTGCCTATCGTTTCTTTTTTACTTTTGTTATTCCTGTAGCGTTTTTGACGACAATTCCAGCCGAAGCCATGTTAGGAAGAAGTCAATTTATTTGGATAATTGGAGCCGCAGTTTTAGCGATTTGCTTATTTTTAGCCGCTAAGTATTTCTGGAATTTTGCTTTACGGTTTTACACCAGTGCTTCTAGTTAAATCATGTTAATTTTAATTAAAATTTGCTAAATAACTTGACAAAATAAAAATTATCGATTACCAACAAGAATAAAGACCAGTGATAAACTCATGAGCAATAAAATAAACCAGTGGTTACGTCTCCTTCCTTACCTGCTAGTGGGTACATTTGTTTTTATTAGTAACTCACAGACTGATCTCAATTACTTTTTGCGGGGATACTTAGTCTTACTAGAATCTTCTTTTGGCTTAGTGCTGATTTATTTTCTTGTTGCTAAAATAATAAATAGAAATAAACGTAAAATTCCTAAAGTAACCAGTAGCTAAAAAGCTAAATGTAAAGAGAAATGAAGTAGGGAGAAAAAAACCATGAGAAATAGAGCGGTAGCGATTGTATTAGCCTGGTTTGGCGGCTGGTTCGGTATCCATAAATTTTATTTAGGGCAAAATGTGGCAGGTGTCTTTTATTTACTTTTTTGTTGGACAATGATTCCAGGAATTATTGCCTTTTTTGAATTTTTCTTCCTATTATTTATGTCAGATCAAGCCTTTAATGCTCAGTATAATGCTCAGTATTTAACCCCGAGTGATAGTGCGGGCAACAATAACGAATCATCAAAAGATAAAATCTCGGCTTTGGCTGACCTAAAAAAGCTGTATGATTCTGGGATAATTACGGCTGAAGAATATGAACAAAAAAGACGTAAATTTTTAGATTCTTTATAAAAAAATATTTTATATAAAAACAATGTCTAATCTTTCCCCTTATAAAATGCCTGGTTGGATGTGGTTATCTATAATCCCAATTTTTGGAGGATTAGCAATTGCCTACGGAGGCAAAAAAATTAATAATCAAAATTTGATAGGGTTAGGGATAGGATTTACAGCAGCCGCTATAGTTTGTTCTTCAACCCAGTTAGTTTTAGTGATTTGGTTAGCCCAAATAGCTACAGCTTTTTATTTAAACCAACAAACACACTCCCTAGCGAATTCTTCTGAGTCTTCGAGGGGTTATGCTATTGCAGATCGAAAAACCGCCGCTTTAATCGCCAGTAAAAAAGGTCAAATTGATATTAATACTTGTTCTAAAGATGAGTTGGTTTATGAACTGGGTTTACCCATTGTTTATGCTAATGATATTGAAGCCGCTCGTCAAGAAGGCTATATGTTTACTCATTTAGAAGAATTGCATGAAATCGCTGGTATACCAGAAAATTATTTATATAAAATCGAACCGTTAATTAGTTTTGGCTATTATCTACACAAAGAAGTAGATAGCTCTTGGAGACGATTAAATGCTTATTCAGAAACGGAATTAATAGAATGTGGAATCCATCCCGAAATTGCTCAAAAAATCGTCTCGGAAAGAGCTAAAAATGGGTTTTATCGTTCCCTAATCGATGTTAAAAACCGTACCGGTATTCCGATAAGAAATTATCACGGCATAGGAAATAGGGAATAGACCCTCTGGCAAAAAGTAACATGATGACTCATGGGTGATAAGCGTAGTTACCTACCGACTAACGACTTATCAATAATAACTATTCCTATAGATAGATATAAAAAAGTAGTAAACATTTCTCAAGAGAGATGACAAAAACGGCAAACAGTTATGGTGACTATTTGTCGATAAAGACAGGTTATAATAAACCAGTCCCTACTGTAATCAAGTTTTAAACCTTTTTACAAAAGTAGGAAACATTATAAAAAAAGGCTATAACCTTTTTACTAACCCAAACTAAAGAGGTAAACGAGTGCGGCTAATGCAGGCACTTGAAAGCCAAAAAATCGGCCAAAAAATTTGGGTTAAATCTGGATTTATAGCAGTGGCAGCAAAGGCTGGTTCCTTCGACACCGCGAGGGGTAGGCAAGTAACAAAATAAGGCTCAAGACGTTTTCCTCTTGCCTTTTGCCTGAGTGCCTTTTGATTAACGAGCGTGTCCTAATTCTTCAATTTTTATAACTCGCCCTTATTGACTATCATCTGCTTCTTTATTCCTCCCAACCTTTCTCTGTAAGCTTCGCGCCGAAAACAGCAATGTCTAATTCACAGCAAACCTACAACAACGATACGTTAGATCTCCAAGAACTTCTCAAAACCCTAGTGGCTGTCAAAAAAGGAGACTTTTCTGCACGTCTTCCCATCGATCACACCGGCATGGCGGGAAAAGTTGCCGATACTCTCAATGAAATTATTGAGATGAACGAAAAAATGGCGGCAGAACTAGAACGTATCAGTACCGTCGTAGGAAAAGAAGGACAACTCGCTCAAAGAGCCGATGTAGGGAATGCGTCGGGTTCGTGGTCCGCTTGTATTGACTCGGTTAACCATCTCATTAGCGACTTAGTGCAACCCACCGCCGAAACCGCTAAAGTGATCCGCGCAGTAGCTAACGGCGATCTCTCCCAAACCATCGCCACTGAAATCGAAGGACGACCCCTAAAAGGCGAATTCCTGGCTACAGCTACCGTCGTTAATACAATGGTGGCTCAGTTGAGTTCGTTTGCAAGTGAGGTAACAAGAGTCGCAAGAGAAGTGGGAACCGAAGGGAAATTAGGCGTACAAGCAGAAGTCACCGGCGTGGCGGGAACCTGGAAAGATTTAACCGACTCGGTGAACCAAATGGCGGGGAATTTAACTGCCCAGGTGAGGAATATTGCTGAGGTAGCAACAGCAATTGCATTAGGAGATTTATCGAAAAAAATTACGGTTAATGTCAAAGGAGAAATCTTAGAGTTAAAAAACACCGTTAATACGATGGTGGATCAACTTAACTCTTTTGCAAGTGAGGTAACAAGGGTAGCAAGGGAAGTAGGAACCGAAGGGAAATTAGGCGTACAAGCAGAAGTTCCAGGGGTAGCGGGTACGTGGAAAGATTTAACCGATAGTGTAAACCTGATGGCGGGAAACCTTACCGCACAAGTGAGAAACATTGCCGAAGTAACCACCGCCGTAGCGATGGGAGATTTATCCAAAAAAGTTACAGCAGATGTAAAAGGAGAAATTTTAGAACTTAAAAACACGGTTAATACAATGGTAGACCAGCTTAACTCCTTTGCCAGTGAGGTAACAAGGGTAGCTCGTGAAGTAGGCGCAGAAGGAAAATTAGGCGGACAAGCAGAAGTTCGAGGCGTTGCCGGAACCTGGAAAGATTTAACCGATAGTGTCAATTTTATGGCGGGTTCGTTAACCGCACAAGTGAGAAACATTGCCGAAGTGACGACGGCGGTGGCAAATGGCGACTTATCTAAGAAGATAACCGTAGATGTAAAAGGGGAAATCTTAGAGTTAAAAAACACCATTAATACGATGGTGGATCAACTTAACTCCTTTGCGGGTGAGGTAACCCGGGTAGCAAGGGAAGTGGGAACCGAAGGAAAATTAGGGGTTCAAGCAGAAGTCCGAGGAGTAGCCGGAACCTGGAAAGACTTAACCGATAGTGTCAACTCGATGGCGGGGAATTTAACCGCACAGGTGAGAAATATTGCTGAGGTAGCAACAGCAATTGCATCGGGTGATTTATCTAAGAAGATTACCGTAGATGTAAAAGGCGAGATTTTTGAATTGAAAAACACCATCAACATCATGGTGGATCAACTTAACTCCTTTGCAAGTGAGGTAACTAGGGTAGCTCGTGAAGTCGGCGCAGAAGGAAAATTAGGCGGACAAGCAGAAGTTCGAGGCGTTGCCGGAACCTGGAAAGATTTAACCGATAGTGTCAATTTTATGGCGGGTTCGTTAACCGCACAGGTGAGAAACATTGCTGAAGTGACGACGGCGGTGGCAAATGGCGACTTATCCAAGAAGATTACTGTAGATGTAAAAGGGGAAATCTTAGAGTTAAAAAACACCATTAATACGATGGTGGATCAACTTAACTCCTTTGCCTCTGAGGTAACCCGGGTAGCAAGGGAAGTGGGAACCGAAGGAAAATTAGGGGTTCAAGCAGAAGTCCGAGGAGTAGCCGGAACCTGGAAAGACTTGACGGATAGTGTCAATTCTATGGCGAGTTCATTAACCGCACAGGTGAGGAATATTGCCGAAGTGACGACGGCGGTGGCAAATGGCGACTTATCGAGGAAGATTACCGTAGATGTAAAAGGGGAAATCTTAGAGTTAAAAAATACCATCAATACGATGGTGGATCAACTTAACTCCTTTGCGTCTGAGGTAACCCGGGTAGCAAGGGAGGTAGGAACCGAAGGAAAATTAGGGGTTCAAGCTTATGTCAAAGGGGTAGCGGGAACCTGGAAAGATTTAACCGATAATGTCAACTCGATGGCCGGAAATCTTACCGCGCAGGTAAGAAACATTGCCGAAGTAACAAAAGCAGTGGCGAGTGGAGACTTATCGAAGAAGATTACCGTAGATGTAAAAGGGGAAATCTTAGAGTTAAAAAATACCATTAATACGATGGTGGATCAACTTTCTTCCTTTGCCTCTGAGGTAACCCGGGTAGCAAGAGAAGTGGGAACCGAAGGAAAACTCGGCGGACAGGCACAAGTCACTGGAGTTGCCGGTATTTGGAAAGATTTAACCGATAATGTCAACTCGATGGCGGGGAATTTAACCGCACAAGTACGAGGGATCGCGCGAGTGGTGACGGCGGTGGCAAATGGGGACTTAAAACGAAAATTAATGCTAGATGCTAAGGGAGAAATTGAAACCCTAGCAGATACCATTAATGAGATGATTGATACCCTAGCAACCTTTGCCGATCAGGTCACTACTGTAGCGCGAGAGGTGGGAATAGAAGGAAAATTAGGGGGACAAGCTAAGGTTCCGGGCGCGTCGGGAACGTGGCGACACCTGACAGATAACGTAAATGAATTAGCCGCTAATTTAACCACTCAGGTAAGAGCGATCGCCGAGGTAGCCATCGCGGTAGCTAAAGGGGACTTAACCCGATCCATTTCGGTACAAGCTGAGGGAGAATTAGCCGTCTTGAAAGATAACATCAACCAGATGATTGCTAACCTAAGAGAAACCACCCAGAAAAACACCGAGCAAGACTGGTTGAAGACGAATCTAGCGAAATTTACCCGAATGCTGCAAGGTCAACGAGATTTAGAAACCGTCTCTAAATTAATTCTCTCGGAACTCGCTTCTTTAGTGGGGGCACAGCATGGGGTATTCTTCTTGATGGATGAACGAGACGGACGAGGAACTTATCTCAAACTCCTTTCTAGCTATGCTTATCGAGAACGAAAAAATCTCTCAAACCGCTTCTATTTAGGAGAAGGATTAGTGGGACAATGTGCCCTAGAAAAAGAACGAATTTTACTCACTTCTGTCCCCGAAGATTACATTAAAATTAGTTCCGGATTAGGCGATGCAAGTCCTAATAATGTGGTGGTGCTACCGGTATTATTTGAAGGACAAGTGACGGCAGTCATTGAGTTGGCCTCGTTCCAGAGATTCTCGGAAATTCATCTGACCTTCTTTGATCAACTCTCAGAAAGTATCGCCATTGTTCTTAACACGATCGCCGCCTCCATGAGAACTGAAGAACTCCTCAAACAGTCTCAATCTTTAGCCGAAGAACTGCAAACCCAACAGGGAGAACTGCGAGAAACCAATCAGCGTCTAGAACAACAAGCGCAGTCTTTAAAAGCTTCCGAAGAACTGCTCAAAAAACAACAAGAACAACTACAACAAACGAACGAAGCCCTGGAAGAAAAAGCGCGTTTACTGTCGTTACAAAATGAAGAAGTTGAACGCAAAAACGCCGAAATAGAACAGGCAAGACGCAGCCTAGAAGAAAAAGCCGAACAGTTAGCCCTTACCTCTCGCTATAAATCAGAATTCTTAGCCAATATGTCTCATGAGTTGAGAACGCCGCTCAACAGTTTGTTAATTTTGGCGAAACTCTTAGCCGATAATATTGAAAATAACCTGACTCCAAAACAAGTAGAATACGCCGCCACTATTTACTCTTCGGGTAGCGATTTGTTGGGATTGATCAACGATATTTTAGACCTGGCGAAGATTGAATCGGGTACCATGTCGATTGAAGTGGAGCAAATGCAACTCGAAGACCTCAGACATCAAATTGAGCGCAGTTTTCGACAAATTGCTCATGATAAAGGACTCGAATTTAGTATTATTTTTGACCCAAGACTGCCCTCATCGATTTATACCGATTCAAAACGCCTACAACAGGTCTTGAAAAATCTACTCTCTAATGCCTTTAAATTTACCGCGAAAGGCCAGGTAAGCTTATCGTTAGAACCGGCTATCAGAGGGTGGAGTTTAGATAATGAGATTTTAAACTCAGCCGAGTTAGTGTTAGCTTTTGCGGTGACAGATACCGGCATAGGCATTGCACCCGAAAAACAGAAGCTCATTTTTGAAGCCTTCCAACAAGCAGACGGCACCACTAGCCGCCAATATGGCGGGACAGGGTTAGGACTTTCTATCAGCCGAGAAATTGCCCGACTCTTAGGAGGTGAAATAACGGTAATTAGCCGCCTCGGTTATGGTAGTACCTTTACCCTGTATTTACCTCAAACTTATCTGGGGATTTCTCACACCTTACCGAGTAACAATCTCGCTAAAAATCAAGAGCAAGAGAATATATCACAAACCCCTCTGATTGCTCCCTCGCTTAACCCACTGCTGAAACAACCCGTCAACCCCAATCCACCCATCACTGTAGAGACAGTGGCTACTACGGTTACAGTACCTCAAATTGATCCCCAAACGCGGGACGGAAACGGGGGGACACAATACAGAGAACACTTAGTATTTACTGAAGAACCCCTCATCAATGCACCTAGTGTTGGACTCGCTTGGAGTGATGACCGCAGCAATATTGCGCCTGGCGATCGCACGATTGTGATTTTAGAAGACGATATCAATTTTGCGCGGCTGTTATTAGAAGTGGTTCGGGAGCAAGGATTTAAAGGGTTAATTGCCATGCGTTGTTCGAGTGGATTAGCCATGATCCAAAAACATCACCCCTGTGCTGTAATTCTCGATATTTGTCTGCCTGGGGATAGTGGCTGGACGGTACTTGATCGCATTAAACATGACCCTTATAGCCGACATATTCCCGCTATTATTATGTCGGTTAAAGATGAACGGTATCGCGGTCAAAAATTAGGGGCTTACCGTTATTACCAAAAACCCATGATTAAAGAAAAGCTCACTCAAATTATTGTTGACCTCAAACAATTTATTGAGCGGACAGTTAAGAATCTTTTCCTTGTGAGCAATGATGAGGGACTTTTAACAGACCTGCGGGACATTATTGGCAGTTCTGATGTGAGAATTGACACCGCTAATACTATAGCCGCAGGCATTGAACGGATTTCTAATACTCAAGACAAAATAGATTGTGTTGTCTTGGATGCGAAATTACCTGCGATGGATAATTTAGCCGTTTTTGAAGAACAGTTACAAAGCTTGAAAAACCGAGAATTACCCATTGTTATTTATGCTCAAAATAACCAGTTAAATGAGCCGCAAAAATTAGCCATCGAGCGTTTAAGTCATACACTTCACATTAAAGTTGCCGATTCTCAGATGAGTCTTTTCTATGAAACGGCTCTATTGTTACATCGAAAACAGTCGGATTTACCCGAACAAGGGCAAGTCATCCTCAAACAATTACACAATACTATAGGCAATATTTTGGCTGACAAAAAAGTGTTAGTGGTTGATGATGATGTTCGCAATATTTTCGCTTTAACCAGTTTATTAGAGCGGCATAGAATGCAGGTTATTCCCGCCGAAAATGGAGCGGCTGGTATTGCTTATTTACAAAACACACCGGATATAGACCTTGTATTAATGGACGTGATGATGCCTGGAATGGATGGTTATGAAACCATGAAAACTATCCGAAAAATTCCTCAATTTCACTCACTCCCCATCATTGCCCTAACGGCTAAAGCCATGAAAGGTGACCGAGATAAATGTCTCGATGCCGGGGCTTCAGACTACATCACTAAACCTGTAGATACCGAGCAATTACTTTCCATCCTGCGGGTTTGGCTCTCTTGAATATTTAACAGTTAACAGCTTATTAGTTAACAATTTATAACCCTTGATAACTGATGACTGTTAACTGAACAATAATGAGTGTTAATTCATAACAGCTAACTATTTTATGTTTCATATTTTATTAATTGATGATGAGGAACCCTTGCTGGCAAGTCTATCTTTTTATTTGATTAAAGAAGGCTACAAAGTAACCACAGCCGCCGACGGAATAACGGCTTTAAAACTAATTGCTAAAAATATGCCAGACCTGATTATTTTAGATTTATTATTGCCGGAGATGGACGGAATAGAATTGTTTTGGCGTATTAGAGCTTTTTCTGATGTACCAATTTTAATGCTGACAGCTAAAGATCATGAAGCGGATAAAGTGTGGGGCTTAAAATCTGGCGCAGATGATTATGTAACCAAACCTTTTAGCACCCGAGAACTGATTGCAAGAATTGAAGCGATTCTCAGACGTACCCATAAAAGAAATTGCGAACCCGGAGATAGGGGCGCAAAGCTTGTCCCCTAAAGAAACTGTAAAGAGTAAACCGGAAAAACGCTCTGACTAACGACTAACGACTAATAACTAATGACTAACGACTAACGACTAATGACCAATGACCTTTAAAAGATATAAATCAATGCCCTTAAGATGGAATTCTATTCATGCCAAACTACTAGCGACTTATCTAGTGTTAATTGGACTAGGTACATTCCTTCTCGGTGGGTATTTGTTATGGTCTTTTTATATGTTTTTTATGAAAATGAAACAGGCAGAGTTAGAAATTTGGACTACTAATTTTACTCAAGATGTGACGGAGGCAATTAGAAAGAATAATATTGTCAAAATAGACGCTTTAGTCCGGCGCTATGGCGCACCAGACACCATTACCTTACGGATTTTTAGTGCTAACGGTCATCTATTGGCGACTTCTGCTCCTGACATAGATAGGCAAGTAAAAAATTGGTCAGACATTCCAGGAATGAAAATAGCTCTTTCAAATCAAACAGTTAATGGAGTGGCTAAAGGGGTTCTCTCTGACGAAGACAGACTATATACTGTACGTCCAATCATCGAGAATGGTCGTCGTGTGGGAATTATTCGGATGTCTTTCACTCTAGGGCAATTTCAGCGTCAGTTTCGTTCTCTGTGGATAACGATTTTAGCGACAGTGTTGCTAACCTTTGTCCTGTGTGCTTTTATTAGTGCTTGCTTGGCTAATAGTCTAGCACAGCCCATTTTAGCGATGCGTAATTTCGCAGTCCGTCTTGGCAATGGTCATTTAGGAGAAAAATTAAATATCTTGAGGAAAGACGAACTAGGACAATTAGCAGATGAATTGAACCGAATGAGTGAGTTACTGGCTTCGGTAGATCGCAAAAGGCGAACATTTCTGGCTAATGTTTCTCATGAATTGCGGACTCCGGTAAGTAACGTTAAAGTAACCCTAGAAGCTCTCGAAAGAGGGGCGATCTCTGAACCCGAATTATGTGATCGCTTTATTCAAACAGCACAACAGGAAATTAACCGTCTCTCGCGGCTGGTTCAAGATTTACTCTATTTAGGAAGCGTTGAGGCCGGGGTTACTCCGCTAGAAAAACAGTCTGTGAGTATTCGTTCTTTGATTAACCGGGCTGTACAAACGATGGAGTTAAGGACATTTCCTTTGAGGCTAAAAATTGATAATGATATTCCTGATCTCCAATTACAGGTTGACTCAGAAAGACTTTTGCAAGCTCTTTTAAATATTTTAGAAAATGCTATTAAATACTCACGTTATCCTCCTAAAATTGCCATTAGCGGCTATATCGCAGGAAACCAAATGCTAATAAAAATTACTGATAGCGGCATGGGGATTAGCCAAGAAGACCTGTCTCACATTTTTGAAGAATTTTACCGCTCTGACTCCTCTCGTCACAGCGAAGGCACAGGCTTAGGTCTTGCCATTAGCAAGCGTCTTGTAGAACTTCACGGAGGGAAAATTACTGCTGATAGTGTTGTGGGACAGGGAACCACTATAACCATTTGCCTGCCCATAATCAACGAATAACATCAGTTTTCTGACTCCTAGCGGCTTTCCCAGTAAAGAGGTGAAAAATCGAGCCGGTTGACATCATTTTTTAATCACTAATCTATAAAAAATTCCCGTTCAGCAGATAACTATAATTCCATTTTTAATCCTTTTATTTTTTATGGTAAAAATCTATGCAGCCAGAACCAAAAGTTAATATCCTCTTGGTAGACGACAATCCCAATAATTTACTGGCTCTAGAAGCTATACTCAATAGCCTCGGTCAAAATCTTGTCAGGGCAACATCCGGAGAAGATGCTCTCAGACGTTTATTACAACAAGATTTTGCGGTCATTCTCCTTGACGTAAAAATGCCAGGAATGGATGGATTTGAAACCGCTATGCTGATTCGAGAAAGAGAGCGCTCGCGTCACGTTCCCATTATTTTCTTGACCGCTTATAGTAAAAATGAGACTCAAGCATTCAAGGGCTATTCTTTGGGAGCAGTGGACTATTTAGTTAAACCGGTAGAATCAGAAGTTTTACTGGCTAAAGTGAGTGTGTTTGTTGAGTTATTTAAAAAAACAGCCCAAGTCAAACAACAAGCCGAAGAAATTGCGCTACTCAATACTAAATTAGAGCAACGAGTCATAGAAAGAACGGCCCAATTAGAAGCGGCTAATCGGCAAAAAGACGAATTATTTAAAAAAGAAAAACTAGCTAGAATTAAAGCTGAATCAGCCGAGCAGCGTTTTCGAGATTTAATTAACGGCTTAGGTCATGTAATTTTTTGGGAAGCCGATGCAGAAAATTTTCAATTTACTTTTGTCAGCCAAAGTGCCGAATTTTTACTCGGCTATTCCGTAGAACGTTGGCTATCAGAATCGGATTTTTGGACTAATATTCTTCATCCAGATGATCGAAATTTAGTACAGACTTTACATACCACGTCTCTAAATTCTTCTCAAACAAATTATCCAAATAAAGGGCGTGAGTTTGAGTATCGCTGTATTACTGCGTCCGGAGAAATAATTTGGTTTCGTGATAAGGTTTATCCGGTTTACAATGATCAAGGGATTGTGCAAAAATTACGCGGCTTGATGATTGATATCACCGAAAGCAAGAAAGCCGAAGAAGCTTTGAGGGCACAAACAGAAGAATTAGCAAGGTTGACTACAGTTTTAACTCAGACCAATATAACCTTAGAAAAGCGGAATCAAGAACTTGATCAATTTGTTTATGTGGCTTCTCATGACCTTAAATCTCCTCTAAGAGCCATTGCTAATATTTCTCAATGGTTGGCCGAAGACCTTGAAGATAAGTTAAACGAAGAAACTCAACATCAATTGGAACTGATGCAAGGGCGAGTCTTGCGAATGGAAAAACTGATTAATGGTCTTCTACATTATTATCGTGTCGGACGAGTTAAAATGGACTTAGAAAATGTAGAGATACACGGATTATTAAAAGAAGTGATTATTGCTTTAGATCCACCTCCTGGCTTTATGATTGAAATTGAACCTGATCTGCCAACTATATCTACAATACGAGTGCTATTAGAGCAAGTTTTTACTAATTTAATTGGAAATGCGATTAAACATCATCATCTTCCCGAAGGAACGATTAAAATTCAAGCCGAAAGAAAAGGGAAGTTTTATGAGTTTGCCGTGTCGGATGATGGTCCAGGGATTGCACCGGAATATCATGAAAAAGTGTTTGGGATGTTTCAAACGCTAAAATCCAAAGGGAAGATAGAAAATACCGGTATCGGGTTAACGCTAGTGAAAAAAATCGTTGAAAGTGAAAAAGGCAAGATTTCTATTCAATCTCAAGATGGTAAAGGCACAACTGTATATTTTACTTGGCCTGCTGGGGATTAAAGGTTAAGATCCAGGAAATAACTAGATTGCTCATTTTTATTTTTCAACTCGAGAGTGAAAAAACCAGAAAAGCAGCCTTCAATGATTTGGGTAGAAGAAACCTATACCTTGCCGCCCGAGGAAGCTAGACAAACCATTAGAAACTATTTTAGACAGTATCGTCAAAAAATTTATAAAACCCATGTTTCTCACTGGCATTTGGCTCAAGATGAACAAATATATTTTGTCATTCGGCGGTTGTCAAGTTCTCCTTCTCGTGAACAGTTCATTCAACGATTAACCGAGAGTTTAGAAAGAGATATCCTCGTTCAACAAACAGTGAATGAGTTGAGAAAGCGGCTAGAGGTGGATCGGGTCGTTTTGTACTATTTTTACAGTTGCTGGAAAGGACAGGTAACTTTTGAAGCCCTCAGTCAGCCGGAATTTTCCATTATGGGCATGGCAGGGCCGGATGAGTGTTTTAATCAAGAATATGCGGATTGGTATCAAGCCGGCAGATTCCGGGCGATTAGTGATATTGAAAACGAATCCATAGCGGTATGCCATCGGGATTTTTTAAGAAGTTTAAAGGTTAGAGCGAATTTAGTGGTTCCTTTGTTAAATCGTCAAGGTTTATGGGGTTTATTAATTGCCCATCATTGTCAAGGGGTCAAATTTTGGACCCTTGCAGAAATCGAAGCGATGCAAGATGCGGCTGTTAGGTTAGAACAATCTCTTGCTATTCTTAAGAGTTAATGGTCAGTAGTCATTAGTCATTGGTCATTAGTCATTGGTCATTAATCATTAGTCATTGGTCATTAGTCTAGGACTTACGCACCGTAACCAAATTATAAGGGTTTGAGATTCTTCGTGATCCTTCGCAAGGCTCGCTTAGGACATAAAATCGTCGTTTTTAATCAGGAGTGCGTAACTCCTATAGTTATTAGTCTTTGCCGCTTGCTATCCTTGCTTTATTTCTTTAGGCTTGCTTTAATTTTTAACACGGGCATTTGATAAAAATGCTCTACCATTTTTTCTAAATGTTTTACCAGGTCAATGAAATAAACTTCTTCTTGATCCAATACTTCATAATAAATATTCCCGTTTGTATCAACAAATTTATCTATATAAATATTATTTTCTTCTTCAAGTTTTTGGAAAATTTTTGTAATGAGTTTGTCTTGATTATTAATAGCTGTAAAATAGAGGGACATAAATAAACCTCTAATAATTGACCCTTGGATCATAGGTCATAAAAGTTTTATTTGACCTCAGTAATTCTATGAAAATTTTAACAATATGCGCTTTTTTACAACCGTAAAATTCCTGAATTTTGACCTCTCTCTAACCCCTTTCCTAAGTACCGCCGACAAAAGTCAAGTTCAGTGTTTAGGTTAGCTCTTGCTTACGCCTAGGCCATAGACTTTCTTAAAAGAGTTTCAGGTATTTTACATTTTTTAACCGAGTAAGCTTGATTGATGTCTCCCTACTGACAAATAAAGGTCAAACCATCAATTAAGGTGGGCTATTGCCCACCCGAAGGATTAATTCAGCTTTAATGAATCAAATCAACAACTATGAAACGCCTGCCCACTCGGTATGGAAGAATTCACCCAGAGGCTTATCGATACGTTCATAGGTATGAGCGCCAAAGTAGTCGCGTTGTGCCTGAGTGAGGTTTTGGGGTAGGCGAGAACGACGATAGCTATCGAAGTAGTCTAAAGAGGCGCTGAAAGCAGGAACACCAATACCAATCTTATTGGCTAAGATTAACACATCTCGCCAAGCTTCCTGACGGTCTAAGATAGATTGCTTAAACTCAGGAGCCAGTAACAGGTTAGGTAAATTGGGATTTTCTAGATAAGCCTTCTTAATCTTATCTAAGAAACCAGCGCGAATAATACAGCCGCCTTTCCAAATACGAGCGGTTTCTGGCAGATTAATATTGTACTTAAACTCGGCGGAGGCTTTAGCAATTAAGGCCATCCCTTGAGCATAAGAACACATCTTAGAACAATAGAGAGCATCGCGAACTTTATTGACAAAGCCGGCAGTATCTCCATCGTAACGAATCGGACGACCATTTAATTCTTTAGAAGCGGCTACCCGTTCAGCCTTATAAGCAGACATTACCCGCGCATTTACCGCCGCATAGATAGTGGGGATAGGAACGCCTAATTCTAGAGAACTTAGCACTGTCCAGCGCCCAGTTCCTTTTTGTCCGGCCGAGTCGAGAATTAAATCTACTAGATACTCATTTGTACCAGGGTCTTTCTGTTTAAAGATATCAGCAGTAATTTCAATTAAGTAAGAATTTAATTCATCAGTAGTGTTCCACTCGGCGAAAATTTGGTGCAACTGTTCGTTAGAGAGACCTAAGCCGTATCTCAGGATATCATAGGCTTCGGCAATTAGCTGCATATCGCCGTACTCAATACCGTTGTGAACCATTTTCACATAGTGACCCGCACCACCAGGGCCGATATAGGTTACACAAGGGCCATCATCCACTTGAGCCGCAATTGCCTTTAAGATGGGTTCTAGGTCTCTATAAGCGAACTCAGTACCACCCGGCATTAAACTGGGCCCGTGTAAAGCACCTTCTTCACCACCGCTAACACCCATTCCCACGAAACCCAGTCCGGTGGGTTCTAATTCTTTGGTGCGTCTTTCGGTATCATCATAAAGAGAATTCCCGCCATCGATAATCATATCTCCTTCGTCTAGGAGGGGCTTTAGTTGCTGAATGACGGCATCTACAGGCCCGCCTGCTTTAACCATGACTAGGATTTTGCGGGGGCGTTCCAAAGCTTGAACAAATTCTTCGAGGGTACGGGGGCCTACGATATCTTTACCCTTACCCCGAGTATTCATGAATTCTTCTGTTTTCTCGTAGGTACGATTATATACAGCGATGGGGAACCCGCGACTTTCTACGTTGAGGGCCAGGTTTTCACCCATTACTGCTAAACCAATTACGCCAAAGGTTCGTTTCATAAGAACTTACCAACTTGAAGATCCGATTTGTTTTTAGGTTAGCTCGATCTTTTGCCTCTGCTTGTAAAAATTAGATTAAAATCTTTTCTCACTCCTGTACCGGGGGAAGTAATTTTGCTTCCCTTAGCAAGAGGAAAAGCCGCTTTTGCCGGCAGATGATAATCCTTGAAACCTTTGCTATTTCTTGATTATCGCTTCTCAAGGAGCGGCTAGGGTCAGGTATTTTATGTACTCATCTGGACTCAGTGTCTACCCAAAAGTAGATTCTTGGACGAGTAACCAAACGTTAACAATTCTCTCTAAAAGAGTAGGCTCTTTTTTGACGGACTAGGTTTTTGTGCTTAGATTTTCTCAGTCCCCTACAGGACTAGAAATTTAGCGAGAATTTTCTAACCATTGAATCACTTGTTTACCCAAACTAACATTATTGAGGCGATCAATTTCTCTAACCCCCGTAGGACTGGTAACATTGACTTCGGTTAAATATCCCCCAATCACATCTAATCCCACAAAATATAAGCCATCTTCCCGTAATTTTGGCCCCACTACGGCACAAATTTCCTGTTCTCTGGGGGTTATTTCGGTTTTTTCTACTCTTCCTCCTACCGCCATATTGCCGCGAAATTCTGCTCCGGTAGGCACTCTATTGACTGCACCGATGGGTTCACCATTTAATAAAATAATACGTTTATCTCCCTCTTTTGCCGCCGGCAAATAATCTTGTACCATAACCGGTTCTTGTCCCTGTTTGGTACTCACTTCAATGATTGAATTAAAATTGCGATCACCGGGTTCTAAAAACAAAATTCCTTCACCGGCTTTCCCCCCTAAAGGTTTTAAAACTGCCGCGCCCTTCTCTTCTACAAAGCGTCGAATAATTTTTTTATCCAAACTAACCACCGTTTCCGGCATCACCTGATGAAACTGCAAAGTATACATTTTCTCATTCGCTTCCCGTAACCCACGAGGAGAATTAATGACTAGGGTTTTGTTTTCATCAATGAGAGTTAGGATGTAAGTGGCATAAAGATATTGAATGGTAACGGGAGGATCTTTACGCATAAACACCGCGTCCATCTCTTCTAGGTTAGTCAGCATCCCTTCACCGACATGATACCAATTAGGCACAGCAACCCAACGATTTTCCCCTAATTCAACCGGTGTTAACTCAATTTTTTGTAAAATAGCGTAGGCTTTACCATTAATAACACATAGTTGATGAACTTCACTTACCCAAACTTCATGGCCTAAAGCTTGAGCGGCTTCCATTAGAGCTACACTGGTATCATGGCCTGGGTCTAATTTCGCTAATGGGTCAATGATCAAGGCAAATTTCATAACTTAATCACGGGTTAGGAGTGAGTGGTGTGTGGTCAGTAGTTAGTAGTTTTCGGGGTCATTATTTGCCGTTTAAAAATGACTAATAACTAATGACTAATGACTAATGACTAATGACTAATGACTAATAACTATCCAAGCAAAGGATCTAATTTTCCTTGTCTATCTAAAGCATATAAATCATCACATCCACCAATATGTTGATCATCGATAAAAATTTGGGGTAAACTTCTACGTCCATGAGATCGTTGTGCCATCTTTGCTCTCGCTTCTTCATCCCCATCGATACAATATTCAGTAAAGTCTACTCCTTTTTTATCGAGCAAACCTTTAGCACGAATACAGAAAGGACAGGTACTCCAAGTATAAATTTCTACCTTAGCGGTCATAATCTTTGTGATCTAAGCTTGATTTATATCTCAATTGTATCGTGATGACACAACTACCGTTGCCTCAACACCCTATCAAAACTCCTCTGATACGTTTGTCTCAAGGACAACTCAATTTACTAGAAACCTGTCCTCCACAGTTTCAACGCATTTACCTAGAACAGTTGACAACCCCCCTCCAATACGAACAACATCTAAAACTCCGTTGGGGGAGTCAATTTCACCAGTTAATGCAGCAGAAGGAACTAGGACTTCCTATTGATCCTCTCCTAGAACAAGATCAAGAACTGCAACAGGCTATCATCGCTTTAAGAGAAACTGCGCCAGAACTTTGGCAAAGTGAGCAAAATATTTGGCGAGAGGCGGAACATTCTCGCACTCTTGGTTTTAAAAATTATTTATTGACGGTGGTTTATGATTTGCTCATTTTAGGGAATTCTCAGGCAAAAATTTTAGATTGGAAAACTTATTTACAACCCGAAAACCCGCACAAATTAGCTCAAAACTGGCAAACTCGTCTATATTTATATGTTTTAGCGGAAACTACTAATTATCTTCCTGAACAACTGTCGATGACTTATTGGTTTGTCAAGCTTCCCACTCGCCCTGAAAGTTTGACTTTTTCTTATAGTCAGATTCTACATGAAAAAACTCGTCAAGATTTAAATTATTTGTTAACTCAATTAGAGCAATGGTTAGAAAATTATTTTAATAAGGGTAAGGATTTTCCTCATTTTTCTAGTTGTCAAACCAGTTGCCCTTATTATTCGGCTTTTGAATCGAGATTTAAGCCAGAAAAAA
Organism: Gloeothece verrucosa PCC 7822; assembly: GCF_000147335.1. NCBI lineage: Bacteria > Bacillati > Cyanobacteriota > Cyanophyceae > Chroococcales > Aphanothecaceae > Gloeothece > Gloeothece verrucosa. Next base: position 3,347,201 of record NC_014501.1, read on the forward strand.
TTATTTTGAAATCTATTGATGAAATTGATGAAGTTCCTTTCTAGGAATTTTAAAGGGTTATTTATCGCGCCAAGCCGCCCAAGAAGTGGGGATTTATTTAAGTAATAAAACTCATTTATTTTTTCTGGGATAAAAAGGCTTGAATTCGAGGATGCTTTAAAAGTTTTTGGGTATCAGCAATTAATTTTTGCCCCCACAAGTTTTCTTGAAGATATTTGACATCACTATATCTTCTATCCAATGTTAAAGCATTTTCAGCTAAAGCCAGTCCTTTTTCTTGTTCCCCTTGGTTATAAAGTGCTACTGCTAAAGCGAGTTGAGTTTCGGCAATTGGTGCTTTACTTTCTACTATCACTGTCCAAGGTTTTATGGCATTGGCTATATCTCCGGTTTCATAAAGAATTAATCCAAGATTATTCCAAGTAGCAAGATTATTTTGATCTAAATTGAGAATTTGTTTATAGTCTTGTACTGCTGCCTCATAATTCCCCTGCTTATGATAAATTATTGCCCGACCAAAATACCCATCAATATTAGGTTCAATTTCTACGGATTTTGTATAATCAGCTAAAGCATTTTGATATTGTTTTAAGTTAAAATAAGCCTGTCCTCTTCTATTATAAAGAACAAACCATTTCGGATAAATTTCAATAGATTTTGTATAATCATCAACGGTTTTTTGATAGTCTCCAGACTCAGCATAAATTCCTCCTCTGACCACGTATCCATAGAATTGATCAGGAACTAATTCAATAACTTTATTAGCATCATCTAGGGCTTTTTGAAATTCTTTTAAATTTTGATAAGCTCCTGCTCGATTAGCATAAGCCTCAACAATCTTTTCCTGCTCTGGCTTAAGTTCAATAACTTTTGTATAATCCTTTATCACTGTATTGTAATCTTTTAAATCCTGAGAAACCCGCGCCCGAAGAGTGTAATAAAAAGATTGATTAGGATTTATTTCAATGGCTTTACTGTAATCATCAAAAGCTTTTTTATAGTCTTTTAACTCCGAATAAACTCGCCCTCTATTACCATACAAAAGAGAATTTTCCGAATCTATCTCAATGCCTTTATTAAAATCTGCTAAGGCTTTTTGATACTCTTTTAAATCTAAATAAAGATTACCTCTATTATTATAAGCACCGACATAATTATAACTAATCGCTTTATTATAGTCAGCTAAAGCTTTATCATAGTCCTTTAAGTCCTTATAAACATTTCCTCGATTATTATAAGCGTAATCGGCATCGGGTTCAAGCTCAATGGTTTTATTAAAATCAGCAATGGCTTTTTGATATTCTTCTAGTTCTGAATAAGCAAGTCCTCGTTTATTATACGCCCAAGGATGGGGTTTAAGTTCAATCGCTTTGTTATAATCAGCAATGGCTTCTTGATAATGTCCTGAATAAGCTAAAACACTTCCTCGTTCTGTATATAAAACAAAATCCCCTTTAGGATTCATTTCAAAAAGTTTATTATAGACTTTTAGAGCGTCTGTATAATTTCTCATTAAAAATAGATCATACCCGAGCCAACGCCAAGCCGAATAAAACTGATCATCTTGCTGTATTGCATGAATAAATTCCTGAGCAGATTGTGATAAATCTCTCGTAAACCATAAAGTTAATCCCTTGGCATAATAAGCTTTAGCTAAATCCTGTTTAGTCTGGGAAGAAGGATTAGGTGTTGATTTCAGAACAGTAATAGCTTGATCAAAAGCCGTTATCGCTTTTTCAAATTCTTCTAAGCGAAACAGTTGATTACCATAATTTATCCAAGCTAAAGCATCCTCTTTTTTAATAGGAACATATAAGTTAAATAGTTGATTTCTAATAGAATTAACTTCGGTTTCAGTTAAGGCGGCGGCTGAAGAGGTTTCTAGGGTTATCCATTGAGGTTGTATTCCTGTTTTATTGAGCAACTTGATAAAAGTAGCTATAGGAACCCCTAAACTAAATCCTAAATTCAGTTCAACATAATTTTGATTTTTTTCAAAAACCAATTCATTTTCTGCCCCTGTATTAATGCCCACTACTCGCCCATTTCTATCTAAAACGGGTCCTCCACTCATTCCCCCTTGAGAAACATTGGTATAAACTAAACCTTGACCTTGAACTGAATAAATATCTTTAACTTGAAAATCGGATTCTTGTATGGTGCGGTTTTTGCCTCCGGTTAAACGTCGCTGTGGCGGTTTATTCGTGGCGGGAAAACCAGACACAAAAATCCAAGACCGTTTCAAGTCATAATTAGCTAATTTAGCGGCTGTATAAGTTTGTTTGGAATTAAATGAGATGACTGCTAAATCTGTTCCCTCCAGGATAGTTATATTAGCCTTATTTAGGGGATATTTTTGACCATCTGGGGTAATAATTTGATAAGTATCGGGGTTGCTCACCACATGAGCGGCAGTTAACACATAATAAGTTTGCCCATTTTTAGCAATGATTACCCCTGAACCATTGCCGCTTGTTCCATCTATTCTAACGGTAATTTGTTGGGCAATATCATCCACTTGTTTAACAATTCCTTGATAACTCGCACTCTGAGCTATGATCAACGGGGGGCTAATTTCTCCTTGAGCGGCTAAGTCTGTGCCCAGTGATAAACTACTTAGGGTTAGTAGCAAAGGTAGATAGCGGTAATATTTCATCATTTTTAATAGATTTATGCTCAAAAATGTCCTGAGAATCCGGAAAAATTCCTCAACTGGTGTAGTTGAATTGAACCGAAAACGTTTTCTTTTCGGTCCGGAAAAATGACGTAAGGAGCGCAGAGTACCGCCCTTTCCCAGAAAATAAATATAAAGCTTACCTATCCCTAAGTTAATTCATAAGGATAGCGGCAATTTTAAAGGGATTTAACTAACTTTTTCGACGATTTTGCAACAAAAATTTGATCGTTTGCAGCATTTCGGCTGGTTGAAAAGGCTTAGTAATATAAGCATCTGCGCCTTGTTTCATTCCCCAGTAACGGTCAAATTCTTCGCTTTTAGTCGAACAAATTAACACGGGGACATCTTGGGTAGATGGATTATTTTTAATCCAACGACACAACTCGTAGCCGTTCATCTGAGGCATGATCAAATCAGTGATCACTAAATCAGGAACCTCTTTTTGAATTTGTTCTTGAGCTTCCATGCCACTAGCTGCTTCTAGGACATTAATTCCTCGTTTTTGGAGAAGCTCTATGAGAATTTGTCGCAGACTCGGACTATCATCGACGATAAGAACTGTAATCATAACTTCTGTGAAGTGAACCGGAAAAACAGCAACGACTTTGACTTTGGTGTGGTTTTACCCCTCGGTTCTAGAAGTGCTGCGGATAATAGGCAACACTAGACGAACGGGGTTTTTGAAAGAGATCTCTAGATAATTAATCTAGATTTTACTCATTCTATTTTTATTATCCTATTTCCGGTGTTGCTTTTTGTGTTCAGATAACAGTGTAATATATACCAAGGGAAAGTGTGGCCTGGTTATATCGGAAAAAACAAGACATAATGCTCAAGCCGGCTCTTAATCAACTGTAATCCAATCTGATTACACACGAAGATGAGGTGAAACCAACGGCACCCCTATGCGACGATAGCGCGATTGAATGATGGCATAACTTCCGTAAGCGACTAACCCTAGTGCCACTAACCCTAAGACAACCTTCCCGAAAGGCTGTTGTGCTAGAGTTTGTAATGCTCCATCGAGGCCTTTTGCTTGTTGGGGATCATACTGGCGAGCGGCTTGTATTAGGAAAAAGCCGATGATCATAAATACAATTCCTCTGGCACTCATGCCCATTTGACCTATTCGAATGACCCATTTTTGTTGCTGTGGTCTTAAGGGTCTTAAATCAAGTTTATAGCGAAATTTGGCTTTGTAAGCTCGGTAAAATTGGTAAAAACCCATTCCAATAATTATCGCTCCGATTACACCTACTAACCATTGACCATAGGGTTGTGAGAGCAACCGCGCGGTGGTATCTACAGCCCTTTTGTTACCACTACTTTGATTAGCGGCATTAGCAACTAATCGAATGGCTTGAATTCCTAATCCGGCATAAATAAGGCCACTGAGTCCATAGCTGAGGCGATGTAAAATACTGTTAGCCTTTTTATCTCGATTTTCCTGTTCTGGATCGAGTGCGACTTGGAGAAAACGCCAAAGAGCATAGCCAATTAAACCAATGGCCAGTAAAATTAATAAAAATTTTCCAAAAGGTTGACCCGCAATGGTATTCAGTACGCCTTTAGCATCTGTGGTTTTCCCCCCTGAATTAAAGGCGGCTAATATCGCTAAAATTCCTATGAGTCCATAAATAATTCCTTTAGCTAAGTAACCCCCTCGCACTAATTTTTCGAGTAACATTTATCATTACCTCTAGGGTTAAAAAAATATTTTTATAAACCATAAGAAAAAAGATTGAGACGTTTATGACCTTAGACCGTTCTGATAAAGGGTTTAGCCTCCCTAGGGTCACGATTAAGTGGAGGAAGCGACAAAAACTCCACACCGTCTAAAATTTTTTCTCGTCTCGGATTACTGTCTATTTGCTTGTCGTCGCTCTCCTTCGGCAAATAGCAATGGTTCACAACGGTAAAACCCCCATCCAGTAATCTTTTAATGAGCTTCTCATACTCTTAAATTATCAATAAAACTTTGAGGATTTCTTCAAACTTTAGAAATAATTGTTAGCCTTTTTTGTAGCTAGAATTACTCAATATTACTCTTACTCAAGATAGAGGTAAATAGTCTTGTATTAAACTATTTAAATAGTTTCGTTTCCATTCATCTAATTCTTCAGAAAGAGAAAAAATACTTGATAGTGGTAAAATCCCAGTAATATTAATTAATATTAATAATTTTACCGCTATCAGTAATGACCCCTAGTGGAAAAATTTGACGTTTTTTACTCGGTTTTACAACAAGGACGGTTTTTATTTAATAATGAAATGGCGCTCACTATCGAGAGTAATTATCCCTTGACGTTGAAAGTCTCCTAGTAAGCGAGTGACAGTAACTCTTGTGGTTCCAATGGCATTAGCGATGTTTTGATGGGTTAAACGTACTCCTATGCGAGTTCCTTTGTCTCCCGGTTGACCGAGTTCTTGTTTGAGTAAAATTAATAATTGCTGTAATCTTTCTTCTACCCGTTTTAATCCCGCGATCGCCAAGAGGGCTTCTGTCTGCCGCATCCGCCGCGCTAACTGATTTAACATCACTTGGGATAATTGAGGGGTATTTTCGATCTCATTGAGCGCATACCATCTTAAGTAGAGATCGCTTAAAGCTTTGACTTGATAAGATTCAATGTGAGTTAGCCACAAACCAAAAAAAGTAAAAGGTTGAACCCAACCTAATAAAACTTCTTCTCCGCTTGTACAAATTTGGCTGAGTTGAGCGACTCCTCGATAGACTTGCCACACACCTTCTTCTACTAAGGGAATATTGTCTCCTTTGTCATAATAATGTAGCCGACGCCCATCACTTAATTGATCCTTGGCAAGGAATTGAGTTGCATTTTCAGTAAGCAGCATATCTCAGCAAGTCTTCCAGCTTGATTAATGAGCATTAATTCAGCTACTACTTTACACTTTTTAGGTAAACGTTTGGTAATCAACTGATTAAACTTTCCCTCGTCTTGAACTTCCCAGAATTCACTCCCCTAGCTAAATGTTAGATTCTTAAAGCCAAAGAAAAAAAACAGCCAGAGCCGAAAATTTGCTAATTCGCTTTCTTGCTGTTTTTCCATTGCAGTTGACTAGCTTTTATTTTCTGTTTAAAATGTAAAACTTTTTTACTTATCCATGTTGCCTGAAACTTCTTTAATAGAGGTTTCATAGTTGAGGTGTAGTTTGTGAAAACGGTAATACATAATCCCTGAAAGAACAACAGCCAATACAGCAACAAATGAGCTTATCAAAAAAACTTGTCTGAACCGCCACCACAAGAGATAGCCGTCAACTTGAACGGGATTTGATGATTTATAAGGCATACTTATGTCCTACTCTTGACACCACAAAGTTAAATCAATAAAACCTATAAATATGATAGCTTTATTCTATACACAGGGGATGAATTCTTTGATTTCTTCGTATGTACAGGATACTCCAGCTTAGATTGGGCAATCTTTCCAGAAATTGTTAATAAATATTAACGGGGTTTCTCAGGAACTCAGAATTTTAAGAAACTCTCACTTAAACTAACTTTGAAATTTCATTTAAGTATACAACAATACAACAAAAAGTGAAAAGCAAGAAGTTTAAAAAAATCTTAAAAAATTACTCCAATTTATTGGCTTTAGTTAAATTATTTTCATATAAATTCATCAAAGGGGTAGCACTAATCCCATGTACAATAATGGAAAGGATCATGGTTGTGATGGTAATCCAGGAAATTTGTTCGAGAATATTATTGTCTAATCCTTGACCCAAAGCATAAGCCAAATAATATAAAGAACCCACGCCACGAATTCCGAACCACCCGAGTAGCAAACGGTTACTGATGGGTAAAGAACTGCCAAGCGTGCTAACAAGAGTTCCCACAGGCCGAATCACAAAGAATAACAAACCACTGATCCATAAAGCTTGACCTGAGTAATGAATCAAAGGTTTCATCAGCACTAGGGAACCTAGTACCAAAATCATGCCTATTTCGAGCAATTTTTCCAGTTGATCGGCAAATTCAAGTTGCTCGAGGTGTTTTTGGGAGTCACGCTTAGAATTGTAACTTTTGTAAACTCCCACTCCAGCGACAAACACCGCTAAAAACCCATAACCATTAACTAACTCGGTTATTGCATAGGTAATCAAAATTGTACTTAACCCGAGAAAGTTTTCTCTAATATCTTCTTCAGATTCTTGTTTTGGCCTAGGCCATCTTCGCTCTAGATAGACTACAATTTTAGCGCTGATAATTCCCATGACAATACCAGCCGTGATCGCCCAGATGAAATCAACGGCTACCCATTGAGCCAACCAGTTATTTAAATCTCCCTTTTCCAGCCAGTAAATGCCAAAATAGACAAAGGGAAAGGCTAAAGCATCATTTAATCCTCCCTCAGAGGTCAAAGCAAAGCGTAATTCGTCTTTATCTTCAACGTGAGCTAGTTGTACTTCTGAAGCTAAAACGGGATCTGTAGGAGATAAAATTGCCCCTAATAAAATCGCACTTCCCCAGTTCATTTTTAAGATAAAATGAGCGGCTACAGCCAACCCAAAAATTGAAATCGGCATTAATAACCCTATCAATCTTGCTGTGCTTCTCCAAGCCCAAAATTTAAGGGGACGATTCATTTTTAACCCACAGCCATAGACGGAAATAATAACCACTAATTCTGAGAGTCTTTCTAAAATTTCGGCATCGGGACGGATATTAAATAGCTTTAAGCCATAGCGCCCTAAAGCAAAGCCAAAAATAAGATAGATTAAGGAAAAAGATAGAGGTAAACGAGCAATCCACCGAGAACCTAAACTAACCCCTAATAAAAGTAAGCCTATAACCAGTAAATCAAGAATGTAAATGTTCATTCATTGCTGTTTTGGATAGAGTCTTTAGTCAGCTTACTGGTTTGGTTTATATTTCTTACTCTGCTTGCGGCTAGAATTTTTGCGTATTATAGATTACTCTTTAGTGATTAGTCGTAAATTATTTAAAATGTAATCACGCTGCGGATAGATTCACCTTTATGCATTAAGTCTAAAGCATCGTTGATTTTTTCTAGCGGCATAACATGAGTGATTAAATCATCAATATTGATTTTACCTTCCATATACCAATCAACAATTTTAGGCACATCTGTCCGTCCTCTGGCTCCCCCAAAAGCGCTACCTTTCCAAACTCTTCCGGTTACCAGTTGAAAGGGGCGAGTTCGGATTTCTTCGCCGCCACCGGCAACTCCGATAATGGTACAAACTCCCCATCCTTTATGACAGCATTCTAAGGCTTGCCGCATTAAGTTAACATTACCCACACATTCAAAACTATAATCGGCTCCGCCTCGCGTTAAATCTACGATATATTTAACAATATCTCCGTCTATTTCATGAGGGTTGACGAAGTGAGTCATGCCGAATTTTTCGGCCAGGGGACGTTTAGCAGGATTAATATCTACTCCTACTATCATATTAGCCCCTACCATGCGAGCGCCTTGAATGACGTTTAAACCGATTCCTCCTAACCCAAATACGACGACATTGGCACCGGCTTCTACTTTAGCGGTATTAATAACTGCGCCAATTCCTGTGGTGACTCCGCAGCCAATGTAACATACTTTATCAAAGGGGGCATCTTCCCGAATTTTAGCGAGGGCGATTTCTGGGAGTACGGTATAGTTAGCAAAGGTTGAGGTTCCCATATAGTGATGTATCATCTCACCGTTTACAGAAAAGCGGCTAGTGCCATCGGGCATAAGTCCTTGGCCTTGGGTTTGTCGGATGGCTTGACAGAGGTTGGTTTTTTGACTTAAGCAGTATTCACACTGGCGGCATTCTGGGGTATAAAGGGGAATAACATGATCGCCCGGTTTGAGGCTTTTTACGCCTTGGCCTACTTCTACGACGATTCCGGCTCCTTCATGACCAAGTATAGCGGGAAATAAGCCTTCTGGGTCTTTGCCAGATAGGGTATAAGCGTCGGTGTGACAGACTCCTGTGGCTTTTATTTCCACTAAGACTTCTCCCTCTTTAGGGCCTTCGAGTTGTACGGTTTCTACGGTGAGGGGTTTGGCGGCTTCAAAGGCGATAGCGGCTTTTACGTCCATGTTAATTTTGTTTTTTAATGAGGTGGGTGTTGCTGCCCATCTATTTTACAAGGCGATGGGGAAGAAGGGCGGCTTTAAATGGATTTTCGCCAGATTATAATCCGTTCTACGGCTTCAAATCCTAGTTGCTGATGCAAGGTTTGGCTTATTATATTCTCAAGAGTTGTGTCGGAAGCGATTTCTGTATATCCTTGTTGTTTGGCCCAGTTTTCCATTGTTTGAATTAGGGCTTTTGCTATGCCTTGATTTCGATATTCGGGTTTGACGTAAAGTCCTTCTATATAAGGTACTGGTGTGCTGTTACATCCGTCTACATAGTCTCTAAAGGCGGCTTCTAAAAATCCTATTAATTCTTTTTCTGAGTTACGGGCTACGAATACGGGTAATATATCGGGTTGTTTGATGATTTCTTCGGTTTCTTGTTGGAGTTCTGTAAAGTCACTGTCTGGCCAAAGTTGATGTCTCATTATTAGCCATTGTTGCCGTTCTTCGGGTTGGATTTTGTCGATTTGCCACATAATATTAAATAGGCAAGAGGCACTCATGCAAAAGTAGGATAGGCATCGCCCACCTAAAACTTCTTACTATTTATAATTTAACTTTCTATTTCAGGATAATAATCTATGTCTAAAATTTGCTCAATGGTGTAAGGGCATTTTTCAGGGAAACTTTTTAATTCGCTTTTCTTTTTAGCTAGGATTAAAGCCTCGCTATAAACTTCGTCCATAACTTGAATTAGATAATTATAAAGCGTTTTTGATTTGATTAACTTTTTAAGTTCTAATCTAAAATTTGCAATTTCTGTCGCCCAATGATGTTTACAGTCTGGAACAATCCAGTATTGATAGAAAAGAAGGTGTTTTAGCAGTTGTCGTAAATAAATTTCTAGTTTTCTTCGTTCCTCACGTCCCAATGCTTCTATCTCCTCTATCAAATTAATTAAGTCTAGTTGAGCAAAGTTTTTTTCTTTTAAAAAATTAGCGGTTGTTTCTAACCAAAGTAAATAATCTTCTTCATACAAGTTTGCTGTAGCCATTGTTTCATTGTTTATTATTTCTTTTTGGTTTTGTAAGGTACTCATGTGATTTTCTACAGATAATTTTTTACAATTTATTGTTATTTACACCACGACTTGAATAAATTTCCTCTATAATTTCGTCGGCTGTGCGGCTATCTTCCTAACTGCCAAAAGTTTCTAAAAATTTTTCTGTTTTTTGAGAGTCAAGCTTAGAAATTTCTTCTTGAAGTGTTTCTTTTACAATTTTTTTTATCGCGGCTAAAGCTTGTTCTCCCGAAATTACCTCAACTGTACCGTTACGAATTTCATCTCGCCGCCTTTTAGCTTCAGTTGTCCAAAGGGTTTCAATTTTGCCATCGACATCAAACACAAGACTTTCAACTAATTTCTCAGCTAACAATGCTCTTTCGGCACTAGGTAAAGATAAGGCTTCTTGCATCAATTCTTCGATCGAGAGCATAATTTATTTAAACAAATTATTAACGGCTTTTGTGGCTGCGGAGTAGTTGGCACTCGTGAGCTAGTTTCAAGAGCAGGCGGTTGGAAAAATAAATAGTTATGAAAAATTACACCTCATTAGCTGTGTTAGGCTAAAGTTATGCCATAATGGATAATATTATTGATCCATACAGGAGGTGATTTTTGTGTTATTGAGCATAGCTTATGCTTTGTTTGCATTAGGCCATGTCATTTTGGCGATACACTACGTTAGGCTCTTTATGAGTTAACGCAGGAAATACATTTTATTTCATTAACCTTGAATTAGGCTCTGTCTCTATGAGGCAGGGCTTTTCTATAATTTTTATTTTATCACAAATTAATTTAAATCTTATGTAGATTAAGTTTAATTGTCAAGGTATTTATCATAAATATAATACACACCATATAAATGATGAAAACATGATCGGTGTTGGGTTTCGTTCCTTAACCAAGCTACAATTATTGAATTTTCTGACAAATAACCTCTTTGCGGGCTTATTTGCGTCCTTTGCGGCTTTCGCGAGACTTAACCCCATAATCATGTAAAATCTAACAGTAATCCACCACCGATCCAGAAGTGAAACCCATTATCTTACTACTGTTGCTCATCATAAGCTTAAGCATCACACGCCCTGCACAAGCCGCCTTATGTCGAACCCTAGAGGGAAAACAAATATGTATCACCTACATCAAGCGGAGTGCCAAATACTATTGGGAGTATAGAGCATCAGTAAAGATTAACGGAGTCGCCACCCCCATCGAAAAATACAACTGCCGCGATCGCATCAAAATCACCAAAGATGGAACTTTAGTACCATTCGAGGCTAACGGAGCAGGGGAATTAATCTGTAGATTTTTCAGCTAATTTGAAAATATTACCTGTGTTTATCTGCGGACACTCAATAATGGTGAGCAAGGTAGATCATTAATTAAACCGCCAAGGTTTCTAGGTTTAAGCGACCTTACCCACCCTACAAATGCTTAAATTTAAACTCGTCTCCCCTCTCCTTGTAGGAGAGGGGTTGGGGGAGAGGTCATCTTTAACTAGCAATAAGCTGACTCCGATAACGATAATAAGCCGCACAAGCGCCCTCAGAAGAAACCATCGGCGCACCGAGAGGATGTTCTGGCTTACACAAAGTGCCAAAAGCCGGACAATCATGAGGTTTCTTATGCCCCAACATAATCTGACCACTAATACAAGGAGAACAACCCGACTCAGGAGAAGAATAATTAAGGGGATAAAACCGTTTTAAAGCATCTATTTTCGCATATTTTTCCCGTAAACCCAACCCACTGCCCGAAATTTCGCCAATACCTCTCCACTGACGGGGCACCACTTCAAAAACTTCTTGTAATAACTGCTGTGCGGTTAAATTGCCTTTAGGTTGTACAGAACGGGTATATTGATTTTCACAAAAAGCCTGTCGTGCTTCCAACTGTTTAACACACAAATAAATCCCTTGTAAAATATCAATCGGTTCAAACCCCGTGACGATGACCGGAACCTGATATTTTTGGGCAATGGGTTCATATTCAGCATATCCCATCACCGTACAGACATGACCCGCCGCTAAAAACCCTTGTACTAGACAATCAGGAGAAGACAGTAAAGCCTCCATTGCCGGCGGCACTAACACATGAGAAACCACCATAGAAAAATTCTCGATCTCTTGCTGATAAGCTTGATAAGCCGCCATCGCCGTCGCCGGGGCAGTGGTTTCAAAGCCTACCGCAAAAAACACCACTTGCTTATCGGGGTTAGCTTGAGCCAGTTTGAGACAATCTAGCGGAGAGTAAACAATACGAACATCTCCTCCAGCCGCTTTAACCGTGAGTAAATCTTTTTGGGTTCCCGGGACTCGTAACATATCCCCAAAAGAACAAAAAATCACATCGGGTAAAGCCGCAATGGCGATCGCCTGATCGATCAAGCGGATAGGAGTCACACACACCGGACATCCAGGCCCATGAATTAAGGTAATTTCTGGTGGCAAGAGTTCATCGATGCCGTATTTAACAATAGAATGGGTTTGTCCCCCACAAATTTCCATAATCGTCCAAGGTTGAGTTACTCGCTTGGCGATCGCCCGTGCATATTGTTTAGCTAGAGCCGCGTTCCGGTATTCATCGACAAATTTCATGGTTACTTGTTTGTGATTGGTTACTTGTGGTTTAGCTGACCAAATATATTGGATAAGTTTTTTTGATGGGTGTGACTCTAAGTCTGAGAAGTTCTTATCTCGCCCTTTCAGATTTTAATCTTTACAAAGCGATCAAGGCCAGTCTGTCTCCTTTTTCCGATCTCTGTTCTTATCCTAATTGATAGATTGTCTAGGGAACAGAACTTAAGCAATCCAAGACGTTGAAACCCTTTGGCTCCTTGTGTAGTGGATAATTTCTACCCGAAAATAAATTTTGTCTTTATATTGACGCAGTTGATTGCGCCCCCATAATTTCAGCACTATTTGCTCAATTACAGAACGTTCAAAAGGCGATCTAGAGCTTTTTAGGCAGATCCCTTTCGCTTTTAATGCCTTAAAGGATTTTTTGGGGTTAAAAAGCATAGCTGGAAGATTTTTATCTCTTCCTACAAAATTAACTGATTATCTGAGAGAATTTATTAATTCTTAATGCTTAATTAATTAAGATGTTAGTCGTTAGTCATTAGTCATTAGTCGGGGACAGGAAACGAACAATAAGTTTATCTGTCTCCTGTCTGGGTGTCTTCTATCTCGGTAAATAATTAGATCGATAACTCGACAGTGGGTTTAGAGTCGATATGATCTAAAGGCAAATTGTGATCTCCTAGATAGATGCCCAATGACCTTGCTGTTTGTACCATAAACCCATCAGGATCAACTGGATAGGCGCAACGGTTTTCCCGATGACATTGCCGAATCACAGCAATCACTTGATCCAACGGTTGGCTGTAAACTCCCCCATGTTGCCAGACTACCAGGCGAGAATAAGCCTCCTGTTCAATCAATTCTATAGCTTTAATCCCAAAAGCCGTTCCAATCAAGCGATCGCTACTGGAAGGAGTTCCACTGCGTTGTAAGTGTCCTAAGACCGTCACCCGTACATCAATAGCACTCAGAGGACAGAACTCTTTATGTCCAGTTTCACACAATTTTTGGCTGTGCTGTTCAATTCTTTGGGCTAAATAGTCCCCGATATACTTTTCTTTTTCGTTATGATCATTTCTCACCCCTTCAGCAATGACAATCAGGGCAAACTGACGACCCGATGCGCGAATATGAGCGATTTGGCGGCAACAGCCATCCACAACCATATCTGATAGATGAGGTGCTAATTCGGGAATCAGAATCACATCTGCCCCGCCGGCAATTCCTGCATGAAGGGCTAAATGTCCGGCATCACGTCCCATCACTTGAGCAATCATGACTCGTTCATGGGAAGCCGCCGTGAATGTAAGATTATACAACGCATTGGTCACTGTGTCAACGGCTGTATCAAATCCGACGGCGCGTTCAGTAAAAGGGACATCATTATCAATGGTTTTGGGAATACCGACGAAATTCCAATTACCTTGTTGAGCTAATTGATAGATAATGTCTAAACTCCCGTCTCCGCCGATGGCAATCAGAGCATCTAATTGTAATAGTTTATAGCCTTCCAAAATTGTCTGAGCGACTTCTGGATCTTCAGGATTTCCCTTACTCAGCGATCCCAAAATACTGCCACTGAGAAACTGAAGAATATCTAACCCCTGTAAATGTCCTGGCAGATCATAACCATGTTCACCCAGTTTCAATTCTTCTGGGGTGCGAATTCCTTTGGCTAGGTGAATAAATCCATCGGTTCCGTAGGGCAAGCCATAAACTTCCCAATTTTTCCGATTAGCCGCCTTAACCACAGCCCTAATAATGGCATTTAACCCTGGACAATCGCCACCACTTGTTAATATACCAACTCGTTTTTTCTTTGTCATTTTCCTATTACCTTTAATATTGATACTCAGTGGTCAGTTCTTAGTAGCGAGTAGTGAGGAGTCACCCTAGTCAGTAGACAGACCTGTACTAATGACGAATGACCAATGACTAATGACCAATAACTAATGACTAATAACTAATAAGTTTTATCGAATTGATTGACGAGACTCTAAATTAGGGAAACGCTTCCAAACCGGTTCATAACTTTGGATCGCCTTCATATATTGCACCCGTTCAAATACTGTTGGATCGGGACAGTTCATCTGACTCATACTGCCTTGCAGTTGCTTAACTGATTCATATTCATGCTCTTGAAGCCAATGAATTAAGTTTTGCTCAATTTTGCGAATTTCATTAATACCATGACGTAACAAAACGCTAACCAGCATAGTCGCTTTTGCGCCTACCATCAGCATTTTTAGCACATCTAGCGAAGTATGAATGCCGCTAATAGCAGCAAAGTCTACATTAACTCGGCCATAAAGCATCCCGATCCAGTGCATCGGTAGGCGCATCGCCTGGGGTGTACTTAATAAGACATTGGGAATGACTTCTAAATGTTCCAGTTCAATATCCGGCTGATAGAAGCGGTTAAATAACACTAATCCGTCTGCTCCAGCTTCAGCTAATTGTTTAGCCATATTAGCCATATTGCTGAAATAAGGACTGAGTTTCATCGCTACCGGAATCGATATTTCAGATTTAATGATTCTAAGAATATCGACATAATTTTGCTCTACCTGTGCCCCACTCATCTCTAAATCATTAGGTAGGTAGTAAACATTTAACTCTAACGCATCAGCCCCGGCTTGTTCAATTTTTCGGGCATATTCCAACCATCCCCCTGTAGAAACGCCATTGAGAGAGGCAATAATGGGAATCTTAACCTGTTCTTTAGCTTGGCGAATATGGTTAAGATATTCCTCGGCTCCTACATGAAAGATTTCCGGTTCGGGAAAATAAGTTAAGGCTTCGGCAAAACTTTCCGTTCCGTGAGTTAAATGATGGTGTAATTCTAATTGTTCGACTCGTAATTGTTCCTCAAAAAAAGAATGGAGAACTACCGCCGCCGCTCCGGCCTCTTCGATGCGCTTAATATTATTGATATCTTCGGTTAAGGGACCGGCAGACCCAACGATTAACGGCGAGCGCAAATTCAAGCCCAAATATGTTGTACTTATATCCATGTTATGTTCTCCTTTTTTAGTTATTAGTTATCAGTTATCAGTCATTAGTTATTAGTTATTCGTCAATAGTCAATAGTCATTAGTTGTGAGTGGTTAGTCAATAGTCATTAGTTGTGAGTTATATCTGGAATTGTTTAAATGATGAAAACTCTTGAATAACTATTGACTATTGGCTAATGACTATTGACTCTTGAGTTTTTAGCGAGGCGATGACTGTCTCAATTCAGGATGATGGGGTTGATTACCGTCATTTCCTTCGCCGTTGCTTTGCAAGTGCCGGGCAGCTAAATATTGATACATCTGCCAGCGAGTATTGACATCCTTTTGAGCCAACTCTAACAAGGCTTTAGCTTCAAGGGGTTTACTGCGAGCTAACATCTTGAAGCGGTTTTCGCTATACATGGTGTCTTCTACCGGCAGTTTCGGCTGGTGCATATCTAGCTGTAAGGGGTTCTTTCCGACGACTGCTAACTCAGGATTATAGCGATAGAGCAACCAACGTCCACTCTCAACGATTTCTTTCTGATGAGTCATGGCGGTCTTCATATCAATACCATGAGCAATACAGTGAGAGTAAGCAATAATAATCGATGGGCCATTATAAGCTTCTGCTTCTAAAAATGCCCGGATAGTTTGCTCGTTTTTCGCTCCCATCGCCACACTGGCCACATATACGGTGCCATAAGTCATGGCCATTAATCCTAAATCTTTTTTCGCTGCGGGTTTTCCTCCTGCGGCAAACTTAGCCACTGCACCCCGAGGAGTTGCTTTAGAAGCTTGTCCACCGGTATTAGAATACACTTCTGTATCCATAACCAAGATATTTACATTTCGCCCACTAGCCAAGACGTGATCTAAGCCGCCATAACCGATATCATAGGCCCAACCATCGCCACCGACGATCCAGACACTCTTCTTGACCAAATAATCCGCGAGTGATTCTAGCATGATCACTTTCGAGCGCACGGTTTCGTCTAAATTTCCCGCCGCTAATTCGGCTAAACGTGCTTTGAGAAGTGCTACCCGTTGACGTTGCTCATAAATTTCTGCCTCATCTTTTTGGGTGGTGTGGAGGAGGTCATTAACTAAGTTATCTCCCACTTCTGAGGCTAAGGATTGTAACAACTCTACGGCAAATTCGCTCTGTTTATCGATGGATACCCGGAAGCCTAAGCCAAATTCCGCATTATCTTCAAATAGGGAATTCGACCAAGCGGGTCCTCGGTGGTCTGCGTTTTGGGTCCAGGGGGTCGTCGGTAAGTTGCCGCCGTAAATCGAAGAACATCCGGTCGCATTGGCCACTACCATGCGGTCGCCAAATAACTGACTGACTAATTTAACATAAGGGGTTTCTCCACATCCTCCACAAGCACCGGAGAATTCAAACAAGGGTTCTTGCATTTGTTGATGGGAGATTTTCTTGAGGTTTAAATCCTGCCGATTTGGCCAAGGTAATTGATTAAAGAAGTCCCAATTTTCTCGCTCTTGTTCCCGCAAGGGTAACTGAGGTTCCATATTAATCGCTTTGAGTTTCGGTTGCGATTTATTCTTGGCCGGACAAACATCCACACAAATTCCGCAGCCGGTGCAATCTTCGGCGGCTACTTGGATGGTAAATTTCAAGGCTTTCCAATCATGGTCTTTGGCTTGTGTACTCTTAAAGGTGTCCGGCGCGTTGGCTAATTCTTGTTCTTCATACACTTTAGAACGAATGACCGCATGAGGGCAGACCATGACGCATTTGCCGCACTGTACACAGACATTGGGGTCCCAAACGGGAATGTCTTGGGCAATGTTGCGTTTTTCCCATTTGGTGGTGCCGGTGGGAAATGTTCCATCACAGGGAAGGGCAGAAACCGGCAATTCGTCGCCTTTGCGGGCTATCATTTTACCCAATACATCCCGCACAAATTCGGGGGCTGTATCAGGAATAAGGGGTTTCCATTCGGCGGCATCTTCACTCACTGTATCGGGGATTGTCACCTGATAGAGATGATCTAAAGTGGAGTCTACCGCCAACATATTCATCTTGACGATATCTTCGCCTTTTTTGCCGTAGGTTTTGCGAATAGATTTTTTAATTTGTTCGATCGCTTGTTCTCGTGGTAATACCCCTGATAGAGCAAAGAAGCACACTTGCATTACGGTATTGATCCGTCCCCCCATACCGGCTTCTCTGGCCACTTGATAGGCATTAATCACATAAACTTTCAGTTGTTTAGCAATAATTTCTGCTTGAATGGGGCGGGGTAAATGTTGCCAAACTTCGTCAGGTCCATAAGGACTATTGATCAAGAAGGTTGCCCCGGGGATGGCGGTTTCTAGTACGTCAAATTGGTCTAAAAATCCCCACAAATGACAGGCGATAAAGTTGGCAACAGTAATTAAATAAGTTGAGCGGATCAGGTTCGGACCGAAGCGTAGGTGAGAAACCGTTACTGAGCCGGATTTTTTGGAGTCATAGACGAAATACCCTTGAGCGTAGTTATCGGTATCTTCTCCAATAATTTTAATCGAGTTTTTATTGGCTCCTACAGTTCCATCTGAACCTAAGCCATAAAATACCGCTCGGACGACATTATCCGCTTCAGTAGAAAAGTAAGGATCATAGGGTAAACTGCTATGACTGAGGTCATCATTGATGCCGATGGTAAAATGATTTTTCGGTGTGTCGGCTTTGAGGTTATCAAATACGCCTTTCACCATAGCTGGTGTGAATTCTTTGGAGGATAGCCCATAGCGTCCGCCTACAAGGGCTTTAAGATTTTGTAATTTCGCTTTAAGTTCGCTACTACCGGCTAGGAGGGTTTCTTGGACCGCAGTAACGATATCTAAATATAAGGGTTCTCCACTGCTGCCAGGTTCTTTGGTACGGTCTAATACGGTGATCGCTCGGGTTGTGGCGGGTAAGCTTTCAATAAAGCGCTTGTTGTCAAAGGGGCGATATAGCCGCACTTTAATCACGCCGACTTTTTCCCCTTGGGCGGTTAAATAGTCTACGGTTTCGTGAACGGTTTCACAGCCAGAACCCATTAAAATAATGATCTGTTCGGCTTCTGGGTGTCCATGATAGTCAAAGAGATGATAATGCCGCCCGGTCAATTGGGCAAAATGATCCATTACCTGTTGAGTAAGTTCCGGACATTGCTCATAGAAAGGATTTACGGTTTCCCTGGCTTGGAAATAGACATCAGGGTTTTGGGCGGTTCCTCGTAATACGGGGCGATCTGGGGTTAAAGCGCGTTGACGGTGTTGGATCACCCATTCATCTTTAATTAAATTCCGCAGCACTTCATCAGGCAGTAATTCCACTTTTTGCACTTCGTGAGAGGTGCGGAACCCATCAAAATAGTGCAGTACGGGGACGCGGCTTTGTAGGGTGGTGGCTGTGGCGATGGCGGCTAAATCTTGTGCTTCCTGTACTGACGCTGAGGATAATAACGAAAATCCGGTTCCTCTTGCTGCCATTACGTCCGCATGATCGCCAAAAATTGATAATCCTTGAGCCGCTAAAGAACGGGCGGCTACATGGATCACTGCTGATGTCAACTCCCCGGCAATTTTGTAGAAGTTGGGGAGCATCAGTAGTAACCCTTGAGAGGCGGTAAATGTGGTGGTTAAAGAGCCAGTTTGTAAGGCTCCGTGAATCGCTCCGGCTGCTCCGCCTTCACTCTGCATCTCTACCACAGAGGGAATTGTGCCCCATAAGTTGGGTTTTCCTTCACTGGCCCAACTGTCTGCCCATTCCCCCATCGGTGATGACGGGGTGATCGGATAAATGGCAATAACTTCACTGAGACGATAGGCTACTCGGGCTACTGCTTCATTTCCGTCTATAGTTGCATAATTTCTAGTATTCATGTTTTCCCTCAATCATTCGGTTTTTTTAGGGACTTTACGTTAATCTCAATTCACACTCCGCTTGGACAACCACCTAGGGATTGTCCCTACTCACTTGTACTCCTTTGTAACTTTATAAATTTAACTAACTTAACAATCAATTTTGCAACGGGCTTTTTACTCCTTTAACTTTAGCAACAAGATTGTTTTTTTTCTGGTTTTTTTTCGGTAGCCATTGAGCATTTAATCCTTGAAGCATAAGCTTTTTTAGGATTTTTGCCAGGGAAGAGAGTCAAGTTCCCCCCTCTTTGATCATTGAATAAAAACTTCGTTTCGTGAGCTTTTCTTATCTTTTTTTAATATGACCTGTTGGGGAAAGAAGTATAATAATAGTGGGGAATATTAGGTTTAATATTTCTCAACAATTTTTCTGTATGGTTGAGAACCCTTTCTATAGGTAAGTAGCTGGATATCAATAGACTTCTTGCAGAAGTCGGGAAAAGGGGAAAGGGGAAAGGCTTGCTCCTTTATTCGTTTTCTTTAAAAATGATGATTTGTGCAAGAGGTCTAATAAAGCACAGGGTGTTACGAAATGTAAAAACCCTGAACTTGCGCTTTTCATCGTAGCTGACAGTTAAGTTTAACTCGCTTTCACCTAATTAATATTTTGGTGCGTTGCCTGATCTGAGGATGTGTCAAAGCAACGCCGTCTAAAAATGAGTTAACTATTGGCTCGTTTGGCTTTTTCTTGTTTACGTAATCCTCGTTTAATTAATTCTATAAAGATATAAAGTCCAACAGAAGAACCTAGGATGAGTGCCCATTCTGTCACGCCAATGGGAGCGGTTGTAAAGATTTCATTCATGATTGGAGTATAAGTAAAGAGTAATTGGGCAATAATCATTGAGATGACACCGGCAATTAACCAACGGTTAGAAAAAGCGCCGACTCTAAACATGGTGTAACGTCGAGAACGGCAGTTAAATAGAAGAAAAATTTGACCGAAAACGATCGCATTAGCGGCGGCGGTTTGGGCGGAGGCCTGGGAAGTGGCCGTATTGGTTTTTTCTAGGAAATAAACGGCAAAAGCCATGACACAGAGTATACATCCCACTAAGATAATGCGGCTAACCGTCGATCTTTGCAGCAGGGGCATTTGAGGAGGACGGGGAGGACGTTCCATAATGCCGGGTTCAGCCACTTCAAAGGCTAGAGTCGTGCCGAGTAAAACGGCGGCTACGGTATTAATCCAGAGAATGTGTAGGGGAGTAACCGGCATCCCTAGGTTAAAGAACGAGGAAACCACGATAATTAGCCCTAAACTGGCATTGGTGGGCAGTAACCAAATAATACTTTTAATAATATTGTCGTAAATGCGGCGGCCTTCTTCCACTGCGGCGCGAATGGTGGCAAAATTATCGTCTAATAAAACCATATCGGCGGCTTCTTTCGCTACTTCTGTGCCGGTGATTCCCATTGCTGTCCCAATATCAGCTTGTCGTAGGGCGGGCGCATCATTTACCCCGTCTCCGGTCATAGCGACCACATTTTTCCTAGCTTGTAAAGCTTTAACTAAACGGAGTTTTTGTTCTGGGGCGACTCGCGCGAAGACGGAAACCCGATCTACCACGCCAATTAATTCTTCATCAGTAAATTCTGAGATTTCTTTGCCACTAATGGTTAAGACTTCACCCATTGAGTTATTGAGTCCTAGTTTACGCCCGATTGCTGTAGCGGTTCCTATATGGTCTCCTGTAATCATTTTGACTTGGATACCGGCTCGCTGACAATTTTTGACCGCTTCAATAGCTTCAGGACGTGCCGGATCAATCATGGCCTGTAAACCGAGAAAGGTTAAGCGGCTTTCAATACTTTCATGGGTAATGGAGAACGTATCAAGGGGAAATTCGGCCCGGGCAAAAGCTAAAACCCGTAAGCCCTGATGAGCCATTTCATCGACTTTTGCATGGATGAGGTCAGCATTTAAGGGGATTTTTTCCCCCTGGGTACTATAACCATCATGACAACGAGTTAGGATTTTTTCTACTGAGCCTTTGATATAAGCGATCGGGGGCTGATCGGGGGCTAATTGGTGTAAAGTGGCCATGTATTGATGTTGAGATTCAAAGGGAAGAGTATCCACTCTGGGCAATTCTTGTTCTAGGGTTTCTTTAGATAATCCAGCTTTAGTGGCTGAAGTAATTAAAGCCGCTTCTGTGGGGTCCCCTTCCACACGCCACTTTTGTTCTTTAAAGACTAGACGGGTATCGTTACAGAGTAGTCCAGCAATTAAACATTCTTTGAGAGCATAATTGGCGTTAAAATCAGCTTTAATTCCTTGTTGAGTCAGTTCTCCTTCCAACCCATAACCAATGCCAGAAACTTGATAGTCTTGATCACCGGCGAAGATATCCTGAACCGTCATGGCATTTTGGGTTAAGGTACCGGTTTTATCGGAACAAATCACCGTCGTACTCCCTAAAGTTTCCACTGCCGGCAATTTGCGGATGATGGCTTGGCGTTTTGCCATGCGAGACACACCAATAGCGAGGGTAATGGTAACAACCACCGGTAATCCTTCCGGAACTGCTCCCACAGCCAAGGCCACCACTTCTAAAAACGCTTCTTTTAAGGTTTCACGATCGACCACTTGACTCCGCAATAATCCCGCAAAGAAGGTTAGCGCAGCAATGGAAAGAATCACCTTCATGAGGGTGAGGCTAAACTGTTCTATTTGTGCGGTTAAAGGGGTTTCTAAAACTTCGGCTGAAGCGATCATTTCATTGATTTGGCCGATTTCTGTTTTGTCTCCGGTGGCCACCACTACTCCCGTGCCGGTACCATAGGTCACCAGGGTTGAAGAATGGGCCATATTATTTCGGTCTGCTAAAACTATATCTGAAGAGAGTTGATCAATAGATTCTTTTTCCACTGGGAGAGATTCACCAGTTAAGGCAGATTCATCAATTTGTAAATCTCGGGTTTGTATTAATCGCAAGTCAGCCGGAACTTTATCGCCCGACTGAAGAAATACGAGGTCTCCAGGCACTAATTCATCGGCGGAAATTCGTTGTTTTTCACCGCCACGCACCACCGTAGCTTCGCTTTGCATGGTTTTAGCTAAAGCTTCCATCGCTTCAACGGCTTTAGCTTCTTGTACGAATCCCACAATGGCATTGAGCAATACTACAGCGAAAATGACCCCCATATCTACCCATTCTCTGAGGAGTCCTGTAATGACACCGGCGGCCATTAATATATAGATTAAAGGTTGATTAAATTGTTCTAGAAATATAACTACGGGGCTTTTGCCTTCTTTTTGGGTTAGGGCGTTTGGCCCATATCGTTGCTGACGGTTTTCTACTTCTAAGGGGTGTAATCCTTGTTGAGAATCGGTTTCTAAAAGATTTAATAATTCTGAAATTGGCAAGTGATGCCAGTGTTGTTTAGGTATTATTTTCATAACATTGCTAATGATCGGATGACGCTCAACCGGTTCAGATGGTCAATTTTTAGCTGATCATATCTTGATTGATCCCCTTAGACAATTAGCCTAAAGACGTTAAGCTATAGTTAAGTTCACTTAATTGTTAATTCTTATTAAGACCTCAATTCTCCTCAAGTAAGACGGGATTACCGTACAATTAAAAAGGCTTGTGGGTTAAACTTGACATTCTAATAATCGAACAAAGAAAAAATTCACCATTTTTGCTCCATAAGGTGAACTCCACCACTTAACCGGGAAACAGCCTTTAGGCGCTGATAAACTAAAATTCCATTGTTCGTAAGTAGAACCTTGCCATTCTCCATTCTCTCGCCAACCAACTTGGTCACCAAATTTAATCAATAAGCCCATGTCCTGAGCAATTAAACTTTCACGAGTGCCCCCTATTTCTTGATAAATTTGTAATTGAATACTAAATCCAAAACGGTCATCACTATAAATTTTCCATAAGCGATCAATAACACGAATTGCACTACAAGGAAATTTTCTTATATCATCAGGAGTGAGAGACTGGCGGTCTTCACCCGCTATTTCTAGTAAGACTCTAGTGGTTTCGAGATCTGCCGCTTTAAAGTCTCCGACGCTTAATAAATTTCGCAGTGGGGAGTATCTATCAATATCTTCTATCAGGGTAAAATTGCTTTCAATTTTATTAATTGACTCTTGTATTTTCTCGAGTTGAGCGATTTTTTCGACTAAGGGGAAAAGTTTACTTAAAGATTCAACTTGAGATTCTAGTTCAGCAATTCGCTGGTTGAGTAGGATATAATTTTCTTCTGGATTCATGTACTTTCTGATGAACAATTAACAACGCTATGGCTAATAATCGCTTTTTAGTATAGTCTATTTGCTCCTAAGTCGGTAGCCAACAGGCCAAAGGCGAGAACCTCTTTAAGGCGGCGACATTCTCCAATGGGTATTAGGTGGACAAAAATCAAGTTAACTGTGAAGATAGGAAGTATAGGGTAGCTCTTGCTTGCGCCTTAAACAATAGGAGGAGACTGATGCTAGTAGCTCGTTTACATTTATTAACAAACGCCGGCTTGATTTATGGGCAATTACTGAGTGAACAGGGAGTAGACAACAGTTAACAGTAATCAGTTATAAGTTCTAACAGGTGACTAATGACTAACCACTAATGACTAACCACTAATCACTTTAGAGCAAATGAATTTTCAAGATTTAGAAAAGCATGGCTATAAAATTTTAGAAGAACTCGGTCACAACTTAAGCGGAGGACGAGTAACTTACAAAGCGACTCATATCCCCACCAATGAGACAGTTGTGATTAAACAGTTTCAGTTTTTAGGTAGCACTTGGAAAGAGACAGAATATGAAGCTTATGAACAAGAATCACAAATTTTACGGCGGTTGTCTCATCCGGGGATTCCTCGTTATTTAGATAATTTTGAAACCGAGCAAGGATTCTGTTTAGTTCAACAATATATTGAAGCACAATCTTTAGCCACCAGTCGGTCATTTAAGTTAGAAAAAATTAAAAAAATTGCCCTTAATTTATTAAGAATTTTAGTTTATCTTCAGTCGCAAAATCCGCCTTTCATTCATCGAGATATTAAACCCGAAAATATTTTAGTTGATGAAGATTTAAAAGCATATTTGATTGACTTTGGTTTTGCTCGTCAAGGCGGGGGAGAAGTGACGGTTAGTAGTGTGGTAAAAGGCACGATGGGGTTTATGCCGCCTGAACAGTTATTTAACCGAGAGTTAACGGCGGCTTCAGATTTATATGGTTTAGGAGCCACTTTAGTTTGTCTTTTAACCGGAGTTAAATCTAACGATATTGGCACTTTAATTGATGCAGATTACCAAATTCATTTCCGTCATTTAGTGCCGCCTTTACAAAGGGGTTGGATTAATTGGTTAGAAAAGATGGTACAACCCCTACCTAAAGAGCGTTTTTCTTCAGCAAAAGAGGCGTTAGCGGCTTTAAAACCCATTGATGTACATCAATTACCCAAAGTGAGAATTTCTCAGGATAGCCTCTTATTGAAAGCTAATCAATGGCCCGAAAAACTAACCGAAACCATCACCATCACTAACCCGATTCCAAAAACAGTTTTATCGGGAAGATGGGAAGTGGCTCCCCATCCATCAGATCCGCCGCATACGCCTTATGATCATAGTTGGATTTCTTTTTCTCCCCAAAAGTTTGAAGGAAATCAGGTGGCCTGTCAAATCACGGTAGATACGGCTCAGTTATTGTCGTCAGTCACTTATCAACGTCAACTCATTTTACACAGCAATTCATCCGAAGAAACTAAGATCATTTCCCTAGAAGTTGAAACAGGAATTTTACCCAAACGGCAATCATTAAATTATAGTTCTCTGTGGTTTTTATATATTTTTTGCTGTTGTGCCGGGGCGGGGTTGACTCTACTCAATATTAGTTGGTGGATACTCTTTTTGGGTTTACCGGGAGTCGCTGTGGTAGATTTGCTACTGTCAAGCACTGAATCTGGGATCAAGAAAAATCCCTTTACAGCAATTATATCTGCGGTTTTGGGTAGTATCATTGCAGGAACGATCTGTACTGTATTTTTTGGGAGATTGTTTTTGTCGGGACAAAGTGGGATAGGCATCAGGATAATTTTGGTTATGTCGGGAATTTTAGGCGGTGCGATGTTAGGCATTAATCGTCTTCAAGAGTTTGAAAAAATGGAGGATTGGAAAACCCTTTTAGGTAAAATAATTTTAGGGATTATCTTTTTACCCTATTGCATCACTTCACTAACCATTGCTCTGTTGCTACCCGGGATATTTTTACCTGTCGCTGATGTGCAACAAAGTCGAGGCATTGAACCTATCAGATCAAGAATGATCGCTCTGTTAACTGGCGGTGTAGGGGTAGTATCAGGAATTTGGTTAGTGCTGATTATACAAATACTACAAGGAAATGTCTTCAATCATTTAAACCTTTCTTTTGCGGTGGTTTGGATGTCGGCGATGGCAATTGCTTCTGGGGGAACTTTATTTTATCTTTGGTATAAACAGGCTATTGCTATTCCTAAAAAACACAATAAAATTTTTGCCCATTATCAAAAATCTAAGCTGAAATTCATTCAACCCTAGGCAGCTAATTGGCGTTTTAGAGGGAAATATAAAATCAACGCCCAATAAAAAACCTAAAAATAAAAACTCATGACTCACCCAGACTTTAGCAACTACGGTTATCAAATCATCTCTGAACTCGGCCACAACCGGGCCGGAGGACGTATTACTTACAAAGCCACTGAAATTAATACACAAACCAGCGTTGTTGTCAAGCAATTTCAATTTGCCCGTACTGGTTCAAGTTGGTCAGACTATGACGCTTATCAACGAGAAATCGAAATCTTAAAAGGATTGGATCATCCCAGTATTCCGCGTTATCTCGACTCTTTTCAAACGCCTTCAGGTTTCTGCATGATTCAGGAGTATAAAAATGCTCCCTCTCTGGTCATTCCCAAACCCTGGAAACCGCATCAAGTTAAACATATTGCCATCGCCGTCTTAGAAATTCTCAAATATTTACAAAACCGTATTCCTCCAGTGATTCACCGAGACTTAAAACCCGAGAATATTTTAGTCGATGACAAACTCAATGTTAGTTTAGTGGATTTTGGCTTTGCCCGTATGGGTGGAGGAGAAGTGGCGGTGAGTAGTGTGGTGAAAGGAACATTAGGGTTTATGCCGCCCGAACAAATGTTTGGTCGTCAACTGAGTGCCGCATCAGATCTTTATAGTTTAGGGGCGACTTTAATTTGTTTACTGACTCAGATCAAATCTACAGAAGTCGGTAGTTTAATCGATGATCAAGGTAAGATTAACTTTAAAGCCAAAGTCCCTCATCTGAGCGAAGAATTTATTCAATGGTTAGAAAAAATCGTAGAACCTAATTATAAAAATCGTTATGCCAATGCCGAGGAAGCTTTAGAAAAGCTTATTCCCTTAGAGGTGTTGCGTCCTCGCCCTAAAACGGCAAAAAGCTTATGGATGAAGTTAGGAATTACCGCAGCTAGTGTCGGGATTTTTATCCCTGTGGGTTGGCGATATTTTCAGTCACAACTAACAGAAGTTACGCCCTCTCAGGGTTTAGTGCGGCTTAGTATTTTATCTGATTATGATAATCCCAATCAAATTTCTATAAGACAAAAAGCGATTAATTTTAGAATAAGCTTGTCGAGTTTAGATAAATCTAACTATGTAGGGGTCTGTCAACTGTTTGATCCCCAAGGAAGATTAGCGGCTGTGGGTGAATCTGTTCTGAAAACATCGAGCGGTCATGTAACGACTGATTGTAATTATCAATTTAATCCCACAGAGGATCAACCCGGAGAGTGGCAATTTGTTTTTGTTCTAGATGACCAAAAAGTGCTTCAAAAAAACGTGACTGTTTTATCTAATTAGCGTTGATCCCGCCGGGCATTGAATTGTTTTATCGCTGTTCAATATAGGAACTGTTTTGGGTAAGGTTTTCACTTGATCCATGCCACAAATACCCGTCACAAACTCCTCTTTATTGGTGTCAAAAAAAACTGCGCCTATATAAGTTTTGTGATATCCAGACCATTCAGGGACTGGTTGAGCCATCATAAATTTGCTGTGAATAAATTTACGGTCATTGTTATTATTATCGCCGGGAATCATCGACGATAGCCAATGATATTGGTAATTTTGATCAATTTGATCCAACCGATAAAGTTGTAGTTGTGTTAAAGAATCCGCAAACTGTCCATTTTCCAAATGGAAAGCCTGTTGAGCGCGGTTGAAGGCTCCCAAATGATTTTTAGGTTGTGGGTCCCTTGGATCGTAATTTGCCAATACAAGTATATCAGAAGAGGGTAGAACAAGGGTGATTATAACTCCACTATACAGAAAAACTCGAACTAAAAATCCTAATGGAGTAAACCCATGCGGCGTCTTTTTCTTAAAAAATAATGAAAGGAATTTATGGGTGAGAAAAGCAGTTTTCATCGTTAGCCTTAAAGGGATTTTAGAGAAATTTTCTTGGCTGATGCTTATTTAAGTAAACGAATCTGTTGCTGGGCAGATTCAACACCAAATTCATTGCCGTCTAGCCGCCAAAGTTGTGCGGCTTTTTGAAAATCGCTGCGGGCTTTTTGTTGATCCCCCACATCCGAAAAAGCTAAACCTCGATTGTAATAAGCTTCGCCATAGTTGGGATCAAGTTCAACGGCTTTAGTTAATTCTAATGTAGCACGTACTGGCTCGCCTAGGTTTAGATAGGCAAGTCCGATATTATTATGAGCAAAAGCCTCATTCGGATTAAATTTGAGAGCGGCTGTATAATCAGCGATAGCTTTTTGATATTCTCCTAATTCTAAATACACATTACCTCGATTAATATAAGCTTCTACTAAATCCGGTTCAAGTTGGAGAGCTTTTTGAAAATCTTCTAGAGCTTTGGGAAAATCTTTTAAATAGCTATAAACAAAACCTCGATTGTAATAGGCATCTACATTATTGGGATCAAGCTTCAAAGCTTTGTTAAAATTTTCTAAAGCTTGTTGATAATTGCCAGCTTGAGTATTATTAACTCCTTGTTCAACCCAGTCAACCGAGTTCGCTGAAACTAGGGAACTATTGCTTTGAGAATTAGACAAGGAAGATGACGAGCTATTACAGGCCATGATTCCTGTGATCCCCACCAATACCAGACTCAACACAATTAAACGAGAACGATAACCAAGATAGATGATTTGACAGGACATTTTTAAACTCATATCAAAATTAGGCTTGTTAGCAGCCTGTAGGTGAGAAGAAAAATTTTAGTGGGGGAAAGCCCCTCTCTGGTTAGCTTAGAAGCAACTGAGCCGAAAAAAATTTTTGTGCCAAGGTAGACAAATTGAAAATAAGTGAGTATATTAACCTAGATGTGTTTACCCAGCGTGAGGAGTGTTGTTTTGATTAAGAAACTCATCCTAGCTACTTTGATGATAGCGTTAACTGAAGTCCCTGCAACAGCACAAACAGCAACTTTTTATAGTTCTGGTCATCATGGTAGAACAACAGCATCAGGAGCAAGATTTAGTCAACATCAGCATGTAGCCGCCCATCCCTATCTTCCTTTTGGTACAAGGGTTAAAGTGATCAATCCCAAAACAGGAAAAAGTGTTATTGTCCGAATTGTTGATCGCTGTCGGTGCAGTATTGATTTGTCTCAAGCCGCCTATAGACAAATCGGTTCTTTAAGAGGAGGACGAGTTCCTGTAAGAATACGAGTGTTGCGTTAAAGCTAGTCAATAGTCATTAGTCAATAGTCAATAGTCATTGGTCAATAGTCAACCAGTAAATAAATAATCAATAATCCCTAACCTGTTATTATTCACTAATGACTAACAACTAACGACTAAGTACCTGGACATAAATAAAGTTGATTATGTTAAGAAATGTAAAAGCCTTGAAAGCATGCGCCTGTTCCCTGTTCCCAGATCCGGTGTTCCCTTACCAAACAGTTAACTTTAATTTTGTCCAGGTACTTAACAACTAATGACTAACAACTAATGACTAATCAATTAGAATATCTTCTTGGCTTTGTTGTTCCTCGTATTGCCATTGTATGTTAGGCATGGCTTCAAAAGATTGACGGACATATTCTTCCCATTGCTTACGCATTTTGGCCAAATAGGGATCACCTAAGCGTAGTTCTAACTTATGACGCAGAAGAAAACTATCTGTTTCATACATGACTAAATGAATGGGGGGGCCCACCGAAAGATTAGACTTCATCGTGGAGTCAATGGATAAGAGGGCGCATTTAGCCATAGCTTCTAGAGGGGTATCATAGGTAATCGTTCGATCTAAAAGCGGTTTGCCGTATTTGGTTTCTCCAATTTGTAAAAACGGAGTCTCTTTAGTGGCTTGAATGTAATTCCCTTGAGGATAAATCATATATAATTCGGGCGGTTCCCCTTTAATTTGTCCCCCTAATAGGAAATTGCATTGGTAGCTAATTTTGTCTTTTTCTAACCAGGCACGGTCCCGGTCTTGTATTTGGCGGCTTTTATTACCGATGTAGTGAGCAACATCATACATACTCGAGAGGGTATAAAGGTTGGTGTTCTCGCCGTTTTTTATGTCTCGCTGTAGTCCGATGATTACCCCTTGAGTGACTGACAGATTCCCAGAGGAGCAAATAACGATGACGCGATCACCTGGAAGAGAAAAATCAAACAATTTTCGATAGGCTGAAGTGTAGTCGACTCCTGCATTGGTGCGAGAGTCAGCCCCCATCACAATGCCGAAGCGATTAATAATTCCTAAACAATAAGTCATCTGGTTGTTATTGATTGTTGCACGAACTGTCAACTTTTCTCCTTATATCATATCTAGAGCCTGAAAGAGGAATAGTGAGAAAATTTGCTGATTTATGGCTACGCTTGCCGCTATTTGGGGGAAAATGAGCCGATTTATCTGGGCTGACATCAACCTAGGGAAATTCAGCAAGGTTTAGCGGCTAAAATTTTCCTTTAAGTATTATTTGCCGAGCTTTATGTCTTCTATATTTTAAGGCTAAAATCTTCTTTTTCTGATGTCAAGTTAGGATTGTAACAGGGATCGTGTTTGATCATTTTTTGCCATTTTTTGAAGATATACTTTTCTTCACAAATGAATCGGGCAAATTTGGCGGATTCTTGAGTGTCATGGCCTCTACTTTGAGATTCATAGTGATATAAAAGCACATGAGGGAGACATAGATTGCGATAACCTTTATCAATTAGCTTTAAACAGAAATCAATGTCGTTAAAGTTGACGGCAAGCTTTTCTTCAAATCCTCCTACTTCTTCAAATACTTCTCTTCTACACATTAAACAAGCACCCGTAACCGCTAGATAATTATGAACATATATCAGTCGGCCAAAGTAACCTGAAGTCCCATATTTCTCATGTTTGTGGGTATGACCTACACTGCCATTAATACCCCATAATACTCCGGCGTGTTGAACCCTATTATCAGGATATAACAATAATGCCCCTACGGCTCCGATGGAAGCTCTTTGGGCTTGTTCAACCATTTTTTCAATCCAATCATCAGTAATAACTTTTGTATCATTATTGAGAAATAAAAGATATTTTCCTCTAGATTTCTCTACGCCAAAATTATTTATTTTTGAATAATTCAAAGGGATATCTAAATCATAATATTTTAACCGTTTAACTTCTTGCTTTTTCCATTTATTAATGATTTCAATGGCTTCTGCTTCTCGACTACCATGATCAATTAAAATTACTTCATAATTGGGATAAGTTGTATTTTCAAAGATAGAGGTTAGACATTTGTCAAGCATTTCTCCTAGGTTTTTTGTAGGAATAATAATACTGACTAAATCCGGCTCTTTGATGTCATATCGGATTACATAACAACCGGGATAATTAGGAACGTCAAGGACAAATCCGGGTTCTTTTCGGCGAATGAGAGCTTCGGATAAGGCTTTGCGAGCGGCAACAAAAGCATAAGATTTTGCACTGGGATTGATATTGGTTGAAGCCGCATGAGTTCGCCAATGATATAAAATATCAGCAATATGAAAAATTTGTTCGGTTTTTTCAGTAAATCTTAAGACCAAATCATAGTCTTGGCTGCCTTCAAACCCAACTCGAAAACCGCCAATTTCTTTAACAATTGAATGTCGATACACGCCTAAATGGCAGATATACATATTAGCCAAAAAAGTATCGGGACACCAATCAGGTTTAAAATAAGGATGACTTAACTGGCCATCATCATCTATAAAATCTTCATCTGAGTAAATCATGTCAGCTTCTGGATGACTATTAAGCAGTGAAGCGACTTCATATAAAGCATGAGGAGTTAATATATCATCATGATCGAGTAAGGCAATAAATTCTCCTGTGGCTATTGAAAGTGCTGAATTAGAAGCGTTAGAAATATGACCATTACTCTCTCTAAAAACTACTTTAATTCTTGAATCTTGCTTGAGATATTCTTCTAAAACTAATTTTATATGAGGTTGGCTAGAAGCATCATCAGCAATACAAAGCTCCCAGTTAGAATATACCTGATTTAAAACTGATTGAATCGCTTCCCTTAAGTATTTTTCAGGCGTATTGTAAACGGGCATGATGATACTAATAAGCGGCTGATAATTAAAACAAGTTGCTAGGTAAGCTTTTTTTTCCAATTCCCAAGTTGTCGGGTAGTTTTTCTGTAGCCATTGTTGATAATTTGAGTCGAGGCTTTTGGGACAAGAGAAATCTGGTGAATTATTTAAGCTTTGATCCTCATTTTCCCTTTCTGGAAAAAGTTTTGCATAACAAAAAGGGTCTTGTTTTTCCCTCGCTCCCCACTGGATAAAATGAACCAGGGGATTCATATCTAAACCCGGATTGTTTTCTAGATAATGTGAGGTATGAAAAAGCGAATGAGGATCTAACCCTTGAAAACTGCCAATTTGAAGAAAATGAATTAAAGGATTCAGGGTTTTTTCTAAATCTAATTTAATTTGTTTGATATAAAAATTTGTATCAAATAAGGGATGAGGATTAAGTTCCTCTTTAACCCCATTATTAATATAGTAAATTAGGGGATTAATATCTGATGCTAAAATTTGGGGATTTTGTTCTAAATAAAAAGAGGTATCAAACAATGGATGAGGATCATATCCGAGTTTAGCCCCCTCTTGTAAATAATGCACCAGAGGATTAATGTTTTGGGGTAATTGTTTTGAATATCGATTTAGATAATATGAGGTATCAAAAAGAGGATGAGGATCTAGCCCTTCAAAAATACCCACCTGACAAAAATGTCCCAGGGGATTTTGTTGCCCTAGATCCGTTTTAATTTGTTTTAAATAAAACTCTGTGTTAAATAATGGATGGGGATTACGTTTCTCTCTAGCTCCATGATAAATGAAATGAATTAGAGGAGGAATTCCCGATTTAGCAACATCTGGATTATTTTCTATATAATAGGCACTATCAAAAAGGGGATGAGGGTTTCTGCCTTCCCTAGAGCCAATATCGATATAATGCCCTAATGGATCAATTTTATACTTTTTTACTTCGGGATTTTTTTCGCAATAATAATCTGAGTCAAATAAGTTACTATGAATGATTAATTGGGCTATTTTCCGACGTTGAAGACGTTCCTTTAGCTGGAAAGTTAAAATCCAGTATCCCACTTTCAAAATTTGATTAATTTTTATTTTATTAACAATTTTATTGAAATTATTATTACTTTTAAAGCTAGATAAATTGTTTAAAGAATTTTCCCGAGAAGGCTCACACAGTATATATTTTCTAAATTTGACTGAATATTTAATAACTGATTACAACGATTATCTAACTGTAAGTTTTTATTTTTTAATCGAGTCGTTCGGTGGGGATCAAGCATTTAAAACACTCCTAACAAGCACACTTAAATTAAAAACTTAAATTAAAAAACTTAGACAAATTTTAGCCAAGGATGCCGTTGTTTTAACTCTTGAAAAATTAATGTTAGTTTTTGTTGTGTGATAGTTTTGGTCATCGACTCAGGATGCACACGATAGCGCACAAGAATTTCTGGTACAAGAACTCCATAAAAATTTTTTTCGGAAAATTTACACCATAAGTCGTAATCTTCCCAGCCATACTGAATGTGTGAATAGCCGCTTACTGCCTCAAGGGATGTTTTGTCAATGAGTGCCATTGCGTCTATATAGTTTCCATGAGCTAGTTTATCCTGATCCCAAATTTGATTGCCCATAATTTCTTGAACAGCACCAAATTTTTCAATAATTGGATAGGCAAATGCTGCCTGAGATGATTCTAGTGCCTCTACACATTGAATGAGACAGCGCGGATAGAGTAAATTATCAGCATCCAGAATAAAAACGTAGGGAGTTTTCGCTAATCCTATGGCTGTATTTCGTGAATAAGCTAATCCCTGGTTATTTTTATGCTTAATTAATTGGACGTTGTTAAACCTTTGATTGTTTTTTTCTAGCCAAGATAAAGTTACTGTTAGGGAACGGTCTTTCGAACAATCATCTACCACTATTAAATCGATTAGTTCTAGGGTTTGGCCCGCTACAGACTCGAGAGTTTCTACAATATAGTTTTCATAGTTATAAAGGCTAATACAGACAGTTACTTTAGCCGTTAAGTCACTGGTTTTTTCAAAAATCTTTATAAAAGGTTGTATTTTGAGCATGATTAATTTCTGATTAATTTTTCGTCTTTTCCTTCAAGATTTGTATAATGTTTAGGGCTATTTTTTCCAGATTAAATAAATCAGCCAAAACATTATATCCAGCTAACCTAACTTTTTGTGCCAGTGCTTGACCTTCTTCGGTTTTTAAAAGCCATTCAATCATCTCAGGCATAGCTTTAGCCTCACATTCGAGATAATGTTCGCCGGGAACGATGCCGGGTATGGGATTAGACGGTTCTGTTAGCACTAAAGTTTTTTGCCATAAACCCTGAAGGACTAATCTATGCCACTCAAAATAAGGTAATTCATCTCGATGTATATTCAGAAGAATTTTACTTCGCTGACTTAAACCCATAGCCGCTTCTGTGGTTAAGGCATTTCCTTGTCCTTGTATAAAGGTTCCATCAAGGGGAGGAATATGTAAAAAACATCGATACTGACTTAGCCATTTAGCACTGTTAGCAAAAAAGAGTTCTCGCTTTTCACTCAAGGTGCCAATAAAAAATATATCTATGGGTCGGTTTTTAAAATCATGAATAGTTGAGACTTGATTCCAGTGTTTTTCCGAGATACTTTTTAGGATTAATAAGTCGGGTTTAGTCTGACAAAATTCAAAAGGGGCATAATTCCTTAAGTATCCTAACGGTAAAAAATAAGCCGGAAATCCCAGACGATCCAAAAATTCAGCCGATTTAAAATTAATATCCAGAATCAACCGAGCCTGTCTTAAAAAGTGAAAACTCTTGGAAAAAAATGTCGAGTGAGGCTGATCTACATTAATAATGGCTAATTTTGATAACCAAGATTTATGTCTGGCTAAGGCTTGACCTTCTCCTAAATAGAAAAATTCCTGTGGAGCCATCAAAATTTCATAGTCTAGTTCCTTGCGAAAGACATCGAATTCTGAGAGCCGAATCGCCTCTAGTCCGATTTTTTCAAAGGCGGCTGCTAGTAAGTCAGCCATCTCTGCCATAAAATAATTACCGATGGAACTGCAATAAATTCCGACTTTAGGATGAGAACGATAGCTAGAAAAAATTAAGGCTCTATTTGGGGTTTGATTAATTAGTTTCTGAGTTTGAGATAAGACAGAGCTTTCTTCTTGTATGATCCTCATTACGTTTGGTAATGACCAAGCTAAACGCCCTTGATAAGCACCATAGTCTATGTAATGAGCTAGTGGGTTATCTCCCCATTCAGCGACATCGGGATTTTGTTCTAAATAATAATCACCATCAAAGAATGGATTCGGTTTGCGTCCCTCTCGTGCCCCGCATTCTAAGTAATGAGCTAAGGGATTAAGGCCCGACTGCGCTACCTCGGGATTTTGCGCTAAATAATAGGCACTATCAAATAATGAGTTCGGTTTGCGTCCCTCTCGTGCCCCGCATTCTAAGTAATGAGCTAAGGGATTAAGGCCCGAGTGCGCTACCTCGGGATTTTGCTGTAAATAATAGCCGCTATCAAATAATGGGTTCGGTTTGCGTCCTTCTTGTGCCCCGCATTCTAAGTAATGAACCAAGGGATTAACGCCTGACTGCGCTACCTCGGGATTTTGCTGTAAATAATAGCCGCTATTAAATAATGGATTCGGTTTGCGTCCCTGATAGCCTCCTTCTTGAAGATAATGCACTAAAGGATTCAGCCCCGACTCGGCGACATCGGGGTTTTGCTCTAAATAATAGCTAGTATCAAATAATGGGTTCGGTTTACGTCCCTCTCGTGCCCCATTTTGATAGTAATGAGCTAAAGGATTAACGCCCGACTGAGCAACCTCGGGATTTTGCTGTAAATAATAGGCAGTATCAAATAATGGGTTCGGTTTGCGTCCTTGTGCCGCGCCATAATCTAAGTAATGACCTAAAGGATCAATCCCTGCTTTTTCTACTTCTGGGTTTTGTTGCCAATAGTAGCCGGTCTGAAATAAGCCGCTTTCTATGATTAGGAGTGCTGTCTTTCGCCTTTGCAGTCTTTGCTTGAATTGTAGCGTGATCAGCCAATAACAAATTTTTAACACTCGTTTGGGTGTCAATAGTTTTAGCTTTTCAATCAGAGTATGGGAGTTTATAGCTGAGTTGTCTGCTTGATTTTGAATAAAATGTTCTTGTTCGAGTTGATGTTGAATTTTTAGTAGTCGATTTTGATAGTTATTTAACTGTTGGCTTTTGGTAAATAAGTTAGTTTTTCTGTCAACAATCATCATGAGCGATTTCCTCTATTAATTCCTCCGTTAAGCTTTTGTCGGTGAAAATGGTTTTATTTTAAACCACAATTGACGCATTTTCCAAAATTTACTGGTTTCCATCGCTTGAATGATGGTGTGGGCGTTTTCCCATTTTTCTAAGGCTTGTTCTAACTGATTTTGCGTGTGTTCCCATTGTTCATAGGCTTCTTTTAGGTTTATCTGAGAGGTTTCTAGTTCTTCTTGAGTCTGACGCAACTGTCGTTGGCAAGTTTCTAGTTCTCCTTGAGTTCCTCGTAATTGCCCTTGGGAGGATTCTAAAGCTAATTGAGTCTGACGCAACTGCTCTTGGGTAGATTCTAAGTCTTGTTGAGTTTGTCGCTGATGGTTTTGACAATGTTCTAGTTGAGATTGTGTTTGTAACCACTCATGTCTAACGTTGTCTAATTCACTATGGGTGTGCTGTAATTCGCTATGAGCGTGCTGTAATTCGCTATGAGCGTGCTGTAATTCGCTATGTGCCTGCTGTAACTCATCATGCACCTGGTGTAATTCTTTATGAGCGACTTGTAACTCATCATGCACATGGTGTAATTCTTTATGAGCGACCTGCAACTCATCGTGAACATACTCTAACTCGTTTTGATAGGTGTCTATTTGCTTTGTAGCGATTTTTAATTCATTAGTTAATAACCGTGAATTGAGCCAATCTTGTAAAATCCAAGCTGTGGATAAATTTTTCGATTCTAATTCCTCTATGACTTCATCTTTGAATTCTGAGGCAAAATTTAATTTTCCGTATAAATCAAAGACTTCAGGGAAAAAGCGTTTAATTAAAATTGGGCGCTCAGAAGTGGAGGATTGTCTTTTTAATAATGAACTCTCATATATAGTGCAGTCTGGACTGTTGAGCGGCATTTCCCAGTCTTTTACGATTTTAGCTGTTAATTCTTCGGGATTTTCCGTGACTTTATCAATATGGATTAGTAAACTTTTTTCGGGATTTTTTTGGATAAATTCTAAAATTTGTTGATTATAGTTCATCCAGACTTTTAGGGCTAATTCTGGATTATGATGAAAAATTTTATCGTTACTTGAACCTCTTCGATATAGAGAATCAACCACTTCCCAAGGTGAACGATAGAGGAACAAAAATTTGGCGGCTGGTAAAAGCTCGCACCAGAAGTTTAAAAATAGGGTGGTTCTAGGGTCTTTCCATCCCCAAGGACTGATGGCTGAGGCTTGAGTTGCTACTAATTCTTTGGCTTTTTCTACATAATATTCAGGGGGATAAATATTCTTTTGAGTTGTCCAACCGTCGGGAGTTATTCCCACACTTTCAAGAACCGTTTGATGATATTTCAAAAAAGCTTGACTTTCAAAATGCCCTTTGATATTTCCTTGAGCTACTTCAGTTAAGATATTCCCAATATCTAGTCCTGCACTTTGCAATAGAGAGGCTGTCAAGGAAGTTCCTGAACGATGCATTCCAGTAATGATCAAAATCGGCTGTTGAAAACTTGACATAGAAAATTCCATAAAGACTTGACGACTGAGTTAGCAAGATTAGCTCCTGGTTTAAAAGGCAGAGGAACTTCCTAATCCCTGTTTGTGGTTTGAGCCACGTTCTCATAGATTTATTCCCCCAGTAATTTCCATGAGTGCTGTAGATCAAAATTGTTCCCGTTGTCAAGGTTTTAAGGTCACTAATTACAATTTTTAATTGAACTTGGGTGGGCAAGGAACTCAAAACAGGGAACAAAAAAGGGGTGGGGCAGTGTAAGGTTATAAGATAATCTAAAATGTAGTTTTAAGAATAGCCTTATTTATCTTCACGGTCAAGTAATGCGAGTTTTATTTATCCATCCCAATTTTCCTGCTCAGTTTCGTCATTTAGCTAGAGCATTTGGCAGTAATTCTCAAAATCAAGTGATTTTCGCCACTAAAAATGAAAATCCTGAATGGAAAATCCCCGGAGTTACCCGTGCTATGTACGCGCCGCATCGTCAGCCTAACCGAGAAACTCATCATTATTTAAGAAATTCTGAAGAGGCCGTGTTACAGGGACAAGCGGCTTTTCGCACCGCAGAACAGTTAAAAAAACAAGGTTTTATCCCCGATATTATTTATGGTCACTCAGGTTGGGGAGGGACGTTATATATGAAAGATATTTTTCCACATACTCCCTTGATGTGTTATTTTGAATGGTATTATAATGCCTATGGGGCAGATGCCGATTTTGATCCGAGTGATCCTCTATCAGTGGATGATTATTTAAGGATTCGCACCAAGAATGCCGCTATCTTAATGGATTTGGTTCATTGCGATCACGGTGTCTCTCCTACTCACTGGCAGCGTTCTCAATTTCCTCATACATTTCATCCTAAAATTAGTGTCGTCCATGATGGGATTGACGTTGAATATTTTAAGCCCAATCCAGGAGCTAAATTAATCTTGCCGCAGTTAGATCTCTCTCATGTTGATGAGATTGTAACCTATGTGGCTCGGGGAATGGAGCCTTATCGGGGTTTTCCCCAAATGATTGAATCTCTGGCTTATATCCAAGAACGTCTTCCTAATTGTCATGTGGTTATTGTAGGTTCAGATCGGGTGGCTTATGGAAAGTCTTTACCGGATGGAAAAACCTACAAACAATATATGTTAGAAAAAGTGCCGCTTGATCTCTCAAGAGTTCATTTTGTTGGCTCTTTACCTTATGGGCAATATTTAAAAGTCATTCAAGCTTCTACTGCCCATATTTATTTGACTCGTCCCTTTGTTTTATCATGGTCAATGTTAGAAGCCATGTCCACAGGTTGCTTGATTATTGGGTCAGATACTCCCCCAGTAAAAGAAGTAATCCAAGATGGTGTAAATGGCTTATTAGTTGATTTCTTTTCACCTAAAGAAATCGCCGAACGAGTAGAAGAAGTTATCAAGCATCCTACTCGCATGGCGGATATACGGCTTCAAGCTCGTCAAACAATTGTTGAGAAATACTCTCTTCAGCAATTACTTTCTCAGCATATAGAATTGATGAGCAAAGTGGCTAAAAGTTCCTGATGATTCAATGTTTAAATAAAGGAAAATTAAGAAATATATAGTTTTTATGACAGGCAGTTGGTAGCTTTCTTTCTTAAGAGTTATGCTATGATTAACTCTGAATTTAATTAAATTTTTCGTAGGAGTGAACGATGGCTGTTTTAACGTTAACTACTGACGGCGGTGTTCTCGACGGAACGAGTGATGCTGACCTACTGTCGTTTGGTGTAGGCATTGACGGAACAATTAATGGGAATGGGGGAAACGATACAATACAGGCCCTAGGTGGGGCGGTTACCGGGGTTCAAACCATCTTTGCTAACCAAGGAGATGACCTCGTCTCCACTGCTGGAGGTTTTCCCACTACAATTGAAGCCTATGGTGGACAAGGTAATGATACTCTCATCGGCGGTAACTTCAGCGATACGATCTATGGAAGTGAAGGCACTGATACGATCGTAGGCAGTGGAGGAGATGATTTTCTTTTTGGAGGATTGCAAAGCGGCGTTTCTCAAAGCGGTGATGGGGCTGATTCTATTGACGGTGGCACCGGTAATGACCAAATCTTCGGAAATTTAGGTGCTGATACTCTCCTTGGCGGCACAGGAAATGACTCAGTTTTCGGTGGACAAGACGCTGATACTATTAGTGGTGCCGGAGGCAATGACTCCCTAGTAGGTGGAGAAGCCGGCGATACGATCTCAGGGGATGAAGGAAACGACACCATTTTGGGAGGTTTGCAAACCAGCGATCAAACTGGTGATACGGCTGATTCCCTCAACGGGGGCGGCGGTAATGACGTAATCTACGGAAATTTAGGCAATGATACTATCCTCGGAGATATAGGAAGTGACACCATCTTCGGCGGAAGAGATAATGATTTTATAGATGGTGGGTCAGATGCTGACTCCCTGGTAGGTGGAGAAGGCACCGATACGATCACAGGTGGTGAAGGAAACGACACCATTTTGGGAGGATTACAAACCAGCGATCAAACCGGTGATACCGCAGATAGTTTAACGGGTCTGGACGGAAATGACGTAATCTTCGGAAATTTAGGCAATGATACCATCACTGGGGATGCCGGATCTGACACGATCTTTGGTGGAAAAGATAATGATGTCTTAAGTGGTGGGTCAGAAAATGACTCTGTCGTGGGTGGAGAAGGCTCCGATACGATCAACGGAGGTACTGAAAACGACACCCTTGTGGGAGGTGTGCAAAGCGGCGACCAAAGCGGTGATACGGCTGATACGATTAGTGGTGGAACCGGCGATGACGTAATCTTCGGTAATTTAGGTGCTGATAGTCTTGTGGGTGGCGACAATGCTACCTCTACAGGCACAGGTGCTGATACGCTCCTCGGCGGAAGAGATAATGATATCATCATCGGTGGAGATGGCGATGACTCCCTCGTGGGTGGAGAAGGCACCGATACGATCACAGGCGGTGATGGAAACGACACCATTTTCGGAGGTTTGCAATCAGGAGACCAAAGCGGTGACACGGCTGATACGATTAGTGGTGGAGCCGGCAATGACCAAATCTTCGGAAATTTAGGTTCTGATAGTATCCTTGGGGATGCCGGAAATGACACCATCTTCGGTGGAAGAGAGGCTGATGTAATCGATGGTGGGGCAGACAATGACTCCATCGTGGGTGGAGAAGGCACCGATACGCTCTTAGGCGGTGATGGAAACGACACCCTTGTGGGAGGATTGCAAACCACTGATCAAACCGGTGACACGGCTGATACGATCAATGGTGGAGCCGGCAATGACGTAATCTTCGGTAATTTAGGTTCTGATACTCTCGTCGGGGATGTGGGAAATGACACCATATTGGGCGGAAGAGAAGCCGATACGATCAATGGTGGGGATGGTGATGACTCCCTCGTGGGTGGAGAAGCCTCAGATACGCTCTTAGGTGGTGATGGAAACGACACCATTTTCGGAGGATTGCAAACAACCGATCAAACCGGTGACTTGGCTGATACGATCGATGGTGGAGCCGGCAATGACAGTCTCTTCGGTAATGCAGGTAATGACAGTCTGTTTGGTGGAGCCGGCAATGACAGTCTCTTCGGTAATGATGGTGTTGATACTTTAGTTGGTGATGCAGGGAATAACTACCTCGACGGTGGTACAGGCAACGATATTCTAAACGCTAGTGCTGGGGCTGGTGATACCGTTCTCGGTGGTGCAGGTGCTGATAGTATTTTAGGTGGTGCTGGAGCAGACAGCCTGATTGGAGGTTTGTCGGCTACGGGTGCTACTCAAACCGATGACCTTGCTGATACGATCGATGGTGGAGCCGGTGCTGACACTATCTACGGAAATTTAGGTGATGACAGTCTATTTGGTGGTACAGGAACTAACTACCTCGACGGTGGTACAGGCAACGATAGTCTAAACGCTAGTGCTGGGGCTGGTGATACCGTTCTCGGTGGTGCAGGTGCTGATAGTATTTTAGGTGGTGTTGGAGCAGACAGCCTGATTGGAGGTTTGTCGGCTACGGGTGCTACTCAAACCGATGACCTTGCTGATACGATCGATGGTGCAGGCGGTGCTGACGCTATCTACGGCAATTTAGGTGATGACAGTCTATTTGGTAATGCCGGCAACGACAGCATCTTCGGTAATGAAGGTAATGATAATTTAACTGGAGGTACAGATAATGACAGTATCGACGGTGGCGTAGGCAACGATACTATCAATACTAATGACGCGGCTGCGGCTGGCAATGAACTCGTTTTCGGTGGCGCAGGTGCTGATAGTATCCTAGGTGGTAGTGGAGCAGACACCCTGATTGGAGGTTTGTCGGCTGCCGGTGCAGACCAAACCGGTGACATTGCTGATACGATCGATGGTGGAGCCGGCAATGACACTATCTACGGAAACTTAGGTGATGACAGTATTTTCGGTGGAGCCGGCAATGACAGCATCTTCGGTAATGAAGGTAATGATAATTTAACTGGAGGTACAGATAGTGACACCATCAACGGTGGCGCAGGCAATGATACCATAAATCCTAATGATCCGGCTGCGGGTGTCAATCAACTCGTTTACGGTGGCGCAGGTGCTGATAGTATTACAGGTGGTAGTGGAGCAGACAGCCTGTTTGGAGGTTTGGAAACCGCAGACCAAGCCGGTGACACGGCTGATACGATCGATGGTGCAGGCGGCGATGACACTATCTACGGAAATTTAGGTGATGACAGTATTCTCGGTGGAGACGGCAATGACAGCATTTTCGGTAATGAGGGTAATGATAATTTAACTGGAGGTGCAGGTAGTGACACCATCGACGGTGGCGCAGGCAATGATACCATAAATCCTAATGACCCGGCTGCGGGTGTCAATCAACTCGTTTTCGGTGGCGCAGGTGCTGATAGTATTACAGGTGGTAGTGGAGCAGACAGCCTGATTGGAGGTTTGTCGCCTACCGGTGCAGATCAAACCGGTGACACGGCTGATACGATCGATGGTGCAGGCGGCAATGACACTATCTACGGGAATTTGGGTGATGATAGTTTATTTGGTAACGCAGGTGATGATAGCATCTTCGGGGGCGCAGGTGGTGATAACATCACAGGTGGTGACGGAGCAGACACCCTGTTTGGCGGTTTTTCGGCTTCGGCTGCGGCCGCAGACCAAACCGGTGACCTTGCTGATACGATTGATGGTGGAGCCGGCATTGATATTATTTTCGGTAATTTAGGTAATGATAGTATAATCGGTGGAGACGGCGATGACAGCATAGTAGGCTTACAGGGTCAAGATACCCTAACTGGTAGTGCTGGTGCTGACGGATTCTATTATCAAGGTGCCGCCGCTTCAGCAGTAAGTGGAGCCGATAATGTGGATACCATTACAGACTTTAAAGCAGGTAATGAAGCTGATAAAATCGTTTTATCCACAACAGCAAATGATGTCTTTAATACTGTGACGTTTGCTGCCGGCACTACTGCAACTTTAGTAACAGGTACTACCGTTACCGCTAATAGTTTCGCTGATTTGTACACTCAACTTGCGGCAACTACTTTGGGTAATGCAGCTACTGGTATTGCTGCTTCAGCTACAGGTGCTGGCAACATACGAATTGCTCAGATAAATGTAACTGGTAGCGTTGGTGGTAATTACGTTTTAATTAACGACCAGAACATCGGTATTCAGACGACCGATATACTGATCAACATTGGTAATGCTACACTAGCTGCTGGCGATGTCATTGTTGCCGCTCCCTTAGCCTAGTAGAAAGAGCCTTTCAAATCTCTTTCAAAAGTAGGAAAAAGGTTTTAGAAAGTGTAATTTCCAGCACTTTCTAAGTAGCAGAAAAAATTTAACAAACATCAAAAAAGGAAGTTTTAAAAGGCTTCCTTTTTCCTTTTTTATCTGCTCATCCATTTCCTCAAGGACGGGGTGACAAGCCGCCTGAAAGCTTCCCTAGATAAAGTTTGAGCCATTTGCGGCTGTGAAAAAATGGTGCGCGGGTGAGTACATCAAATATAGGAGTTACGCACTCCCAATTAAAAACAACGATTTTATGTCATCCTGAGCGACAGCGAAGGATCTCGGACAATCTCAAACCCTAATGATTTGGTTACGGTGCGTAAGTCCTAAAATAGTACATCAGGACAAAAGCGGCTCAAAAAATTAAATTAATCCTATAGCCTTTCTCAGATTAATGAGGTACACCTTGAATTTATACCAATTCTTTAAATCTTTGTTACAAGTAGAATCCCCCCAACCCCCCTCCCGGGGCAGGGCTATTTCGTTCTCTCAAATTCCCTAACCCTGAAGGGTTGGGCTATACGGACTAAGCCTGCCTACGCAGGCTTCATTAGACCTCTTGCGTAAAAACAAAGAATTTAGCCCGCGCAGGCGGGCTTTGCTCGTGTAGCTGCACCCTTCAGGGTGTCAGTAAATACCTGGACTTAATATTAATCAAGTTTGACTAGCGACAGAACTCAAATAAAAGTCCACTATCTCATCCGCCTTGCCGCTCATCTTAATAACACCCTTATCGAGCCAAATTGCCCGCTCACAAGAATCCTCAATCAAATTCAAATCATGAGAAACGACCAAAATCGTCACATTCGCTTCCCAAAAGCGGCGCATTCTACGCTTACACTTATTCTTAAAACTCTCATCACCCACCGAGAGAACCTCATCTAAAATCAAAATATCCGGCTGCACCTCAGTAGCAATAGCAAACCCCAACCTCGCCACCATACCCGAAGACAAAGACTTCACCGGAGCCTGTAAATAATCTTTCAACTCAGCAAAATCCAAAATCGAATCAACAATACTCCTCATATGTTGGCGAGAAAAACCCAACATCACCCCATACAAAACAATATTATCCACCACCGGCAAATCCGGCTCAAAACCCGCACCAAGCTCAATCAAAGGCGCAATTTGTCCCCTCACCCAAGCTTGGCCCTCAGTGGGTTGAAGAATGCCACAAATGACCTTTAACAAAGTAGACTTACCAGAACCATTAGCCCCAATAATCCCCACCTTCTCACCGGCATTCACACTAAAATTAATATTATT
Organism: Gloeothece verrucosa PCC 7822; assembly: GCF_000147335.1. NCBI lineage: Bacteria > Bacillati > Cyanobacteriota > Cyanophyceae > Chroococcales > Aphanothecaceae > Gloeothece > Gloeothece verrucosa. Next base: position 3,391,902 of record NC_014501.1, read on the forward strand.
TAAAACCAACTTTCTCGCTGGTTGAGTGTATTTGCCCTCTAGAACCGAGAAAATAGTCTTCTTAAGGTCATAAGAAAACTCTTCTTGAGTCCTTCGCCATAGAGATACTTGATCAAGTCGAATCACTTCTGTCATTTACAGCAAATCCATAAACAGGGGTTGCGACCACCGAAAAACACTCCACCCTAAAGCTACAAAAATTATACCACTCAGAAAAGCCTGACCAATCAGATGAAAATCCGGCAAGGCTCCTGATAACGAAATTTGTCGAATACTTTCGATAATGGGAAGTAGGGGATTAAGACTAATAAAAGGCTTTACCGATGGCGGGACAATCTCAGCCGGATAAAAAATCGGACTGGTCATCCACAAAACAAAACAAACAATTTCGTAAAAATAAGGCAAATCTCGGAAAAATACATAGAGCGTGCTGACCAAAAAACCAATCCCAGCACTAACTAAAATCAACGCCACAATAGGAAATCCTAAAGCTAATACATTCCATAAATTTTTAGAATTAAACAGCGTTACTACAGCTAAAATGGGAAAGGCCCCGAACAAAAATTGAAAAAGATTAGCCATTACCAGAGAAACCGGAAAAACGCTCATAGGCAACTTCAGCTTATTGAGAAGCCCACCATTAGACACCACACTGGGCAAAGCTTGGTTAGTAGCGGCGCTAAAAAAATTAATGACAACCAACCCCGTAAAAGCGGCTAATACATAATTTAAAGTAGAATGATTATAATATTTAGCAAAAACTGTCCCAAAAATCGAAGTATAAATCCCCGTCATAATCAGAGGATTTAACATAGACCAATAAATTCCTAAGAATGAGCCTCTATATCGCCCTTTCAAATTGCGCTCTACTAAAACCGAGAGCAACTCGTAATAACGCTGAAAGGAAAAATATCGCTGGGTGGTTTTGAAATTGTTTTTTAGGGTGATTGTCATAACAAAGAAGTAAAAGACTTCCAGTGTTTAAGGCAATATTTTAGACTAAATTTACTCTCTTTGTCTATGTCGATTAGCTTAAAATGCTCCTAAACTATCTGTATCTTCAGAAAAAGACTCGTTTAAAATTTTAAGAGTTCCAGTCGCCAGCGAAAAAATCCTCAAGCAGAACAATTGTACTTAATTGCTCCCATGAGACTTTAAAAAATTGCCGCCTCGGGAAATATTCAGGGCTATTTCATTCTCTCAAACACCCTAACCCTGAAGGGTTGGGCTACACGAACAAAGCCCGCCGGCGCGGGCTATCTGACGAATTATGATCCTTTTAGCCTGCGTAGGCAGGCTTGGTTCGTATAGCTCCAGGCTTCAGCCTGTGAGTGTTTCAAAAGAATGAAATAGCCCTGGGAAATATTGCCCGCTCAAGGGAAAAGAACCAAGTTGTAGTAAACTGGGAAAGCGTTGATCATAGTTATAAAGCGAAAGCAGGAATGGAAATCGGGCAAAAAGTAAAAGTCTATCGTCTAAGAGACCGCGTATCACCAGCAGTCGTCAGTAAACTCGGTAAAATTGGAATCATCACCGCCTTCAAAATGACTGATGGCAGTGGTGTAGGCGCATTTGTTCAATTTGAAGACCGTTCAGCGACCTGGTTTTTTGAAGACGAACTCAAACCCCTAGAATAGATATAGATATAAGTGGCGAGAGGAAAGAGGAAAAAAAATTACAATGTCTTTAATTCTAACCTTTCTAGGTAAAGGAGGCAGTGGTCGCACTACCATAGCGCTCGCAGCCGCCAAAAAAATGGCAAGTAGCGGGTCAAAAGTTCTCTTAATCGGACAAGACCCTAGTCCCTCTTGGGGGATGCTAGTGGGAGCATCTCCTAGTCCCTCTCCCGTTCAAATCGCGGCTAATTTAAGCGTGGTTCAACAGCAAACCACCCTATTACTAGAGCGAAGTTGGGACGAAATCAAAGACTTAGAATCACAATACCTGCGCTCCCCCACCTTAAAAAACATTTATGGTCAAGAGTTAGGGGTATTGCCGGGGATGGATCAAGCTTTAGCCCTTAATAGCATCCGAGAATACGACAAAACCGGTGACTATGATGTCATTATCTATGATGGCTCCGGAGACTTAGCAACCTTAAGAACCTTCGGTATCCCAGAAGTATTTAGTTGGTATATACGCCGTTTTCGTCAAGTATTGACAGAATCAGACATCGGGAAAATCCTATCTCCCTTTATTCAACCCATCACCTCGGCTATCCTCAACGTCAGTTGGACAGCAGATGATTTAGTCAATAAACCCTCTAACGAAGCTAACGATATTTTAGACCAGGGAAGGAAAGCTTTAGCCAATCCTAACCGAATTCGAGCCTATTTAGTCACTACTGACGATCCAGTCGCCGTCACCCAAGCTAAATATCTTTGGGGCAGTGCTCAACAAATAGGTTTAACTGTAGCAGGAGTCATCCTCAATCAAAGCGAGCTAACAGACACCCTAGCCGCCGAATTTGCCCCCTTATCCTTAACGAGTGTTCCCAGCCGCATAGGAGAAGATTGGCAAGCGGTGATCAATGCCTTACCCAATTTCCAAGAAGGGGTAAACGCCCCCAAACCTCTAACCATAGAAATCGCCAGCAATCAAGTCCGAGTCTTTCTACCAGGATTGGCCAAAAATCAAGTTAAACTAACCCAATCCGGACCGGAACTAACCATAGAAGCCGGCGACCAACGACGTAATATAGATGTACCAGAATCCTTGCGAGGAAAACCAGTAAAAGGAGCAAAATTTCTAGAGGGCTATTTAATTATCTCCTTCTAGATAGGTTAACTACACAGTGAAATAATCGATGTCTAATCCTCCTATGTCAGAAAACAGCGAATCAACAACAGCCGCCAACAGCGATCGCAGTTCCAAAACCCGGCAACTGTTAGGAATGAAAGGAGCCTCTCCAGGAGAAACCTCGATTTGGAAAATTCGCCTACAACTGATGAAACCCATCACTTGGATTCCTCTAATCTGGGGCGTTGTTTGTGGTGCGGCTTCTTCGGGAGGATATACCTGGACCCTAGAAAATCTCCTTAAAGCGGCTGCCTGTATGCTTTTATCGGGTCCCCTGTTAGCCGGTTATACCCAAACCATCAATGATTTTTATGACCGCGACATTGATGCTATCAACGAACCCTATCGCCCCATCCCTTCCGGAGCCATTTCCATTCCGCAAGTCATCACTCAAATTTTAGTGCTTCTGTTTGCTGGGTATGGGGTAGCTTATGGCTTAGATGTTTGGGCCGGTCATGAATTCCCCAATATCACCTGTCTAGCCCTATTCGGCTCATTTCTGGCCTATATTTATTCTGCCCCACCCCTAAAACTGAAAAAAAATGGCTGGTTAGGCAATTATGCCCTAGGTGCTTCCTATATTGCGCTACCTTGGTGGGCCGGTCATGCTCTATTTGGAGAGTTAAACCTGACAATTATCATATTGACCTTGATTTATAGCTTAGCCGGCTTAGGCATTGCCGTTGTCAATGACTTTAAAAGTGTTGAAGGTGACCGCCAACTGGGATTAAAATCTCTACCGGTTATGTTTGGGGTAAGCACGGCGGCTTGGATTTGTGTAATCATGATCGATGTTTTTCAAGCCGGAATTGCTGGATATCTGATCAGTATTCATGAAAACCTCTATGCCACGATTTTACTCTTGCTGGTGATTCCTCAGATTACCTTCCAAGATATGTACTTCCTGCGCTCTCCGTTGGAAAATGATGTCAAATATCAAGCCAGCGCTCAACCTTTTCTCGTTTTGGGTATGCTTGTGGCAGGACTAGCGTTAGGTCATGCCGGAATTTAAAAAAAACCTATTTTTGTAGAGGCGTTGTTGCTAACGTCTCTATTTTTATCGATTAATAGTTACTTAGATTTACAACCTATTTGGCAGATTTAAACTAAACGGATTTAGTTTGACTAATAACTAATAACTAATAACTAATGACTAATAACTAATAACTAATGACTAATGACTAATAACTAATAACTAATCAATAGATAAATTGGTTTGTGATAATGCAATCATTCCTAACGCTGTTATCAAACCCACAATAAGCCAAGTAACTGATAAACCAATGACCTCACCAATAAAAAGCCGCGTTAGGGAGCGTAATATTCCCCCTAAACCCCATCCTATAGATAACCCTAACCCCCAACTTATTAACATGATCCAAAGCCAATGCCAAGCTTGATAAAAATAATTTCGTAAAATAATCCATTGCCATAACCCCAACCAAAGACCAACCATCGCCCCAAAAATTGCACCGTACATCAAACGAACATTTAAAAACATACTATTAGGGGCCACCCAACCCATCACCCCTATATGGCTTCCTGCCAATAAGCCCCAAGCCATCAAATTAACAAAAATCCATAACCAAGTATTAGGAAAAAATTGGCTTAGAACTAACCCTTGAGTTAAACCGATAATTGTGCCGCCGATCATGGCATCAACAGTTTTCAGTTCTCCTCTTTGCCCGATTTCAATGAATAACAAACTAAACAAAAAGCCGCTAAAAGTCGCCCCAGTCCACTTGAGACAAAAACCCGAATGAAAAAACCGATAAAGTTTAAAAATATCAAATTTTAAATAGCTCATAATTTAGAGAATTGCTAATAACTAAAGACTAATAACTAATAACTAATGACTAATGACTAATAACTAATAATTCGTGAGTGCGGCAACTTCAGGACGCAAAGCCGGTTGAGCAAAAATTTTCTCAAAAACTTGTCGACGTTTACGGGGTGATTCTGGCGTAAAATATCCCCATAGGGTTTCCCAATAAAAAAACGATACACCAGCAAAACCACGCTCGCGGACAATTTTAACCTGCTGTTCAATTTTTAAGATGCTGACAGGACTACGCCAAGTCCCAGTTAAAATGCCCACACTGACCGGAATACGTTGGCGAGAGAACTGCACCGCCGCTTGTGACAATTGGGCTTGAAAATCCTGTAAATTACTACGGTAAACTTGTAACACTAGCTCATCGACCAAACCCCGTTTTACCCAAGTCTTCCAATCTTGTAGATAATTCTGATAAGAAAAATAATGAGAATTAGGAGACAGAGAAATGCGGACATCGGGCCGAATTATTCTCACCGTTTTGACTAAATCTTCCATAAAATTTGTCAACTTAGCGGCTCGCCAGCGCATCCACTCCCCATCCCGAAAATTCCGGGGCGGCTTTTTGCCTTGATGGTCTTTCTGATAAAGTTTAATCGTTAGCGGATCATAGCCTAACTCAACCGGTAAGCCAAAATGATCATCTAACTGAATACCATCAACATCATAATTAGTCACCACTTCGACAATCAGGTCTTTAATAAATTTTTGCACTTCTGGATGATTAGGATTCAACCAAACAAAATTTTTGACTCGTTGTTGATAGCTCTGGAATAACCATTTTGATAAAATATTTTTTTGTTGATAAGAAACATCATCTTGTAACACTTCATCGGTTTTAGAACTTTTAGGATAATATTGTCCCTGTTGATTTTGAGTTAACCAAGAGCGATGACGTTTCGCCAAGGCAGAATCAGCCGGCACAATAAACCCATACTCAAACCAGGGTAAAACGGTTAAGCCCTCTCGATGAGCCACTTCAATAATTTCTGCCAAAACATCAGAACCCGCTCGCAGAGTCCGCAGTAAAGGGTCTTCTAATTGTCCTGTCTCTTTAAGAGCAATTTGACTAGGGTAAAAGGTATGACCCCGATTCCAAACCACAGGATAAAGAGTATTAAAATTGAGACGGGATAGACTGGTAATAGCGCGGTTAATACTCCAAGGAGCAAAAAACACCCCACTGGCCACATTAGTTAGCCATACTCCTCTGACTTCTGGGGTATTAGAGGAGGCCGACAGATGGCGAGGCGATTGAAAAATATCAAAGGGAAGAGAAAATAAAACCAAGAGGCTAATACATAAACATAAACACAGCAAAGAATTCCACCAAACATTAGCTCTTGTTTTCATCAGATTCGGCCTCAAGGTTGGCGAAAAATGGCAAAAGCTGAGGTATAGCCATGTAAAAAGGTTCTGCCGCCTACCGGTCCAATTTCCCCGTTGCAGAAAAACCCGCCAATACTAATCTTGGGCAGATAGTTTCGCAGCAGTCTAGAATCAAAATTTGGCTTTCCATAAAGCCCTTCTCCCCGCCCTAAACAGGAAAACATTAAGGCCCCTACTGCCGGACTAGACTGAGCGGCTTCGCGTTGGTAAGCTTGTAGAAGAATTTCTAAATCTGTGGCCGAAGTTTGAGCATCTCGTAGGTGAAACTGAATGCGTTGACCATTGCGAACCCGATCCGCGATAGCAATAGCCCCTTGTCTGGGATCGACACCTAATAAATTACGAATTAAAAAATCGCCATGATTGAGTTTAAGCTTAAACTCATCCCGAGCAATACCGATAAATAGAGATTGTTGGGCTAAGAGCCGGTCTTGCTCACTTAAAGTTTGAATTAAATCTTGTAAAATCGCTAGAGGCGGACGAGATGTTGATTCATCGTCTGTATCAGTTAATTCAACAATAATATTTCGTTCACATTGACTAATCCGATAGGGAGAGCCTATCGGGCGACAGCCTTGAGCGACAATAGTTTCTAGAATAATGTCCCCCCACAAAGCTAAGCCGACCGTTCCCTCTCGATAAACAGAAGTATTGTTATCCTTTGAGTGATGATAAAACAAGGCCTGTTGAAGTCCCATAGTGGCAGAACTAGCTAACCCACCAATTTTTATCGCGCCTGGATAAGCAAAATCGAGTCCCTCAAGCAGATCACTAATCTTAGAGGTGAAGGGATCGCACAGTAAGATAAATTGAGGATTTTGTTCGGGTGAAACGCCGATCAAATCGATCCAAGCTTTAGGTGGAGCATCCAAGTCGGGTAAATTCTCTCCTTCTAGGTAAAACGGCTGCATCTGCACCCCCGGCAGAGCCGCCACACTGAGACTTAAAGCGGGTGTACCTTCTATTTCTAGAACGTCTCCTGAGTTGACCCCAATAATTCCACCTCCTCCACAGCCAATTAAAATCGGTAGCGGAAGTTTATCTAAAATTAGAGGAAGTACCCTAGGATAGTCACTCGCATAAGCTGAAGAAATAAAAACTATCCCTATATTTGGATTAGTTATGGATTGAGTAACCTTCTCCACAACTTCAGTAATAGCGGCTTCTAAAGAAGGACGTGTTGATAAAGCGTTGGCCCACTGCATTGGCTTAGTCATATCTTCTGTAGCTTGAGTTTTATCCCAGATGCGGGAGTTATAGCGCGGCTGGGGGTTGCTGGTGGCTCATTTACTCACCGATTAGCCAGAGCTAGTTGCTGATGCACGGTTTTCTAGAATGAATTGTCGTAAATTTTCGAGTCAGACAATAAGGGTTTTTTGATCTAAGCTATATCTATTGTCGCATGGTTAAATAGTCTTGTCGAGAAGTGAACCTTTTCCCTTGCTCAACAGCTATCATGGCACTCCGCTTGGTCATTAGAGCCGCTAGTTCCCCTTGTCAGGATTTCATGACTTAAACGCCAGTCTAGAAGCTAGAAGTAGGGTGTAATGTAGAGCCAGTTCTGACGAGGGAAGGTCAAAACCGACTAACATTGATAAAATGTGTGACACGGCATTATTAAATTCATTAGAGGAAACATGAGTAATATTCAAGAACAAATCGATCAAGAACGCGAAAACGCTAGAGCCGTATGCAGCACTGAAGGGGCCAACTCGGCTGAGTGCGCTGCTGCCTGGGATGCAGTAGAAGAAGTACAAGCAGAAGCCGCTCATCAGCGTCAAAAGCATCCTCAGCAAACTTACTTTCAACAATACTGTGATGCTAACCCCGATGCGGATGAATGCCGTATGTATGATGACTAATACTTCTAACTTTTTGATCTGTCACTGAACAGACGAGCCTGCTCCAGCAGGCTTTTATTATGAATTTTCAAGAATTTAGCCGAAAAAAATGCAAGACGTTTGGTTTAAATCTTTAGTTTGGACTGATTATCGCTTGGCAGTATTATTAACGCTTATCCTGCCAATTATTCTTTTAATCTGGTCTTGGAGAGAAAAACTCGAATCGATTTCTAGATTATTAATTATTTACTGGCGAGTAGCGAGTTTATTATTAATTACTGTGTATTTGATGATTCCCGGTTGGCAAGTGAGTTATATAACCGGTTTTGCCGCACGGGTTCTGATTCCTATTTCTTTGTGGTTTTGGGTGGATTTAAATGATGAAATTAAAGATTTGCCACCCAGTAAATTAAAAACCACTCTCACCTCTTGGCGTTGGGCGATCACTATTTACACTACTTTAGGTGCGAGTGCCATGATTCCTTTTCTCTCTTGTGCCTTTAATGAAAAAGCCGTCGATACCCCCTTCTGTCGAGTTTGGCTAGAAGCGCCCTGGCAATTTAGGGAATTTTTTCATCCTAATACCGAGGCCGAAGTGTTAGGCTTTTTCGGTTTGCTCGGATTAGTGGTTTATTTACTTTACTTTGTCTATTTTGTTTTTATTCGTTTAGCCAAACAGGGACGTATTGCTCTTGAACAATGAATAATTCCCTTGAAAAGCGGCTAGAACAATACACCCTTAAACGTCCTCAAGAAATTTTGCTAGTCAATATTCAGATTCTTGAGGAAAAAGACCAAATTTTAATCTTTAAAGGATTTTCCAGTTCTTTAATGGGTGCTACGGCTGCCGATGCCGATGTTCCTCTGATTCCTGAAACGGCGGAAATTATCAGCATTGACCGTCTTCTAAGCCCTTATAATCCCAATAATCCTCGTTATATCCAAGCCGGACTCTCTCTAGCGCAAATGGAGGAACTCTTGACACAACTTAGCGTCTGAGGCAAAAGAATCGCTAAGTTTAATTGTGCCAAAGAGTAGATTTTTTATCCCAACTCTGAAATAAAGATATATTCTTAGATGGTAAATACGTCGTGTGAGGAAAACTTAATATGGTAACTTCTATATATCATAACGGAAATGGTCGTCTAAATGCGGCCAGCCAAGATCCCGGAAAAGTTAAATCCCTCAATCATCTTTCAGTGCTGCCAAAAATTCCCCTTTTTGGAACCGATGGGATTAGAGGAAAAGTGGGTGAGCTTTTAAATGCCCCTTTTGCCCTACAGTTGGGATTTTGTGCGGCGCAAGTTTTAAAAGCCTCGGTAAAAGAGACAAAACCCATTATTATAGGGCAAGATTCCCGCAATTCTAGCGATATGTTGGCTATGGCCATGGCAGCCGGGTTAACCTCTGCCGGAGTCGAAGTGTGGCATTTGGGATTATGTCCTACTCCCTGTGTGGCTTACTTAACGCGCACCTTAGAGACGATGGGCGGCATTATGATTTCGGCTTCTCACAACCCTCCTGAAGATAACGGAATTAAATTTTTTGATCATCAAGGATTAAAACTGCCTAAAGATTTAGCTCAACAAATTGAAAACCTTCTTTTAAACAATTCTATTGATTCTCAAAACGGGTTAACACAAACTCATTTAGGATGGGGAAAACATTATCAACGCCGCGAATTAATACAAGATTACTTGCAGACCTTGAGGCAATCTTTGCCGGTAGGGGTAGATTTACAAGGAATGCGAATAGTGCTAGACCTAGCTTGGGGAGCATCAGTAGAAATTGCCCCTGCTCTGTTTCGCGCTTTAGGAGCCGAAGTGATCTGTTTACATGAAAAACCCGACGGCGATCGCATTAATGTTAACTGTGGTTCTACCCATCTCGAGTTATTACAACAAGCTGTCAAAGAATATCAGGCCGACTTAGGGGTAGCGTTTGATGGAGACGCGGATAGGGTTTTAGCAGTAGACTCCCTAGGGCGAGTGGTAGATGGTGATTATATTCTCTATTTTTGGGGTCAAACCCTTAAAGCGCAAAAACAATTGCCAGATAATTTAATTATCGCTACAGTGATGGCCAATTTAGGCTTTGAAAACGCTTGGCGCTCTCTTGGGGGTCAATTAATTCGCACGGCGGTGGGCGATCAGCACGTTCAAGCCCAAATGTGGGAAACTGGAGCCATGTTAGGCGGCGAACAATCTGGACACATTATTTGTCATCATCACGGTGTTTCAGGAGATGGAATTCAAACCGCTTTACATCTGGCGGCTTTAGTCCATCAGTCGGGTAACTCTTTAGCCGCCTTAGTAGAACAAAGTTTTCAGCCGTATCCTCAAATTCTTCGCAATGTGCGGGTAGAAGATAGAGAACGCCGCTCTAAATGGAAAGAGTGTGAACCCTTGCAAAAGGCGATCACTCTTGCCGAAACCGAAATGGGAACACAAGGACGAGTATTAGTCCGGGCTTCAGGAACTGAACCGTTAATTCGAGTTATGGTAGAATCCCAGTGTGCCCAATCAGCTAACTATTGGACAGAACACTTAGTCAAGGTGGTTCAACACCATTTCACTTGATCACTCGAGAATTTTATTGATTTTTATTAACGCTAGGTAGAAACAGTCTGCCTAGCAAAACTCTATGTTAAATTGGAGTCAAGGTTCACTCCTGCCCGTTTCTCTGGTTGGGTTTTCCTCAAGGGCAAATGTTGCTCTGTGGAACTTAGGTTAACTCGGGGCGCGAACTTTTTGGCGGCTGCCTCAAGGCAGTCATAATCTCTATTAAAGGTAATCTGGATTCACCTATAGTGACATCCTCCCGACGCTGACCCTATCGGGTACAGCGCGGGCTTCCCAACCTCACGGTCTGCGCTAGCGCAGTGCCTTCGGCATCAGGCATTTCTAGTTACTTCCTTTTTAGGGTTTTTCGCCACTTATCTAGTAGTTCTTGGTACAGACGAAAAGAGATGTTTCTCCCAACAGTGTTACCCCGACAGCCCGACTGCATAGACGTTTTGCTTCCCCAGAGTCCCTGGGTACTGGCTACCAATCTTTTTTTGGAAGACTTAGACCTAATTACGGTCAAGTTTTTCCCCAAGCACCGCAAACCAACCATTGGTTTTGTTTCCTGCTTGGAACCCCATAACTTGAGTTGTCAAGGTACTGTACCGTCCCCAGAATTTGGAGGTTCCGACTTTCGCCTACCTTTCACTCTCAATCTGGTCAGTGGTTAGCTGATAGAATTATTGTACCATATTGGTACAGATATGACTGAAAAAGATTTGCACGTAAGACTTTCGACTGAAGAAATGAAAATGCTCTCAAGGTATTGCCAAAAAACTAAAAGGACAAAGACAGATGTTATCCGTGAGCTTGTTAGATTATTGCCCGTCTTAGGGGCATCGAACCCCCCAAAAGTTAAAAATTATTTATCTCAACTATTCGAACTAACAAACATGGAAAACCCCAACCAACAGGGCAAAGCACTTCCACCTACTTAATTTTTCGCCGCAATTTTTAGCTGAATCGTTAGTTATGGCACCCCTAAAAAAGAAAAAACGCAAAACTTCTTCTAAAAATCCGAAAAATCAAGCCGAGCAGGTGGACTTCAAAACAAAAATCGCCCAGAAAAGACAGGCGAGAGAAGCTCGAAAAAATTTGCTGGGAGCCATATTTTCCTCGATTTTTTGTTTGATTGTGTTCGGAATACCCCTGATGCTTACGGTGGGAGTGAAAGAAGGAATCATGGTGGGAATAGGAATTCCTATACTGTTTCTCAGCTATAAATATCCTCGTCAAGCCCTGTGGGTATTTTTAATTTATATACCTTTTGGAGGAACAATAACTTACTCAATCGGTGGTGGAAGTGTCGTTTTACAGCTTGTAAAAGATGTTTTTTATATTCCTGCCCTAATCAAAATTATCCAAGAACGTAGCCGCAAAAGACTACCAATATTAATCCCCAAAAAAATTAAGCCCACCTTAACAATTTTACTAATATGCTGTTTCCTGACGCTCATGACTGTCAATACACTACAGCAATTTCTTCCCGTTTGTGATGAAACTAACCCGGTTTTAATTCAGAGTCCCCTGACAGGAGAACTGATTAAAGCACCCTGTCGAAAAGGGCTAACGTTTTTACAAGGATTATTTGGCTTGAAAGTATTGCTCGGTTATTTTCCTTTAGCCTTATGTGCTTATTATTTAATCGAAGATAAAAAAAAGTTGTTTTTTCTCGGGCGGCTGTTAGTCGTATTAACAATTATCTGCTGTCTCCTCGGATTAGTCCAATACTGGATGCTCAAAAGTGGCCGATGTCTGGGCACACGCAATGAATCAGGTGTTCAGTTATATAAAGCCAGTTTAGAGGCAAGATGTTTTATCGGCGGCTCTTTATTATATAGCCCAGAGTTTGGACAAATTCGTTTACCTGGAACTTTTGTATCGCCTTGGCATTGGGGTTGGTTTCTCGTTGCCCATGCGGCTATTAGTTATACGGTTACTTTTAGTGAAATGATTAATTCTTTTCGAGAAAACTTGCAAAAAACCTCTCTATTTTGGGGAATTGCAGGCTTAATCAGTATGATATTAGTTTTAATTAATGCTATTATTTGTGGTCAAAGACTGGCGTTTATTTTAGTGCCAAGTATTTATCTTGTTTTACTCATTTTAAGTTTTTTACTCCTTTCAACAGCCCAAGGTTCCAATCTCAAACAATTGTTTCTTAAACTTAAACATCTGATTCCGGTTCTGATCGGAGTGGGAGTATTTATCATTATAGGAGGAGTCGCCGCACTTTCATTTTTTAACCCGGACTTTATACAAGAGCGTTATGAGAGCTTTCTAAGTCGTTGGGCAGCTTCTAACCCTTTAGACTTTATGTCTGAACAAATCAATCTTGTTTTAGATAATAGTAGGATTTTCGGCAAAGGTTTAGGAGAAGCCACATCCTCAGCCCGTTTTCTGGGCGACATATATTTTCTCGAAACTTATCACGCTAAAATTATATATGAAATAGGCGTGGTAGGATTTTTCGCTTTTATGGGTTTCTTAACCCATTTACTGATGCTAACTTTTAAAGCTTATCGTTCAGTTCGCAACCCAGGAATTGCCAGTTATGGTGCAAGCTTTTGGGTATTTATGGTGATCATTACTTATTTGCCTTACTGGTATCCTATGGATACTGATCCAGTAGGAGTCTATTATTGGTTTTTTGCAGGAGTAATTTTAAAGTTACCAGAAATTGATAAACTTGAACTTCCCCTACCCGACAAGGAAAATTCTCAAGGCAAAAAATTAAAATTTAAAAGAAAAAAAATTTCCTGGACTTAAAATTTTTGACAGCTAAAATCGAATTTTTTATGACTTATCCCTATATTTCTGTAATTGTACCCACTTATAGACGGGAAGAACCCTTAAAAGATACCCTCAGCGATCTTCTCAAACAAGATTATCCAGCTTTTGAGGTGCTAGTAGTGGATCAAACTCCCACCCATACCCCCGACATTCAAACCTATTTAGAACAGCTATCAAACCATCAGAAAATTCGATGGTTTCGAGTCAATTGGGCGAGTTTACCGGGCGCCCGTAACTACGGAATCAGACAAGCTCAAGGCGAAATTATTCTCTTTATTGATGATGATGTACAACTGCCCGAAGGATATTTAAATGCTCACGCTCGTAACTATCTCTCAAATGCCGATATTGGAGGGGTAGCAGGACGAGTTTTTGATCGCATGAAATTAGCAGATTCTCAAAAAGTTAATTCTTCGGATTCTCCTTATGTGATTGAAGATTTACCCCCTCAAGCTATGGACCCCGGCATCGCTTGGTATTATATAGATTTAGTCCATACCATTAAACCTCAACAAGTTATTTCAGCCCGAGGTTGTAATATGTCTTTCCGACGGGAAATATTTACCAAATACGGCATTGGGTTTGATGAACGATTTCGAGGAAATGCCGTCAGAGAAGAATCGGATTTATGCTTAAGAATAAGAAAAAGCGGCTATAAAATCTGGTACGATCCACAAGCTTATTTAGTGCATTTAGGAGAAGAAAGCGGCGGCTGTCATGATATCAGTACCCGCTCTCTTCAATACCAACTGACCTTTTATCACAATCATTTCCTGATGGCTCTGAAAAATTTAACCTTTAATGAGCAATTGCGTCTTTATGCTAAGTTATTTGATTGTCATGTGTTGGGAAATCCTCCCTGTAATAAAAGCGGTTCTCCTATCAAAGTTTTCAGCCGAGGGATTTTTTATAGTCTCGGTTTTCTCGATGCGTTGAAAACTCAAATTATGTCTTTATGGAATGACGGACAAATTTACAGCCGTGAGGAACAAGTTCCCGACTCCAACCCAAACCCTGATGAGTTGAAAGAAAAGAAAAACCATGAAAATATTAGTAGCTAGTCATACTTATATCGTTGAACTCAATTGTGAAAAACTGCGAACTCTGGCCAATTTGGCAGACGGAATAGAGGTAACAGTTGTTGTTCCTCAACGTTGGAAACCCGGAGGCGTGCAAAATAAAATCATTAAAGCTCAACCCTGGTACGATGGTACTTTTCGGGTTATTCCTATTGCTAATTTAAGTCAAAATAATCAACCTTTATTAAGTTTTGGCACTGAGATAATAAGCTTATTGCAAGAATTTAAGCCAAATGTTATTCAAGTAGAACAAGGAGCGAAATCTCTAGGCTATGCCCAGTTAATTACCCTTAACCGTCTATTAAACCTCAAGGCCAAAAACTGTTTTTTTACTTGGTGGAATCTTCCCTATCAAAATAAATTTCCTATTTCTTGGCTGGAAAATTATAATCTTCGTCATACCGACGGATTAATTGCCGGCAATCAAGATGCAGAAGATATTCTTAGAGAGCATGGTTACACAGGGGCCGTCAAAGTGATGCCTCAATTAGGAGTCGATGAAAACTTATTTAAGGCGCAACAGCAAGCCGAATTAGCCTCAGAATTAGGAATTAAATCCGATGATTTTGTGATCGGTTTTGTTGGTCGCTTTGTGCCTGAAAAAGGAATACTAACCTTAATTAAAGCATTGTCAGGTTTAAAAGAATTGTCGTGGAAACTATTGCTTTTAGGGCGAGGAGAACTGAAAGAAAATCTTTTAAAAGAAGCGAGAGAAAACGAAATTCAAGACCGATTAATTCTCACAGAAAGTGTCCCTCATGACGCAGTCCCTCGATATATTAATTTAATGAATGTTCTGGTGTTACCCTCGGAAACAAATTATCAGGTAAAAACCTTAACAGCCGTTGGATGGAAAGAACAATTCGGACATGTTTTAATTGAGGCTATGGCTTGTCAAGTGCCTGTGATTGGGTCAAATTCCGGAGAAATTCCCTATGTCATTGGAGAAGCTGGCTTAATTTTTCCTGAAGGAGATAGTGCCGCCCTAGAAACTTGTTTACGTCAAGTCATTACCCAACCCGAATTCGCTCAAAAATTAGCTCAGTCTGGTTATGAAAGAGTCATCGAAAAATATACTAATAAAGCTTTAGCTAAACAGCAATTAGAATTTTATCAGGAATTAATTTCAGCCCCCAATAGCCGAGCAATCAAAAAATGAAAGTCCTGCAAATTATTCCCTCTATATCTTTAGTGTATGGTGGTCCATCTCAAATGGTATTAGGACTATCCAAGGCCTTAGCCAAATCAGGAGTTGAAGTCACCATTGTGACGACTGATTCTAACGGAGATGTGGGACAACCACCGCTAAATGTTCCCATCGGACAACCCGTAAAACAGGATGGCTATGAAATCATTTATTTTCGCTGTTCCCCTTTTCGACGTTATAAATTTTCTCTAGCTTTATTGAGTTGGTTAGCTCATCAGGCAAAAAACTATGATCTAGCCCATATTCATGCCTTATTTTCGCCGGTGAGTACCGCAGCCGCCATGATGGCCAGGGCTTGTCAATTACCCTATATTTTACGTCCTCTGGGAACTCTCGACCCAGCCGATTTAGAAAAGAAAAAAACCCTGAAAAAAATTTATGGGTTACTGTTAGAAAAACCTAACTTAGCTGGGGCAGCCGCTATTCATTTTACCAGTGAACAAGAAGCTAAAGTTTCCTCACGTTATGGTGTGAAAACCCATGATTTAGTCATTCCTTTAGGGGTAGAATTGCCACAGAAATTACCCGAATTAGGAAAAAGCCGCTTGCGATGGGGGATTAGCCAAGAACAACCGCTATTATTATTTATGTCTCGTATTGATCAGAAAAAGGGATTAGATTTATTAATTCCGTCCTTAGAAATTTTGTTAGGCGAGGGATTCGATTTTCATTTTGTCTTAGCTGGGAGTAACCCTCAAGAGCCGGCTTATGAACAGCAAATCCGAGAAAAAATACAAAGCTCAAAATTAGGAGAAAGAACCACGATTACAGGTTTTGTGCAAGGGGAAAACAAATTCGAATTACTCACAGACGCAGATTTGTTTATTTTACCCTCCTATTATGAAAATTTTGGCATTGCTGTAGCAGAGGCAATGGCGATAGGCACTCCTGTGGTCATTTCTAATCAGGTTTATATTTGGGATGAAGTAGAAAAAGCCGCCGCCGGTTGGGTGACATCTTGCAGCGTTGAGGGGTTGACTCAAACCTTAAGGGGGGTATTACAGGATGAACAAGGCAGAAAACAACGAGGAATCAATGCGCGAAAATTAGTAGAGGAGAATTATAGTTGGGATGCTATCGCGCTGTCGATGGTTAAAATTTATCAAGAACTTTCTTAACGATCATGAAAAATATCAGTAGGTGGGCTTTCATTAAGTGTAAATATAGAGAGAGGTCTAGGGATGTATAAGTTTTCTACAGCAGGCTTTTCCCTAGTAAAATTAAAATAGTTATTCCCGTAATGGTTTTTGATGTTAGAACAAGAACCTTTGCCAATTCTTAAAAACTATATTGAGCGAGACTTTCTTACCGTAACCCCAGAAACGCTAGTCGGGCAAGTGCTTGAACAAATGAGTGGAGGGGAAAGCCCAGGTAATTATCTCGTGACTCCACCACCAAACACCAACCCAAAAAACACCCCGAAAAAAAAAGTTAGTTGTGCTTTAGTCCAAGAGGGGGAAAAGTTAATCGGTTTATTCACAGAAAGAGATGCGGTAAAATTAACAGCCGCTCAATTACCGCTAGACACCTGCGTAGCGGATGTCATGACCCGAAACTTAATCACCCGTCTTGAATCCGAAATTGGCGACTGTTGTGAACTGATTCATTTTATGCAGCAGCATCAGGTTCGCCATTTACCCATTGTGGACCTCGCACAACGCCCGGTTGGCATCATCACTCCCCAAAGCATTCGAGCGAGTTTACAACCGACAGACTTATTAAAATATCGTCGCGTTGCTGAGGTAATGAGTGAAAATGTTATTCAGGCTTCTCCCAATGCAGATGTATTATCTTTAGCTCGCTTAATGAGCGATCATCGGGTTAGTTGTGTAGTCATTGCAGAATCCACCCCCACAGGCTCGATTATCCCCGTAGGAATGGTTACAGAAAGGGATATTGTCACATTTCAGGCGCAAAGACTGAATAGTCAAGATTTACGAGCCGAGGAAATTATGAGTCGCCCCCTCTTGCTGATTCAGCCAGAAGAAACCCTTTGGTCAGGTCATCAGAAAATGGAGCAACATCACGTAAGGCGGCTAGTGGTAGTCAATTCAAAAGGTGAACTGAGGGGAATTTTAACTCAAACCACGCTGCTACAAGCGATTGATCCTCATGAACTCAATCGACTGATATTGCTTTTACAAAATCAATTAGAGAATCTTCAACAAGAAAACCTTAAACTGCTCAAGCGTGTCAATCAAGATTTACAACAGGAAGTTGCTCAAAAAAACACCCAACTCAATATTTTAAATCAACAAGAAAAATTACTATTCGATACGGTTCTCAGAATTCGCTCATCTCTCAATTTAGAAACCATCTTAGCGACAACAACTCAAGAAGTTCGTCAATTTCTGCAAAGTGATCGGGTGATTATTTATCGCTTTGAAACCGAAAAAAAGGGAAAAGTTATCGTGGAATCGGTAGAAAAATCCGAGTGGTCAATGTTAGATTACCTAATAGAAGATCCCTGCTTAGCTCAAGCGCGAATCAACCCAAATCAATATCATCAAACTCGAGTCATTCATGATATTTATCAGTCCAATTTAGATCCATGTTACCTTAAATTTTTAGAGCAATTTGACATTAAAGCCAATTTAATTATCCCCATCAAAGGAAAAGAAAAACTATGGGGATTCATAGGGATTCATCATTGCAGCAGTAAACGTCAATGGCTGGCTACAGAAGTCAATTTTTTAGAAAATTTAGCCATTCACCTAGAGATTGCCATTGGACAAGCCACCCTAGTTCAGCAAGTGCAGCAGCATCTAGAAGCCCAAGTTGCCCAACAAACAAGACAACTTCAACAAGCCAATCAACGCCTACAACAAGAGTTAGAAGAACGCCAACGCACAGAAACCGCACTGAGAGAAACTAAGGCTCGTTTCCAAGCTTTTATGAAGAATGCCCCTCTGCTGGCCTGGATCAACAGTTTAGAAGGAAAGATGATTTATGCTAATCAAGCTTTGCTCAACCTGTTAGACAAATCGGAGCAAGAGGTGATCGCTCATACTCTTCAAGAATTATTTCCGCAAGAATTCGCTCAAAAGTATCAAGACAACAACGCTTATGTCGCCCGCACAGGAGAAATTTTAGAAACCCTTGAATCGGCTATACAGCCAGATGGAAGCCCAAAAAATTATCTTGTCCGTAAATTTCCCATTTTTTTAGAAGAGCAAGACCCTTGGATAGGAGGAATGGCGGTGGATATTACAGCACAACAAAAAGCCGAAGCCGCTCTAATTACCAGTGAGGCCCGTTTCCGACAAATTGCCGAAAATATTGAAGAAGTTTTCTTTATTAATTCTGCCGATGTCAGTGAGATCATTTATATTAGTCCTGCCTATGAGAAAATTTGGGGCAGAACTTGTCAGAGTTTATACGATAATCCTGGCACTTGGTTTGACGCTTTGCATCCTGATGATCGTCAAAACGTAGAAATGGCTATTGCGCGGCAACAACAGGGAGAACCCTTTCAAGAAGAATATCGCATCATACGCCCCGATGGAGAGGTTCGCTGGATTTTAAGTCGTGCCTTTCCCATTTATAATGATCTAGGGCAATTGCAGCACTACGTCGGTTTAGCGGCAGACCTAACAGAGCGTAAACAGGCCGAAGCCGCCCTGCAACAGAGTGAAGCTAAATTTAGAGAATTAACAGAAAGTATTGCTCAAGTCTTTTATTTAATGGGAAAAAATGGCGAAATAATTTATATATCTCCTGCCTATCAAGCCATTTGGGGTAAGACTTGTGAAAGCCTTTATCAAGACCCCGGTTCCTGGCTAGTATCGATTCACCCCGAAGATTTATCAAGAGTGGCCACCGCCTTAGATGCTCAAATCAAAAAAGGAGAGCCATTTGATGAAATTTACCGAATTATTGGACTAAATGAAGAAATCCGTTGGATTCATGCTCAGTCTTTTCCCACTTATGATAAAAAAGGACAAATCTATCGCTTTCCGGGATTTGCTGAAGATATTACAGCCCGAAAACTCGCAGAAGATGCCCTGCAACATCAATTAAACAAAACCCTCCTGCTACAAAAAATTACCGATAAGATTCGTCAAAGTCTTGATCCTAAAGAAATTTTTCAAACAGCAGCGCGGCAGATAGGAGAAGCCTTTCAAGTCAACCGTTGTCTATTGCACACCTATACCCAATCTTCTGTGAATCAAGTTCCTGTGGTGGCCGAATACTTGTGGGGTGGATATCCGTCGATTTTATCTGTAGAAATTTCTGTAGCTGATAACCCTCATATCATGAAGTTACTCGAGCAAGAAACGGCCATTGCTTCGGATTATGTGGATGAAGACCCCCTGCTGCAAAATATTCAACCCCTTTGTCGTCGGATGGGACTCAAATCCATGTTAGCCGTAGGCACATTTTATCAAGGAAAGCCGAATGGAATCATTAGCTTGCACCAATGCGATGGGTATCGTCCTTGGACAAAAGACGAAATAGAGTTAATCGAGGCAGTAGCCGCTCAGTTAGGAATTGCCATCGCTCATGCTCGCCTTTTAGAAGGGGAAAAACGCCGCTTAAAACAACTCTCAGAAAAAAATAAAGCCTTGGGCCGTGCCAAAAAAGAAGCAGACATCGCCAACAAAGCTAAAAGCGAGTTTCTCGCTAACATGAGTCATGAAATCCGCACCCCCATGAATGCGGTTTTAGGGTTTAGCGATTTGTTACAGGACATTATCACTGAACCCGAAGCCAAAGAGTATTTAGAAGCGATTAGTGCTAGTGGAAAAACCTTATTAAGACTGATCAATGATATTTTGGATCTCTCAAAAATCGAGGCAGGCAAATTAACACTACACTATGAACCGATTAACCTACGGATATTGATAGCAGAAATTGAGCAAATTTTTCGGCATCAGGCCACAGAAAAAGGATTAAACCTCAAGTCCGAGATTGATCCTAAGCTGCCTTGTGGGGTTGAACTTGATGAAGTGCGTCTGCGGCAAATTCTTTTAAATGTGGTAGGAAATGCTTTTAAATTTACCGACACAGGACAGATCAAAATTACGGTAAACTGTCGCGCCAACCCCGAACACAGCGAGAAAATCGATCTCAAAATTTCGGTTGAAGACACAGGTATTGGCATTTCCCCCGACAATCAAACAAAAATCTTTAATGCCTTTACTCAAAGCGAAGGTCAAAGTAATCGTAAATATGGAGGAACCGGTTTAGGTCTTGCCATTACCCAAAGGTTAGTTCAAATGATGGGAGGAACCGTTCATTTACAAAGTCAGCAAGGACAAGGCAGTAAATTTACTTTCTATTTTCCCAAGGTGGTAGCGGTCAATCAATTAGCGCCAGAGATGCTTAAAGTTGCCCTAGATGAGAATTTAGATCAGTTTGTCACCTCAACTATCTTAGTGGTGGATGATGTGGCCTCAAATCGCAATTTAATTGCGGGATACTTTGCGGCAACAACCCATAAACTCCTTTTTGCCGAAGAAGGACATCAAGCCCTTCGACTTGCCCATAATGATCATCCGGACTTAATTTTGCTCGATCTGCGGATGCCTAATTTAGATGGTCAAGAAACGGCCCAACTCCTAAAACAAGATGAAAAAACTGCTAATATTCCGGTTATTATTGTCACTGCTTCCTCGGAAATTCAAGAAGAAATGGAATTACGAAAAATCTGTGCAGGATTCATTCGTAAACCGGTCAGTCGTGCCCAACTGGTGAAAGCCTTAAAAAAAGTCTTAAAACTCTCAGTTGTCCCTGAAGAGAAAACCCATGAGGCACTGCCAACAGACAATAAGCAAGACAATCTAATGCCATTGAGAGAATCTCCTGTTGGAGAATCGCTGCTACAGTTGCTCGGTTTACTTCGTGAGGAAGCCGAAAATACTTTGCCGCTATTGCGTAAAAAAATGACCATCGGCCAGTTAGAAGAATTTACTGAACGTTTACAAGCCTGGGGCCAAGAA
Source organism: Gloeothece verrucosa PCC 7822 (assembly GCF_000147335.1). Taxonomy (NCBI): domain Bacteria; kingdom Bacillati; phylum Cyanobacteriota; class Cyanophyceae; order Chroococcales; family Aphanothecaceae; genus Gloeothece; species Gloeothece verrucosa. The sequence continues at coordinate 3,413,350 of NC_014501.1, forward strand.
TATAATTCTCAGCTAATATTAGATTATGCCAAGTCTTTACAACAACAGCTTGATGAGTATGATTGGGAAAAAATTCCTCAAACCATTGAAAACTTTTTAGTGATTCAGCAATCTCTTGAACAATTAATCAATAATGCGTCAACTCATTAATCCCAAAGATTTTCTCATTTTAGTTGTGGATGATGTCCCAAGTAACCTCAAAGTGTTACGAGGAATTTTAGAGCCGATTGGCTATGAGCTTACCTTTGCTACCAGTGGCAAACAAACCTTAGAACGAGTGGAGCGGGTTAGACCGGCTCTGATTCTATTAGATTTGATGATGCCAGATATGGATGGATTACAGGTATGTCAAGCCCTCTATAGCAATCCGATGTATCAGGATATTCCAATTATTTTTTTAACGGCAAGTCAAGAAGAAGAACACTTAACTTATGCGTTTGAACAGGGAGCAGTAGATTACATCAATAAGCCTTTTAATAAAGCGGAGTTATTAGCGAGAATTAAAACTCATCTTCAACTGAAACATTATAGCGATTGCCTCAACCATCAAGTGCAACAAGAGCATCTGATCAACGATCTCACCGAAAAGATTCTCAGCTATTCAAATTTAGAACAGATTCTTAACAATGCTGTTTCGGGAATCCGGGATTTATTAGACGCTGATCGAGTGACTATTTGTCGTTTTAATGCTCAAAAAGAGGGGGAAATTGTCGCCGAATCTCTTAGGGGAAATTGGCAGCCTTTATTAAGAGAGAAAATCCTTGATTTGTTTTGGATTGAATTAGATAAAAGTTTAGACTTATCCTCACAATTTCAGTTGATAGACAACATTAATGAAGCGAATCTTCCCTCATCACAACTCAAAGCCCTTGCGGCTTGGCAAGTCAAAGCTCAAATTATTAGTCCTTTAATCGAACAAGAAAAGCTTTGGGGCGTTTTAATCGTTCATCATTGTCAATCTTCTCACCAGTGGAAAGAGGAAGAAACTCAATTTATCACTCAACTGAGCAAACAAACTGCCATCGCTATTCAACAATCTAAACTTTATCAAGAACTCAAAACCGCTAACCAAGAACTCGAACGCATTGCTTATCTTGACAGTCTTACCCAAATTCCTAATCGTCGTCAATTTGACCTAACAATTAAACGAGAATGGTTTAGATTAAGACGACAGCAACTTCCTTTATCTTTAGTTTTATGTGATATTGATCATTTTAAGCAATATAATGATTTTTATGGACATCCTCAAGGGGATTTGTGCCTTAAGCAAGTGGCTCAAGGGATCGCCAGCAATCTAAAACGTTCAGCCGATCTGGTTACTCGTTACGGTGGAGAAGAATTCGCAGTCATTTTACCGAATACTGATCTTGACGGAGCGATTCATGTTGTCAAGCAGATTCAACAGGCTATTGCTCAACTCAAATTGCCTCATCAGGGTTTAGGGTTAGAAAAATATGTTAGCCTCAGTATGGGAATTGCAACCATGATTCCTGGGCCTAATTTATCTTATGAAGAGTTAATTTCTCTGGCTGATAAAGCTTTATATAAGGCTAAAGCTAATGGGAGAAATAGATTTTTCACTAATTAGTTATTAGTCATTAGTTATTAGTTATTACTTATTACTTATTACTTATGTTCTCTGTTGCCTCTGACCGGCAATTTTCTCCTGTTGCTCTGTTATGCCTTTGATTAATTCTTGATTTCTACTACTATCATTGATGGTTTGAGCGATTTTCATCACTTCAGATAAAATCTTTTTAGCTTTTTCTTTGTTACCATTGACAGCATATTTTTGAGCCGCTTGACGTAAGGCGACAATTTTATAATCCTTGTCAAAAATATTTTCAGCTAAAAATAAAGCCACATCATTTTTATTCGACTTAATCGCCAATTTAAATAAATTTAAAAACTCTTTATTAAACTCTTTTTTTAATGAAGCTTTCTGAAAATATTTCAGGTTTTTTTTCAGTGAATTTAAAGCAGATTCTTCATTATTATCCATCATTTTTGTTTGAAGTAATTTTAAATTAACTTTAGCTCTCAGGGTTGATAAATTACTTTTTTCGACAATTTTTTGAGCAACTTGTAATTGCCATAGAGGAATAGTTCCTTGTGCTTCATCAACCAGATGCTCATCTACCTGATTAATTGCAATGAGTCTATTAGTAGTTTCTATAAACCATTCTTCTCGCTGTTGTTGTTCTGGTATAGTTTCAGCCGCCGCCACAGCTTGCTTTAATAGATTATTGGCTATATTCCAATTATTTTTTTGAGCATAGTTTTTAGCAATTGCCACTAATAGATAGGCTTGATCAAGAGGATTTTTAATCTTTCCTGAAAACTTCAAGGCGATTTTAGGATTTTCTGCTAGACTTAAAGCTACTTGCTCTAAACTAATGATTTTATCATCATTAAACGGTAATTGATTAATTTCTTGTAATTTTTTTTCGGCTAACTTTTCCATTGATTTTTCTTCTTCAGCTAAGGCAGCTATTTCTAATTGCATCAAAAAAGATTGAGTTTGTTCCACAAGTTTTATGCCTTCTTCTTTATGCCCAACTAAAATGGCTACACGGGCAGTTTTTAAAACCAATTCCGCCGATTTAGGGTCAATAATCTCTAATTTATAAAAAGCATCTTGCCAAAGTAACTCAGCTTTATTTTTTTGACCTATTTGAACATAAGTCGTAGCAATAGTCAGCAATTCTTGAATTAAAACTTCTCGCTTTCTTCTAAATTTTTTGGCTTCTTCAGTGGCTAAATCTAAGATAGCAAGTGCTTGACGATTTTCTCCAAAATTTAAATAATAGGCAGCTAATTCTTGTAGGGCTTTACTGCGGTTCCAAACCACAACATCAAAGGTAAATTGAGTTTTAAAATTTTGGATAGATTCTTGGGCTAGAGCTAAAATTTCTAAAGCTTTTTGCCGCTCTCCTAATTCGTAATAATCTTGAGCTAGTTGTAACAATAGATTAGCATTAGGTTCACTCCAAAAACTATGGCGGTCTTGAATGACGGGAATCGCATCAATCGTTTTAGCAATGGTCAAAGCTTGAGATAATTTTTCTTTTCCCTTTGTCCAATTTTTTTCTTGAAAATACTGATGAGCAATTTTTCTTAAAGCAATAACTTGTTCAATTTTTCCGGGAAAACTGAGAGCTACCTGAGCGGCTAAATCCTTATTATTCTCTTGCAGTGCTTGGTCGATAATCCCTTGTAAAAGCTCATTTATAGGATTCGGATAATCATCAGGAACAAAGACCGTATCAACCGGAATTAATTGGACTAATTGAAAAGCTTTAGCGATGTTTCCCACTTGGAAATAACTTTGAGCTAAACTTAAACGAATTTGCGCCGCTTGTTCGGATGTTTTATCTAAATTCTGAATAAGGTCTTTGACTCTTTCTTCCTGGCCAGTTAATAGCCAATCTTTGCACCAGGTGAGAGGATCAAAAGAGCCGCTTTCCTTGTCTAATGTCACCGCTTGATTAACAATTGAATAAGCTTCTTCAGTTTGTCCCACTGCAAGGTAAGCATCAGTCAATTCTCGCAGCAGTTGCACTTGAAGAGGTAAATCCTCAACCAGTTTAATCTGTTGTCGAGCATAATGATAATAGCCTAGTTCGAGCGCTTTTCTGACTATATTGCTAATGTCGGAGTCAATTTTCTCCTCTTGAGCTATACTATTTTTTAAACTTTCAGTCTGATGATTTTTTTGAGAGACAGTGGCTACTGAAACCGGGTTAATAATTCGCTCTTTGCCATAGCTCAGAGCTATTAAAGTCAAGCTTCCCAAACAGGGAAGTATGATTAAAAGTAACCTTTTTTTCACGTTTACTTGGATCAGCTTTAGTGTGAGAGAATTTAGGGAGAAAGGAAATGAAAACTAGGCTGTGGTTAAGCTGGGTTAGGTATTGTCTAACCGGAGGAGTGCTAGTGACTGGTCAATTGTTGCCGATAACATCCAATTCTACGGTATCAAATAATTTAGTCCAACGGCCAGAACAATCATCTTTTTTATTAACTTCAGAACCCATCAAGCGTTCTTCTAATGCTGGGAAAGTGACTAATGCTACTGTGGGATGGAACAAAAACTTGATGGTTAATAATGTTAGCTACGATCTTTATATCCCTCCCAACTCGAACAGTCGACCTAATCGAATTTTACCTTGTGTGCTAGTGCTGCCGGGTTGGAATTTTAAGCGCACTAGCTGGATAGAAAATTCTAAATTAGTCCAATACGCGGATAAATACGGCTATGCTTTAATTTTGCCAGAAATGGGAAAAACTCTCTATGAAAGTAGCTATTATCCCCAAACAACGATGAAATGGAATCCGATGCCGGGGGGGCAATTTATTAAGCTATTTATTGAACAAATGCAGCAGCGACATCATTTACTTGTTTCTGGACAGCATAATACTTTATTGGGGTTATCGACGGGAGGCCGAGGAGTTGCTTTAATTGCTTTGGAAAATCCGGGGTTATTTGTGGCCGGTGCCAGTCTTTCAGGAGATTTTAGTCAGGAAAATATGAAAAGTGATCGCTTGATGACGGCGGTTTATGGTGCTTATCAACAGTTTCCTGAGCGCTGGAAAGGAAAAGATAATCCTCAAGCTAGGGCGCGGGAGTGGAAAATGCCGTTATATTTAGCTCATGGTACGGCAGATAAGATTGTGCCAGAGTCTCAAAGTCGTTTGTTTTATAATGCGATTAAACAATATCATCAAAATCGGGTGGTGGTAGTTTATCATCCTGTGGCGGGTGCAGGCCATGATTATCGCTTTTGGGATGGACAGTTAGAGCCGGTGTTTCAATTTATTGATCAGGTCTATCAATAAAATAGAGGAAGAGTTGGAAAAGTTATCTTACTTTTCTGTACCCTTCCTCAAGCAAGGCAATTTATCCTTCTCTAAGGTAGATGGTTAAAGATAGCGCCAGTTTAAGCCAAAAAAGCTCTTAACTGAGGTTTTCTTGATAGTTTTAGTTTAAGTCTCTTCATGGGTTTATGTCAGTCCCATATTATATAGATATTGTTCTTTGGGTACGAGAGTTACAAAGAGAGTTAAGTAGAATTTTGTGGAATGAAAGGGAATTGATAGCATTAAACTTGATATCAGATCACTATTTTTTTTTAAAATCAATTATTTTTATTTTGGGTAATTTGCTGAAATTTGGGAATAGCTCGACCAATAACTGGTAAAGATCTTAGGGGTTCCGGCAATTCTTCGTTATATGTCTTAATCTAATTGTGAAAGCAATCTGAAACCAACTGTTAAGAAGTTCAATAATTTTACCCAAGAGAGTTATCCGTTGCGTCACCATATATAAAAGAAGCCCTTATCCTGACTGAAATATAAAATGCTACAACATGATGTCGTTATAATTGGCGGTGGTTTAGCGGGATGTCGCGCCGCCTTAGAAATTAAACGCCTTACCCCTAATATTGATGTTGCTGTTATTGCCAAAACTCACCCGATTCGTTCTCACTCAGTCGCCGCACAGGGAGGAATCGCCGCCACTCTACAAAACGTAGACCCGGAAGACTCTTGGGAAGCACACGCCTTCGATACCGTAAAAGGATCAGACTACTTAGCGGATCAAGATGCGGTGGAATATCTCACCAAAGAAGCACCCGAGGTCATCATTGACTTAGAACACATGGGAGTTCTTTTCTCCCGTCTCGAAGATGGAAAAATAGCGCAACGCGCCTTTGGGGGACATTCCCATAAACGCACCTGTTACGCCGCCGATAAAACCGGCCATGCGATGCTACACGAATTGGTCAATAATTTACGCCGTCACGAGGTAAATATCTATGATGAGTGGTATGTGATGCAATTGATCCTCGAAGAAGGAGAAGCAAAAGGTGTCGTGATGTACCGCATCAGAGACGGACAACTGGAAATTATTCGCGCTAAAGTGGTGATGTTTGCTACAGGGGGATATGGTCGCGTCTTCAATACCACCTCTAATGATTATGCTTCTACTGGGGATGGGTTAGCCATGTCCGCTTTGGCCGGCGTTCCCCTAGAAGATATGGAGTTTGTGCAATTTCATCCCACTGGGTTATATCCGGTAGGAGTTTTGATCTCCGAAGCGGTGCGCGGCGAGGGTGCTTACCTGCGAAACAGTAACGGAGAACGATTTATGGAGCATTACGCGCCTAAACAGATGGAACTTGCCCCCCGAGATATCACTTCTCGCGCCATTTCTTTAGAAATTCGTGCCGGACGGGGTATTCATGCGGATGGAACTGCCGGCGGTCCTTTTGTTCATCTGGACCTCCGCCACATGGGGAAAGAAAAGATCATGAGTCGGGTTCCTTTTTGTTGGGAAGAAGCGCATCGACTCGTAGGAGTAGACGCAGTCAATGAACCGATGCCGGTACGCCCAACCGTTCATTATTGTATGGGAGGAATTCCAGTCAATACCGATGGACAGGTCCGGCGCAGTGCAGATAGTTTGGTCGAAGGATTCTTTGCGGCTGGTGAATGCGCCTGTGTGTCAGTGCATGGTGCTAACCGTTTAGGGAGTAATTCGCTGTTAGAATGTGTAGTTTATGGACGACGCACCGGCAGAAGTATTTCCCAATATGTCCAAAAGCGAAATTTTCCGGAGTTTGATGCTCAAAAATATCTTAATAAAGCTCAAGAACGTATCCAAAATTTATTGGCGCAAAAGGGAACCATTCGCATCGCCAAATTACGCCAAGATTTTCAAGACTGCATGAGCGAACATTGTGGAGTTTTCCGCACAGAAGAAGTGATGACCCAAGGAATAGCTAAGTTACAGGAATTAAAGCAACTCTATTCCCAAATTTTTATCGATGATCAGGAGAGTTGTTGGAATACAGAGTTAATTGAGGCGATGGAATTGCAGAGTATTATGGTGGTCGGAGAGTTGATTTTAACTTCTGCCTTAAATCGCAAGGAAAGTCGCGGCGCTCATTCAAGAGAAGATTATCCTTCTCGAGATGATGGCAATTTCTTACAACATACTTTGGCTTATTATTCACCATCAGGGATTGATATTAATTATATGCCTGTGGTAATTACCATGTTTGAGCCGAAGGAAAGGAAGTATTAAAGGTTTAGCAAATTTATTACAGGCTTTCAGCCTTAAGCTACAAGGAACTTCGCCCGCCTACGCGGGCTATATAATATAAGAAATAGTTGACTTTTAGATATTTAGATAACACCCCTCAGCCTTAAAATAAATAACTTTTATGCAAAACTCGTCCCTGATAGGTCATAATGAGCAATGGCTAAGAAATTAGCTTTTTAATCTACCTCTATGTTCCATCGTTTTGTTTCCCTAGCCATCTTAGTATTGATTGGCTTTTTAGCCAGCCTAACTTTATCATTTGCCAGTCTTTCTCCCACCATAGCCTACACTCCTATTGTTGCGCCAATTGCTCAAAACACCATTGATCCTGCTCAATTAGAACAACAGGGCCAAGAATTTTTTCAACAGGGTAAAATTGAAGAAGCCATCGAGATTTGGCAACAAGCCGCTCTCACTTACCGAAATCAGAAAAAATGGCTCAATTTAGCCAGTATTTTAAGTCAACTTGCCTTAACCTATCAGCAGGTAGGATTATCCACTCAAGCACAACAGGCCATTACAGAAAGTCTCTCAGTTCTCCCACCTCCTTCCTCTTCTAAAGAAAATCTACGAGTTTACGGACAAATTCTCAATAATAGAGGACTGCTAGAATTTGCTAAAGGAGAGGATCAAACCGCCTTTGACTACTGGGAACAAGCTGAAACCGCCTATAAAACTCTTCAAGACCCTACCGGGATTTTACGCGCTCAACTCAATCAATCTTTAGCTTTACAAAGCTTAGGTTTATATCCCCGGGCCTGTGATTTGCTCATCCAAGCTTTAGCCTTATCTCCTTTTAGTTGCCAAAATCGCAAAATAGAAACTACACAACAGGAAATACAAAACCAAGAAATTCTTCAACAAAAACTCGCGGCTTTGTCGCCAAAACTTGATGAAATGCAAGTAATAGGATGGCGCAGACTGGCTAATATTTTACGGGTAAATGGTAGAATCAAAGAAGCTCAAAGCATTTTAGAATCAATTTTGTCGCGGCTAACATCCCCAGAAGACCAAGCGGGTATCCTGTTAAGTTTAGGTAAACTAGAACAAACTCAAAAAAATTTAGACAAGGCCTTAAATTTTTATCAACAATCCACTGAAAAAGCCTTAAGCGTAAGAACAAAAATTCAAAGTCAACTCGCGCTCTTAGGAGTCTTAGTATTAACTGAACAATGGAAAACTGCCGCCGCTCTCGTTCCTAGCATAGAAACCACTTTCCATCTATTACCGACTAATCACACTGATCTTTACGCTCAGATCAATTTTCTCAATAATCTAATTATCCTCAAAGAAGCTGAGATAAACTCAAATTTATCCCTCAATCTCCCTTCTTGGTCAGCAATAGCTGAGTTAGTGGGTCAGGTGATTCAAAAAGCGAGAAACTTAGGAGATAAACGCACAGAAAGTTACGGCTTAGGAACGTTAGGAAAAATTTATCAACACACTCAACAATGGTCAACCGCTCAGAACTTAACCGAACAAGCTCTCATCATTGCTCAGTCCATTAATGCTCCAGAAATTACCTATCGTTGGCAGTGGCAATTAGGTAGACTTTATCGAGCGCAAAATCAACAACAAGCCGCTATTAATACTTATGAGAATGCGGTGAAGACCCTAGAATTAATTAAAAATGATTTAGTAGCCAATAGCCAAGAAATTCAATATAGTTTTCAAGAAGAAGTCGAACCGGTCTATCGAGAATTAGTGGATCTATTGTTACAACCTAACCAGCAAGGAATCATTCCTCAAGAGAACTTATCTAGAGCTAGAGATGTAATTGAATTATTAAGAATAGCTGAATTAGATAATTTCTTTCAACAATCCTGTATAGTGAGTAATCCCAAAAAAATTGATGATATAGATCCCCAAGCCGCCGTCGTCTATACGATTATCTTACCCACTCGTCTGGCTATAATTCTCAGTCTTCCTAAACAACCTCTACGTTACTATGCTAGTTGGGTGAAAGCACAAGAATTAGAAAGAGTTATTGCTCTATTTCGTTATAATCTAGTTATTCGAAGTCAACGCGAATTTTTCACGGTCGGACAACAGCTTTATCAGTGGATAATCCAACCAATAGAAGCTGATTTAGAAGCATCCGGTGTGAAAACTCTGGTATTTGTTTCGGGTTCTGCGCTACAAAATATTCCTATCAGTGCTTTATATGATGGTGCAAATCAACAATATTTGATCCAGAAAAATTACAATATTGCTATTACCTCTGGATTACAGCTTTTAAATCCTCTGCCTTTGAAAGAGACAAAACTATTCACTTTAGCGGGCGGCTTAACTCAAGCAAAAATTGGCTTTCCTCCTTTACGTTTTGTCGCGCAAGAGTTAGAGCAAATTAAGACTTATGTTCCTAGTAGAATTCTTCTTAATCAAGAGTTTACCGTAAAAGATTTAAACCAAAATCTAGAAAATAATAATTTTTCTATTCTACATTTAGCGACTCATGGCCAATTTAGTTCACGCTTTGAAGACACTTTTATTTTAACTTGGAATGAAAGACTTAATATTCTTCAGTTGGAAAGTCTTTTACAACAAAAAACCCATATAGGACAAGCAGCGATCGAACTTCTGGTTTTAAGTGCCTGTGAGACCGCATCAGGAGATAAACGAGCGGCTTTAGGGTTAGCTGGTATGGCAGTGCGTTCAGGCGCTAGAAGCACTTTAGCTACGCTATGGTCAGTTAATGACGAAGCTACAGCCGAATTTATGCAGCAATTTTATCAAAAATTGTCTTCTAAAACCCTCAATAAAGCCGGGGCTTTCAAACAAGCTCAATTAAATTTACTAGAAAATCCGCGTTACCAACATCCTTTTTATTGGGCCCCTTATGTCTTACTCGGGAATTGGCTTTAATTTTAGCCATTCGTTATTAGTCATGAGTCATTAGTTATTAGTCATAGGTTATAGGTTATTCGTGATCAATTTTTTGTTGATTGAGTCTAGTTCACTGATGACTGATGACTAATGACTGATGACTAATGAGCATTAATAACTATCTTCTCCATCAACCGTTTTAAACATCAGCAATTGATTGATCTGACAAAGACGATCCGCGATCGCTTTTCTCAGTTGCAACGCAATGCTTGGTGTGGCTAAAATATCCTGTGCCCGTTCTCGATAAACAGCACCGGTCACAGAATCCACTTGCTCAATCTTATCTAGATCAGCATATACTTGCTCGACAGAACTAGCACTGGGCATAACAATTGCCTTCCTTAATCGCTTCTGCTTTTATTGTAAGCGGTCTAGATCGATGGTTTCTATCAAGATAGATAAAGCAACTTATTATTATTTAACATAAATTTATCTAACTTGATAAAATGGTCTTGTCCTCATTTCTACACAGAGCAAGCTTGTGGTACAAAAACGTTTAATTATTGAGATGGGAATGGGCATAGACCAACATGGCCAAGACCCAACCGTTGCTGCCGCTAGAGCGGTACGAAATGCCATCGCTCATAATGCTTTGCCTGGTGTTTGGGAAGTGGCCGGACTAAGTCATCCTGATCAAATGATTGTACAGGTACAAGTGGCTGTTCCCTATGCTGAACAAGTCCGAAAAGACGAGGTTTTAGCGGTTTTACCTTTTGGGAAAAAAAGCCTTACCGTCTCAGACGGAGGAATGATTGTTCAAGGGCGGGCCATCCCAGAACTGAAGGATAAAAATGATGAAATGTTAATTGCTAATGCGGCTGTGACTGTTTTGATTGAAACAGAAGCTTAAGCTCACATCTTGCAGCAGTTCGATATCCACGCTTTCTTGGGGAATGGGGAATGGGGAATGGGTAAAGGATAAAATAGCCTTTGTCCCTTCCCCTTTAACCTTTCCCCGATTTGACAAGGTTTTAAATAAATTGGTGCAAGATCTCAGTTAAGGGAACAGGCAAGAGAAAATCGGCAATAGGGGGCAAGAACCTTGAATCTTGTCCTCCTAATTCCCAAGTTTTTTAAAAATTGTTAAGCGACGCGATAAAAATAGGTTCAAGTAATGAGTCTACTATTGGACTCGAAAAAAAGCATTTTATGAGAAAATTTTGCTTCTAAAATGGGCATACTGAAAACAGAATGCTAGTAGATCCCGCCATTACAAGGCTTAAGTTTGTTCACTGATTCATAAACTTGCATTTACCGAGTGAGTATACCTAGAGACAATCAAAAACCGTTGTAGAAACCAATTATTTTTAACCGTCGGAGGCAAATAAATGTTACTTCAAGATGGATTAACGGCACTGAGAGAACAACGCTACTCACAAGCCGTTGAATTACTAGAAGAATTCTGTACACAAGCCGCTAATGCTAACGATCCCACCTTAAGCCAAGGGCAAATGGCACTGATCAAAGCTTATTACAGCAATGGACAAACCGACAAAGCGATAGCCCTAGCTGAAGAATTAACCCATCACCTTGATTCCCAAGTGAGTCAATGGGCGCAAGAATTTCTCAAGGGATTAACCCCTAAAAACAATCCACAAGCTAATCCCAAAAAAATAGCTCAAAAAGCCGGTAGAGCCGCTCAGACAGGCATAAAACTAACGATGAAAGGCTTTGCGGGCGGTCTTGCCCTTGCTTCTACCGTTACCATCTCCTTACTGTTTGGGATGCTGTTTGTCACCAGTCTAAGCTTAATATTTATTTTAGAAAGTAACGATCCTGCACTGGGATTAATTATTTCCATCACTTTAACCATTGTTTTTAGTCTAGTCTCTTTTTTCCTCTCTCCTGTGATCATGGACTGGGTTCAAGCAGGACTCTATGGTACCCGTTGGGTATCTTTAACAGAATTACGTCACTACAGTAAAGAAAGTGCAGAAGTTATTGAGCGAGTTTGCCAAGAAAAAAATCTCAAACAACCTCGTTTAGGGATTATTGATGACCAAAATCCTACCGCTTTTACCTATGGTTCGTTACCCAATAATGCCCGTTTAGTAGTCAGTGAGGGATTATTTACCTACCTCGATGATGATGAAGCCGCCACCGTATATGCTCATGAATTAGGGCATATTGTTCATTGGGATTTTGCCGTGATGACGGTTGCTTCGACTCTGGTACAAATTACTTATTTAATTTATGTGTTTTTAAATCGCATCAGCCGGGGAGGCGGTCACAACAAAATTAAATCGGCGGCAGGACAAGCGGCTTTAGCGGCTTATATCTTTTATCTGATTGGAACTTACCTTATTCTTTACTTATCCCGTACTCGGGAATATTATGCCGATCACTTTGCGGCAGAAACCACAGGAAATCCTAATGGATTATCTCGCGCTTTAGTAAAAATTGCTTATGGCATCGTCGAAGAAGGAAAACGCACAGCACAACCGAGTCAACTGATTCAAGGAACTCGGGCCCTAGGAATTGCCGACCCTAAAGCGGCATCTTCTACAGGAACCGCTTATCGCATTGCCTCTAATCCTCGTGAAGTGGGACAAGTATTTTTATGGGATATGTTCAACCCTTGGGGATGGTGGATGGAATTAAATTCAACTCACCCCTTAACCGGCAAACGAATTCGCGCTTTAACCACCTATGCCGAACACCTGGGACTAGAGACCGAATTTGATATGGCTTTAGTGGTTAGAGAAGGACGACGTTTAAATAAAACTAAACTTTATGGAACTTTCTTTCTAGATGTGATACTGCTTAATGCTCCTTGGCTTGGGGTAATCATTGGTTTTATTCTGGGGGCAATTTTGGCTCCTCCTACCGGAATGTATGCTTTATTAATTACTTTCCCTTTGTGGGGATTTGGCATCGGAATGATCGCACAAACTTTGATTATGTATCCGAATTTTGGGCAAGCTCCCCAAACCGATATTTTAACTCTCATGAGAGACCCTTATGCCAGTCCTTTAAGAGGCAAACCTGTGCGTCTCGAATGCGAATTAATCGGTCGAGGTGATGCAGGATATCGCTTTGGTTCGGAGTTAAAACTCCAGGATTCTACAGGGATGATTTTTGCCCGTTATGCTTCTCGTTTAGGCCCCATTGGTAACTTTTTATTTGGTTGGAAACAAGTCGATCAACTGATAGGATTACAAGTCAAAACGGTGGGGTGGTTTCACAGAGGTTTAGTGCCTTGCTTGGATTTAATTCGCTTAAAAAACTCTTATACCACTGTTAATAGTTATCATCGTTTCTGGCGTTTTCTGTTAGCCGCTATGGCGGGAGTGCTAGGATTGCTGCTATTAGGTTAAAAAATTTACCTAGATTCTCTAAATTCGTGAACTGAATAAAATTTATAGGTATTTTTGCCGCTCTGTTTAGCATGATACATCGCATGATCGGCATTTCTGAGCAATTGATTTAAATTAGTACCATTACCAGGAGCAACTGCAACCCCAATACTCACGCCGATGTGCATTTGTTTGTTGTGCAACTGGATGGGGCGGCTAATTATCTGAATAATTTCTTGTGCGACTCTTTCTGCACCTTGTATATGATTCACATCTTGCAGCAATACGACAAATTCATCGCCTCCAATGCGAGCAACCGCATCAGTCTGTCGCACACACATTTTAAGACGTTTGGCAACCTCAATTAATACCTGATCGCCCATATCATGTCCCATTGTATCGTTAATGAGTTTAAAGCCATCTAGGTCTAAATAAAGCACCACAGCATAATTTTGATAACGTTTTGCTCGTGCTAAAGCGGCTGTAATTTTATCGGTTAATAATATTCTATTATCAAGACCCGTCAAAGAATCATATAAAGCCATTTGCTCAAGATGTTGTTTAGCTTGAATTAGCTGAGAAATTGAGGCAGCCAACACTAACCCTACCACCGCAGCTACATTAACAAATAACCAGAGAAGAACCAAGGTTTTGAGCGGTGAACTGGCGACAAATGGCCCAGTATCATGAACCAAACCCAATAACGCCATGATAGAAACCAGTAATAAGGCCGTAGCCGCACCTTTTGAACCAAAACGTAAAGGAGCTAAAACTAGAAAGGGATAAATAATAAAAGCCGGCAACAAGTCTTGCTCTTTAATTAACCATCCGTTAAAGACAATTCCCGAGATCAACAACAATAATAAAAAGAAAATAAACGCCTCTATTTTTTGCTTATACGTCCATTTAATAGGAGATATCCAAGTTAAACACACAGGAGTAATTACCAATACTCCCAGAGCATCCCCCATGCAAAATTGGAACCAGAATAATGATAATTGATTGGGGGGAATAACGCCGCCTAAAAATAAACTCGGCACGTCAATTAAGGAGCTAATTACCGGACTAATTATTGCTCCTCGTACAATTAAACTAAAGACATCTTCAATACGATCGAGGTTGTTGTGAAAATTTCCTTTTTTAGTCAGGTAAGCTCCCACTATAGCTCCTAAAGATGAGCCTGTAGCCATACCTAACACCGATAACAGGGGAATGGGAAGGTTAAAATTGGCTATCAATACTCCTAAAAAAATCCCAGGCCAAAGACGATAACCAAAGATTAAAATAGCCGCCAAGGCAATGCCGGCAGGTAACCAAATCAGCGTGACGCTACCCCCCACTAAAGAGAAAATTTGCCCGAGTTTAGCGGTGACAGCATAGAGTATTGCTAAAGCGATTATTCGCACAAAATCTAGCCCCTCGTAGAATTTTTTTGATTTTAAAATTCAAAAAGGTTTAAATTTATTTTAATAAAATTTTTCTGCCTTGACCTCAAAAAATGTTATTGACTAGAAGATTGAGGAGATGGTTGATCAGTTTCTTTTTCTTGAGGTTGTTTCCATTCTGCCAAATCTCGTTCTACAGCATATTGAAACTCTTTAGGAATTAAGACAACTTCTACTTCTTTGGCATTTTCAGGCGGATCAATTTGACCATAAATATACAAATTTTCTAAGTTCGGATTACCTAATACGAGTTTATGAGTTTCCTGATTGGCTAATTGAACGGTAATCGTCGCTAAAGGGGGGTTTAATCCATAATCTTTGAGTTGTTGCATGGGGACAGTGATGGTGCGATCTCGTGGTCTTTCGACTAATAAGTCTAACAAAAAAGAGACAGCCGCATCACTTGCATTAGTATCTTCGGGTTGCTTCATGCGCCAAACTTGAGTATTATCCTTAGTTCGTTCAAATTTTAGAGTTTTTCCGCCCTTTTCAACCGTTAAAGTTTGAACATCCTCTTCCTTAAAGGTATAAATTTGTTTTTGCTTTTCTTGAACTTCTTGCTGATGGGGTTTGCCAACAATTTCATAAAAGGATACCCCTGCACCTAAAAGAACGGCAACAGTTAACAATCCCAAAGTGGTTTTTTGTAATTTCATCGGTTTATAAGCGGCGCTTCACGGCTAACTAATCACTAATAATTAAGCGAAAATTTGGGTATTTACCCTTTTTTTACCTTTTTTTCCACCAGGTAATTGCGGCTAGGAGAAAACCGAGCAAGGGAAACACGATAATCGATAGCCAAAAAATTGAACCCGCTTGCAATTTAGAAAGCACAATCCGGCGGTTTTGAGGTTCTCTAGGACGAATAGATAAAGGTTGTTCATTCCCATTAGCTAACCATTGAACAGAATTTAGAAAAATATCTCCATTTAATTGTTGATCAAATAACCCATTGGTAGCAAAAGAGGAGTTACCAATCACTACCATTTTGGCTTCTATAGGTTTGTCTGAAGGTACTCTATTAGTGTTTGTAGGAGAAGGAGAAACCGCCGCAGAAGGTGACGGAGAAACTACCGCAGAAGGTGACGGAGAAACTACCGCAGAAGGTGACGGAGAAACTCCCGCAGAAGGTGACGGAGAAACTCCCGCAGAAGGCGACGGAGAAACTACCGCAGAAGGTGAGGGAGAAACAGAGGGAGAAGGAGAGGGTTTTTGCTCTTGTTTGTTGGTTTGAGGGGTTACAGAAGGAGAAGCGCTTTGAGAACTTGCTGAGGGTGAGACATAGATTTCTTGATCGGGATTGATGAAATTAGAGGGAGGAGACGAGGTAGGAGAGGGACTTTGAGGAGTTTGAACATCGGGTAAAGGGGTTTCCTTTGTCTGTTGTTGATTTTGTTTGGTTTGTTGTTTTTTCTGGGAACTTTCGGAAGGAGAGGGTTTAGCCGCTTGTGTTGGGGCCTCGGGTTGTGCGGCAATTTCATAAGGGAAAGAGATAACGCCTGCTAATTCTTTTTGTGGAGAGTTAGGCGAAGGAGTCACCTTTGTGGATTGTTTTTGTGGAGAATTCGGCGAAGGTGTAACGCCTGTGGTTGGCGATTTTTCTTGCTCAAGGGGGGTAGTAGAAGGCGAAGGAGTGGTTTGAGGGAAGGGTTGTTTTTCGCTCTCAGAGGGGGATGAAGAGTTAGCATCGGGTTTTGTAGGAGATGAGGAAGAGAAAGTCCGAGTGAGTGCCACCCCTAAGTCAAACGGCCCCGGAATATCTTTAGTTTTATCAAAAGCAATGTTATCAGCAGTGAGGTCGCTTTCGGCCCACATTTGGTTATTGGTGACTAATAGCGCCACAGCATTGACTCCTTTAGTTTGTAATGTGTCAATCGCTCGTGCTAAAGGATAAAAAGACATTTGGTTTTTAAAATCTTTGGTAATGGGATGATTCCCATAAGTGGTAATGATAGGCGTAGCAGGACCTAACCCCACTGACTCTCCTGCACCGGAACCATCAATAACGATACGCTCATCAAGTGCGACTCCCCATTGTTTTAACAAAGGAGTTAACCCTGCATTAACTGTAGGATCGAGTAAAATAAACAGATTGCCGCCATTAGCCGTATAGTTTTCTAAGGCTTCTACTTCTTGTTTAAATAAATCCCGTTTAGGTCCTGCAATGACAATGACATCTGCATCTTTGGGAATTCCCGAACTTTGAGCTAGATTAAGGGGTTCGACTTGATAGCCTTTTTCTCTCAAACTGGTTACGGCCTGAGATATTCCTCCTTCAGCCGCATCTAAGGAGTGTTCGCCGTGTCCTTGAAGAAAATAAACGGTTCTAATGCGATCACTTAAGATTTTTTCGATTCCATTGGTGAGTTTAATTTCTGAAAGAGGTTCTCTGGTGCCAAAGGTGATTAAAGTTTGTATTTGCTGTTTTTTATCTTTATACTGAAGATAAACATCTCCTAAAGCTTTAGCGCCTATTTTTCTAACTAATCCTGGATTTTGATCCGGATTAACATATTCATATTGAAAGTTAGGGCTATAACGACGATAATTTTCTAAAAGTTCTTTATCATTTGGGCTAGGGTCATTATCAAATAACCAAATTTTGACGGGTTCTTTTAGATTTTTAACAATTTCTTGGGATTGAGGAGAGAGAGTAAAAAGTTGATTTTCAGTTAAATCTATTTTGGTCGAGTAGCGAACCGCTAAAAAGTTAATAATTCCTAAAATGGCGATAACGGATAAAGTAGAAATGATGGCATTTGTCCCTACTTGAGTGGAACGTTTTGCCCAAAATCCTTGGGCTGAAATTAAGAGCCATACTATCCAAATAATGAGAAGAATTCCTCCTCCAATCATTAAGCCGGTGGCTAAATTTAATAATGTGGTAATAGTTAATCTGACTGTGATACCGGCAGTGATGAGAATTAATCCAGGTATAAATAAATATTTTAAGAGTTTTTTGGCTGTCATTTTGCTTAAGAACGCTGAAATCTTAACGCTTCTATAGATTGTGCTGTTAGAAAAATTCCGAGGATAATATAACTGACAAATAAAACTATACTACTGGTGTTAAATATTCCTCTCACTAAATCATTAAAATTATTAAACAAAGAAAAATGAGACAAAACTTGTCCAAACACGCCGCCGGCTTTTTCGGCTACGGCATCAATAATCCAGAGAAAAACGGACAAAATAAAGGTTAAAATATAGGACAAAATTACACTATCTGTTAAAGAAGAAATGAACATTCCTAATGATAGAATCGAAGCGGCTAGTAAAACTAAGGCTCCATGAGCGACTAAAATTCCTGGCAGTTGAACCGGGGGGTTAGAAGCACTAAAAGCGATGGCTTCGTAAATAACTAGGGGAATTAATAAGACCGTAAAAAATGTACTGACTCCTAAAAGTTTTCCTACAGCGACTCCCCAGTTAGTCAGGGGAGAAGTGGCCAAAAGTTCTAAGGTTCCTCGCTTGCGTTCTTCGGCATACAGTCCCATAGAAAGAGCGGGTAATAGAACTAATAACAGAGAAGCCACTACGCCTAAAAAAGCATTTAGAAAGGTATCAGCTACATCAACCGGTGCTGTCATTCCCTGTTGTTCTGCACTGGCAATACTCTGAATGATATTGTCAAGAATTAAACTGAGGAATACTCCGGAAATTAACCAAAAAAAAGCGGCTATTAGATAAGATAAGGGAGAAAAAAAATAACTTTGTAATTCTTTGCGGTAAATAGCAATTATATTCGCAATAATCATTGTTTTTACGGCTCACTCATTCGGGGCTTCTTCTGTAATCAATTCAATAAAGACATCTTCTAGTGTAGGACGGATGCGCCGCATTTCATATAATCCAAGTCCTTGAGTGACAATTAAATTAGCAAGGTCTTGTCCTAATTCTAAGTCTGATTCAGTGGTAATGTGAATGAGATAGCGATTACTATTTAGGCTATGATCCGCCACTTCTACCTTCAAAATACCCGCAATTGTCGGTAATATTGGCTCAATTAAAGTTATATCGCCTGCTACATCTAGTTCATAACCCCCATTACCCGTTAGTTGAGACATAAGATTATCTGGGGTATCAGTCACGATTACTTTACCTTTGTTAATAATGATGACGCGATCACAGGTCATACTCACTTCAGGCAAAATATGAGTAGACAGGATAACGGTATGTTCTCCGGCTAAACTTTTAATTAAATCACGAACTTCTGTAATTTGTTTAGGGTCTAGTCCTACTGTCGGTTCATCCAAGATAATCACCGGCGGATTGTGAACGATGGCGTGAGCGATCCCTACCCGTTGTTTATATCCTTTCGAGAGTTTGCGGATGATCACTTTGCGCTTTTCGGTTAATTGACAGCGTTTAATGGCCCAATCTACTCGAGTTTTGCGCTCACCAGCCGCAACGCCTTTAATGCGAGCGACAAAATCCAAAAATGCCTCTACTGTCATCTCGGGATACAGGGGGGGATTTTCCGGTAAATACCCTATACTCCGTCTCACTTGCATGGACTGTTCATGGACATCATAACCGGCGATGCGTGCTGTTCCGGTGGTAGCGGGTATATATCCGGATAAAATTCGCATGGTGGTGGTTTTTCCTGCGCCGTTGGGGCCGAGAAATCCGACAATTTCACCGGCTTGAACCGAGAAATCTACATCTTGTATTGCTGCTGTTGAGCCGTAGATTTTGCTGAGGTGTTCAACTTCTATCATCTTGGTTACTCGAGAAAGCTTACTCGCTTACTGTTTATTTATTATTACCTAAGTCGATCTCAATAGGCTAAGGTGAAGCAGATAGCTAAGTAAGACTTAAGTCCCTCTACCACCAGCAAGGTTTCAAGCCTCCTTATCTAAGTTTTTTCTTAAATAGATATGCCGGAATTTTTCAATAACTCTATAAACTGTAATTCTGAAAGGGTAGCCGCGCGATTTTTTTGAGCTTTTTTCGCTTTTGTACCAGGGGCTTTACCCACTAAAATATAGTCAGTTTTAGAACTCGGTGAACTGGTTAGCTGTCCTCCTGCTTCTTGAATAATAGATTTCACTTGATCTCGGTTTAATTTGGATAAGGTTCCCACAATCACAAATTTTTTCCCTTTTAATAGATTTTGGGGCGGAGTGGCTTTTTTATCTTCTATTTCTTGGGTATCTTCAGCGACAGGTTGAGCTAATTTTTCTGGCTCTGATTTGTTTTCCTCTTCGGTTTTTGAATCTGTAACGGTTTCTGCTTCAGTTGCTTCGATTGGTGATGGTAACTCTTCTTTTTCTTGAGTTAATTCTTGAGCTTGTGTTTCTGGTGAAGGAGTTTGTATTTTAGCCGCTTCTAGTTGTTGATTTAAATGTTCTTTTTCGTTGCTCAGTTGTTGGATTGATTGTTGAACTTCGGCCAGTTGGGATTGTAAATCTTTTTTTTCGCTGGTTAATTGTTGAGCTTGTGTTTCTTGTGCTGAAACTTGGGCTAAAGCTTGTTCTAGTTGTTGATTTAAATGGGCTTTTTCGTTGCTCAGTTGTTGGAGTGATTGTTGAACTTCAGCCAGTTGGGATTGTAAATCTTGTTTTTCGCTGGTTAATTGTTGAGCTTGTGTTTCTTGTGCCGAAACTTGGGCTAAAGCTTGTTCTAGTTGTTGGTTTAAATGTTCTTTTTCGCCGGTTAGTTGTTGGAGTGATTGTTGTATTTCGCCCAGTTGCGATTGTAAATCTTTTTTTTCGCTGGTTAATTGTTGAGCTTGTGTTTCTTGTGCTGAAACTTGGGCTAAAGCTTGTTCTAGTTGTTGATTTAAATGTTCTTTTTCGTTGCTCAGTTGTTGGAGTGATTGTTGAACTTCAGCCAGTTGCGATTGTAAATCTTGTTTTTCGCTGGTTAATTGTTGAGCTTGTGTTTCTTGTGCTGAAACTTGGGCTAAAGCTTGTTCTAGTTGTTGGTTTAAATGTTCTTTTTCGCCGGTTAGTTGTTGGAGTGATTGTTGTATTTCGCCCAGTTGCGATTGTAAATCTTGTTTTTCGCTGGTTAATTCTTGAGCTTGTGTTTCTTGTGCTGAAACTTGGGCTAAAGCTTGTTCTAGTTGTTGGTTTAAATGTTCTTTTTCGTTGCTCAGTTGTTGGATTGATTGTTGAACTTCGGCCAGTTGCGATTGTAAATCTTGTTTTTCGCTGGTTAATTGTTGAGCTTGTGTTTCTTGTGCTGAAACTTGGGCTAAAGCTTGTTCTAGTTGTTGATTTAAATGTTCTTTTTCGTTGCTCAGTTGTTGGAGTGATTGTTGAACTTCGGCCAGTTGCGATTGTAAATCTTGTTTTTCGCTGGTTAATTCTTGAGCTTGTGTTTCTTGTGTTGAAACTTGGGCTAAAGCTTGTTCTAGTTGTTGGTTTAAATGTTCTTTTTCGCCGGTTAGTTGTTGGAGTGATTGTTGTATTTCGCCGAGTTGTGATTGTAAATCTTGTTTTTGGAGGGTTAATTGTTGAGCTTGTGTTTCTTGTGTTGAAACTTGGGCTAAAGCTTGTTCTAGTTGTTGGTTTAAATGTTCTTTTTCGCCGGTTAGTTGTTGGAGTGATTGTTGTATTTCGCCGAGTTGTGATTGTAAATCTTGTTTTTGGAGGGTTAATTGTTGAGTTTGGCTTTGTTCTGAATAAAGTTGTGCTTGAGCGTTTTGGAGTTGTTGAAGCGAGTCTTGTTTTTCTGCGGTGAGTTTTTGCAGTTGGGTTTTAACCTGAGATATTTCTTGCTCTGACTGGTTGAGTCGTTGGTGTAAATCTTGTTTTTCGCGGTCAAACTGTTGCAATTGAGTTGTCAGTAATGAAACTTGGCTTTTTTCCTCTTGTAAATTTTGTGCAAGAGCATTTTTTGCCTGTTCTTGGGAGGTAGCCGCTTGCTGTGCTTCCTTTAGATTCGCTACTAACTGCTCAATTTTAGCTTCTAGTTGCGTTTTTTCTTCAGTTAGAGATTGATTAGTTTCATCAGCCTCAGTTAGCCGCTTTTGTAACGAATCCTTATCTTCTGCTAATTTTTGCTGTAAAGTCAGCATTTCTTGTTTTAGTTTACTTTTACTGCTATTAAGTTGTAAATAGCTAAATGTTCCTACCACAATCACGCTAAAACCGATTATTTCATAAATGAGTTCTGATGTCATATCACTTCTCCTTACAGGCCCTTTTCTGGTCTATTTATTTGTAGAGATTTATTTAAAGTAGCATTGTCTGAGGACAACTGACTTATTTTTTTAGTTATATCAGACTAAAACCCCTAAAAAGAGCCGATAGTATCAAATCTTAATAGTTAAACAAAAGTCTTTCTCAATTATAATTTAATGCCTTCTCTGCTTTTTTAGGACACTGAAGATATTTTCACTTCATTTAACTCAGGTTTTTATTGATTTTTATTATCAAAAAATTTATAAGATTACTAATAAAAATTATTATATTGTTCATAAATTACTTTAATTATATTGATAATTAGCTAACTTTTCACATTCTTGTTTAGTCACAAGATGACGATAGTGAAACATATCTTGTAAACGAGAATTGACCCACCAGCCTAACAGCAACTCAGCCAATAATCCCCCGGGAAGTTCATAAGTAATATAATCGGTCAGTCGCGTTTGACCATTTTGAGAAGAAAATTGATGGCGATGTATCCACGATTCCATCGGGCCTTGAATTTGCTGATCAGTAAAAAGCTGATAGGGTTCGCAGGCAATATGACGCGCGATCCAAGTCACGGGAATAAGACCGAGAAAAATCCTAAATTCAGTAATTGCGCCTACTTTTAATCCTCCTTCTCTTCGAACAATTTGCACCGGTTGCCAAGGAGGCGTTAGCAATTTTAAAATATCTTTTCTTTCGTGAAAATTCCAAACGATGTCCACTGGTGCATTAATTAAACTGGAATATTCAAATTTCAACATAAATTTATTTTAACTTTATTTTACTTAAAATATTAAATAGTGCATGACTTGAGCAATAAATTCACCGCTTAGGTTAAGGCGCTGCTGAAAGTCAACTAAATTTTGATAATTGCCATTTTGTTGACGCTCACTCAGGATTTTTGCGGCTAATGTAGGAACTAAAAAAGGAATTTGTTCAAGTTGTTTTAAAGTAGCTGTATTGGGATTAACCCGTTGAGGAGCCAAAAGACTCTCAGGGTCATAGTAACAAAAATCGAGAATCGGTTCTAGGGGTTTGAGTCGTCGGGTAGGAACGCTAATGGCTGCGGCTACATCTTCAATAGAGAGGAACGCAACCCCCTGGGCGACAAGTTGTACTAAAATCCGAGCTTGATTGATGGAAATTCCGGGTAATTTTAGCCAATCATCGACACTAGCTTGATTAACATCTATTTTAAGTCCTAATTGGGCAGCAATGGCAATTTCTTCTAGCGACTGAAAACGATAGTATGGATCATTTTTGATTTTTTGGCGAATTGCCTGATGATGTGGGTTGAGTTTTTGGGTAAACTCTCTAGCATTAGATAACCATTGGAAGCGGATCATTCTAATAATTGGCGGCGTTTTTGTTCAAATTCATATTCTGATAGTAATCCATCGGCTCGTAATTGATCTAACTCCCGCAAAGCCGAGGCGATCGCACTAACGCGAGAGGGATCGATTGTGGCAGAATTAACCGAGGTAAAAGCCGAATTCTCCTGAAAACGGCTCTCAAATTGCTGAGAATCTTGCACCAAATACCAAACCGCATCAATAGCAGAGGCAATTCTCGGGATAGGAGTATTCCACAATAACAGGTAAATAATTCCCCACAAGGGTTGTCCTAAATAAAACTTATGGATACCAGCAATCGGAATAGGCAAAGCGAGTATACTTCCTAATAAAGCTAGGAAAACGGCTATTTTACGGTTTTTAGGTAACTTAAATAAATCCCAAAACATTATGCTTCGATGTCAAGCGGCTCTTAATTAGAGTATTTTTATATTCTCACTTTAACCTTTTTGACCAAGGAGCGATCCTGGGAGTTCCTTGTTACGGAAATCCGTATTTCCCTTAAACTTTAGGCTCCTTTACAATAGGGGATAAGCCTTTATCGCATGAGTGTTAAGCAGGAGAGATATGGGTTTCTTTGATTCTGAAGTAGTACAGCAAGAAGCTAAACAGCTATTTGAAGATTATCAATCCCTGATGCAGTTGGGGAGTGAGTACGGGAAATTTGACCGTGAGGGAAAAAAGATCTTCATCGATAAGATGGAGGAACTCATGGACCGTTATAAAATCTTTATGAAACGTTTTGAGCTATCTGAGGACTTTATGGCGCAAATGACTATACAGCAATTGAAAACTCAGTTAGGTCAATTTGGCATGACTCCTCAGCAAATGTTTGATCAGATGCGGATGACCCTAGACCGGATGAAATTAGAAATTCAATAACTATTTTTTAATAAAAAATTATGCTCCAATGGCAAGCGAAAAATTGAAGCCCCAGAGGGATAAAGACCCCCTTTCTGAGTCATTATTACAACAGCCGATTGAAGAGAAAAAAGGATTATCAACTACCAGTATAGGGTTATGGGTTCTTTGGGTAGTCTATGTTTATATTCTTTTGTTCTCGCCCACTGGTCAGATTATAGGAGGAGAACCGGTTTGGGCAATTCAACCTCACACGATACAAGAAGCGCTAAACGAATCTACGAATTATTTTTTTATTTTGCCTTTTCTCAACGCATTAGGGATCAATGTAATGATTGCTCCTCTGGTGCATCCTGTCTCTCAAGGACTTTTTAACTTTGCTGAAGCTTGGATGTTAATGTTTCTGCCACTGATGTTAGCTGATCCGGCAGGAAGTAAGCTGCCTAAAGTGGGTTTGTGGGGTTTGGCAATGTTTCTCACGAATGTGTTTCTAATTCCCTATATGGCTTTGCGAAGTCCTTCTGTCTCGGACGTTCAGCTTTTACCCCATCACAAAGGTTTACTCGAGAGGTCATTGGGTTGGATCGCTATTACTGTGGCGGCTATATCTGTAGTATGGACATTGATCGCTTTTCCCGACTCGGGGAATCTTGCTCAAAGAGGACAATATTTTTTAGCTTTATTAAGCAGTGATCGTTTAACCATTGCTTTTGTGGTTGATATTGTGCTTTTCTGGGTTTTTCAAGTGATTCTCCTTGGTGCAGTCATCCCTGCTCCTCATAAATTTCGATGGCTTCGATTTGTGCCTTTTGGAGGGCTGGCGACTTGGTTAGTCATTTAGTCAGGAGTCATGAGTTACCTGTTGCTTTTCGCCGGTTGCCGGTTGCCTGTTGCCTGTTAACTGTTTACGCCGTTTGAGGGATGTACCAATGGCTAAAACCAGTAAAATGACTAATACCACTGCAACTCCTGCTATAAAAATCTGATTTAAATTGCGAATGCCTATGGCGACTAACGCCCAGATAAATACTCCACCATAGGCTAAGTCTCTACGTTCCAGGGTAATGATGAGGGCAATAATTGTTCCTACCATCATCATGATCACCGTCCAAGCAACCGGATGCCCCCAGCCATTCCAGCCTGCACGATAGAGGATAATAGCCATATTCACAATAGTGGCTATACTAATCCAAGCAAAATAAATACTAATGGGAAAGTTTACCAACCATTTAAGTTGTCTAGAAACCGGCTTTTTAGCAATTTTTAAATGCAGGTAGAGAGCTATTAACGATAATAAAATTCCCACCATAGCCACTCCTGAAAGAGCAAAGAGTTGATACTGAAATAGAAAAACCCAAACTATTTGAGCTAGACTACTCAGAGTAATAAAATAACCCATTTGCTCAAGATGAGGCACATTTTTATTGGCCGGCAAAACTTGATAAATAGCTAAACTAATTAATCCTAAATAGATGAGTCCCCAAATGGCAAAAGCATAATTAGCGGGAATAATTAAAACTTCTTTAAAATAAGTATTAGAAATTGCGCCGATAGACAAGCCGTTAGGAGGAGATAAATTCGAGTAAACATTAACTCCAAAGGCTGCTAAAATAGCGGTAAAATTTGCCCATTGCCTAATAATATCGCGATCTAATTTCATCTTTTTAAGAAATATAAATATGCTTGGAAAATTTCAGGGTTTTAAGTCATTGGACATCAATAAAGATTACGCTCATGAATCAATTTCAAATTCTCTAACTCGTCCTGAATTGCGTGATTATTCTTAACGGCTATAAATAATTAAAGTCCAACTACTTAATAACACATTTTACAACTATCTGCTGTTCTTGGTATCAGTCCAACTAGATACACCCAAAGACAGTAGCCCGACTTTAGGCTGAAGCAGAGATCGCTCCATTGATGGTTGCTGTTTTTGTAGTGGTTATGTAGTATGTCATTAGTAATAGTAGTATTTTTTACTTATGGAAATAGCTACCATTAATAAACAAATGATCCGCAACTACCTCATTGCTATGACGGCGGTGATCGTTTCAAGCCTTGGGGTAGGAGAACTATTCTACAGTCCTACTAGACTAGCTAGACAAGAGAAGATCAACCAATATGCTCCTTATGTGGGTGCCACTGTGGTCAATTATGGCAAGAATTTTGTCACCGAGGAGCGCCCTGTTATTTCGCCTTAGGACGAGGGAAATTAGACGCGGCGGGAAAATCCATCACAGGTTCATTGTTAAGAGCTTGTAGCATAAAATTCTTCCAGATGGGAGCCGCAAAACCTCCACCGGTTACCCCTTTTCCTAAAGGACGGTTAGCATCATCTCCGATCCAGACAGCCGTTGCTAACTGAGGAACATAACCCACAAACCAGACATTGCGCTCATTATCGGTTGTTCCGGTTTTACCGGCTGCGGGACGACCAATATTAGCGGCTGTGCCGGTTCCACCGGCAATAACTCCTTTTAAAACACTGGTGAGAGAGGCTGCCGCCCAAGGGTCTAGCACCAGTTGCGGTTTAGGAGTATTATCGAGCAAGACATTGCCTCGGCTATCGGTGATGCGAGCAATAATAGTAGTATTAGATTGCCAACCATTACTGGCAAAGGTTGCATAAGCACCGGCCATTTCTAAAGGCGTAACCCCAATCGCGCCCAAAGGTAGAGAAGTAACTGCTTGTAAGGGGCTTTTTATGCCCAAGGTGCGACAGGTTTCAATAATTTTGCTCGTGCCGACTTTATTGCCCACAATAACCGCAGGAACGTTGCGAGATTGGGCTAAAGCGGTGCGAATCGACATGGCACCAGAATAGCCACCGCCGTAGTTTTTCGGCGTATACCAGCCGCTTCCATCTCGGAAGCTGATCGGACCATCTACCACGACGGAATCAGGGGTATATTTGCCACTGGCAAACGCTGTGTAATACACATAGGGTTTAAAAGTCGATCCAGGCGGACGGTGAGATTGAATCGCGCGATTTAACTGGCTTTTCTTGTAATCCACTCCCCCGACGATCGCTTTAATGAAGTGAGTTCTCGGATCAACTGATACTAGAGCCACTTGTAACTCTCGGGTATACAAGCCGCGTCCTCTAAGAACATTATAAGCATTTTGTACGGTTTCTTCTGCCGCTTTTTGGACTCTATAATCTACGGTCGTTTGGACTCGCATTCCCCCTTTAATGACTGTCTCTTTGCCGAAGCGTTCATTTAACTCTTGAATAACTGTATCGGTCACATAAGGTAGTTTACTGCCGCGCCAAGAGGTGGGTTTTCCCACTTTTAAAGCTTGTTTTTTGGCTTTTTGCCCTTCTTCTTTGGTGATCCATCCGAGTTCTACCATTCGGTCTAATACCATTTCCTGACGTTTTTTCGCCTCTTTGTAGTTGATAAAGGGGCTATAGGATTCAGGGGCTTGGATCAGGCCGGCCATCATGGCTGATTCAGCCAGATTGAGTTTAGACGCGGGTTTATTAAAATAACTTTCGGCGGCGGTTTGTACGCCATAATTATTGTGACCCCAATAAATATTATTGAGGTACATTTCTAGAATTTCATCTTTTTTAAAAACTTGTTCTACACGGATCGCTAATACGGTTTCTGCAAGTTTGCGGCTGACGGTCCGTTGATGGGAAAGAAAAATATTTTTAACTAACTGCATTGTCAGGGTTGAAGCGCCTTCTACCACTTCTCCATTTTTTAAGTTAGCTAAAATTGCCCGACCAATACTATTGGGATTGATCCCTTTGTGGATATAGAAGTGGCTATCCTCAATCGCCATTACAGCGCGTTTCATTTCTGGAGAAACTTCATTAAGTTTAATCACTTTGCGGTTTGCTTCTCCGTGAAGACTACTGAGGACGGTTCCTTTCATATCATAGATATAACTGGTTTCCGTTGGTACGTAGTCTTTTAATACTCTAACATCTGGGAGATTGCGAAAGCTTATGGCTAGACCCACCAGTCCTCCAGCTACCACCGAACTTGCGATCATGGTAAATCCCAGAACCGTTCCTCCTGCTATTTTAAACACACCTTGTTTAAATTGGGAACTTGGGGAAACCGGTTGTTCCTTTTTTTGTTTTTGTCCAATGGCGCTAGACGACACGGCGATGTTACTTCCTCACTCCAAAAGGTTAAAACCGATCTATTGGCATTAATCGGTTAGTTGTATTTTAGGATTGATTAGTAGCTTACTAGAATTTGGCCAAGAGTCAAGCCCCTAATCACATTCTATTATTACCTCTTTTTTTGCCAAATGGTAGTGATTCTCGAAAGCTAACGCGATCTAAGGAAGGTTTGACCCGAGAAAAAATTAGGGGAAAAAGCGATGGACAGCCCTTTTCCCCTTGGGTTTAATGGTAATCTCGAGCGAGATTAGCCTTCTTCTTGAGACAGTTGACGCTCGATGGTTTCAATGGAGGCGTTTAGTCCGGCTAATCTGGCTTCGAGGTCATCTCGTATGCCTTTAAGAAACTTAAGCTTACGTTCTTGATAAGTTTTCCGAGATATGGATTCATTGGTGCAGCAAGGATTGCCAAAAAAGGGAAACATAATCGTTCATCCAAATAGCATCTTCTTAGATCTTTACAAATTTTTTCGGGAATTGCCGAGAACCTTTTAGCTATTTGTGGCACAGTTAGGCACTAGGCGGCTCAAATTTTTTATTCAGGAGAGTTTTCGGATTTAACTCGTTCTATTTCTGCTTGTAGTTCTTCTATTTGTCGCCGTAAGGTTTCTACTTCGCTGTTATCGGGTTGGGTTTCTACAGGAGTTGTGGTGTTGGTTTGTGAGCGAGCATAATTGCCTTGACGGATCTGATAATATTGTTCTGATTGTGCCCATTGTCGCAAATAGTGTACTCGTTCTACTGCAAAGGGATGGGTAAGAAACCTGCCTTGACCTCCGTTATAGATCAGAAATTTATACAGTTGATTTAAGCTATCTTGATCTAAGTTCTGATATTCATCGGCTTGGCGAATAAATTCTTCGAGACTACACTCAGAGCCATATTTTTGAGTGCCTCCGGCGAGTTTCATCATGGTTCTCATGATGGGGTTAAGGTCGTCCATCACCAGCAAAGCGGCTCGATCGGCGGATAATTCGGCTTTGCGCCGCCATTCATAGAAGGCATAAATCATGCCGGTGGTGATTAATTTTCCTAGTCCCAGGGTTAAATCTCCTAACATAGAAGCGGCTCCCATTACCCATAAGGCCATCTGTGTCAATAGGCTATGGTCACATTTGATATGCCCTAATTCATGAGCTAAAACGGTGCGGATTTCATCTTCTTGCAGTAAATCCAGTAAAGCTGTGTCAATGACAATATAAGGCCGTTCATTGCCGAGAGAATAGGCGTTAACATAGGGGCTTTGACCCACATAGAGAATGGGTTCCGGCGCAATATCTAAATCTTTAATACAGTCAGTATAGATTCCGTAAAGGGTAGGGTATTGGCGGGAAGTGACTTTGATGTTGTTACCCAACAAAAAAATGTGTTGAGGACGTTCGTAAAGATATTGAGAAAAGCTTTTGGCTAAAATATCAAAGCCCGGAAGACTCCGCAAGCTGGCTTCGGCTTGTTGATCTAGGGGATGTCTAAAGGCATTGCTTGAAATTCCGGTGTAGGTAGGCATGGAGGTTAAAATCTCTGGCCAGTCGAATTTAATCCTATTTTTGATCTAGGACTTTTGATTTTAATATACCTACCTGATCAGCTTAGGTTGAACGTCTGTTTGTTTTAATCTTGTTGGGAATCTTCCTCCTGTGGCCATAAGATTTTTAAAGCCATGACAGCAAAACCAATGGCGGCGAGCGCTTTTAACACTTTGGTGGGTAATAGTTGAGCCATACTTCCCCCGGCAATCACGCCTAAAAAACTGGCTAATATTAAAGCGGTGATGCTTCCTACAAAAACAGCACGAGGGGATTTCGCACTGCCTCCTAGGGCGATGGCCGCTAATTGACTTTTATCGCCAATTTCGGCTAAAAATACGGTGATAAAACTTAGTCCAAAAAGTTGCCAATCCATTTTTTTTTAGAAAAATTTACAATAATTTTAAGAGGCTAATACGTCGCCCATCAGCAAACCGGTAATCACCAGTAAGAGGATAGCGACGGCAAAATCTAGAGTTTTTGGGGATAAGCGTCTGGAGATCCAGTATCCGATCACCACTCCTAATAAACTGGTCCCTATTAAGGCGGTAGCCGCACCGGCAAACACCATCCAAGGAGACTGGGATTGTGCGCTCATTAATAGCGTAGCTAGTTGGGTTTTGTCTCCCATCTCAGCCAAAAAAATCGTTAGAAATGTTGAACTAAATACTGAAAAGAAACTCCATGAAGGCTCACTTTTGTCTTTTGTCTGATGGGCAGTAGTTAATGCGGCTTGGGTTGGTTCGGTTTTAGGGGTCCCTGAAAACTGAGACAGTTCTTGGGGTTTGCCGATACGAGGCTGAGTTGCTGTCATTGGCACTTCTAACTAAGCTAAGTTTTCATAATTCTATCATTTTTTGTGCCGACTTCCAACAGAGCTTAGACGGAGTTGATGATTGGTAAAATTTCTAGACGACAAACTATAGCGAAGGGCACAGCTAAGTCGAGAGCCGCTCTTTCCTTGTCAATTGTTAAGCTAGGGATTGATTATAGCGATCCATTTCCGCACTGTCTGCTCCATAGACAGCCTCTATCTGCTCCTGACAGCACTCTATGGCAAATTCATTAAATTCCTCGCCACAGACTCCATACATCCGCTCAAAGTTGTCGGGGGTGACACGACAGAATATCGGGCGCTGTTCATAAATTTTACATTCTCGAGTCTCATGGTCAAAATGTATACACCATCCTCCTTCCCCCACCAGGCTTAGATAATGGTTTAATTCCTCTGGAGATAAATACTCATCTAATTCTGGACGCTCCTCCGGAGCCAGATGACAGCAAGCCCCACACTGTTTTACACATCGCCAAGTTGCCATAAGTTAAGCCGCTCCCTATTTTTGTAACAATTCTTTATATATTTTTGTAACTTTACTGAGAATTAGGTTCTCGTTCCCAGGTATTATATACAATGGTTTTTTTGGTGTTTAGCCTTTTTATTGACGGGGCACAGTTAGGAGAATATATGTATTTATTCGCACTCAATTTAGAACCTATTTTTCAATTGACCTTTGTATCCTTGATTATGCTTGCCGGTCCGGCAGTCATCTTTTTGTTAGCTTTTCGCAATGGCGATTTGTAAAAAGGCCATATATTACTAAGTCTATCTTACCCTCCTGGGCTCAGGGGGGTTTTTGCTAACCGTTAAGGGGGAATAAAAAGTAGGGAAAAAAAGGAAAGGTTCAGGGGGAAAGCCCAAAAATGTGTTAATATAAGCAAAAAAGATGATCAATAGTTTGCCGGCTGGAAAACTTGTTCAAATTGTAGTGCGATTAAAAAAAGTTGATCTCTTTGACAAGAGTTTATAGTTATGAATGTGGTCTGATCTTAGAGCGATTAAATCTTCTATGAACGAATTAAGCGGCGAAAATCAACCCCTATTGTCTCACGAACAAAATGCTATTATCTCTCAAAGTAAAGATCCTCTAAGGGAAAGCATCGAGAATTTAGGATTAAGACAAATTCAGCGTCACGTATTTTTGTGTAGCGATCAAACTAAACCTAAATGTTGTCCTAAACTCGTTGGCTTAGAAGCTTGGGAATATCTCAAAGGTCGCTTAAAAGAACTTAAGCTAGATCAGCCGACAGAAGATAATCCTAGCTGTATTTTCCGTACCAAAGCCAATTGTTTAAGAGTTTGTACGGACGGACCAATTTTATTGGTTTATCCGGATGGTGTTTGGTATCGCCACGCCACCCCAGAAGTAATTGAGAGAATTATCCAAGAACATCTAATTGGTAATAAAATAGTAGAAGAGTATGCCTTTCTAACTCATGCTTTGCCAGAGACAAGCTCCGAGTTAGAGCCTAGCTCAATTTCTTGGGAATTGAGCCACCCAACCCAAACCCCACTAACAACAGAAATAGTACCCGAAGCGACACAATAAACTTTTATGAGATTTTAGAGCATAAATCTTATTCAATGAATTACCCTATTGTTAGCTTCTTTACAGAATCAAGTTCCCTATTCTGTTTGGCATCTGTGGCTTAGGGATAAAATAGAAAGACATTAAGCTTAACCAACGTTAACCCGACACTCGGATAATAAGTATTGCAGATGAAAGACAACACCAGCAAAGAAGGCAAAAAACTATTGCTTATAGATGATGACCCCAACTTAATATTGTTAGTAAAAGATTATTTAGAGTTTAGAGGCTACGAAGTGATCACGGCTGAAAATGGCCGAGAAGCTCTCGACATTTTAGAGCAGCAGCAGATTCCTGACATGATTATCTGTGATGTGATGATGCCAGAAATGGATGGTTATGCTTTTGTCGAAAAGCTAAGAGATGATGCCCGCACCAGTTGGATTCCCTTTTTATTTCTTTCGGCCAAAGGTCAAAGCCAAGATCGCATTAAGGGGCTAAGAACAGGAGCCGATGTATATATGATCAAGCCTTTTGAACCTGAAGAACTGGTTGCCCAAGTAGAGGCTTGTCTGAGTCGAGTAGTTCCGCCATCACTTTCAACGACGAGTGGTCCAACCATTCAAGTCCCGAGTCATGTAGAATTAACCCCCACTGAATTAAAAGTTATTCAATTAGTGGCCCAAGGAATGGCTAACCGGGACATTGCTGACAAACTCAACGTTAGCCAGCGCACCATCGAAAGCCATGTTTCTAATATGCTTAACAAAACCAATCTTCATAACCGAACCGAGTTAGCCCGTTGGGCAATTGAAAGTAAGATGGCTTAAAATTTTGCCAATATTAAAGGTGATTGGACATCAACTTGTGATATACTCTATATGAGTTATGTCCAATTTTTTAAAAACGTTGAAAAAAAAGTCATAAATTTTGTTCTAAAAGAGGCAAAATTTGTTATTCTAGCAATAGTGCTGGTGTAGCTCAGTGGTAGAGCAGCTGATTTGTAATCAGCCGGTCGCAAGTTCAAATCTTGTCACCAGCTTTAGAGAAAGCCATTAGCGGATTTAGCCAAACCTTTTCGGGCTTGGCTACCATTAGCCTCGGCTCGACTTCTCTCGGGGGGATTGAGAACATTAATACTATTGAAAACCGTTAAATAATCGTGAAATCTTTCATCATTTCCCACCCCAAGGGTTAGCATAGACGATAAACCGTAGCATCAGTCTGAGGTTAACTTCAGACCCATTCGAAAAATTGTGCTAAAATAGTCAGAATCTTTGAAAGGAATCAAAAACAATAAAAGGCTTTTTTATTTTATTCCATCCCGAATAGAAGATAAAGAAAAAGCCCTGTAATCTTAACGAATGTTTACAAGTTCTACCTGATCAAAAAGGACTCCGATAGTGGCTACACAAATACCATCAAAACCAAGCTCTTTAGAGGCTATGAGCGACGAGTCTTTAAAAGAGAAAATTAATCGCCAAATGCTCGTTATTCTTGACTTTGGCTCCCAGTATTCAGAATTAATTGCTCGCCGCATCCGAGAAACAAACGTTTACTCAGAAGTTCTATCCTATCGCACCACTGCCGAACAACTGCGGCAACTGGCCCCAAAAGGCATTATCCTTTCAGGCGGTCCTAACTCAGTTTATGACCCCAATGCCCCCCACTGTGATCGAGCCATCTGGGAGCTAGGCATTCCCATCTTAGGCGTGTGCTACGGGATGCAGTTGATGGTACAACAACTGGGGGGTAAAGTAGAACGAGCCAAACGGGCCGAATACGGAAAAGCCGCCTTATATATTGATGATCCCACAGATTTATTAACGAATGTAGAAAATGGTTCTACCGCTTGGATGAGTCATGGTGACTCTTGTATTGAATTGCCACAAGGGTTTGAAAACCTCGCTCACACAGAAAACACCGCCTGTGCCGCCATCGCCCATCATGAGAAGAAACTGTTTGGCGTACAATTTCACCCAGAAGTGGTGCATTCTGTGGGCGGAATTGCTCTGATCCGTAACTTTGTTTATCATATTTGTAAATGTGAACCCACTTGGACAACCGAAGCCTTCGTCGAAGAATCGGTGCGAGAAATACGAGCTAAAGTCGGGGATAAACGGGTATTATTAGCTTTATCAGGTGGGGTAGACTCTTCAACCCTAGCCTTTTTATTACATCGCGCCATCGGCGATCAACTGACTTGTATGTTTATTGATCAGGGGTTCATGCGAAAAGGAGAACCCGAACGCCTGGTACAAATTTTTGATCAGCAGTTTCACATTCCGGTGGTCTATGTTAACAGTCGTGAACGCTTTTTAACGCAACTCAAAGGCGTAACCGATCCAGAAGAAAAACGCCGTCTCATTGGTCATGAGTTTATCAAAGTATTTGAAGAAGAATCTAATCGTCTTGGGCCTTTTGATTATTTAGCCCAAGGTACACTCTATCCGGATGTGATCGAGTCGGCTGATAGTAATGTTGATCCGCAAACCGGAGAACGAGTGGCTGTTAAAATTAAAAGCCATCACAACGTGGGCGGACTCCCGAAAAATCTACGCTTTAAGCTGGTTGAACCCTTGCGGAAACTGTTTAAAGATGAAGTGCGTAAATTAGCGCGTGCTATTGGGTTACCCGAAGAAATTGTCCGTCGTCATCCTTTCCCTGGTCCGGGTTTAGCGATTCGCATTATCGGAGAAGTGACTTCTGAGCGGCTAAAAATTTTGCGGGATGCAGATTTTATTGTTCGGGATGAAATTAGCAAGCAGGGAATGTATCACGATTTCTGGCAAGCTTTCGCGGTTTTATTACCCGTGCGGAGTGTGGGAGTCATGGGAGATCAGCGTACTTATGCTCATCCGATTGTTTTAAGATTAATCACCAGTGAAGATGGAATGACGGCTGATTGGGCAAGAGTTCCTTATGATTTATTAGAAACGATTTCTAACCGAATTGTCAACGAAGTAAGGGGAGTAAATCGTGTGGTTTATGACATTACTTCTAAGCCGCCTGGGACGATCGAGTGGGAATAATCGTGTAAAGATAAAGGATGGAGGTGTAATAAGCTTTCATCCTTAGTTTATAATTAGGCGGGTTTTTATAATCTTGAACCCGATGAAAGTAAATTATGTAAAAACAGAATATTTATTTAATCATCGGGTCTATCTTCAGTAAATTGATCGATATTTTTACCCATATTATCATTTTACTGTTTTATCTTTAATCTGTTACTTCCTCGATTTCTTCAAAAATACCCTCATCATCTTCAATTTCAGAAGATTCATCTTCATCTTCTTCCAAAAAGTCAAGCTGTTTTCGAACTTCACTAAACAAGTCATCTGATTCAGAAGATTCCTTGATCTGCTCATCAATCAATTCAACTTCAGGGAATTTTACATGAAACTCTTTTCTCCAATTAGAAATTAAAGTTTCAGTCCAGTTGACATCATTATTGACCTCTTCTTTAGTACGCCTTATCAACTCTCTCACGCCCTCAGAGGAATTAAGCAATATCATTTTGACAAGCTCTATACATTTTTCTGACCCGGAGCCTTTAGTTATCATGGTTAGTTTTGCATTTGGCTCGACTAAAACATAAGACCAATGAGATTGATCTCGGTTAAAAAAGCTATCTTGATCCATTTTGGTAATACTATCAGAAATGGCGTTAAGAGTTTCTGGAATACGGTACTCTGCGTGTATCCTAAGCAAGAACCTTGAAACAGCACAAAAAAGAATTTTTTGTCCTAGAATAGTATATAAAATACTAGAATGGCGTAACTCCTTTATACTTTTTTTTTGACTTGCACTTAATCGAGGTTGTTTGGGTTGAACAGGAATATCTATACCTAGGTAGTCAATCTGTGATATCCAATCTTTGAATGGCTGAAGTTCAGTGAAAAACCACTTAAGCAATTCTTTCGTGCCTATTTGAGGAAGTTTAGGATGAGACTCATAATAATCTTTCAAAGCTTTATTACGGTCAATTGGTGAATTAAATGATTTATCTAAAGCTTCTTTTTTATAATCTTTTAATAGTTCCTTAATACATTGACTAACCAAATCTAAATTCGTTAGGTAAGGTTCTGATTGGGTCAAGCTTGATGAGGGGGAAGACCATCTAATGAATTTTTCTTCAAGCATTTTTTCCTCTAAAAGTTTTCTAGGAATTAATGCTGATACCTTACTGTCATCAAGTAATAGTTGAGTTTGTTTATCGATTGATTTAGCAGTCTTGTTTATAACTGTAAAGATATTGCGAGTTGCTTGAATTATTTCATCTCTTACCGTTGTGCTTGAGTCTGCATATCCAACCCTGCCCAAATCACGAAATACTAAATAAACCACTGGTATATCAAAGGTTTCTGAGCAATTAAAATTATCATTGATTTGTTGAGGGCTTAAAGGCTCTTTTCCAGTATGGGCATTCCAATATGTTTTTAAAGCAAGAAGTCTATGTTGACCATCAATTACAATTCTAGATACATTTTTATAGAGCTTTAAATTGACCCATTTTTCTATCGGTTTTCCCTGACTTTTAACTTCTGAAAAGTCCCAAAACTCTGTTTGCGTATTAGAGTTGGGTAAAAGCACAACTACAATTGAATTAAAAAAACGAATACCATCTCGCGCTAGGTAAGAAAATATCTCTATATTTGCTCTATTTTCATCTAGTTTTCTCTGAACTCGTTCTGAGAAGCTCCAACTGTTTTGAATTTCATCAGCAAATTGAATGTTTTCAACAGCATCACTTTGATCGAGAGTTGTTAGAAAGTACCTAACCTCACCAAAAGTACCAGTAATGGCCTTATATTCAATAATCTCTGGAGACTGATTATCTAATTCCATTTGCTAACTCCTCTGGGTATTAAATTTCGGTTGACATAGTTGAATTAATAGGCTTTCTAACTCTCTAGCAATATTTTTGGGACAGGGGAAAGAAACGAATAAAAATTCATCATTTAGTCTTGAGTTTCCGTATTTTGAAAAAAAACCATCTTCTCGCTCCAAATGCTGAACAAACCTATCTCTTAAATTGCTGGCAGTGCCTATGTAATCTGGGCTTTGAAAAAGACTACATGAAATTAGCAGATTTTTTAAAATTCTTCGTTCTTTAGGCTGAGAAACAGCTTTGATAAATTGAGCCATTTTTGGGGATAAACCTACTGATTCTCCACAAGTATCGATAATAAACTTACTTTTATTATTTTCCTCAGAAAACTTGGTTCTGAATACCGTATTTTGCAGGCGAGTGTTTATCTGGCTAAACAAATCATCTTCTAAAAAATCAAACGCATGATAGAAAGCATAAACACCCGACTTTTCAGGAAGATAATCGGCCGCGGATCGAGTTGCTGTTACCACAGTAAAATTTTTGAAGAAGTTGTCGTGAACTGTTTCTTCCATATTTATAGACTGAAATTAAGAATTAGTTGATTCTCCCTCCGGACAATTGATTGAGTAATAGGCAGTCCCGAATCGACTATTTATAGAATTCCCAAATCAAGCTCTTAAGTAACACCATGCGAGTATAAATTTTTTTTTGCTGTGTAACATTGACATTTTTACCTGTATCAATCACTTGTCATAGTGACCATAACCCTAATATTAACAGTAACAAGCCAAACCCCAAACCCGATAAGGAGAGTTTTAGAGCAAATTCAACAAACCGGTGTCATTACAGTAGGCGCGTCTAAAGATGTTATTTCTTTCGGTAATCTTGAACTTATCAAAATTTAATAGTTGATTAATAATACACTAGGCTAGAATTAACAAAAATACTTAATAGAGTTTAAGCCATGCAATTTCCTGTTTATCTTGAAATTGGAAACGTTAAGCTTCATCCTCACTTGGTATTCGAGTTAATTGCCTATATAGTGAGTTTTCGCCTTTTATTTTATCATAATTTACAAAATGATGTTATTCCCCTAAAAGAACGTAGTTTTATTGCTATTGGTGCAATGTTTGGTGCTTTAATAGGGACAAAAATTTTAGTAGTATTTCAGTATTTAGATGTCTATCTTCAAAATCCAGAAAAATTACAATTATTATTTGTTAGTCCTGGTAAAACGCTAGTTGGCAGTTTACTAGGCGGATTAATTGGAGTCGAATTAACCAAAAAAATTTTAGCAGTCAAGTGTTCAACGGGTGATGCTTTTGTTTATCCCTTAATTGTCGGAATGACTATTGGTAGAATTGGCTGTTTT
The DNA here is from genome assembly GCF_000147335.1 of Gloeothece verrucosa PCC 7822. Lineage (NCBI taxonomy): Bacteria > Bacillati > Cyanobacteriota > Cyanophyceae > Chroococcales > Aphanothecaceae > Gloeothece > Gloeothece verrucosa. The sequence goes on from NC_014501.1 coordinate 3,451,678, forward strand.
TTAACGGGTTTAGAAGATGGCACTTATGGACTGCCCACTAATTTACCTTGGGGAATTGACTTTGGTGATGGAATTCTTCGCCATCCTACCCAACTTTATGAAATTGCTTTTTTAATAGTTTTAATGGTGTTTTTATTCGTTCGCCAACAGTATAAAATCCGCCAAGGAGATAGATTTAATTTTTTTATGATTAGTTATCTCGGTTTTCGTTTGTTCATCGATTTTATTAAACCGACTTTTTTGTCTGTTTTAGGCTTAAGTAGTATTCAAATTGCCTGTTTATTAGGATTAATTTATTATTTTCGTAGTATGCCGCGTCTATTTGAATTTCATCAACATGAAACTATTCTCAAAAAATCATGACTACTCGAAATTATCTTTTTTACAGTCTGACGAATAGCATCTGCTCTCACTGTCTTAAAAAAGTTGAAGCAAAAATTATTTTTAGAGATGATAAAGTTTATTTACATAAGCATTGTTCAGAACATGGAAACCAAGAAGTTTTAATCGCTGATGATATCGAATATTATAAGAAATCTCTAGAATTTATTAAACCTGGAGACTTACCAAAACGCTTTAATACTCCGATTAAATTCGGTTGTCCTTATGATTGTGGTTTATGTCCGGATCATGAGCAACATAGCTGTGTAACCCTTTTAGAAGTGACAGATAAATGTAACCTTTCCTGTCCAATTTGTTATGCAGAATCAGGAACAGAAGAATTTTTTACTGGCTCGGATCTTCCTAGGGTACATCGTAGTTTAGCACAAATAGAAACTATGTTAGATGCGATTGTTGCCAATGAAGGAGAACCTCAAGTCGTGCAAATTAGTGGGGGCGAACCGACTATACATCCAGAATTTTTTAAAATATTAGATTTGGCTAAAAGTAAACCTATTAAACATTTAATGATTAATACTAATGGGATTAAAATTGCCAAAGATTTAGAATTCTGTGAGCGGCTGTCTAACTATATGCCTAATTTTGAAATATATCTTCAGTTTGACAGTTTAAATTCAGAAGCGTTAAAAGTATTACGAGGAGTGGATTTAAAAACCATTCGCTCTCAAGCGATTGCTAATCTCAATAAATTTAATATTTCTACAACTCTAGTTGTCACTCTAAAAAAAGGACTTAATAATCATGAGATTGGTGATATTATTGAGTATGCTTTACAGCAAAAATGTGTTAGAGGAGTAACTTTTCAACCGGTTCAAATAGCTGGCAGATTAGACAATTATGATGTCAAACGAGATCGCTATACTTTAACCGAGGTGCGGCGAGATATTTTAACTCAAAGTCCTTATTTTAAACCTGAAGACATTTTACCTATTCCTTGTCATCCTGACTGTTTAGCGATGGGCTATGCGCTTAAACTAAATGGTAAAGTTATCCCGTTAACGGGGTTAATTTCTTCAGAAGACTATATTAAACTTATCCCCAATAGTATTCAATTTGAGCAAAATGTTGAGTTTAAAAAGCATTTTTTTGACCTTTTTTCTACGGCTCATTCTCCTAAATCTGCTACCGCTTCCTTAAAACAGCTACTTTGTTGTTTGCCGCTTGTTAAAGTTCCCGATGGGTTAACTTATGAAAATATTTTTCGAGTTTTGATTGTTCAATTTCTCGATCCTTATAATTTTGATGTTCGTTCGGTTAAGCGCTCTTGTATTCATATTGCTCACCCTGACGGAAGAATTATTCCCTTTGATACTTACAATATTTTTTATAGAAATTAAAGATATGGAAAGAGTACCCCCAGGCGTTAAGAAAATCTTTAAGAGTTATTTGATAGTTATTGCAGTTGATTTAATTATAAGTATTATTATAACTGTAATTTATCAAATTAAAAACAGTTCATTTTCAATAATTAATGATTCAAAAAATATATTTGTTGGAACAAAATATGTTCCATTTGCCTTTTTAGTAACTCTAGCATTTGCTCAATCGTTTATTCTCTTACCCGCCTCTTTAATATTATTATTTTTACGAAAATGGGAAATAGCTGTAGGAATAATCTTAGCTGATTTGACAATGTTATTTTTAGGTGCTTTATTGTGTGGGGGCGTGCTTGGATAATTTTCGCTCTTTTAACTCATTAAATTAACTCAAATGAACAATTATAAATCGAGTCTAACAAAAATATTTTTGACTTATTTAATTATTATAACAATAAATATCATTCTTTATTCTGAATCTGGATCTGCTGCTATATCTTTATATTCATCTATTCACTTGGATTTTCTTCCTCCTTGGCTTTTATCAATTTTAAGTATATTTAGTATTTTTACTCTAAGTTATACCTCATTTTTGACCTTACCAGCAGCCATAATTTTATTAATACTTAAACAATGGGAAATAGCAGTAGGAATAATTTTAGCTGAGTTAACAGTTCCCTTTCTATTTTTTCTATTCTGTCTTTACAACATCAAATAACCTTGAGTCTTTTAACTGAATTAACAATTGCATTTTTAATTTTTGTCTTATGGGCGGCACTCTTTGCTTCAATTGAAACCCAACTCCTCATCAATCAGTCTTAAGGCAGAGGTAACAAGTGTGAGAAGCTAAGTAGTCGGACATAAATAAAGTCCACTGTGTCAAGAATTGTAAAACGCCTACAACCCTTCTCCATTGCCCATTCCCCATTGCCCATTCCCCAAACTCGCAGTTAACTTTAATTTTGTCCAGGTACTTATGTACAAACAACTTGCCATAACCGCCATAACCCTATTATTAACCATAACCAGCCAAACCCCAAGTTTAGCCGGCAGAGTCTTAGATAAAATTCGACAAACTGGTGTCATCACCGCAGGCGCTAGAAAAGATGCTATTCCCTTTGGCTATGTCAATGAGAAAGGACAATGGGTAGGATACTCCCTCGATATATTAGAACTCATTCGACAACAAACCGAAAAACAATTAGGAAAACCGATCAAACTTCAATTAGTAGAAGTCACCCCCGAAAATCGCTTTGCAAAAATTAAAGACCAAAGTATTGATATTGAATGCGGCTCAACAACTGTCACTTGGGCTAGAGATAAAGAAGTGGATTTTTCAGTCAGTTATTTTGCATCAGGCACACAACTATTAGTAAAAAAAGGCAGTAATTTAGGAACCATTGAATCCTTAGCAGGAATGAAAATCGGGGTAATTCCCAACACCACCAACGAAAGAGCTATTAAACTACAACAACCGGCGGCACAATTAGTCACCGTTAAAGATCGTTTTGAAGGATTACAAAAATTAGAAAAAGGAGAAATAGACGGCTTTGCGAGTGATGGAATCGTTTTACAAGGATTAAAACGAACAGTCAAGAATGGCAATAGTCTAGAAATCGTTCCCGAATATCCCTATATGTATGAATCCTATGCTTGCGTAATTCCTCAAGACGAATCTCAATGGCGGGATTTAGTTAATTATAGTTTAGTACAGTATATGGAAGGTATTGTCAGCGATCAAATGTCCTCTGTCGCTATCTATGAGCGCTGGTTTGGGCAAAATGGCAAAGTCCCCTACTCAAGAGACACCATAAACTCCTATTTTCAGGGAATTATCGATAGTTATGAATGGATTCCTTTGATTAATTATTAAAAAGAAACCCAAACCAATGTAGTATAACAGTTGCCTATGATAAAAAGCGCAGATAGGGAAAAATAGCTTGTCAGCATGAGAGATTTGGGATATAAAATGAAAAATACTCATTAAAATAATCCTGAGCATGGCAGAAAAATCCTTCTGCCTGTTTTAATGGAATTAAAGGAAGCTCCTGAGAGCTTAGTACAAAAAATCAACTGTTTGGACGTGTGAGGAGCCTGTGTCAAAATTTAAGACTTATCCAAAAAGTCAACCAGTGGAAGAAAAACAACCCGTCAAAAAAAAGCCCCGCCCTAAAAAATTCTTTGCCCAATGGTTATTCGTGGGCTTAGGATTAACCGGAGTCGCCCTTGTTTCAGCTACAGCAGGTGCCCTTCTTGCTGTTTCTTTGTCTACAACTCCTCTCAGGCAAGCTAAATTATCTCCCCAAGAACAAGCGGTTTTTAATCAAGATGAGACAGTAGCCTATAAAAATTTACACTTACCCGAGTTGAGCCGCCCCGTTAATATTTTAATATTAGGAACAAAAGTATTAACCTCTGACCTGGATAATCCTCCTGAAAATCAAAAAGATTTAGGCTATCAAGCCTTAGTCAATTCCTTTCATGGATTGACGGATACCATGCTCTTATTGAGGTTTGAACCCACTCAAGAAAAATTAGCCGTCCTTTCTATTCCTCGCGATACTCAAACTTTAATCGAAGGACATGGCTTGAAAAAAATTAATGAAGCGAACTATTATGGAGGTCCGGCCCTAACAGCACAAACAGTAAGTAATTTGCTCGATGGAGTGCCCATTGACCGTTATGTTAGAGTGAATATTCAAGGCGTAGAAAAGCTGATTGATGCTTTAGGTGGAGTGACAGTTTATGTTCCTAAAGATATGAAATATAGAGACGACAGTCAGCACTTTTACGTCAATCTTAAAAAAGGGGAACAACATCTCAATGGTGAACAAGCGGCTCAATTTTTGCGTTTTCGTTATGATGAATATGGCGACATTGGGCGAATTCAACGGCAACAAATGCTACTCCGAGCTTTAATTGAGCAGGCACTTAAACCTCAAACTCTCTTAAAAATCCCCGATATTGTTTCTGTAATTCAATCTAATATTGATACCAATTTATCTGTAGAAGAACTGGTAGCCTTAGCCGGATTTGCCGGACAAACTCAACGCTCAAAAATACAAATGTTAATGTTACCCGGTGGATTTAGCGGCGATGGGAAAAAAGAAGTAAGCTATTGGATACCCTACGAGCGTCAGATTAAAACGATGGTAGCTCAATACTTTGATCATGGCTATAACGAGGAGCAGCCAGTGGTCAATGACCCTACTTCTTTGAGGATAGCTATTCAAGATAGCACAGGTGACCCTGAAGCCGTACAAGCTATGGTGCGTTATTTACAAGAAAAGGGGTTTAGGAGAATTTATGTCAGTGAGCAGTGGCCAGAACCTTTAACGGTAACTCGAATTGTGGCACAAAAAGGAGATGACTCCGGTGCGGCACAATTACGCGCTAACTTAGGGGTTGGAGAAGTTTTAGTGGAAAGTACCGGCAATTTAGCCTCAGATGTGACAATTCAGCTTGGAAAAGATTGGCAACAAAAGCACTCAAAAGAAACTCAAGCATCTCAATTGTAATAAAAATCACAATCAGGCCAAAATCGTCCATAATAAATTTAAAAATTCTTCAACAACGGATAAGTTAAACCCGTGAATAGCCGAAATGGTAGTGTTAAATACTCCCTGATCATCCCTATCTATAACGAAGAAGAAATTATTTCAGAAATGTATCGTCGCGTCAGTGCAGTGATGGAAAGGCTAGATGATACAGTTGAATTAGTTTTAATCAATGATGGAAGCCGGGATAACTCCCTAAACCTGATGCGGGAATTACACCTGTGTGATCCTAGAGTCTGTTATTTAAGCTTTGCTCGTAATTTTGGACATCAGATCGCAGTAACAGCCGGTTTAAATTTTGCTCGCGGACAAGTGGTGGTTATTCTCGATGCTGACCTTCAAGACCCACCCGAGTTGATCCCCAAAATGATAGAGAAGTGGCAACAAGGGTATCAAGTGGTTTATGCTCAACGAGTGAAGCGAAAACAAGAAAGTTGGTTTAAGCGCTTGAGTGCTTATATTTTTTACCGACTGCTGAGACGCTTAGCCGATGTTGACATACCAGCCGATACGGGAGATTTTTGTTTAATGGATAGGCAAGTGGTAGATTTACTCAATGCCATGCCAGAACGAAACCGCTATATTAGAGGCTTAAGAGCATGGGTAGGGTTTCGTCAGACCGCCATTGCCTTTGAACGAGAGCCGCGCTTTGCTGGAGAGGTAAAATATACATTTAGTAAGTCTTTATCTTTGGCGATTAATAGCTTAATTTCTTTTTCTAAAGTTCCTTTACGTCTTTCGAGTTATCTGGGTTTACTTTCCGCAGGCGTTGCACTGTTGATGGCTATTTTAGTGCTGTACTGGCGTTTATATGAACCCCATTCTCCGGTGACCGGATTAGCTACAATTATGATTGCTATTTTCTTTCTGGGTTCAGTGCAATTGATTTGTTTAGGAATTTTAGGAGAATATATCGGACGTATTTATGAAGAAATTAAAGGAAGACCCCTATACACCCTAGCAGAAGTAGGCGGCTTTGATAAATTTAATCAATATTCTGTGGCTCTCAATTCTCTTAATGACCATCAAAATTGGCCTAATTAGTCATTAGTCAATAGTCATTAATCATTAGTCATTCCCCTTTCCCCCTACACCCCACACCCCACACCCCACACCCTACACCCTACACCCTATTATGAGACTGCCTAATCAACGGTGGCTAATTTCCTCTTCTGCGCCTGAAATTGTTGAGCAACTGGTAGAAACTACCGGACTGTTACCTATAATGGCTCAAGTATTAATTAATCGAGAGATTAATACTCCCGAATTAGCACAAGTTTATCTTGAACCCGAATCTTTATTACTTCCTTCACCCCTAGAAGAATTTTCCGATTTAGCTGTCAGTGTAGAATTACTTGAAGAAGCCATCTCATCTGGAGATAAAATCGCCATCTGTGGGGATTATGATGCTGATGGAATGACTAGCACTGCCCTATTATTACGCGCTTTAAGGCATTTAGGGGCAGATGTGGACTATGCTATCCCTTCTCGTATGAAAGAGGGTTATGGGATTAATACCCGTATTGTGGAAGATTTTGCTAAGTCAGGGGTAGGATTAATTTTAACGGTTGATAATGGAATTTCTGCCTATGAACCTATTGCTAGAGCCATAGATTTAGGACTCAGTGTCATTATTACAGATCATCACGACTTACCCGAAAAGTTGCCGCCGGCTGATGCTATTCTTAATCCTAAATTACTTCCCTCATCTTCTCCCTATCGAGGATTAGCCGGGGTAGGAGTTGCCTATATTTTAGCAGTTACGACGGCTCAAAATATGGGTTTATTAAAGGGGTTAACCGATCAATTATTGGAATTATTTACATTAGGAACTATTGCTGATTTAGCGCCTTTAATTGGGGTTAACCGTCGTTGGTTAAAACGAGGACTCCGCAAGCTGCCTAAATCTCAATTAGCGGGGGTGCAAGCCTTAATTCAAATGTCGGGAGTGAGTGATGAGCAAAAGGAATTAAAACCGGATGATATTGGCTTTAGATTGGGACCCAGGATTAATGCGGTGGGACGAATTGGTGATCCTCAAGTGGTGATTGAATTGCTGACTACTGAGGATGAAGGTTTAGCCTTAGAAAGAGCTATGCAGTGTGAACAAATTAATCAAAAGCGGCAACAATTATGTAGTAAAATAGAAGAAGAAGCGGTTAATTTAATAGAAACAATTCCCATTAATTGGCAGCAAGACCGGGTATTAATCATTGTTCAACCTCACTGGCATCATGGGGTAATTGGAATTGTAGCATCTCGTTTAGTGGAACGTTACGGCGCTCCGGTTTTTATTGGCACTTATGAAGAAGAAGAACCCGATAAAATTCGAGGTTCAGCAAGAGGAATAGAAGAGTTTCATGTATTTGAAGCGTTAGAATTTTGTCATGATTTATTGGGAAAATACGGGGGACATAAAGCCGCCGGTGGGTTTAGTTTCCCTGCCAAGAATTTAGAAGCCTTTAAACAGCGTTTGAGTACCTTTGCCCATCAATGTCTTAAGCCTGAATTTTTGAAGCCTTTGGTTAAGATTGATGCTCAAGCAGATTTTAATCAGTTAAACCCTTATTTGTATGGGCAAATAGACGGTTTACAACCTTGGGGAATTGGTAATGATTTCCCGATTTTTTGGACTCCTAATGTTAGAGTAATTGAGCAAAAAGTAGTAGGACAAAAGCATCTTAAGCTGATTTTAGCACAAGAAGATGGAACAGAAATAAAAGCGATTGCCTGGCGTTGGAGTCAGTATTTTCCTTTACCCATGTGTCTAGATGTGGCTTATAAGTTAAAGGAGAATCATTGGAATGGTAATACTAATATTGAGTTAGAATTAGTGGGGGTAAGAGTGCCGGTAGCCGCACAAGCGACCAAAAAAGCTGTTTTTGAAATTAACGGAAGGTCTTATGCTTGTAGTTTTTGGGAGTCGTTAAATGAGTTGAGAATTAGAAATGAGCAGGGGAAGGTTTTAGCGGTTAATAAAGGTCAGAGAATAGGGTTATTAGGAACCCGTCGAGATAATGCTCAAAAGATTGATGTGACTCAACCTCATTATTATCAGTTGATTAAGGCGGCTATGGCGGCTTTACAGATTGAGAAATAATTCTCTTTTCCCTCACAAGAAGAGTTAACTTATGGGGGATTTTTTCCCTGGATCATCGCTAAAAGTGCTTCTTCACTCAGTTGAATAATTCCTAACTGTTGTGCTTTCGCTAATTTAGATCCTGCGTCTTCTCCTACCACCAGATAATCGGTTTTCGCACTGACTGAACCGGTAACTTTTCCGCCGGCTTCTTCAATTAATTGTTGCGCCTCATTTCGTTTTAAACTCGGTAAAGTGCCGGTGATCACAAAGGTTTTACCCTTTAAGGGAGTTGGTGTAGACTCAGAGGTATTTTTGGTAACGGTAGCTGTTTCAAACTGTAAACCCGCTTGCTGTAACTGCTTAACTAGAGTTAGGTTCGCTTCAATTTTAAACCAATCAGAAACAGATTGAGCGATTTCTGAGCCAATGCCATAAACGGATTCTAACGATGCAAAAGAAGCCCGAGATAATTGCTCTACAGTCGGAAAATTATCGGTTAAAATTTTCGCCGTCACATTACCCACATAACGAATTCCTAAACCATACAAAACCCGTGACCAAGGTTGCTGCTTACTTTTATTAATAGCATTGACTAAATTATTAGCCGATTTTGTGCCCATGCGTTCTAAGCTGGCAATTTGTTCGGCTTTTAAACCATATAAATCTACAATAGATTTAACTAACTCATTTTCAATCAGTAAGATAACAACCTTTTCCCCTAACCCTCGAATATCCAGCGCGTCTCGAGAACACCAATGTACTAAGCTACCCCGTAAAATGGCCGGACAAGAACTATTCACACAGCGCGTCACCGCCTCTCCTTTTGGACGAACTAGGGTAGAGTTACATTCGGGACAATGGGTAGGCATTTGATAGGGTTGAGTATTAGCAGGGCGTAATTCGCTGATCACTCGCACTACTTCGGGAATAATTTCTCCGGCTTTGCGGATAATGACAGTATCCCCTACCCGGATATCTAATTGGGCCACGCGATCACTATTATGAAGCGTCGCTTTTTGTACGGTGGTGCCGGCTAATTGTACCGGTTCCATGATCGCCATCGGTGTCACGGCACCAGTTCTTCCCACATTCACAGTAATATTTTTCACTCTTGTGGGCGCTTCTTCGGCGGCATATTTTAAGGCGATCGCCCATCGGGGAAATTTTTGCGTAAACCCTAATTGTTTTTGCAGATCATAGTCGTTAATTTTGACCACTACCCCATCCGTCATATAGGGTAAGTTTCGTCTTCGGGTATCCCAATGTTGATAATATTGTTCTACATCTTCTAGAGATTGACAGAGTTTGCGGTTAGGGTTGACTAAAAATCCGATTTTTTGTAGAAATTCTAACGACTCCCATTGAGTTTGAGGATAGGACTGATTTTCAGTATCAACAATATAAAGCGTATAGGCAAAAAATTGTAAGCGCCTGCGATCAACGATTTTTGGATCGAGTTGGCGTAGGGTTCCGGCGGCGGCGTTACGAGGGTTAGCAAATAGGGATTCACCGGTGGCGGCTTTTTCTTGATTAATTCTTTCAAATTCTTCCACCGGTAAAAAAGCTTCTCCTCGCACTTCTACTCTAGCAGGAGGATGATCCGATTGTAAGCGTAGGGGAATGGAACGAATGGTTTTAATATTTTGGGTGATTTCTTCTCCCACTACTCCATCACCTCGGGTTACTCCCCGCACTAAAAGACCATTTTCATAGGTTAAGGCGATGGCTGATCCATCAATTTTTAACTCACAAACATATTCAAATTGCTTCGTTTCTGGGGCAATACGTTGCCATCTTTCTTGCCAACGGGTAAACTCTTCTAGGTTAAAGGCATTTTCTAAACTGTAAAGAGGGATATGGTGTTTAACCGAGGTAAACTGTTCAGAGAGTTTATCCCCTACCCGTTGCGTCGGACTATCTGGGGTGATTAATTCGGGGTATTGAGTTTCTAGGTTTTCCAGTTCTCGATACAGTTGATCATAAACTGCATCCTCCATAATCGGATTATCGAGGACGTAATAAGCATAACTGGCTTTTTGCAGTTCGGATCGCAGTTGTTCGACTCGCTGTTGAATTTCGGGGGTTGCTGATGCCACGATGTTATCTGACGAAAGATAATGCTGATTTAAACCTAGTAGCTGTTCTTTATAGTGTAGTTTATGGCGGCTATTAAAGCATAGACCGCAAGGATAATGTGAACCCAGGTACAACCCCTTCGCCGCTTAAAAGACTATCCTCTGGATACTGAGTCATTGAACCATCAGCACGATAAACTAAAGCTTGTTTATTTTTTCGGTCTATTAACCACCCTAATTTAACGCCATTTTCTATATACTCCTGCATCTTAGTTTTTAAGTCTTCTAAATTATCACTTTTAGAACGAATTTCGATGACAAAATCCGGGACAATATTTAAAAATTCATCTTCTCCTTGGTCCCAACCCTCGGGTAAACGTTCTCTAGCTACAAAAATTGCATCTGCTGATCTTATCGCTCCATTGGGCAGTTTTACCCCACAACTTGAGCTAAAAACTTCTCCTAAGTTATTCTTTTCTACCCAGGTTAATAGATAAGCGATAGCTTTTGCTTCCCTATTACCAGAAATTTTGCCGGTGGGGGTCATGGTTTTTAAAGTTCCGTCTGCATTGCGCTCAAAACGAAATTGAGGATTTTGGCGGCTAAGTAACATCAGTTCTTGATCATTGATGTAAGAAGACTGAAGCATTTTTTTCTCCTTACAAATGCCTAAATTTTAGAGGGGGGTTGCCCACTGTATTTTATCTTCTTTTGATCAAAGTCCACAGATTAAGGTTAGTGTTCAAGTTGACGCAAGCGGTGTTGTTGTTGATTAAATTCGCATTGTTCTACCGTCAACAGAGCATAATTATGAATGGGCGGACACATATCCCATTGAGTTTCCGCTAACAGAAAAAGATTAACGACTATCAATAAACCCGTTGTTAAAAACTGCCAACCCATCACATAAGGAAGAACCGCTATGCCTAATAGATGAAAAATCCCAGACAGTAAAAAAGCACGAGAACGCAGTCCCAAGGCAGTACATAAATACCCCAAACCACTCAATCCTAACCACAGATGAGATAAATGCAGTAACACCGAACTCCACCCTAAAAAGATGCCACAGTCAGTTATCACTACCCCCAAGATCATTAAAAATCCCCAACAGTAGAGAACCCATTCTAATCGTTCTACCCTCACCCAAAACTGAGTTAATCCCATCATAGCGATGGTGCCTAAAACGGTCAAAATTGTCCAAAAAATTGCTTGAGTAATCCAACTAATGGGAGCGAACTGAGCCGTCAGAAAAATCACAGCAGAAATTAATCCCCACAGCACAAAAGCCTGATCAATTCTGGTATAAAAACCTGAAAACAGCCTTCGGTTGCTAATTTTCCAATCTATTTGTAATAATCCTTTGATGTCTTGATAATCTAAAGCTTGTTGCTTGCGTCGTAAAATCGGCTCAGTGCTGTTAAAGAAGCTCATTGAATTTTGATGGTTAAAGAAAGGTTAGATAATTTTATTGGTTTCTCCTATTATAAATAATCCTTTTGGGGGAAGACAAGGTGACGATATAGAATCTTATTCGGGCTTTTAAGCCACAACGGTTAATCCTTTTAGATAATCTTGTAATTGCCGGTCATGATCATGAGACAAATTGCCCAAAGGTAACTCATCTCGAGCAAATGCTCTAGCTTCAGATATTTCTAAATTATCTTTAACCCCTAACGCTCCTTGAACTTCGGCTTCCACTAAAATAGAAATTGAATGCAGTCTCGGATCTCGCTCAGGAGAGGAATAAACTCCTACTAAACGGCAAATTTTTAGTAATTCTAAGCCTGTTTCTTCGGCTAACTCCCGCCGTACTGTGGTGGAAATCTCTTCACCCCAATCTATGATTCCTCCTGGCAAACCCCATTGCCCCGTGTCTTGTCGTCGTACTAAAACAATACGACCATCAGGTAAAATAGGGATAATCGTTGTTCCCGTCACCGGATGACGAAAGATCACACCAATTACAGTTGTTAAAAATTGCCAGGCACGAAACATAATCAGCCTTTAAGGGATGAAGGATTAAAGATAATCATAACAGAGAAGATTTTAGCAGAGGGTTGTTTGATTTGCGTTCAACTCCTCCTCGTGTGTCTAAATTATAGATGATCAATAGTTACGGCAAAGTTTTATTATACACAAATAAGCGCAAGATTTTAGGGCTTGATTGAAACTTAAACCCCGCCAAAGACGGGGTCTTGATTAAATTTGCCCGCCTTTTGGGAGTCCTTAAGGCTCCTCAAGCTGAGATTTGGCGGTTTCTATGGCACGGCGAACTTGTTCAAATCCTGTCCCTCCATAGCTATTACGAGCCGCTACCACTTGAGATGGAGCGATCGCCGCATAAATATCAGCTTCAAAAGCCGGATGAAGTTGTTTCCACTCTTCTAAGGTTAAGTCTTTGAGTAATTTACCGGCTGCCAAACTGGTTTTAACCACTTTGCCCACTAAATTATAAGCTTCTCGGAAGGGCACCCCTCGAGCCGCTAAATAATCAGCCACATCGGTTGCATTGGAGAAATCTTCAGCCACCGCTTGAGCTAGACGTTCTGTGCGGAATTTGATCCCCTCTTGTAAGAGAATCGTCATAGCTTCTAAACAGGCCTTAACCGTTTTTACCGCGTCAAAGAGGGCTTCCTTGTCTTCCTGTAGGTCTTTGTTATAGGCCAGGGGTAATCCCTTCATTAACACCAGCAAGCCCTGTAAATGCCCAAAAACCCGCCCGGTTTTACCTCGGATCAGTTCAGGCACATCAGGATTTTTCTTTTGGGGCATAATGCTAGAGCCGGTGGCACAGCTATCCGTCAGACTAATAAAGCTGAATTCTTGAGAAGACCACAAGATCATTTCTTCGCTGAGGCGGGACAGATGAACCATAATTAGACTAGCCGCATTAAGGAATTCAATGGCAAAATCTCGATCGCTCACGCCGTCGAGACTATTAATATACACTCCTTCAAATTCCAATAATTTCGCGCTGTAATGGCGATCAATGGGAAAGGTTGTTCCCGCTAGGGCCCCGCTTCCTAAAGGAGAAATATTGGTTCTTTTTTTAATTTCTCCGAGGCGTTCCCAGTCCCGTTGAGCCATTTGAAAATAGGCTAATAGATGATGGGCTAAACTCACGGGTTGGGCCCTTTGTAGATGAGTATAACCCGGAATTAGAGTTTCAACGTGGTTTTCAGCATGAAAGAGCAACACTTGCTGGAATTCTCGGATTTGGACTCGGATTTGCTCGATTTGATCCCGTAGATAAAGACGGATATCTGTGCCTACTTGGTCATTACGAGAGCGAGCGGTATGTAGTTTTTTGCCCACATCGCCGACAATTTCCGTTAACCGCCGTTCTACAGCAAAATGAACATCTTCTTGGTCAATACCCGGGTTAAAGTTTCCTTCTCGATATTCACTGCGAATTTGTTCTAATCCGCTTACTAATTGTTGTGCTTCGCTGTCCGAAATAATGCCGGTATGAGCCAACATTTTAGCATGGGCGATCGAACCGGTGAGGTCATATTCAATCAGTTCGATGTCAAATCCGATACTAGCATTGAATAGGGCGATCGCAGGATGTAAGCTTCCTTCAAAGCGATCGCTCCAAGTCTTCTTGTCTGCCACGATTAACAATTAATCCAAAATAGTAAACAATCAATAGTCAAACTAATAGGAGGTAAAACCTCGAAATAAATAACCAATGACTACCCCGATCAACAATGCCCAAACTTGTCCACTTTGGACAAAATGCTTAAAGGACTGTTGAAATTGAGCGATTACATCAGTATCTTTAGGGTCTAATCTGGCCAACCAGAACATTAATGAGGGTATAGTATCCCTCAAACTGCTAACTATTTGTTCAGGTGGCAACAGTTCAGAAAAGATTTGTTGGGGTAGTTGACTCATGAGTTTTGGCTTTTCTAATCACTTACTCCTGAGATTTTACCTTCATAACGACTAAAGTCATATCATCGCTATTAGTCTTGTCTGAACCGGTAAAGGCATTAACTTTGTCAAATAGATCATCCAATATGGCTTGAGGATGCTCGTAATTCTGACAAGCTTGCTGAAACACCCGAATAAGATTTTCTTCATCGAAGCGCTCCCCACTTTGGTTGACCGCATCGGTAAAGCCATCGGTATAATAAATAATTGTATCTCCTGGAGCTAACTCAATCTGAGCATTTTCATACTGAGATTCAGGATCTAATCCGATGAGCATTCCGCCTTCGGTATCGAGTCGTTGAATCACACCAGTAGATGCTTGCCATAATAGGGGAGGATGATGTGCCGCATTACTATAGGATAGAATTCGGCTTTGGGGATCATATTCTGAGTAAAATAAAGTTACGAAACGATGAGAATTTTCTAAATCCGCGAACATGACACGATTGAGATGTTCTAGGATTTGAGCGGGTGTGTGACGGTTAAGAACTTCTGCTCTAAGCATTCCCCGGGTCATGGTCATGATTAGACCGGCAGGAACGCCTTTTCCCATCACATCTCCGATTACAATACTCCAAGGAACACAAGCCGCCGGGGATTCTACCTTCCCTTCAGTAGTTTGACTCAGTTGATCGTAATTGGTGGGAATAAAGTCATAATAATCTCCCCCGACTCGATTGGCCGTTTTACAACTGGCGGCTAAGTCTACCCCTTTAATTAAAGGACATTTTCGGGGTAATAGACGTAACTGAATTTCTGAAGCAATCTCTAGTTCTCGATCTTGGCGTTCTTTAGAGCGTAGTTCAATCGTCAATTCATTGTTGGCGATCGCTACGGCTGTTTGATCAGCCACTAATTGAAGTAATTTCCGCCGAGTTTGTGTCCAAATATATTCTGGATCACTACTAAAAACATAGAGTCGCCCTCGTTCTGTATTTTTGACTAATACTGGTGTGCTGTAAAGTTGAATGGTCGTGCCCAAAGCTTGCCGGATTTGACGATCAAGATACTCGGGCAAAGATAGGGGAAAATTATCGGAAATTTGATGATCTGAGACATTTAACTGGCGAACGATCTGTTCTAGTTCTCGTCGCAGTTGTCCTGTTACCTGATTATCCTGACAATGTAATTGTTCTAGAGATATTCGTCCATTCGATTTAAATAAAATCAGCGCTCCTCCATCTGCGTCTGTTACCCTTGCTGCCATTAGGGGGGTTAGTTCTAAAAACTGGTTTAAGTTATTAAAACTACGTAAGGCAAAGCCCAAAGAACTTAAAAGGTTTTGTATCTTATTTTGTTCTCGATACAAACTAGCGACCAGTTCTTTTAAGGCCAAAACCGGTTTGGTGTCAGCAGGTTTATTACTGTCAGTCGCACTTGTATTGGAGGATGGCTGGCGGTAAATGGGCACAGCAGTCATGTTATTAAAGGTCGAAAGCATGAATGAGGCTATCAGATCCCATAGTCTCTTGACAACTAGATGTTGATGGTTTGTTTGGCCTTTTGCATGAGTTGGTTAAACTCTATACTTTTCAGGCGTAGGCAGTTGTTTAAATCCTCAACAGCTATATTGAGCTATCGTGATTAGGCAACCGAATTCCTGTTACCACGAACGAGCTAGGAGGTCTAATAGTTGAGTAAATAGGGGTATCTTCGCTGGTTAAAGGGCGATGGTTATATCGCGACTATTAAGACTACCAGTATAATTGATTGTTTCCCCTCTTCTACAGATAGATCACAATTTTTTGTTGTTTAGTCATGTTAATCACTTTTAGTATTATTTGGCAATTAATTAAAAATAATTTTGACAGCGAGCGTTTGAGTGAGTCTAAGACTTATACCCAGTTAGACTAATGGTGTAGTCTACGCCGTTGCTCCGCTTTTGGGTGAGTACAAGCCAAACCCCTCTTTTTTAGATTGCCCCTCTTAAGTGGATTGCTCTTGCTCTTGAGCAACGGATTAACTGACTTAAGTTGCCGCTTTAGCGGTTGCTATATTTTCGGTTCTATTAATGATAACTACTTCCGTCCCAAGATAGTATAGTTTTTAGAAAGATCTGAATAAGTTTAAACAGTTACTTTTGGACTGTTGCCAATTGCCTGTTGTCTTGCCTCTTCTAGTGGCTCGTTGGTGATTGAAACTTTGACAATAACGTCTAATTTTAGGACGAGTCTTGTTTTTTGTCTGAGTTTTTTTTGCTCACGAAAATGGTTTTTCTGTCTCCCGTCCAACTTGGGTAAATTGCCTATCATTAAGAAGCGGAAATAAACATCCTAAGTACCTGGACAAAAATAAAGTTAACTGGGGTCGGGAACGAGTTCCCGACTGTGAGGTTAGGGTGACCTCCTAGCACAAGCGACTGTGCGTAGCGCGGAGCATCGTAGGGTGTCGGGTGTCGGGTAATTGTAGCCATTTTACAATTCTTTATATAGAGTGCTTTATTTATGTCCGACTACTTACCCTAGTTAGCTCTCATCTAGGACGGTAGGCTTTAATCATACAAATATAGCGGCTTAGGTGGTTAGTAATAAGGATGAAAAGTAAGGCGGGTTAAAGATAGAGTCTCACCTGTAACTTCTCACCTAAGCAGCTTAATTTAGGTTTTATGCTCATAAGCAACGAACTGACTTTTAAGCTTTCTTTTCTGCCTGTTCGATTTTCAGAGCATTTTCCTCGTCAAAAATTCCTGACTCAAAGAGGTCATCGAAAGCTTCTTGTGATTGATTTTCAGGCAATTTCGAGGTATGTTTTTCTTCAGTTTCCAACCACAAGTCTACTGAAGGATCAATGCCTTCGGAATCATCTAGGCTTAAGTTGGAACCTTGTTTAGCACCATTGTTAGAAGCCGTTTTAAGAACCTCTGATTGATTAGAGTAGGATTCATCTATTTTAAAAGGATCGAGCAAATCTAAATCGGCATCTAGGTTTTGAGAATCATCTAAATTTTCAGCAAAATTGGCTAAATCTTCAAATTGAGCCGATTCTTGTTGGCTTTCTTCTTCTATTTGCCACATATCGAGCAACTCAGCATCAGGAGGTGATGGGTGGTTGAACAATTCTTCAGTTTCCTTTAACTCCTCTAGAGCGAAAATTTCTGCTTCTGTTTCGTGGGTTGCTTCTATAATCTCGAGCAAGTCAGATTCTACTGCTTGTTCATCTGTTCCAAATAACTCTTCTATGTCGCGGGTGGCTGCTTGTTGCCATAGTGGTTCATCAAGAGCGGTGATGGGACTTTGTGAATCAAAATCAAGAGCGCTTTCTGGGGTTAATGATTCTAAGAAGTCTTCTTCGAGGCTGGCTGGTTGTTGCCATAGTGGTTCATCAAGAGCGGTGATGGGACTTTGTGAATCAAAATCGAGAGTGCTTTCTGGGGTTAGTGATTCTAAGAAATCTTCTTCGAGACTGGCTGAGGTTTCTCCGAATGACTCCTCTATAGTCGGTATAGCCTCTTCTGCTTCAAAATCGAAACCCGCTTGTGGGCTTAATGATTCTAAGAAATCTTCTTCGAGACTGGCTGGGGTTTCCCCGAATGACTCCTCTATAGTTGGTATAGCCTCTTGTGCTTCAAAATCAAAAACCGCTTCTGATGCTAACAAGTTTTCGGCTGCTTGTGCCGGCATTTCCCCGAATGGTTCGTCTAGGGGTGCTATGGACTCTTCTGCTTCAAAATCGAGAGTGCTTTGTGGGCTGAATGATTCTAAGAAATCTTCTTCGAGACTGGCTGGGGTTTCCCCGAATGACTCCTCTATAGTCGGTATAGCCTCTTGTGCTTCAAAATCGAAAGCCGCTTCTGATGCTAACAAGTTTTCGGCTGCTTGTGCCGGCATTTCCCCGAATGGTTCGTCTAGGGGTGCTATGGACTCTTCTGCTTCAAAATCGAGAGTGCTTTGTGGGCTGAATGATTCTAAGAAATCTTCTTCGAGACTGGCTGGGGTTTCCCCGAATGACTCCTCTATAGTTGGTATAGCCTCTTGTGCTTCAAAATCGAAAGCCGCTTCTGATGCTAACAAGTTTTCGGCTGCTTGTGCCGGCATTTCCCCGAATGGTTCGTCTAGGGGTGCTATGGACTCTTCTGCTTCAAAATCGAGAGTGCTTTGTGGGCTGAATGATTCTAAGAAATCTTCTTCGAGACTGGCTGGGGTTTCCCCGAATGACTCCTCTATAGTCGGTATAGCCTCTTGTGCTTCAAAATCGAAAGCCGCTTCTGATGCTAACAAGTTTTCGGCTGCTTGTGCCGGCATTTCCCCGAATGGTTCGTCTAGGGGCGCTATGGACTCTTGTGCTTCAAAATCGAAACCCGCTTGTGGGCTTAATGATTCTAAGAAATCTTCTTGGAGACTGGCTGGGGTTTCTCCGAATGACTCCTCTATAGTTGGTATAGCCTCTTCTGGTTCAAAATCAAAAGCCGCTTCTGATGCTAACAAGTTTTCGGCTGCTTGTGCCGGCATTTCCCCGAATGGTTCGTCTAGGGGTGCTATGGACTCTTCTGCTTCAAAATCGAGAGTGCTTTGTGGGCTTAATGATTCTAAGAAATCTTCTTCGAGACTGGCTGGGGTTTCCCCGAATGACTCCTCTATAGTTGGTATAGCCTCTTCTGGTTCAAAATCGAAAGCCGCTTCTGATGCTAACAAGTTTTCGGCTGCTTGTGCCGGCATTTCCCCGAATGGTTCGTCTAGGGGTGCTATGGACTCTTCTGCTTCAAAATCGAGAGATTCTAATGGTTGTGGAATTTGAAATTCTTGTATTCGGGTTTGATAAGCTTGCTCAATTTCTTGTAACTGGGCCTGATGGTCCGCTTGTAACTCTTCAATAACAACTTGATTAGCTTGTTCAATTTCTTGTAACTGAGCTTGATAAGATCCTTGTAACTGTAAAATTTCTTCTTGATGGAGATCTTTTAGCTGTTGAATTTGAGCTTGGTAAGACTGTTCAATTTCTTCTATTTGACCTCGATAAGATTGTTCTAATTGCTCTTGAAATTCAGCTTTGAGCCGCTCTAGATCTTGAACTTCTCTTTGAGACTGCAATATTTCCTCAATTTTTGCTTGATATGAGCTTTCTCTTTCTGTTATTGTTGTTTGATAGGATGCTTCTATTTCAGCTTGAAGTTGAGCTTTGATTTCCTCTAAATTTGGCTGATCAACTGGTGATTGCTCTAAATCCTTGATTTTTGCCTGATACTCTGCTTCTAATTCTCTAATTTGCTCTGAATAGATAGCTTCTAATTGAACTTTTTGATTATCTTGGCCTTGCTGTAGTTCTCGAAGAAGAGATTGTTTATCTTGAACGTCAGCTTCAGCTTCATCCAACGCTTGTTTAGCTTGTTCTAATTGTTCTTTGGTTTTCTTTACCTTATTGCCTTGAATTAAATATCCTATGACTGCGCCGCCGATAAGTACGCCTATTAACATTAACGCAATTTCTATACTCATGAGTGCCTCCTCATAATGATTTCGTCTTTAATATGCCCAAATTGTGCAAGTTATATATCAGGTGATTTAATTAATTGATGTTACTATTTACCTCTGTTCACGTCTGCCCGTATATTTTCCATATTGGCAGAATGTAAACTGAGAAGGTAAATATAAGGAAAATCTTTAGATTTATGTCAAGAAATGTTTACGATTTAGGATTGCTGTTGCATCTCCTTATAAGCAGCGTAAACTCCCTGAACGTTATACCAATTCAGGAAAATTCTGGCTATCTCTAAAGCTAACTGAGGTTTTCCTTGGTTGATTAACCATTGTAGCAAAGGGGCCATGGTATGCTCATTGAGTCGTCCTCCCACTGACAACACCCCCCATAATATTCGATGTAGCCAAGTCATCTGAATCATTAAGCGAACCTCCCAATGGGGATGCTTTTGATAGAATAATACTCCCATTCGTCCCCGTTGTATTTCTTTGTCGATCAAAGCTGGGATTTGGTCTAGTTTAAAAGGAGGATGCCAATGATAGCCAACGGCGGCAGGACATTTGATTAATGTGAGTTGTAATTTTTTGAGCCTTACTCCTAATTCTAAATCTTCCCACCCATAAAGTTGAAAACGGGTATCAAATAATCCGGCCATTAACAGCCATTTTTTGGCTATGGCTACGTTTCCTGTGGCAAAATAGGCGGCAGAAAAATCGGTAATTTTGTAAGGTTCAGAGGTAGGATCGTCAAAGTTACAAGTATTAATTACCCATCCGTAGGTAAAAAGGCGATCACTGCCTAATTTTTTTTCTGCTTCAATGAGGGCATCTGCATGAGACTGAAGGAATTGTTCTGTCACGACCAAATCACTATCGATAAAAATAATCGTATCACCTAAAGACTCGTTTACACCTAAATTTCGGGCGGCTGCGGGTCCTTGGTGATCTTGACACAAAGATCGCACATGGGGAAATTGATCTTTATGGTCAGCTAACCATAAGAGTGTCCCATCAGTAGATCCATCATCCACCAAAACGATTTCATATCCTTGGACTTTATGATCACTCAATTGCTGATGTTCCAAAGCGATCAGACATTTTTCTAGAATCGGTTTACGGTTATAAGTAGGAATGACGATGCTGAAAAACACAGACTTTATTTAATGGTTAAGTACAGACACAACAATAAATATAACAGGGAGTAAGTACCTGGACATCAATAAAGTTCAGGCAAGGGAGAGGGGAATGTCAACAGTCCCAAACCCTTTCAAGGTTACCTATAGCCTCTTGCCTGATAGCGTATTTTCTTAGTTAACTAAACTTTGGTTCCTCGGCTTTAAATATTTTATAATTTAATGAAAGAATAATTTTTTTATGATCTGCATCGACATTTACGGCGGCTATTTTAGTCTCTATTTTTCGCCAATTTCGCATATATTGTCTTTTTACATAGTCCGTCTTTTTGACTTTTTTTTATCTAATGTAAGACATGGAATCAGTTTAGCACTTTCTTCCATGTCTTGCTGAGAAAGGGAGAACAACTTTTTTATGTTTGAATGAGATTCACCAGCATCAATGAAAATCGAAACGATTTACAAGTCAGTATCCTCACTATTTTTACCCCTTTACATAGCTAATTTTCCAGATATTAGCACCGCGATCAATAGGCGAAGTATAATCAAGGTCCTTGTAGAGATCGCTAAAGTACAACCCATCTGGACCTGCTGCCAAGCCAACTACTGTAGCTTTGCCGACTCCATCATATTCAATTAGAGAAATCGGATCGCTCTTTAAGTTACCGTTCTCGTCGAGAATAAATTCGTCAATCCGTTTACCTCGAGTCGTTCGACCGCCTACATAAGTAGGTCCGGATAATGACACAAAAGCATGTCCCTCCTTAGAGGTAGGTCCATTTAAAGGAAAACCACTGCCACCAAATGTCTCTGATTGAATGAAGGCGACGTTAACTGGCGCATTTGTTGCTGTCCAATTATAAAGGGCATTAATTGTCATGCTTGCATCGGTTCCGTCCCAACCATAATTAGTGCCAGGGGTTATTTTAGCAAAGCGATCATTGCTTCCTGGCCCATTCTCGACTGAGTAATGGGAATTGTCTGCTGCCCGCCAAGCTCCTCCGAAGGGATTGCGTAATCCATAAGCATAAATGTAATCTTTAGCAGTGATGCCATCACCCTTGTTATAGAAGGGATTATCTTGAGAAGGTGTTCCATCTAACTTCGGGTCTGCTCCGTTTATATTTAATCGCAGGATTTTCCCTCGGAAAGAATTTAAATTCAGTGCAGTGCTAGTATTGAAGCCATCGCCCATATGAACGTAGAGTTTGCCATCCGGCCCGATGGAGAGATTAGAGATAAAGTGAGATTGTCCTTGTATTTCGCCAACCATGTCGAGAATTGTCGTCTGGCTTGATGCAGTTTTACCTCCATCGCTGCTACGCAAACGCACTACTTTAGGATAATGAGGAGCTAGATCATTCTTGGGATTGGGACTATAGAGTAGTGCTGCTAAAACATCTCCATTCTGAGGATCGACGGTAATACCGGATAGCCCTTGCTCGCCACTGCCAGGGAAAGATCCTAAGACATTATAGTTCAGCAGGTTAGTGGCATAATTAGAGACTGTGCCTTTCTTAGAAACCACCTTGATGGTGCCGTAGAGTTCGGTCACATAATAATAGGGATCGTTATCATCGCTAGGATCTTGGGGATCATCAGGTTTAGCATTAGGGACGAAAGCAATATTTACTGGTAACTGGAAGCCAGTGGCAACTTTCTCAACTTTGTAACCAGACTGGGTAACTCGCCAAGGGTTTAAAGTGCCTTGCGCTACTTTAGAGAAGTCAGGACGAGTTTGTGTATTAGTCCCCACATAGGTAGTGCCATTGGTAGAGACCCAAAAATAGTTTTGTTGACCGGCTGCCAAACTGATGGCGGGTAAATAGATGCTGTAGCTTTTTGCGGTTTCATCTGTGAAAGTTACTTGCGACTGGGGTAAGTTAAGACTGCTACTTCCTGCGCTAATCCGCAAACGCACGTTTTTGTGTTGATTTAAAGCAGGCGCATTGACAATTTGGTTAGATATTCCATCTAAGCCTTTAAATTGTAATAAGGTTTCACTTGACGGTGACTCTAGGCTCAAGAAAGGTTGAGTGGTTGAGTTTGGCAGGATAATAGGATTGCCATTATTGCTATCACGCCATTCAGGCTTTGACTCATCCTCAATATTGTCTAAAGTTAGCGGAAAGACTGTCATAGCACTAGCTGTTTTAAAAGGCATCTCTCCCCAATCACTGGTTAATCCATAATTGTCAGCGTGGCGGGCTCGTAGTTTGTAGTCGGTACTGGCGAAAAGCTCTGATCGTCCAAGATAACTATTGACAAACTCTCCATCTCCTAAATGAATGTGGAGTTTCTCAATACCTCGAATATTGTAAGCTTGCCAAGCCACTTGATTACGTGCCACATCCCAGATTTCCCAGTCAGTATAAAGGTGAGTATCGGACGGATCGTTAGCATCAACGAAGTCTGACGTTTCCATATGAACATCACCAGCGATAACAATTTTTCCTGCAACGTTAGGTTCAGTGATCGCTGGCGTGTTGGGTTTGTGGTTGATGCGTTCATAACTTGTGAATTCCCAGTTGAGAATTTCTTGAGCGTTATATAGTGCGCCTGTTGCTGCCCCAAAACCAATCCAAGCTTGAGACCCCACGGCTGAAGCTAGGTCAACCTCGTAGTTAAGCACCGGCGAAGTGGGTTTGTTGGCGCTCTCAGATAAGAAGACTTGCAAAAGGTTTGCTATGGCATCGTAATTAATCCAGGCATAGAAAGGTTTCCCGCCATTAAGATCGAGGGGAGAAGATTGAGTCACTAGCGGTTTCTCAACCTTGCCATCTTGGAGAAGAGATAAGTTATTGTTGCCAACATCCCATTTGTTTTTAAATGTATCAAAAGCTACTGCTATACTTGAACCAAGATTTTTATAGGCTAATCCTCCTCCTCCTGCTGTTGCGCTTCCTAATGCGCTAGCTCCAGATGGGGTGTTCTGAATGATGAAGGTAAGCCCGTCTGCCCCATTTGTTTTTTGTTTTCCATAAAGATTAACCTGAAATTGTGTTTCGAAGAAAGTATTGGGGGTAATATCGATTTTATTAGTTAAAAATGCTGTGCCTCTCTCATTAGTATTATCGTTTGTTAACCTTAAAACATTGTCTATTTGTCTTGCTGAACCATTCAGTTTAAAAGCAGAAATGTCGGAAAAATTTGGGAATTGAATTTTATTAGCATTGATTGAATTAGCCGTAGTTTGTAAGGCTTCAATATTCAACGGTGCGCTGGCAGAGGAAACAGGGATAATGGGATCTTCATTCAAAGTTAAAGAACCAGGGGAATTCAAATTTAACGGGATTATGTCAGGACTGTCGATTAAAGTCATAAACTTTGTAAATTCTTGATATAATTTTCATTTGCTCGCTGAGCATCTATGTATTTTACAGGGGCAATGTTAGACTTGATGTTAAACTTAAGGGAAAAATGTAAAGTTTTGTGTAAAACACCTTTAGTTTATCTGAATTTAGTTCTTTTTTAAACCTGATGCGTTATTTCCGCCAAGCTGCACTAGCCGGACTTAAACACACTTTAGTGACTAAAAGGGCTGTAAGTCTTGCTGGACAAGTTTTCTACCTTAAAGGGGGTATAAGCGGCACTGAACCTATATCTATCAAACCTTTAACTGATGCGCTTTGGTTAAACTTATACTGAGTATGGTTTTGGGCCCTTTTTTCCAGAACTTTTTGTCGCGCGTCTCGCTAGGGATAAATAAGTTAGCCCTATTTCAGCATCGCTGACTCGATTTGTCGTTTGCTGATCTTGCTTCCATCTTTTGTTTAGACTAACTTGCAGGCAAAAATAGCTCGCCATTAGTTCATAGGTATTATTTTTTTTGATAGTCTAAACTCAAGTGCTAAGGACTAAATCAATTCATTTTTTCTAATAATTGGCGTATCACTTGAGCATCTTGAGCATCCGGTAACAAAGCCAGATAAAATCCTAAATCTTGAGAAGCTTTTTGGGTTTCACCTAAGTGATAATAAATTAATCCTCGGTCTCGCAATTCTAGAGGATGATTGGGAAAAATCAACAAAATGTATTCAAGAATAGTTAATGCTTTAAAAAATTGTTGACCATTGAGATAAATATATTTTAAGTTTGTCAATATTCGTCCTAAAATCTGTTGATTAGTGACCGGTTCAAGAAAATGAGGTTCTAATTTAACTGGCTGTTGATAAACTTCTTGTAGTCTTTGTTCACAATCTTGTTCAAAGAGAATTTCTCCTTGATTATACGCATCTACAAAAATTCCGGCTTCTTCAAAATTAGGACGAATAATAAAATGTCCTGGCATTCCTATGCCTACCATAGGAAAATCGAGCCGCTTGGCTATTTCTAAATAAACCACAGATAGAGTAATAGGTATTCCCGTCCGTCTATCAATGACTTGATTTAAAAAACTGTTACGGGGATCGTAATAGTCAGTTCTATTTCCTTCAAAGCCGAGGTCTTCAAATAAATAATGGTTAATTGTTTGAATAATTTTTAGAGGATAAAATGAATCTGGCAAACGTTCTTTTATCTCTTGAGCCATTGTATCAAGAGCGTTTAAATATTCGTCTATATCGAGTTTAGGGTATTCTTGTTGAGCTAGGTATAGTGAAGCTTTTGCCAGATCAATTTGAGCATCAGGTTGATGAATTTCTTGATAAAAATTTTGCATAGTCATTAATCATTAATCATTAATCATTAGTCATTAATCATTACATTAGTCATTCTTTTTTACCTCTGTTCCCTGTTCTCTATTAACTGTTATGATAATCTTTGCCTGAGCCGTATTTCCAAGCATCTAGCCAACGATGATAATAATATTTAGGAATATCAGGTAAATTATTAGCGATAGGATTCAGGAGTTTACCGAGGGGAAATAACCCACTATAAAGAGCCAAATTGAAATAATGAAAACTCCAATCAACTAAAGGACTAATTCCCACTTGCGGAAGAAGGGGTAAAACTAGCTTGGGATTAACTAAAATTAAAGTTTTAGCCAAAGCCGGAAATTGAATTACATCTTGTAAAAAAGGTTTTAAAACATCTTCACCTAATTGATCCATCACCTGAAAAACCCCACTCATTAAATTATTAATTTGGTTAGGTTCGGCTTTTTGATTCATGGCTACACTCATAGTTTTTTGGAATAACCAAGTCACCGATATATTAGGTTGATAAGGTTGTAATAAAGATAAAGCATAAGCATCTAAAACATCAGCTTTTAAGGCTTCAGTAATGCCATCAGTAAGTCTTTTAAGATGTCTAACCATTGCCCCAAACCCTCCAAAACTAACAGGCGATTGACTGCCACTGCTATCTCCTACAGCTAAAATTCTATGCCAAGGAGTTTTATTGGGACTTTGCCGATAAGAGGGAAAAAAGCCAAAAAGAAATCGTTCAAAGTGCAGTTTTTCTAACTCAACATTTTGATAGATTGGCAACCATTTAAGATATTCTTCCATAAAAAACTCTAAGCCAAATCTATCGGGATGAGTATCTAGATAAGTAAACAGATAGGTGGTGCGGCCATCTCTAGCCGGAAAAGCTTCCCAAAAATACTGACACTGATTGAGAATAGGCGTAATAGAAGCGATTAAATCTCCGCTTTCATTTTTGTCATAGCCTTTAGCGCAACTGCCAACCACTAAACAAAGTCCCTCGGGTTTATGACCATTTCTAGCTTGTTTAGCCACAGGGGAAAAATGCCCCATTGCGTCGATGAATAAGCGAGATTTTAAAGATATATCGCCGGCTTTGACCACAAGTCCATCGGGATGAACAGTAGCGGCTTGAAAAGGCGTTTTTTCTAAAAGCTTTCCTCCGTGATGTAAAAATTTATTTTTTAAAGTCTCTAATAAAAAAACGGGGTCAACACCCAAATTAAGAACATTTTTAACCCACAGTTCATAACCCTGGAAAAAGCTTACTCTAGCGGGATTATATTCTGTAGCGATCGCGGTGGTTAATTCGGCTTCTGTCAGAAGTTCTAGCTCTAAAAATACGGTTAATTCTTGACGGGAAATATTCCATTCTTGCTCTCGCCCGCGTAAAATTCCTTGTTCAATCACTGCAATACGGTAGCCTTGTTGTTGGAGAGCCGCAGCCAGTAAAATTCCTAAAGTTCCTCCACTAATGACTACATCCCAGTCTACGCTTCCCAGGGATTGTGAACTTTCTTTAACTACACAAGGAACAGAGATAGGCTGAGTACGTAAACCCTGTAGAAGCTGATCCGCTTTCCGTAAGCGTTCTAGTACATCATGTTCGAGCAACGAAACAAGGGGTTCTGTCAAAGTCATGGATTTTGGGAGATCGAGTCGGAATTTTTCTTACATACTAGCAATGTTTACTAAAATTTCTCGGGCTTGGGAGCATCGGCGGTGTTAGTTGCGTCTATTTGAATACAATCAAATGCTCCCTCCTGGGAAATCATCGTCTATGATAGGAAATTCTACTTAGAACAAGTAGAAATCATTATATAGACTGATGAAAGGCCGTGATTTGGTGGTTACATTTCTATACTAAGAAAGGCAAAGCTTATAAAACTAATTATTTAAACTGAGTTTGCTTACTGAATGCGTACTATCGACTTCCTCCCAAAGCCAAGAGCCAAAAAAAGCCCTTCTCCCAAGAGAACCTCTCAACCTTCTTTTGCCCAAGATCGTCGTCAAGAGACAGGCCGAACAGTAGGACGACAGTATCAATCGATTTTAATGATGCTGTTGATCAGTCTTGTTTTATTAGGAGGGGTGGGGGCACGTCTTTTTTACTTACAATTATCTCAAGGAGAAGTCTATCGAGAAAAAGCTGAAAATAACCGTATTCGGATTGTGCCCAAACAGCCGGTGCGAGGCAACCTATTTGATCGCAAAGGGCGAGTATTGGCCACGACTCGTTTAACTCATGCGGCTTATCTATGGCCGATGGCTCAAAAACGGGAAAACTGGCCGGAAAATAGAAGACGTATTGCCGAACTTTTAGGCGTATCTGAAAAAAGTATCGAAGAAAAGGTGCAACAAGCGGGTTTTAACTCTCCTACCCTCATCCGCATCGCTCGCAGTCTCACCCCGGCTCAAATTACAGCACTCGAAGAGTACCGCAGTCAAATTAGTGGCATAGAAGTAGATATAGAAACGGTTAGAGATTATCCTCATAAAAAAATCGCTTCTCATGTGTTGGGATACACCGGAGAATTAGATGCCGAAGAGTTAAAACAACGCCGCTCAGAAGGCTATCGCATGGGCGATGTGGTGGGAAAAATGGGCGTAGAGGCAGCCTATGAGCAACAATTACGAGGAGAATGGGGCGGCTTGCAATTGGAAGTAGATGGAGCCGGTAAAGTGATGCGGGTGTTAGGTCAAAAAGCGGCTAAACCCGGCAAAGATGTAACCCTAACCCTAGATTTGAATGTTCAAAAAGCAGCAGAAGCGGCTTTAGGCAACCGCAAAGGGGCAGTAGTGGCCCTTGATCCGAGGACTGGCGCGGTTTTAGCGATGGTTAGTTATCCTCGCTTTGATCCTAACGTTTTTTCTTCCCAAATCACTCCGGCTATTTGGAAGGAACTACAAGAAACAAAACCCTTTGTTAACCGGGCCATGCGTGGGTTTCCTCCGGCTTCTACTTTTAAAGTGGTTACCCAAACCGCCGGTATGGAGTCCGGAAAATACCCTCCCAATACGATTTTAGGGACGTTTGCTTATCTGAATGTAGGCGGAACGGCTTTTGGAGAATGGAACCGGGCAGGATTTGGTCCTTTGGGGTATGTCAGGGCACTAGCGATGAGTAGTAATACGTTTCATGGCCAAATTGGCAGGGGGGTAGGAGGTCCAACTTTAATTAAATATGCTCATATCTATGGATTTGGCAGCAAAACAGGGATTGAAATCCCTGGCGAAGTTCCCGGCTTAATTGCTGATGATGCTTGGAAGCGCAAGATGCTCAATTGGGGATGGACTGACGGAGATAGTGTCAATATGTCCATCGGACAAGGATTTACCCAAGCAACTCCTCTTCAGATAGCGGTGATGTTTGCTGTGCCGGCTAATGGCGGCTATAGAGTCAGACCTCATCTGTTAGCAGATAGTACCAAAAAAGCGGATCAATGGCGCACGAATTTGCATTTTAAACCCACTACGATCAAAACTCTCCGAGAAGGACTACGGGCCGTGGTTACCAGTGGGACCGGCAAAGGTCTTAATGTTCCTTATTTACCGCCAGTAGCCGGAAAAAGCGGCACAGCCGAAGCCCCTCCGGGTAAGTCTCATACTTGGTTTGGCGGTTTTGCTCCTTTTGATAATCCAGAAATTGTTGCAGTGGCTTTTGTAGAACATTCTGGCGGTGGGGGAGGTTCGGTGGCCGGTCCCATCGTTCGTCAGGTGATGGAGGCTTATTTTAATAAAAAACCCCCCAATCCTAATAGTAAATAAATAGCAACAGGCAACAGCTAAGAGTTTTAGGCATTTTTAAGAATTAATGTATTATTCATTTATTTATGCCTACCTACTTATAAATTAAACGCTAATCAATTAAGGGACCTGCCTTCAGCAGGTTCCCCTAGTGGTGGGCTAAAGCCTAAAATTTCAACAATTAATTAGGGTAGTCATCATTAAACAGTTTTTGATTTTTTCAACAGCTTTCTTTTGAAAAAGGCTCCAAAACTCAAGGCTGTACTCACGCCGAAAAGAGTCAGAGGTTCGGGTACTGCACTCGCCGTCCATGTACCATCAAGCGAAACGTTTTCATCGTAATCAAAAAAGGAAAAAAAGCCAGCAGCATCTATTGAAATCAGTATCTCACCAATTAGGTCAGATTGGTAATACCAAGCGTCTGTAGAAAATAAAAAAACATTACCTAGTTTGTCAGCACTAATCTTGACTTGGCTGATACTGCTGCTAAGAGGATTAAAAAAATAACTTTGATTAGGAAGGTAAGAACTTAAATAATACTTCTTTTGGGAACCCGACAAATTAATCTGGATATCGGTTAGATGTAAATTTTGACTAGCTTCGATCTCAAGTGTATTAACAATGTACAGATTGTTAGGTATTTGACTAGGATCATTATAGAATATACCTTCATAATAACCTGTGGGCAAATAATACTCATAATAATTCCCATCCTCATCGTAATCACTATATAAATCGAGTATTTCTCCTACAGCAAAAAAACCTTCAAACGGTGTTGGACTATAATTAAATGATCCAGTGGCTACCAATTGATGATCATAATCTCTAAACTCTAGCTTTCCTTTAGTCGTCTCTTGAAAAGTTAAGGCTTGTGCCGATTGACTGTCAAATCCTAAATTGATTACTGCTATGCCTAATGGTAACCAAAATAAGGTTTTACAAGAATTAGTGAAAATCTCTGGAATGGTAAACATAGTGACTGTTTATTGTTGTTTTTAATTTCTTTAAGTCATAGCTTACCAAACCGATGTTAGAGTTAATGTTATCGATATTATTTAAAAAAAAATCTTATGTAAGCTAGAAAACATTGATTAGCTTATTTCTATTGTAATCAATAATTTTTCTCTATACCTGCATATTTTTAAAAAATAGTAAGTACCTGGACATAAATAAAGCTTAGCTCCGCGCCACTCCGTGTACATTATGTTAAGAAATGTAAAAACATTGAAAGCCTTTCCTGTTCCCTGTTCCCTGTTCCCTGTTCCCTTGCCAAACAGTTAACTTTACTTTTGTCCAGGTACTTATTATTGAATTTCTCCAACCGATATAACAGTTGGAGGGACTCAATGTGGGATTTAAATATCAAGCCTCAAATAAAGACTCTAATTCATTTCGTAGAGCTTCAAAATTAACCACTCTAGCAACGATTATATTTTCTTCTTGTTTTCCCCGGGTTAACTCATTTTTCCAGTAGCGGATCTTGTCTTCATTCTTCAACCAAAACTTAATCATTATATTAGTGACTTCATCCCAATCCCAATTCGGTCTAGAGGGAACCATTTTGGTCGATTTAATAAACGAGTCTAAAGAGCATTCATAGCTACCGAGATGCGTTTTTCCTCGATGAGGATTGTGTTCATGTTGCTGTTGATAATTAAAAAACGTTAAAACAGGGGTAATGCCAATAATATCGAAAGAGTAGGACATAGGCAGTATCTCCTTGGAAATTTTTTATTATTAATGGTAGATAGTTTGCCCTCAGATTGGCTTCTATCTGAAGGTCAACAGACTTGAGTTATACACTCTTTCACTCAAGAGTAATATAAGTTTTGATGTTCAAAAATTTCCTGAGATCTTTTAAATTGAGTCCCGGAAAAATAGAACGAGTAGTTTAGCACTTGAAGCTGATGAGTGATAACTGATTGGTCAGTGAGAGTCAGGGATTTATTGAAGTCGCCAAAATCAGTAATGAGTGGGATCAATTGTTCCTCTGACATTTAAATAAAGCTGACTATTTTACTAAAATTCTAACCTTACTAATTCTAAAAAAGTGTTTTTTGTAAACTTTTTTGCCGGGCAACCCAAGATTTTGGCCAGAAGTAGGGAAAAGGGGACGATGATTTATCTGATTCTCTGATGGACTATAATTTTAGAGTTTCATCATAGTTACCATTTAATCAGAGCGAATCATCGTCGATGTTTTTAATTAAGGTTCAAAAATTTATCCAAAGCCGCTACCATCTGAGGCGGCCAGCGACGGATATTTTTCACCCAGTCTAAGTCTTGATATCGGTTATCTATCCCCACAGCAGCAACCCAATTACTTTCGGCTTCTCCTTGTTTACCCTGTTCCCAGAGTACCGCCGTTAAAGCCGCTCGCATATCCGGAAACATGGGATATTTTCTGACTAAAGAGCGCATTTTGCGGGTAGCTTCCTCTTTATGACCTGTTTCATACAGCGCTAAGGCCACATTGGCTTGAGCAAAGGAAAAATTAGGAGCTATGTCGATGGCTTTTTGATAATCTGCTAGGGCTTCTTGCCAATGGCCTAAGCTTCCTTGAGCGTTGCCTCGGTTATTATAGGCCATGGGATCAGAAGGATCTAAGGCTAATACTTGATTATAATCGGCGATGGCTTCAGAGTATCGTTCTTGCGCTTCAAAGGCCGTCCCACGATTTAAATAGGGATCAGGGCTATCGGGTGCGAGTTCAATGGCTTTGTTAAAATCGGCGATCGCTTCATCGAGTTTAAATTGACTCACGCGACAATTGCCTCGGTTACTCCAAACCGCAGGATTAGTGGGAAATTGTTCGATTAATTGAGTCCAATATTGTTCGGCTGCGGGAAAATCTCCTTTGTCTGTTGCTTCAAAGGCTTTTTGAGCTAGGGCTTCTCCCTGCTTGATTTGTTGTTCTGTAATTGAAGAAGAAACGACCGGTTCGGCCCAGGCACTCTGTCCGCCAGTGCGGAACTCGTTCCCCGCCCCACTCCAAATCAAAACGACAGTCAATAAAATTAGAATCCAGCGTATCATTACTGTTTTTCTCTCTAGTATTTAGTTAAACCCCACCCCTGAGCCGAAGTCCCGAGGCATTGAGGGGTTCCGAAGGGGCGGAGTCTTTATACTTATTTTTACATCCGTTCTAAGTATTGCTGGTATCCCAGTTGTTCTAATTTGCTTTGTTTGTCTAAAACGCTTTGAGAAAGGTTCTCTCGATACTGTTGCACTTTGACTTGTAAGTCTGGGTTATGGGTGGCTAGAATTTGTACGGCTAATAAGCCTGCATTTTTGGCGTTGCCGATAGCAACGGTTGCTACAGGAATTCCTCCGGGCATTTGTACAATTGAGTAGAGCGAATCCACTCCCCCGAGATGACGAGTGGCAACGGGTACTCCGATGACCGGTAAAGGAGTTAATGAAGCTACCATTCCCGGTAAATGAGCCGCTCCGCCGGCCCCGGCGATCAGGACTTTGATGCCTCGTTGATGGGCACTTTGAGCATACTCTACCATTCGCGTTGGGGTACGATGGGCTGAGACGATAGCCACTTCCCAACTGACTTCAAATTCTTCACATACGGCGATTGCTTCTTTCATGGTTGGTAGGTCTGAATCACTACCCATTATGATTCCTACTTGGATTTTAGGAGCGGCTGTTGTAGGCTGTTGGTTGGTCATCAGTTTTTGATTTTAATTGTTAAATTTTAATTTTAATATTTAAAATGGGAGATTTTTATGGTATTATTATTTTTAATAGAAGATTTTTTATAATGACAATATAAAAACTTAAATATAAACAAAAATATTCCCATTGTAAAAACAATTATCGCAAAAAAAATTAAATTTGTCAAGGCTTAAAAACCCTTTTTTGACACACTTAATCTTAACAATCAGCAACAGATAACAGAGAATAGGGAATAAGGAAAAACTAAGGAATAATAACGATAGACGAAGTACAAAAAATCATGATCACTATCATCAACGCTCTAATACCAGGCTCAGAGGAATTGCAGCAGATTGAGATTACTGGTTCTGAAATAGCAGCAATCAAACCCATGAGGGAAGGGGTAGCAAAAAAAGAAAAACCATCCATTATCGATGTAGAAGGCGATTGGATTTCTTTGGGAGGAATAGACTTACAAATCAATGGTTGTTTTGGGTTGGCGTTTCCCGATTTAACGCTAGAAGACTTGCCTAGACTAGAGAAAATTTGTGATTTTTTATGGACAAAAGGAGTGGATGGGTTTCTGCCCACCTTAGTCACAACTGCTGTGCGGAAATTCCAACGTTCGCTATTAGTGTTAGAAGAATTTATTGCCGAACAAAAGCAAAATAATCGAACCACAGCCCAAGTTTTAGGAGTTCATTTAGAGGGGCCATTTCTGAACTATGAAAAACGAGGAGCGCATCCAGCCGAATATTTACTAACCGCGAGTTTAGAAGCTTTAGAAGGGATCATCACTAATCACGAAAGTATCATTAAAATTATGACCTTAGCGCCAGAATTAGATGTCACTGGACAAGTCATTAACTATTTACATTCTCGAGGGATTATTGTCAGCCTGGGTCATTCACAAGCCACAGCCAAAGAAGCTAGACAAGCCTTTGAAAAAGGGGCATCAATGGTTACTCATGCTTTTAATGCGATGCCTTCCTTACATCATCGTCAACCAGGATTATTAGGAGAGGCAATCGTTAGTAAAAATGTGTATTGTGGTGTGATTGCTGATGGTCATCACGTAGCGCCAACCATGCTTAAAATTCTCTTAAGAGCTTGCGAATATGAGCGAGGAGCTTTTTTAGTCAGTGATGCCTTAGCTCCTTTGGGATTACCGGATGGAATATATCCCTGGGATGAACGAAAAATTCAAATCGAAAAGGGGACAGCTAGATTAGCCAGTGGAAAATTAGCAGGAACCACGCTACCGTTATTAACGGGAGTAGAAAATTTAGTCAAATGGGATATTTGTAAGGTTGAATCAGCGATCGCTTTGGCTACTGAATCACCGCGTAAAGCGATCGGATTACCCGGCTTATCTGTAGGACAAAAGGCAAACTTGTTACGCTGGAATTGGCAGCAAGAGCTAAACAAATTAACCTGGCAACGATTGGATTTAGGATGGATGCACACGGATGATTGAAATACAGATTGCTTTAGAGACGATACAGTAAGTTAACGCCATGAGTATCTGTTCCACAGGTGGTAAAGACTCCATAGACTTCAGCCAGTTTTAGGACTAGCTCAGTTTGTTTTGGACTAGGTTGCCAGGGTTTAGGATTTCCATAGGCATAGTAAGCTTCTATCCCATCAACTCCTAACCCGGCAGCCGCAGGAATTAATTCTTGTGCTGAACGAGAGTAACGGGCAGGGTGTGCCAAAACCACTAATCCACCGGCTTGATGGAGGGCATCAATAACGGTTTTAGCCTGGGCATCTTCTCCCAATGGGCGTACTCCTTTGAGATAAGAATTCATAACCGGATGTTGGGGGTTAAACCCATAACCGAGGATATGAACTTCTGCTCCTAATAAATTTGATGTGATTTCTATGCCTGTCCAAAGGTGAGGCAAAAGGGTATTAGGTTGGTGTAGGCGAAGATCATTAAGCCGCTCTTGTGCAATTTGGTAACCTTGGGTAGAGTGGTGATCTGTAATAGCCAAACCCTTAAGACCAATTTTAAGCACTTGTTCTATTAAAGCGATGGGACTGAGTTGACCATCGGAGCAAGTGGTGTGCATATGGAAGTTATAGTGATAGGGACAACTATTGAAATCAATGGTAGCCCAGACTTCCCTGAGAGCTTTGGTGTTTTGGGCTTCAGCCTGAGTGGCAGAGGTAACAACCATTTTTGTTTTGTCGTCTCGCAAAGAATTTACATTTGTTAAGATCTACGATAACAAATGTTAAGAGTTTATGGGGAAAGGATAAGTTGTCTATATTACAAGTTGAGTTTATGCTATTGCTCAAAAGACGCTTATTTGATTTGAACACAGACAAAACTAAAATTTGTATGACATCGATTTAAAAGATATTAGTGATTAATAACGATTTTTACTCCGACTTATGAGCCGCAGGGGGAGCAGGGGGAGCAATAGAAGTCACTGGAGCGGAGACGGGCACAGATTCAGCCGCCGGTGCTGCCGGTGTAGGAGCAGAATTGGAAGTCGCCACTGGGGCAGGAGCAGATTGACGAGGGGGAGAACTGGCAAATGTTGTCGATCGTCTTCTTCGATAAGAATAATTATATCTAGGTTGTACCGGTTGAGGGGCAAAAGCTTGCTCTTGATTTCGTCGTCTTCTGCGTCTTCTGCGAGGTTCGGGTTGTGTTTGGGGTTGTGTTTGGACTTGAGTGTTGTTATTAGTGGTTTGAGCTTCTTGTTCTGTGGGTTGGGGTTCGGGCATTTTGTAGTAACTATTTTTCGGTTTAATGGGTTCAGCTTTAATGGACCCTTTGCGCCCGTCTATGGGGGGTAAACTCTCAAAAGAAACTATCGGCATATTTTGCACCACAGGGAGCATAAACTGTCGCCACAGAGCCGCCGATGTACTACTAGCTCCCCAAGTAGGTTGATTATCATCATTTCCTAACCAAATTCCTGTTACTAATTGGGGAATATAGCCAATAAACCAAAGGTCTCTTGCTTTATCAGAGGTTCCCGTTTTTCCGGCCACGGGGCGGCCGATTTGGGCGGGTTGGCCGGTTCCATCATTGACGACTCCCTGTAACATCCAGGTCATAATGGCGCTGGTTCCCTCATCGATCGCTTTAACTGGCTTAAAATCTGCCTGATAGAGAATTTTACCGTTGCGGTCTATAATGCGGCTAATACCATAGGCGGGTTGATGAACGCCTTTATTAGCCAAAGTTCCATAAGCGCTGGTAATTTCTAATAAGTTGACTTCAGAGGCTCCCAAAGCTAGAGAATAGGTAGGTTTGAGGGGTGATTCTATGCCCATTCTTTTAGCAATTCTAATGATTGGATTCCATCCCACATCCACTAACGTTTTCACCGCAACGACATTTAATGATTTAGTCAGGGCGTTACGCATAGAGACATATTGCCCGCTATAGGTATCTCCATAATTTTCCGGTTTATAGCCATCGACGACATATTCTGCATCCAGGAAACCTTGATAAGGAGAAAATCCTGCCGCGATCGCTGTGGAATAGACAAAGGTTTTAAACGTCGATCCCGGTTGTCGCTTCGCTTGAGTAACACGATTGTACTGATTTTTTTCAAAATCATTGCCTCCCACCATCGCTTTAATTTGTCCGTTGCGGGGATCTATAGCCACGAGGGCAGCTTGAGAGAATCTTTGCCATCTCCCATATAAACTCACCGTCTGATCGACCTTTTCTTGGGCTACTTGTTGCCACTTAGGATTGAGGGTAGTTTCTACAATTAAGCCGCCGCGAGAAAGCACATCTTTTGAGAGATATCTGGGCAGTTCTTTTTGAATGTATTCGGTAAAATAGGGGGCTTGGCGTTGTAGGCGTTTGGGGGGACTGGGATTAATCGTCAGGGGGGAGGCGATAGCTGTAGCGGCTTGTTGTGGGGTAATAAATCCTTGTTCCTCCATGCGTTTAAGCACTAAATCCCGTCTTTGTTTAGCCGCTTTTTGATTTTCGATCGGAGAATAAAGACTCGGGGCGGGAACAATGCCGGCTAAGGTGGCGGCTTCGGTGAGGGTTAACTTTTCTACGGGTTTACTAAAATAAATCCAAGAGGCATCAGCGACCCCATAAGCCCCCGAACCGAGATAGACAAAATTGAGATAACTTTCGAGAATTTGGGCTTTATCAAACCGTTGTTCAATTTTCTGAGCGACACGCATTTCGCGAATTTTGCGGTTGAAGCTTCGTTCTTGGGAGAGGAAAACCATTCTAGCGAGTTGTTGGGTGATGGTACTGCCTCCTTCCACCACATCTTTAGCCAGTAGGTTAGAGATCACGGCGCGGGAAATGCCTTGAAAATCTACGCCATGATGTTCTTGAAAGCGGCGATCTTCGCTGGCTATAAATGCTTTGAGGAGATAGTCGGGGAATTGCCATAATTTAAGGTGTTCATAAGGAATATCCCCAACTTGTTGTAAGATTGTGCCATCAGCCGCTTGAATGGTTAAACTGCCTTCAGGGGCGTAGGTGAGGACTTCATCAACGGATTTCGGGAGCGTGCTTTCTAAACGATAAATATTCCAGGCTACTACTAAGGTTGTGGTTCCCATGCCTAGGGTGATTCCCAAGCCGAACCAAAATTTAGGATGCTGATGAAGGGGATAGCGTTGATAGAGTCTTTGGATTTTGCTAGGGACAACTGCCAATTTTTGCAATTTTGGCGAGAGGGCAGGCAGGGTTAGGCGAGGCAGCTTAAATCGCGGGGAGGGTTGCTCTGTAGGTTTTTCTAGGACTCCCACCGTCTTGTTATCTGGAGGTTCTATATTCTTAGCGACTGAGTGAAGTAATTGGCTTATTTTTTTTCTGAGCTTAAGGTTAAACTGTTTCACTACTTCAACTCCTCACCCCTGATGAGTTTAACGTGCCTCTTTGTCGAGTTGGATTTAGATTATTGGATTCTGCTAATTTTGTCAATTATTTTTAGGGGGCAATGTTGTTTAAGTAGCCGTTGTAAATTGAGTGATCATTTTGGTTAAAGTTTTCAACTGCTGTTTATGAAGGCCTACATTGGGGGGTTGCTCTCCGTAGCGCCAACTAACATAAGCTTGAGAAATATCAGCGATAATGGCGGCGCTTTCTTGGGGATGATGTTCAACGGCACTCTTAGCATATTCTATGGGCGTTTGAGCAGGATGTTTAGGATATCCTTGCCTTTTGAGCAGGGCTAACATTTTTTGGTAGATTTGCTCCATAGGAGGCAATTTTGCTAAACGACGACGGTATCCCCATTTTCGTGCTGAATTAAATCCTAACCATCCCAAAAAACCCAAGGCGATAGCCATCATTAAACCCGCTAAAACGCCGATTAAACTACCCGATAGAAATTGCCATAAGCCGCTAAAGAAGTTTAAGAGTACCCCCATGATGCCATTCCAGAGATGATCAACGATCGCTGACACAGGGGAGGGAAGCCAGCCGGCTACCCATTGCCAAATTTGTTTAAGAACGCTGAAGGTTTGCTCCTGTTCGAAAGAAGGGGGAATTATTTCATGTCCTGGAATCGGATCAAAGGAAAACCAACCGAAACCGGCTAGATAAACTTCTGTGAGGGCATAAGCATCGGTATTATACACCAGATAATAGCCGGTCAAGGGGTTAAAGTGCCCAGGCGCAAAACCCACCGCTAACCGGGCCGGTATTCCTAGAGAGCGTAACATAACGGTTAAAACGGTGGAAAAATGATCGGCATAGCCGCCCTTATAATGAAATAGAAAAGCTTGAACTAAATCTTCATCTTCTTTAAAAAATGGCAAATCGGGAATCAGTTCATAATTTTGCTTAAGGGCTTGAGTTAGATAGAGAACTTTTTCATAAACACTCGTTAGCGGCTTAGGAGATTTAGCTAAGAGTTGTTCGGTTCGGGTGTGAACTTTATCAGCAATTTCTGGGGGAATTTGTAAATAGTATTTTCTGATTTGTTTCGGGTAATGTTCTTTGGCTTTTTGTAGTAGTGTGCGATTTCGATAGGGAACTTGGGAAATAATAGTATAAGTTAATCCTTCTGGTAGTAGTCCTGGGGAACGTAGACTTCCTTCTGGGTCAACGGCTATTTCTTTAGCAGGAAAATAGATATATTCAGGATAAGCTAAAGCCGGTATGACATTAGGTAAGGTTGAAGCCATACTGTAGGTTTGAATGATTTCTTTTGTCTCAGTATATATGGGGGGAAGACTAAGAAAATAACGATATTGCCAAAAAGAATCTTGAAGATTTAATAATTGCTTGTGGCGGGAGATTTCCCACCCCTGTCCGGTATAGTGGTCAAATGCCATTACTCGCCAAAATCCGGGGGCTTGTGAACGAACCCGCATGACTAATTCGGGTTTCATGTTGCCTCTGAGATTTTGATTCATTTTGGTATTAAAACCATAGTAAAATGTATCATCAACCTGACCAGAGCCTTCACTGAGGTTGGTTCCTAATCCTGTACCTTTTTGTCCGTCAGCGTTTCCCCCTTTTATATATCCTGGGTTCACTACATCTCGATTTTCTTGGTGAAAAACCTGGTTAGCTAATTCGGCAGGTCCACTCATGGGAAAAGTTTTTAACTGATATCCCTGAAAACGTGGCATGAGTGCAAAAATCATTAATCCTATTAATAAAGAGATTGCCGTAAAGGCACTCAAACGATGCCATGATAAAGGAGAATAACGCTGACTCGAATTGTTCGTAGAGGCTGAAGAAACCGAAGATTTTGCTCGTAAATAATTATCGATGCTTTCTAGTCCCAGACGGGAACGATAATCTAAAATTAAAGTTGGCAGAGCAATACATAAAAATCCCACTAAAGGGAGTGAAAAGGCCAATGTTTGAGAGACGGTTCCGGCTACCCCGATTAAAATTAGTCCGATGACCATTGAATACCCTAAATCTTTGCGCCGAGGTAGGTCAAAACTGTGGATAACTTGTAATTGAATTAATAATTTTGCTAGGGACAGACGAGTATCGTTTAAATTGAGGTTAGATAAAAAATATACTAAGACTGCCAGCATAGCTATCGCTAGGAAAAATTTCATGGCGATGTTGCGTTCTTTGCGGCGATACCAACTCCAAGTTGCCCCGGCAATACTTAAAGGAATTGCCCAATAACTCATCTGGGTTTGGGCAGCTACATCAGTAGCGATAATACCGATAATCACTAGAGTTTGTACTAAAATTCTCAGTAAGATAGATTCCTCGGTTTTGGGTAGAGGGCTAACTTGAATACGTTGCTGAATTTGTTGCCAAGGGGAAAGGATTTGAGGTTTACTGCTTACCATAGGTGTGCTGATTCATAGGTCACTGTCTTAAAATGACCTGGCAAAAGAGATGATTAATTTTTTCCTACCGACTCATCAGCCCTTAGCTAGTTACTATTATATTTTATTTGTTTGTTGATGTCTGCTGGTTTATTGCATCAGCTATTCTCAACCCAACGAGAAATTAGGCCTCGCCCTCCCACAACTTCTAAGCGAAACGCTATATGATGTTATTAAATCCTAAAATTATCAAAGAAGCGAGTTAAATGAAACCTGTCCCTATTACTCCTAAACCGGGTCAAGAGTCCGTGTGGGATTATCCGCGTCCCCCTCGTCTTGAAGATGTCAGTAAGCAAATTCGTGTGATTTTTAATGGGATTATTTTGGCAGAAACACGACGAGCAAAACGAGTTTTAGAAACTAGCCATCCGCCGGTTTATTATCTACCTGGAGAAGATATTAAGTTAGAATATTTAGTAGAAACAACTCAAAAAAGTTGGTGTGAGTGGAAAGGAAGATGTCTTTATTATGATGTTATTGTAGGGGATAAAAAAGCTAAAGCGGCGGCTTGGCGTTATCCTCAGCCGGTTGCTGAGTTTGCGGGTATTGAGAATTCTTATGCTTTTTATCCAGCCGCGATGGATGCTTGTTATGTTGATGATGAGTTAGTCAAGCCGCAGCCCGGGAATTTTTATGGGGGTTGGGTAACGTCGGATATTGTTGGGCCTTTTAAAGGAGAACCTGGCACAATGGGATGGTAAAGAAGAGGGTATACGAGGAAGAGAAAAACTAATAACTAATGACTAATAGCTAATGACTAATAACACCATTACTAAACTAGAAATTTCTTGGGAAAAATTACCGGATGATTTTGTTTTACCTGACGATCCAGTGGATAATATATTACAACCTGCTTTAGCGGCTGCTTTAACAGAAAGTCTTAATATTAGCGGCAGACTATCTGAAAAGACTTTAACTCCTACTAATTATGGAATTTGTGCCACTGTCAACCGTAAGATAGTGGTCAAAGCGCCGGACTGGGCATATATTGCGGCTATTGATGTGCCTAAAGATGATGTTAGAAGGAGTTATACCCCCCGACTTCAAGGAGATATGCCGCTTATTGTGATGGAGTTTCTCTCAGATACAGAGGGGGGTGAATATTCGACTAAACCTACTTATCCGCCGGGTAAATGGTTCTTTTATGAACAAGTTTTGCAGGTTCCTAATTATGTTATTTTTGAACCGCTTACTGGGACTATAGAGGTTTATCGGTTAGATAATGCGGGGCGCTATCAGTTACAACCGGCTGATGAGAATGGACGTTATTTGATCCCACAAATGAATCTATTTTTGGGGGTTTGGCAAGGTACTCGAGAAAACCTGACCTGCTATTGGTTACGCTGGTGGGATGAACAGGGCGAGTTACTTTTGTGGGGTTCGGAGTTGGTTACTCAAGAACGTCAAAGGGCCGAAACCGAACGTCAAAGGGCCGAAACCGAACGTCAAAGGGCCGAACGTTTGTTAGAACAACTTCGGGCGGCTGGTATTGAACCAGACTTAAAATAACTTAACAGTTAACAGTTAAGAGTAATGATTTCTTAGCTGTTGACTGTTTATTGTTCTACGGTATGACCGGCATCTTCTATGACTTGCTTGATAGAATTTTCTGATGCGTCTGTTTCAACGGTAACAATTTTCTTAGCGACATCCACGTTAACATTAGCTTGTGAATATTGATTGTGTATCGCTTTGGTAATCGTTTTAGCGCAAGCGTCACAAGCAATAGTAGGAACTTTTAGTTGAATAGTCATTGTTCGCTCATGAACAAAAGTTTAGAAGAGAATAAGTTTACTGTTTGAGATGCTTTACCATTTTAAAACGGCTGCATCAGTTCCTTGTTCTCTTCTAATTTTACCATCTTTTTCAAACCAATCAATAACCTGTTGATGAGTTATTTCTTCTAGCGGCACGCCTCTATCTTGAGCAATAATTTTTAAGAGTCTAAGGGAGGATATTGTTAAGCGAGTTAAAAATTTTTCGGGTGATGTGAGTAAAGCTTTGTCTACATCAGCAGATTCTTCCGGGGTTAAAAATTGCGCGGGAGATTGTGATTCAATCATTTTTTATTTTGGCTGTTTGTTATTAGGAATTTTGGGCAGAATTTATCGAGGTTGAATTAGATAACCACAACGATGTTCTCCATTGTTGATCCAGTGGGTGCGTTCTATAATACAGTCAGGGAGAACGGCTGAAAACATTTCTAATTCATGTCCGCATACACTGGGATAAGATTCTGCCACTTCTGATATAGCACAATTATGTTCAGCTAAAATATATCCGGGTTGGCGACCCTGATGATTTTCTATTAGCAGTAATTCGGCCATGTAGCCTTCTTCTTGCCGCAGTTGAACTAATTTATTTACTCTTTCTTTTATAGAACCTATACCAAGGCGATCACGGTATTCAGCCGCTTTTCTTTGCCATTGTTTACGCAAAACTTCGCCGACTTGTTTTTCTCCCACTGTTTCGATGAGGGTATCCAAGAAGGAAACGGCAAATTCTCCATAGCGGTGAGGATATTTTTCGCGGCCTTGACGACTTAAGCAATAGACATATTGGGGCCGTCCCATGCCGCTTTGTACAGCTTTATGTTCGATCAGTTCGTCGGTTTCTAAGTCTTTTAGATGACGGCGAATTGCTTGGGGACTTATATCTAGGGTTCCTGCTAAGGTTTGTGCGGTGGCTTGACCGTACTTTAAGAGATAGTTAAGAATATCTTGTTTTGTAGAAGTAGGCTGAGTGGTAGTCATATTTCCCTGTCTGGGGATTAGCTCAACTTTGACAACAGTTATGTTGTTTATCTATTGTAATTCAGATTTGCCGGGAAATGCACTTAAGCGGGAAAACCCTACAGCTTACGGGTGTGTTAACAAAGCGTAACGCACTGTCAGGAGTTTGAATAAATGTTATTACTGTAGGGTATCAAGACAGCAAGTTCTACTTTGACAACATCAATGTTGCTAAAGTAGTGTAGAATAGACTTATACAACAAACTTGTTGTTTAAGTCGAACCTGTACCGAACTCCTCTGCCATCCTTGAGGCTTTGTTACCGTTAAACCCGTATTGTAGAGAGAACACTAATATCAATGAGTGCGACAACAGTTAAAACTCTAGTCAACCAACCATATAAATACGGTTTTGTTACCGATATTGAGTCGGAAACCGTACCGCGTGGACTCAATGAGGACATTATTCGCTTAATTTCGGCCAAAAAAAATGAACCAGAATTTATGCTAGAGTTTCGTCTCAAAGCCTATCGGCAATGGCAGAAGATGACGGAACCGACTTGGCCTCATGTCGACTATCCCCCGATAGACTATCAGAATATTATCTACTACTCTGCGCCAAAACAAAAGAAGGCAAAACTCGAGAGTCTTGAAGAAGTTGACCCGGCTTTATTAGAAACCTTTGAGAAATTGGGCATACCGCTATCCGAACAAAAACGCCTCAGTAATGTGGCGGTAGATGCTATTTTTGACAGTGTTTCCATTGCCACTACCTTTAAAGAAAAATTAGCCAAAGAA
Source organism: Gloeothece verrucosa PCC 7822 (assembly GCF_000147335.1). NCBI lineage: Bacteria > Bacillati > Cyanobacteriota > Cyanophyceae > Chroococcales > Aphanothecaceae > Gloeothece > Gloeothece verrucosa. The sequence goes on from NC_014501.1 coordinate 3,495,491, forward strand.
GGCGTTATTTTCTGTTCCATTTCTGAAGCGCTACAAGAACATCCCGAATTAGTACAAAAATATTTAGGCAGCGTTGTTCCGGTTAATGATAACTATTTTGCTGCCCTCAACTCAGCAGTATTTAGTGATGGGTCTTTCGTCTTCATCCCCAAAGGGGTAAAATGCCCGATGGAATTGTCTACTTATTTCCGGATTAATAACGGAGATACAGGACAATTTGAGCGTACTTTAATTGTGGCAGAAGAAGGCGCTTCTGTGAGTTATCTAGAAGGTTGTACCGCCCCGATGTATGATACTAACCAACTTCATGCGGCGGTGGTAGAATTAGTCGCCCTCGATAATGCCGATATTAAATACTCTACCGTGCAAAACTGGTTTGCCGGAGATGCCAACGGGAAAGGCGGCATTTTTAACTTTGTCACCAAACGCGGCTTATGTAAAGGCGTAAATTCTAAGATTTCTTGGACTCAGGTAGAAACCGGTTCAGCTATTACTTGGAAATATCCCAGTTGTGTGTTAGTTGGGGACAATTCTGTGGGAGAATTTTATTCTATTGCTCTCACGAATAATAAACAACAAGCTGATACGGGGACAAAAATGATCCACGTTGGCAAAAACACTCGCAGCACCATTATTTCTAAAGGAATTTCGGCCGGCAATTCTAAGAATAGCTACCGAGGTTTAGTGAAGATGGGGCCCGGAGCAAAAGGCGCTAGAAATTATTCTCAATGTGATTCAATGTTGATTGGGGATAATGCCGAAGCGAATACTTTCCCCTACATTCAAGTTGATAATAATACCGCTAAGGTAGAACATGAAGCCTCTACTTCTAAAATAGGGGAAGATCAACTTTTCTATTTTGCTCAACGGGGGATTTCTGAAGAAGACGCAATTTCGATGCTGGTTAGCGGCTTCTGTAAGGATGTTTTAAGCGCCTTACCGATGGAATTTGCGGCTGAAGCGGATAAGCTGTTAAGTCTGAAATTGGAAGGAACTGTAGGTTAGTTATTAGTCATTAGTCAATCGTCATTAGTTCTTAGTGAAAAACCAGAAATAATTAGACTGAATCTAGCTAGTGGAATAACTAATGAGCAATGACACCCGACTAATGACTAATCAAGAATGAGTAATCAATACTGGGAAATAAAAAATGAGTGACGTAATTTTATCTGTAAGAAATTTAACGGCAAATGTTGACGGAAAGCCGATTCTCAAAGGAGTTAATTTAGAAATAAAAGCCGGTGAAGTTCACGCCATTATGGGCAGAAATGGCTCAGGAAAAAGTACCTTTTCTAAAGTATTAACGGGTCATCCTGAATATGAAGTAACTGGCGGAGAAATTTTCTATAAAGGAGAAAATTTATTAGAAAAAGAACCCGAAAAACGGGCATTAGAAGGAATATTTTTAGCCTTTCAATATCCTTTAGAGATTCCGGGAGTAAGTAATTTAGATTTCTTGAGAGTGGCTTATAATGCTCGTCAGAAACATTTAGGATTAGAAGAAATTGATACCTTTGATTTTGAAGACTTAGTACAAGAAAAACTCGACATTGTTAAAATGAATCCTAGCTTCTTAGAAAGAAGTCTCAATGAAGGGTTTTCTGGCGGCGAGAAAAAACGCAATGAAATCTTACAAATGGCATTACTAGACCCTACATTAGCCATTTTAGATGAAATTGATTCGGGCTTAGATATTGATGCTCTAAAAATCGTGGCCAATGGGGTTAACCAACTGGCTAAACCCGATAACGCTTTTCTTTTAATTACCCACTATCAACGCTTACTCAATTATATAGAACCGGATTTTGTTCATGTTATGTACGATGGACGAATAGTTAAGAGCGGCACAAAAGAATTAGCCTTAGAATTAGAAGCACAAGGTTATGATTTTCTTGATGAAAAAGTTCTAACGGAAGTTTAGGGAATCCAAAATTAATTAGTAGGAAGTTGTAATGAGTACATCAGTAATAATTAAATCAGACATCGGAGGCATTGAGCAGGATACTTATTTAGATAGGTTACTGCAACAATCTGAGGAAAAAATAGCAGTCATTGAAGCAGAATTTCTTCAACAAATACGTCAACAAGCTACCGCAACTGTAGGTCAATTAGCCTTACCGACTAAAAAAGATGAAGAATGGCGTTTTACTGATATATCGGAGTTACAACAGCAAAATTTTTCGGCGGCTACCCCTGTAAATTTAACAGCCGACTCCATTAAATCTTTTATTCTGCCCGAAACTGCCAACAGTATTCTCGTTTTTGTGAACGGGTTTTATGCCCCAGAATTATCTAATCTTTCGGCTTTACCCGAAGGCGTAAAAGTGGGAAACTTAGCCAGTATCCCAACCGAAAAAATTTCCGTATATTTAGGAAAACAAAACGAACAAACCGAAATCTTTAGCGCCCTCAATACCGCCGGATTAACCGATGTAGCGGTGGTGTGGACAGAGGCAGGAGTAACAGTAGATAGTTCTATTCAGTTATTATTTTTAACCGTAAAGACAGAAACCCCCATTTTTACTCAACCAAGAGTTTTAGTAGTGGCCGAAAAACACTCAAGCCTACAAATCATCGAAGATTATCGTGTCATTACCAACAGTTGTTCTCATTTATCAGACAATACCTACTTTACCAACTCAGTAACCGAAATTTGGCTAGAAGAAAACGCCCAAGTTAATCATAGCCGTATTCAACGAGAAGCCGGTAAAAGTTTTCATATTGCCAAAAGTACCATCGCCCAAAAACGAGACAGTAATTACACGATAAATGAGATAAATTTTGGCGGCAAACTTTATCGCCATAACCTAGAAATCTTTCAACAAGGAGAACAAACCCAAACCACGCTGAATGGGTTAACGATAATTGGAGATAAGCAGGTTTCAGATACCCATAGTGCCGTTTATCTTAATCATCCTTATGGGACAACTAATCAACTCCATAAATGTATTATTGATCATAGTGCCCATGCTATCTTTAACGGCAAAGTTTTTGTGCCTAAACCCGCCCAAATGACGAATGCTGCCCAACTTAACCGCAACTTATTAATATCCCCCAAAGCTAGAGTAAATACGAAGCCAGAATTACAAATAACCGCCGATAATGTTAAATGTTCTCACGGGGCAACCGTTAGTCAGTTAGAAGCAGATGAACTGTTTTATCTGCGTAGTCGCGGCTTAACGGAAGAAGATGCCCGCCACTTGTTAATTGATGCCTTTGCAGCAGATATCATAGATAGAATTCCTGTCCATTCTTTACGTCAACGGTTATCTCAGTGTGTTACCTGTCGTACCGTTGACTAAAAATAGTCATTAGTCCTTAGTTTTTAGTAAATAATAAACTTTACTCAATCAACAAGTATTATAACTGACATAAAACTATTGACTAATGACCAATGACTAATAACCACTGACTCATGACGAAGAACAATGACTGCCATCAAAGAAAACATACTCGCCGCTAAAGTTCGTTCTGACTTCCCTATCTTGCAGCAAGAAGTCAACGGTAAACCTTTAATTTATTTAGATAGTGCCGCTACTTCTCAAAAACCTCAAGCCGTATTAGACACGCTGCGCCATTATTATAACCATGATAATGCCAATGTTCACCGGGGCGCTCATACTTTAAGTGTTCGCGCTACAGAAGCTTACGAAGCCGCCAGAGATAAGGTAGCTAAATTCGTTAACGCCCAATATCGAGAAGAAATCATCTTTACCCGCAACGCCACAGAAGCCATTAACCTTGTGGCTTACAGTTGGGCATTAACCAATTTAAAGCCCGGAGATGAAATTATCTCTACCGTGATGGAACATCATAGTAATTTTGTTCCTTGGCAAATTATGGCGGCTAAGACAGGGGCAGTCATTAAATATGTGGGACTGACTGAAAATGAAGAGTTTGACTTAGAACAGTATAAAACATTGTTGTCAGAGCGAACCAAATTAGTCGCGGTGGTTCATGTTTCTAACACCTTGGGCTGTATTAACCCTGTAGAAACCATTATTTCTTTGGCACATGAAGTGGGTGCAAAAGTGTTAATTGATGGTTGTCAGAGTGTGCCGCATAAGTCTATTGATGTGCAAAAAATAGACTGTGACTGGTTAGTGGCCAGTGGTCATAAAATGTGTGCCCCTACTGGTATAGGTTTCTTATATGGTAAACGTTCGCTTCTCGAAGAAATGCCGCCGTTTATGGGCGGTGGGGAAATGATTTCTGAGGTATTTTTCGAAGGTTTTACCACTGGAGAATTGCCGCATAAATTTGAAGCCGGAACGCCGGCTATTGCTGAAGCTATTGCCCTGGGTGCGGCGGTAGATTATTTATCCGCAGTAGGCATGGATAATATCCGCGCTTATGAAGAAGAATTAACGGCTTATTTATTTAAAAAATTAGCAACTATTCCTAACCTGAAAATATACGGCCCTAAACCCACAGCCGAAGGAAAAGGAAGGGCTGCTTTAGCATCTTTTAATGTAGAAGGTATTCATGCCAGTGATTTATCGACGTTGTTAGACCATGAAGGGATAGCGATACGTTCAGGACATCATTGTACTCAACCTCTGCATCGGTTATTTAATGCTTCTGGTAGCGCTAGGGCGAGTTTGTATTTTTATAATACTCGTGAGGAAATTGATGTTTTTATTAAGGTGCTGAAAGAGACTATTGATTTCTTTAATAGTGTTATGGAGTAAGGAAAGTTTTTCGAGAGAGTTTATTTATAATTAGCTCTCTCCCTTGGATTTTTTAGGAATTTTTAAAATTATGACATTCGGGATCAACAAATTAACTGCATTAATTGATCATTTAGTAAAGACAAGAATATGGATTTTTATATTAGGTATAAGCTTTGTTCTTGTTTTTTTTTATTTTTAACTATTATTCCGAATATTGTTGGAGGTCAATTATTAGATTCTCAATTTTTATATTCACCTGATTTTGCTTATCAAACTATTAATAATTATCCCCAAAAAGGTCGTGAATTTTATGCTAAAGAAACAGTAACTATTGATTTTATATTTCCGATTATTTATTCATTATTATTTGCTTCTATTTTGCGTTTATTGCTCAAGAGTAGATCAGTTAGTCGGAAACAAGTTACTGACCCCAGTCAAGTTTATTGGTCTAATTTTTATTTTTTTCCTTTTGTGGTGATGGTCTTTGATTTGCTGGAAAATCTGAGTATTTTTACGATGTTAAAACTCTATCCAAAAAAACTTGAAATTTTAGCACAATGTGCGAGTTTTTTTACATCAGTAAAATTAATTTTGTTTATTTTTACATTAGGCTCTATATTAGGTCTTTGGCTCTGTTTATTAGTTCATAACACAGACAGTACATAGACATAAGTTATGAAATGCTCTTAGTTTTTCTTTTAGAATGTCAGTCTTGCAATAAAATTCACTTCATCGTTACACTGTTAACTAGCACCCTTAGTAATAAACATTATGCCAAGACCCGGCGGCAACCCTGCCCTTAGTGAATATCAATTTGAGCGAAAATACAGCCGCTCTGAAAGCTGTACCGAAAAGATGACGATTAGACTCCCTCCTTCCCTCAAAGCCGACATTAAAGCGGGTTGGCTCTCAGATTGGCAAGAAGTGGCCCGAATTGCTCTAGAAGAAGCGATCGCTAAAAAGAAAGCCCAAGCGGCTCAAAATCCGACTGATTAAAAATAGCTATGGGTTTTGATTGTTCCCGAGTTGACGAATCAGAAAGCGTACTTCTTCCAACAGTGTATTAAAACGTTGATCATTTTCCAGTTTATATTGCCGCAACTCTTGCAAAAGTGTATTAAAACGTTGGTCATTTTCCAGCTTATATTGCCGCAATTCTTCTAAAAGTGTATTAAAACGTTGATCATTGTCAAGTTTATATTGACGAGATTCCTCAGCCCGTTCCCGATCCCGCTCTAAAAAAGCATTCACAGCACCTACTAGCAGATCCACATTGTGTGTTGTTTGTTCTACAGTATCCGCAAGTTCATCTAACCTTTCATCATTCCATCGCTCAGTTGCCATTAAGATTTTCTCCGGCTTAACAATTTCTTGATTATAGCATGACGGTCATGTTATTTTAAAAAAATTAACTTTTCTGACTTCTAATGCAGAATTGGGTAAGTTCTGAATTTGATGCAAATGTTCGTATAATTGAGACAAAGAAAATCAAAGTATATCCATGAATGACCTGTACGGAGGAAAAGACCCTAGGGATATGCCCAACTACTCCATCGGCGATGCGGCTCGTTATTTACGCATTCCACAGGCAACTATTCGCTCATGGACTGTAGGGCGATACTACCCCACTACCGAGGGTTCAAAATTCTTTCAACCCTTAATTTCTATTCCTAAAAATAAGCCTCGACTGCTTTCCTTTACTAATCTGATTGAAGTCCATGTTTTAAGAGCAATTCGTACAGAGCATGAAATTCTATTAGATAAAGTACGATCTGCCCTTGACTTTATTGATGAGCAGTTTAAAATTCCTCATCCCCTAGCACAAGAGCGTTTTCGTACTGATGGAGTAGACTTATTTATCGAAAAATATGGTTCTCTCATTAATGCTTCTACAAAAGAAATGATAGAACTTGAAAAATCCCTCGATACTCATCTAAAACGTATAGAAACTGATGAAAAAGGATTAGGAATTAAATTATATCCTTTTACTCGTTCTCCCGAAGAAGATAATCCTCGTATTCTCGTGTTTGATCCTCGAATTGCCTTTGGCCGTTTAGTGATCGATGGAACTGGTATTCCTACAAGTAATTTAGCAGAACGTTATCGTGCTGGTGATTCTATTGAGGATCTGGCGTATGATTATGACTGCGATAGTCGCTCGATTAAAGAAGCGATTGATTATGAACTTCAACTGCCTGCTGCTGCATGAAAGAAGAAAAACAGATCACCTTTTTTATTGATCGATGTTTAGGAAAAAAGCACATTGCAGAAGCACTTCGTAAAGCCGGCATTACCGTTGAAATTCATGATGATCATTTTGAAAATAATGCTCAAGATGTTGAATGGTTACCTGAAGTAGGAAAAAAAGGGTGGGTAGTCCTGACGAAAGATGCCAAGATTGGCAAAAATAACACAGAACAATTGGCAGTTGCTTATGCTGGTATAAAAATGTTTGCCCTAGCGTCGCAAAACTTATCGGGGCCGGATATGGCTCAAATATTTTTAGCAACAATCGTCAAAATGCAAGAATTTGTCCGCCAAAATCCCGCCCCATTTATTGCTAAAGTATACCGTGATGGACGTATTGATATGTATAAAGATGCCGAAAAACTCAAAGAGAAAATGCTTAAAGAAGACTCTTATTAAGCAAATAAAATCGCAATTCCAGCAAGGGCAATTAAAACCCCAACCAATGCCCTCAAAGTAATTTTATCTCCCATCCAAGCCGCCAAGGGTAAAACAAATAACGGACTCGTAGAAGTCAGAGTTTGTGCAATCCCCGTAGGCGCAAACTTTAAAGACATTTGTTGTAACCAAATTCCTAAAAAGGTACTTCCAAAAGCCGTTAAAGCAATAATCCCTATCAAGCGAAAAGACCAAGCTATCTGAGCAGTTTTATCTCGGGTTTGAGGACGAATTAACAATAGGAAAAAAGCGATGAGTGTACCTGCAATTAGCCGAATCAGGGTACTCCATAAAGGGGTAATGTCTGATTGTACCAAAGCCAAACGCGACAAAACTGCCCCAATTGCTTGACCCATAGCGGCTAAACCTGCCCAAATTATCCCCCTAAACGGATGAGGACTACTCACCACCGTTGCCGGTGTGCGTTCACTAATCACCCAAGCTATCCCTAATAGGGTTAATAAAATACCACACCAATCAGCAAAGCTTAGAGACTCTCCTAAAAAAACCAAAGCTAAAATAGCCGCCAAAGGAGGCGCTAAGGTTTCGATTAATAGGGTTCTTCTAGCTCCTAAAGAATTAAGTGCCGTAAAATAGGCAGTATCTCCTAAACCAATGCCAATAACACCACTAATGAAGAGAATACTAACCGGCATCAGAGGAAGGCTAGGAAAGGGTTGACGGGTTAACACTAAAGTAAGACTGATAAAAGAGATCGCCATCACCCCTTTAGCAAAATTCAGCAGGAGGGGGGGAATGGTTCGTCCGAGGACGACAAAAACAACCGATGTAGCAGCCCATAAAAAAGCCGCACTTAAAGCCGCTATTTCTCCTTTATATTGATCAATGGGGAATTCCATCACAGTCATGAGAGGGGTTAGGGGAAGATAAAAAACAAACGATGTTTATCTTAACCCATTGGTTATTATTGATCACGGTTCCCAATCAATCATGATAGTAAGTGCTTTAATTTTCTTGATTTCCACCAATCGAAAGCGTAATTCAAAAAGCGCAAAATATTAAATTTTTTTGGTCATATAATGTTTTATCCATCAGAGTGATTAGGGGGTGATAAAAAACCAACAATGTTTAATTTTAACTGATTGCTTATTATTCATCACCGTCCTAATCACTAATTCTTATCCTTTTGAGTCGATGGCTATTAGACCCATCCTACTGTTTTATCCTAAAGGATAGAACAAAAGATCGGGATAAAAACGGTTAATTTCAATTAAAAGTCCGGCTGTAAAGGTCAACAAAGCCATCAGTAAAACCGGTGCAGAAGATAAAAATTTAGCCATGAATAGTTCTCCAAACAACAAATTTCAACAAGTAGTTACTAAATCCTCGATCTTAGCGAGGAGAAACAGGTACATCTTTGACAACCAATTTGCCAGAAGTATATTCTCCTAACGCTGCCAAAGGCCAAGCCGCAGCCGCAAGCATTTTGCTAATGGCTAAAGGAACATCAATGATAATTTCCTTCAATTCTGGATCTTTACCTTTTTGAATCTCAATTAGGTAAGAACGTCCAGCCCAACCGATCCAACCAGCGATATAAAGGAATAAAACGCTAGGAACAAGGAAATCACCAGCATGAGTCAAACGACCATCAACAATTAAATGAGGATATCCGTTCTCATCGCAGAGGGCTTCAGCATAACGTTCAGCCCGCTTTTGACCGGATTGAGGATCAGCAGTGGTATTGCGGAAAGACTTTGCTTTGGTCTGAAAAGTGGCAGATTCACTACAGGGGGTTAAATTAGCAAAATCTGCTGACGCTGGCGGCGCAAAAGTGAACCAAACGCTTAAAACCAAAATAAGAGCCAAAAATCGTCGCATAAATTGTTTCCTTTTGTTACAAAAAGTTAAGTTTTTTGTCCAGAAAGGGAGGACTTAGTGGTACACCGATGCAATATTACTCTGACAGGTTGCCCGAGTAAAGTTTACATTACAAAAAGTAGTCTTTTGAATCAAACTAGCAGAGAATGGCAACGATCTTATCAATTGAAACAAGTTGTGACGAAACGGCGGTTGCAATCGTAAACAATCGTAACATTTATAGCAATATTGTCGCCTCTCAAATTGACCTGCATCGAACTTATGGCGGGGTTGTTCCAGAGGTAGCATCCCGTCAACATCTAGAAACCATTAATCTTTGTATTGAACAGGCATTATCAGAAGCCGCCTTAGACTGGGAGCAAATTGATGCGATCGCGGCAACAGTAGCACCGGGTTTAGTGGGGGCGTTAATGGTGGGGGTAAGTGCCGCCAAAACCCTAGCCATTTTATATCAAAAACCTTTTCTAGGGGTTCATCATCTCGAAGGACATATTTATGCCTCTTACCTCAGTGAAGCCCAATTACAGCCGCCTTTTTTATGTTTATTGGTATCTGGAGGACATACCAGTCTAATCTATGTCAAAGATTGTGGAGTCTATGAAATGTTAGGTACTACGCGAGATGACGCAGCCGGAGAAGCTTTTGATAAAGTGGCGCGGCAACTAAAATTAAGTTATCCAGGTGGACCCATTATTGATCGCATGGCCCAGACTGGCAATAGTCAAGCCTTTGCTTTACCAGAGGGTAGAGTTTCCTTACCCACAGGCGGATATCACCCCTATGATTCAAGTTTTAGCGGCTTAAAAACTGCTGTATTGCGCTTAGTTCAAAAATTAGAACAAGAAAATCAATCTTTGCCCATTAATGATTTAGCCGCCAGTTTTCAGGATACGGTGGCGCGTTCTTTGACTAAAAGAACCATTGCCTGTGCGTTAGACTATGGGTTAAATACTATTGCTGTCGGTGGAGGAGTCGGCGCGAACAGTGGCTTAAGAAAACATCTAACCGCCGCCGCAACTGAACATAATCTGACGGTCTATTTTCCCCCTCTAAAACTCTGTACCGATAATGCGGCTATGATTGGTTGTGCGGCAGCCGATCATTTTAACCGAGGACATATTTCTCCCCTATCTTTGGGTGTTCAATCTCGTTTAGCCATTACTGATGTTATGAAGCTTTATGAGTGAGGAATAATCGAACCTTTACCGAAGAACCAGATAGGGATTAAAAATGCAAATTGTTGAACTAATAAGGAATTAAGTTCATGTTTTTTATCCAGATTTTTCTGCAAGTAAGTTGGCTTATGGCTGATGCGTTTCAAGGAATGACTCAAAAATTTGATTGGGATAAATATATTCAGGATGCTGTCCAATCGACCCAAAATACTCTCGATAGTTTTCGCTCTCATGCCGGACAGACTCTAGACGATTTTTTGTCAAATCCTCAAAATTACCTGAGAGACTTTACCGCCGAAAACTTTCCGGATTTAGGGTCAAAGTTATCCCCCATTACCACAACGCTCACCGACTGGAAAATTTCTATAAGCCAGAAGTTAGAGCAAATTTTATCCAACTATTCAGCCGGTTATATTAACGATTTAGCCCAGAAAAGTCGAATTTTTCTCGAAGATAAATTATCGAGAACTCAAGAGGTTTTGAGTCAATGGAAAACTCATTTAGATCAGGCTTTAAATCCCCTTTTATCAAATCCGCAGCCAACCTTAGATCATTTCGTGAGGGAAATTTCCAATTTTTTAGAGCCAAAGTTAGAGCAAATTAAGTCTTTAATCAGTGATTTTTGGCAATCAGCTAGTCAAGGGATTTTAGAGAACTTGGGTAACCCTAATAACTGGAATGGAGAGACTATAGGTAGAGCCGTTGAAAATGTCTTTTCAAGTATAACTAAGTCAATCTTTTTTATCGTAGAACAATCCATCAAAGGAATTTGGCAAGGGGTTTCTGCTTCTGTCCATGATATTTGGGGAATTATAGCTCTGTTAGTGATTGGACTGTTTATTATTATGATTTTGCGCTGGCAATTTGTTCGCTAATACCTGTAAGCGGCTCTATTCCCCCTTTATCCCCCAAGAGAAAATCTCTGTTATCACGAGCCGGTATGAGCCGCTAATTTAGCCTTGAGAGCGTCAAATTTAAAATCTTTCTCAACAAGTGCAACTATCCCGGGTTCAAATTCGTCTTAGCTGACTGTTCAAATATCATTAAAAGTTTTGATGCCCGATTTTAAGTTATTATTGAAGACGAAAATTACCCAACAGTTTTCGACCAACTCATCTCTAAGCTTTGCTAAAAAATATCACACTTTCTGGCTTTACTTGAGTCTATTTTTTTCGGCTTTTTATAGCCATTTTGCTTTACAAGAAGCTTTTTCCCAAAAATATATTATTCAAGATGATGCTCGTCAACATGTATTTTGGATGGCGCGATTTGTTGACGCAGAATTGTTTCCCAAGGATATTATTGCTGATTACTTTCAAGAATCGGCTCCCATCGGCTATACAAAACTCTATCAATTTTTTGCTCTTTTAGGAATAGACCCCATTCTTTTACATAAATTATTACCGTTCGTTTTAGGACTAATTGCAACTCTTTATATATTTCGGCTAACCCTAGAAATTTTACCCTTACCTTTTGCAGGATTTTCTGCCGCTATTTTCCTTAATCAAAGTTTGTGGACAAGAGATGATTTAGTATCGGCGACACCAGCCGCTTTTGCCGTTCCTTTCTTATGTTGTTTCCTCTATTATTACATCAAAGAAAAAAAATTACAGACTCTTTTTTGTATGGGGCTGCTGGGCTTGTTTTATCCTCAGTGTTTACTTTTAGCGGCTGGATTAGTTGGGCTTCGTTTATTTCGTTTTGGCCAAAGAAAACTTTATTTATCAACTGAAAAGGATGATTATGTATGGATATTGTCTGCGGGTTTAGTTACTTTAATTGTTCTGCTACCTTATCTAATTTATCCGTCTCCTTTTGGAGAAGTTATTACCAAAGTTGAAGCGAAAAAACTACCGGTCTTTAGTTCTAAAGGTTGGTCGGCTTTTTTCAATCCTGAACCGATGCAATACTGGTTTTGTGGGAAACGTAGTGGTTTTATCCCTACCGACTGGTGTCGCCTTTATAGACGAGGTTTTGAATTATTACCTCCTCAAGTCTTTTTATGTTTTCTTCTCCCTGTGGTGCTGCAATTTTTTAAAAAACTCTCTTTTTCCTTAGAATTTTATCCCCAAAAAGGATTATTGATTAGAAATTTTGCCTTGATTTCTTTGGGGTTCTTTTTGCTGGCTCATGCTGTAGCTTTTAAGCTTCATTTGCCCAATCGTTATACAGAACATAGCTTTAAAATAATTTTTGCTGTCGGTGCGGCTATATCTCTAGCCATAGGATTAATAACACTCTTGCACCAACGGTCAGTATTAACTCATAAATTAATCACAACAACTTTTTTATTATTAATTATTATTTACCTGCCGGTAGGCTACCCAATGTTACTGAATGCAAGCGGCTATACTTTTCCTTCAAGTGATTATATCGAGGGAAAATATCCTGAGCTTTATGACTTTCTTAAAAAACAGCAAAAAGATAGTTTAGTTGCTTCTCTAGTTCCTGAAGCCAACAATTTACCCAGTTTTACGCACCGTTCTATTTTAGTGGGAGGAAGTGGGTATGCTCTCCCCTATCATCCAGAATTTTTTGCCGAAATGGAAAAACGAACCATAGCATTAATTCAAGCTCAGTATAGTAGCGATTTTGAAGAGGTATCTAATTTTATCAATCAATATGGGATCGATTTTTGGTTAGTGGATAAATCAGCCTTCACTGAAGAGTATATACAACAAGATGAATGGTTAAAGGCATTTGCTCATCATATTAATCCCCAAGAACTCCTAAATTATAAAAAAACTGCAATTGTGGGAAAATCTCTGGAGAGTTGCGGCGTGATACAAAAAGAGTCGCTAGTATTAATCGATGTCAAATGTCTTATGAGAGTCAATCAATCTTAAGAAAATATTTGCTCAAGGTATTTGAAAACGACTATTTATCCTAAATTCCCTTTATGTGTCAGGATAGGAAAAGGGAAAAAAGGATGTCAACAGTAGTGGAAATTACATTTTTAGGAACCAGTTCAGGAGTTCCAACCCGATCTCGGAACGTATCTAGTGTAGCTTTGCGGCTTCCCCAACGAGGAGAAGTCTGGTTATTTGACTGTGGAGAAGGAACTCAACATCAACTGTTACGCAGCGAGATCAAAACCTCTCAACTGCGACGCATTTTTATCACTCATCTACACGGCGATCATATTTTTGGTTTAATGGGATTACTGGCTAGTTGTGGATTAGCGGGTACTGCTCAACCGGTTGATCTTTATGGTCCAACAGGATTAAAAGACTATATCCAAGCTTGTTCTAAATATTCCTATACTCATTTTGGCAACCGGGTACAGGTTCATACGGTGCAACCGGGTGTAGTCTATGAGGACGAAGAATATACCGTTAGTTGTGGGTTACTAAAGCATCGTATCCCCGCCTATGGCTATCGAATTGCAGAAAAAGACCGGCCAGGACGGTTTAATGTGGAAAAAGCCAAAGCGCTTGGCATTCCTCCGGGGCGAATTTATGGACAACTCAAAAACGGAGAAACGGTTACTTTAGCTGATGGGAGAATTATTCGAGGACAAGATTTATGTGGTCCCACTGAAAGCGGCCGTAAATTGGTCTATTGTACTGACACCGTTTTTTGTGAGAGTGCCGTAGAAATTGCCCAAGAAGCAGATGTTTTAATTCACGAAGCAACCTTTGCTCATCAAGATGCTCAACTGGCTTTTGAACGTCTTCATTCTACCTCGACGATGGCGGCTCAGGTGGCTTTAGCCGCAGGAGTCAAACTTTTAATCATGACTCATTTTAGTCCTCGTTATGCTCCCGGTAATGAATTAGATGTTAATAATTTACTAGAAGAAGCGCGTGCAATTTTTCCTAACACTAAATTAGCTTATGATTTTTTCAGTTACGAGATTCCTCGCCATCGTAGCGATCAATTGGCTGAGATTTCTTAGGAATAATTTTATATTCTCTTTTTTGCAAACGTTGAGTCAGGTTATTTAAACGCTCCCTTGTATCCACAGGCGAACGAGGGAGAGGCAGTTCTGTATTAGGCCAAAGTGGAATATCGCTACAGGGACATTCTGGACAAGGTTGTCCCAACTGACGAACCGGAACCGGCATTTGGCATCTGGCACAGTCAATAATTTCCCAAGCCGGACTGAGCAATTGTTGAATTGTTTGATTAGTTCCTTCTAAATAACAATCTCCGCTTTTAGGATCAATTAAACGTTCCCAACAGTTTTCAAACTCCGAAGAGTAGCTATTTTCAGAAAAAATTGGCTTGGGAAGCAATTGTTCTCGTCCATTACGGAGTAAAACTTTTTTGCCTAGTTGAAACCAATAGGCAAGATAGAGTTTTACTTGTTGTTCTGTTGCCATACTCATATATATATTGCTGTTCGAGTTGTACTATTTTTAAGTCCTATTTTTATACTAACGTGAAGCAGATGTTATCGTTTCTTAAAATAAGATTAGCCTAGCCGTATTACTGGTAATATATACTTAAAAAAAAACTCAGGTGTACAGATAGCCAAAATTTCTGCGCTAAAATCCTGAAAGTCGCTACAAATAGCTAATCTGAATTGATCAAAGCTGTTTTTTAAGCTTTCTTTAACTCATCAGATTAATTTAAGCAATAAAATCATCACTTTGTTGATTTTTTATTAAAGGTTGTCCTAATTGAGACAAGTTGAGAACATGACCTCCCGTAACCAAATAGACAACATCTGCTATAATTCCAATCTGTCTAATCAAATGACCAAGGCGATCACGAAAAAGCCGCCCCACAGGATAAGCAGGCACAACTCCCCAGCCAGTCTCTTCTGCCACTAAAATCACCTCTACCTGAGATTGTTGTAAACTGGTCAGTAACTCAAGGGAGATCTGTTGCCAACTCGCACCATCTTCATTTAAACAATTGCTAACCCAAGTTCCCAAAGAATCTACGATCAAACAATGCGGCGCTTTAGCTTGGGCGATGGTGGTGGCTAATTCTAGAGGAATTTCTTTTGTTTGCCAATGGGTAGGCCGTCTTAGACGATGCTGGTTAAGCCGCGCTTCCCATTCTAGATCAGTGGAGTCTCGATAAGCAGTGGCTATATAAGTGACGGGATCATTCTTCAGTGCGGCTAATTGTTCGGCCCATTCGCTTTTACCTGAACGAGCAGCACCAGTTACGAGAATAATTTTTCTTCGGGAAATTTGCTGATTCATAAACTCTATAGAGTATAGTAAAATCGAGACAACAGATCAACGATCACCTTGATTTTTTTGGACTAAACCTCGTGATCGTCTTGGAAACGAGCCTAAACTAGGATTATCAGCCAAGTAATTTAATAATAATGGTCCTTCAACTATGTCTATTGAATTAAATAAAATTCCCGTATCCGTAATTATACCGGCAAAAAATGAAGAATTAAATTTGCCTGCCTGTTTAGAAAGTGTTGCTCGAGCCGATGAAATATTTGTTGTAGATTCTCAAAGCAGCGATCACAGTGGAGAAATTACTCGCCATTATGGAGCTAATCTTGTCCAATTTTATTTTAATGGAGGTTGGCCAAAAAAGAAAAATTGGTCATTAGAAAATCTGCCCCTACGCAATGAATGGATTTTAATAGTAGACTGTGATGAACGCATTCCTTCAGAACTCTGGGATGAGATAGCTATAGCCATACAAAATCCTGAGTACAATGGTTACTATCTCAATCGAAAAGTCTTTTTTCTCGGTAAATGGATACGTTACGGGGGAAAATATCCCGATTGGAATTTAAGACTATTTAAACACAAGTTAGGACGTTACGAAAATTTAAAAACCGAAGACATTCCCAATACCGGCGATAACGAAGTTCATGAACACGTGATTTTACAAGGCAAAGTGGGCTATCTCAAAAATGATATGCTACACATTGATTTTCGGGATATTTATCATTGGTTAGAAAGACATAACCGTTACTCTAACTGGGAAGCCAGAGTTTATTATAATCTTTTAAGCGGACAAGGAAATGAGGGAACAATTGGCTCAAATCTGTTTGGAGATGCTGTACAGCGTAAACGTTTTTTAAAGAAAATTTGGGTGCGTCTTCCGTTTAAACCTTTGTTACGTTTTATCCTATTTTATATTATTCGCCTGGGTTTCTTAGATGGCAAAGCCGGCTATATTTATGCACGTTTATTAAGTCAATATGAATATCAAATCGGAGTAAAATTATACGAGTTACGAAATTTTGGAGGTGCTTTAAATATTGCTAATTTGTCTCAGTCTGCCCCCGTTCAAGCTAAATCTGAAGTCTTAACCCGCTAATGGAATTTAATACTGATCTTCCTCCGATTTTAAACGCCCAACCTTTGGTAGATTTGCGGAAATACGACCAAGCCGGGTTTGATCGCGGTCGTCCGGGATGGTTGATTTTAATCTGGTGGTTGGTGCAGGCGATGGTTTTTCCTCTGAGTCTTCACAATTTAAACGCTATACGCTGCTGGATGTTGCGGCTATTCGGTGCAAAAATTGGTAAGGGAGTAATTATTCGTCCCACCGCCCGCTTTACTTATCCCTGGAAAGTAGAAATCGGAGACAACTGTTGGATTGGGGATGATGTGGTAATTTATAGTTTGGATTGGATTAAAATTGGAACTCAAGCTGTAATTTCCCAAAAATGTTACTTATGTACTGGCAGCCATGATATAGAAGATGAAGCCTTTAGACTGATGACAGCACCCATTAATATTGGCAATGGGGCTTGGATAGCGACAGATTGTTTTATTGCACCTGGCGTTAATATAGGAGCTAATGCTGTTATCGGGGCTAGAAGTAGCGTTTTTAGTAATATCCCTTCCCAACAAGTGGCTTGGGGAACTCCTTGCCGCCCAAGATATGAACGTCAGATGAGAAAATAATGATCAATATTGTTTCGAGTTCACCCAATATACACAATACTTTTATTAACTTAAAAAAGTGTATCGATTAGTCATTGAACCGACACAACAACAACAAGAATGGGTAAACTTAACTCATGATCAACAGCATTATCTTAAACGGGTACTGAGATTAAAAGACGGTGATCCTTTGATCATTATGAATGGACAAGGAAAAGCTTGGAAGGCAATTTTACAAGGAACCTCAGCCCAACTTCTAGAAACCTTAACTGAATCAACAGAATTAGCACTTAACTTAAGCCTGTTGATCGCCTTACCCAAAGGCAGTGGTTTTGAAGAGATCGTGCGCGGTTGTACCGAATTAGGTGTTACCACCTTTATTCCTGTAATCAGTGAACGGACATTACTCAATCCTAGTGCCCAAAAAATTGAACGTTGGCGTAAAATTGCCTTAGAAGCGGCGGAACAATCCGAAAGACAAATCGTTCCTCAAATCCTTGAACCCATCAAGTTTTCCATCGCATTAACAAAAGTAAAAGAAGTAAAGACAGATAAATATATTTGTGTTACTCGTAGAGAAACAGATCATTTATTCAGCTATTTAACTAAGCCGCTTTTAAATCCTCAAATCATTGCCACCGGGCCCGAAGGAGGATGGACAACTGGAGAAATTGATTTAGCCATCAGTGCTGGTTTTCAACCCGTTTCTTTAGGACCTCGCATTCTACGCGCTATTACTGCCCCTGTTTATGTGGCTTCTCTTGTCAGTGCTATGGTGGACACTCAATCGTTTTCTTAGGTATGATTTATGTATAATGATGTTGCCGAAGCGATCGAAAATCAAGATTATCAATCTGCCCAAGAACTCCTACAACAAATTGGAAAAGAAGACTCAGATAACCCTTGGTTTCAATTTTATATAGCCCGTTTAGACGAAGCACGAGCAAATTTAGCTCAAGCTCATCAACAATACCGGCAATTGCTGCTTTCCTCTCCTAATCCTAAAATTGTTGCTCTGGCTCGTCAAGGGATTAACCGCATTAGCGAACTCGAAGATCGAGAACTTCAAATAGCCAAAGCGCAACGTCAAGAAATCTTAGCAAAACTTAACAGTGAGCCGGGCAATACTGAACCTGGCATATTAATTTTAGAACCGATCCCGAATGAATTAAAACAAAAGGCTGCCCTTGCCTTTGCAAAAATTATGAATTTAGACCCTTATAGCGCCCGCTTACAATTGCCAAGTCGAGTTTGGCGGTTGTATCGCACTGGTAATATTGGGGAAATGCGCTATTATCAAGAACTGCTCACCAAAGCTGAAATCCCCTGTTTTTCTGCTTCGCTGCCAGAAATTAAACGGTTTCAAGTATATGAAATTAAATATTTAGACTCAGTATCTCCCCAAGTAACAGCCGTTTATAAGCCCAAAAAAGGAGAGTCAGAAACCATTACCTTTGATTGGTCTATGGTCACTCAACGGGTAGAAGGTCGCCTTCCTATTTTTGAAGAATGTATAGACATCGATGCTAAACGTCAACTACAACGAAAGACTAAAACCCTAGATTATATCCAAGTCTGCGATCTCCATCTTAAAGCTAACTGGGGTGCCGAACGAGTTCCGCACTCTTGTATTATTCGTTTATGGGACCAAAACTACGAGTTTCAAAAAGGGGTTAATTTTTCATCAGCGCAGCACACGGGTGAACCAAAAACCACTAGCGATAATTGGAAACAGTTAAATCAATACTTAAACCAGCAGTTACCCCAAGTGCCGGTCTGGTCAGATTTTAACCATTTTGCTGAAACCGCTCTAGATTTTCAAGAAATGCTTAAATTAATAGAACCTCATATTACCCTACTACGCCCAGAAGAAACCCCTTGGGATGCGGCTTTTGAGCTTTATAGCCGCTTGGTTTTTATCCACGAATAAATGTTAGCTTAATAAAGACCCCGCTCCTTGGTAGACCCTTCCTGCGGTCAGGACTTCGGCTGAAGCCTTCAACGGTGGGGTTTAAATAAACCATTCGAAAATTAATCACAGAGAACCTCTATTAAAGCGTTGGTGTGATGTCTAATATTTCTGAATCCGGTAGTGTTTTAAATTATAGTCGCGTTTACACCTGTCCTGTCTGTCGTCATGGAGAACTTTCTAATATTTCCTTAATGGACGCTTTTGCCTGTAATTTCTGTAATCATATTTTTTCTGCTGATTTAGAACAACAAGTTATCCAAATGGCTGATAGTCAGTTAGCCTTGAAATGGCGTTGGAATGGTCGTTCTTGGCAGAGTGTAAAATCTGAGGGGGTTGAACTGAGTTGGGGCTATTGGATAGCAGGAATGATGTTTATTTTACTGCCTACAGCCATTGTCAGCTTGTCGGTTTATTTGTTTCCCCCTCTGCCTGAAAGTCGTTTGTCTTGGTTACCGATTTTTTGGATCGTGCTGACGTTAGTCAGTCATCTGTGTTGTTTAATTTGGCTGATCATAGAATATTATCAGTTTCCTATTTTCCGATATTTTAGGGTGATAACAAACCGAATGTTAGCTCGTTTTCAAAATTAATCTAGATTGGGGGGCAATAACCCACCACAATCTGATTTTTTATCTTCGATAGTAGTAGGGGACTGGGCTACGGTCTAGGTAATAACGTTGATTATATGGCTCGGTGATCCGATAGTAATAGTCCCTTGCTCTTTGAGAGCGGCTTTCATCAAACAGTCTTCCCTCTAAGTTATTGCGGTAAATTCTTTGTTCTAAAACCGGATCAGGGTAGTCGTAATAAATAATTACGGTCCGTGACTGAGAATTGTCTCCTTTTTGAGGAGTATTTCTGTTATTGTTGGTATTCGGTTCGGTGTCTTGAATGATGTCTGATGAAGAGGAATTATTCTGTTGAGCATTGGCAGAACTGGAAAATCCCAAATTTCCTAGAGTCCCAACAGTCATAATTGCGGCTAGAGTGAGAACAAAATTTGTATTCACGGCTCTGTTTCCTTGGTTTTTTTGTTCTAACTTTATACTAACCTTACTTCACCACCCCAGTATCCTACATCAGGGCTAAACTCCCGAACCGCAAAAGGGGAAAGGGTTTAGGGAGCCATTAAGCGCATTTGATAGCAATTTGAGTTTCTTGAGCTATGCGGGTTGCTAATGCTTCTAAAACTGTCGCGCTCACACATTTTAACACTTGCACTGGGTAAAAACGTTCCTCAGCCTGAGTATGATTTCCTCGTGCTTCTAGCTGATGTTGTAAAGGTTTAGGGCGCTTAGGGGTATTGAGTTGTATCTCTTTGGGATTTATTTGCTTAATTAACTCTATATATGTATTTATAGTGATGTCATCCCAAGGGACTAAAACCATTGTCTGAATACTCAATTCTCCCTTATATTGCTCTCGAAATTGTTTGATTCCTCTCACCAGTTCTGCTAAATTGAATTCTCTTATGGGTCGGTTGATTCGTTTGAGTTGTGAAGCATTAACAGCATCTAATTTCAGTGAAACTTTATCGGCATGGGCTAATTCGCTACGAACAGCCGCATCTGTGAGCAGGGTTCCGTTCGTTAATACTAAGGTCGGTTTGCCGGTCAGGGCTTTAATTTCTCGGAGAATTTCCCCTAAATTAAGCGCTAATGTGGGTTCTCCACTGCCGCTAAGGGTGATCACCTCTACGTCCCAAGGCGCAAAGTGTTTTAAATGGTCTAAAATCTCTGATGTGGCTACGAATAAGGCGCGATCACCGGTGGGTTGTTCAATTTCTCCGAGTTGACAGTAAACGCAGTTAAACGAACAGCTAGATATTTTACCAATGGGATCGATGCCCAGGGATCGCCCATAACGCCATGATTTGACAGGTCCATAAACGGGGGTAAATTGAGCGGTTGATTCAGTTAACATCGAGGATATCCTTGTAGTCTTTAATCAGATCTTAATAAGCGGGTTGATTAGTCAAATTTCCATAGGTAGCTTCTTCGGTTTTACTCGCTTGGGCTAAATACTTTTGCACGATCTGTAACAATTCTTCTGGGTTAGGCGGCTTGCTAATAAAATCCGTTGCTCCTACTAATTTAGCTCGAGCGCGATCAATGACGGTATCTTGAGCGGTTAGAATAATAATCGGGGTTTTGCCAAAAACCGGCGTTTCTCGTAGGAATTTACAAACACTGTAGCCGTTGGCATTAGGCATATTTAAATCTAGTAAAATCAAATTCGGTTTATGTTCAATTAATTGGGCAAATCCTGCCATCGGTTCTTGAATAGATAAGGTTTGATATCCTGCTGGCTGTAAGATCTTTTTCAAATTATGGGCCACTACAGGACTATCATCAATACAGGCGATTAGGTAATTATTGTTACTGGCTTTTGCCGGGGAAGGGGTTGAGGGTTGAGAGATGGAAGGCTTATTAGATAGGGATGCTTTAGTCAATAAATTCGGCAAATCTTCGATTTTTTGAAATATAATCCTTCCTTCATCTTTTAAAGACAATAAAAGCTTACTAATTTCTGTCACCGGTTGTTTAAGTTCTAAAGCAATATCCCACAGGGTATATTTTCCATTGAGATACTGTGCAGGTACCGGTAGAGGCTTTCCCTGGACTGTTGACATCAGTTGGGGTGATAAACTCGGATGAATGCTCTCTAAATTAGCGGCTTGCCACTGGTGATAAATCTCGGTTGCATGAGTTAAAACTGGATGAATTTCTGCTAAAGATAAAGTTATACAATAAACCAGTGTGGATTTTTCCCGTTGAGTTGCGCTCCATTTACTATGAAGGTCTTTAGATAAAACTAATTCGGATAAACATTCTTGGGCAATGGTACAGATAATATTTTTAACCTGATTCAAACTTAATTTTTTTTGGCTGATTCCTTGATAGAGTAAATCATATTCCCAAGGATCATTATTCGATAATTGTGTCGGAGGAGTCCAGTCTGGACAATGTTGCTTGAGGGCGCGTTTCCAACGTCTTACCCGATGAATTTCATCAACAACGTAGAGCAGTCTACCTGAAAATAGGTAAATTGTTGCTACTTTTTGGGATTGATTGAGAACTAACTCTCCAGTGGCTTTTTGTTGACTTAGTTTGTCAAACGCCTCAGTTAGTTGGGTTAATAATTTGGGAGTTACTTTGATCATTTTCAGTTACTCACTTTTTCTATATTTTATTGATATTTTTCAAAAAATATCCCTGTGCTTATTTCGTTATTTTTGGAGTTTATACCATTTTCTTGATGATATCCTTAATTTTACTTAAATTTTTCCCTTATCAAGGACTGCTGGGGAGGAATTAAATACAGCACTCTGGGAAAATTGGTATTAACAATAACCGCATAGCAATTGATTCAGACTCTAATTATATCTCCTCTTCAATCTTAGATTAACCTTGATTTTATGTCTTGATTTTTTTCGGTTTTGACATAAAAGTTTTTAACTTCTTAATTTTTTTTTACAAATATTTATTTTTTGTCACTATCCGTTAATTAGTAAGAAAAAATAAACGAATAAATTTTATTAAAAAATATCAAAATTTATCGGTGTTTGTTCGAGTAAATTTTGAAGAACAGAAAGCGGAATTCGGGAAAAATACTGATGTATAAATTGTTCTTCTTCTACCGCCGAAAAAAATTGATAAATGGCAGCATCAGATTCGGGAAAACTCTCACAAGAGTGGCTGATTTCAAGGGTTCCCTGATGGCTGTGACAATGAAAACCGGACTCAGACAAAGCCTGTAAACCAATATTAAGGGAATAGCGGCTTAAATTTAATTGCTCTTGCATTTGTCTGAGGGTTGTTGTTTGACCCCGACGACTGAGATATTTAGCCATACCGACTAACTTTTCCCAAGTTTGCTCAGGAGATAGAGGTTGAGGAGGAGGGTAAGCAAGAGCAAGTTTAGAAGAAAGTGCGATGGCCCGTCGATATTCCTGTTGAATTTCATCCCAAGAGGTGGGACATTTTTGCAGAATTCTGACCGGTTGTGAGGAGTCTATAGCAGGTTGATTTCGCCAATCGATGAGTATATCTGTATTTGGTAAACGGCTATTAAGATAATGGTCGGGAGTATGAGGACGAACCGCCAGCAAGCGCACCTCATAACGCTTTTCATAGAGATTATAATCGAGTTCAACCAGGGCATCAGAGGAGGTATTTTGAGGCAATTCGTCTTTGTAATGTCCCCACCAGACACCAGGAAATCCTTCATTGACGGAATTATCCCTGAGTTGAAAGGTGGTTTTGATGTATTGAATTTTTTTTCCTCTTAAATCTTTAGGGTTATTATGCCAAGCGTTTTCAAACCAGCAATCTTGAATCAGTAATTTAGGAATAGGATTTCCCATTCCATAGGGTTCGAGAAGCTTTAACTCCCAAAATAGGGCCTTTCCCAACTCAGCAACACTCACCACCAAGTCAGCTTCTATGACCGGACCCCGTAAAGCTAAATCTCCATGTTGTTGCCGCAGTTGTTGATTAATTCCATCTCGAAACAGGGAAATATTTTCTACGGGTAAACTTAACCCGGCTGCCAGAGGATGACCGCCAAAACGATGTAATAAATGAGACTGAGAAGCCACTAATTGATACAAATCAATATGATTAACTGAACGCGCAGAACCTCTCGCTATTTTCGCTAAAGAGGCGGCATTATCGGCATTTTCTTCATCTCCAGGGGTTAATAAAATGGTAGGACGGTTATATTCAGTGGCAATTTGTCCGGCTACTAATCCTAAAACCCCACTTTGCCACTGAGGGTCTTCTAAAACAATCACATGAGTGGTAGAGAGATCTAACTGAGAGAGTTTTTTTTGGACTTGTGCGGTGATCTCTTTTTGTAAGGCTTTACGGCGGGTGTTGGCTAATTCGGTTTCTAAGGCTAATTTTTGACAGCGCTGGCTATCTTTACTGGTGAGTAATTCCACACAAAAAGTCGCATCTCCTTGTATGCGGCTAACGGCGTTAATTCTTGGCCCTAAACCAAAAGAAATATCAGTAGGACGATCGCCGCTTCTTTGACATAATTCTAGGAGACGGGCAATTCCTGGACGAGTGGGGTTTTTGAGTTGCTGTTGAAGTTTTTGTATGCCGCGTTGCGCTAAATAGCGGCAGTCTCCGACGAGTTGTACTAAATCAGCAATTAATCCTATAGCTACTAAGTCCAATAAATTTAAGAGCGGATTTTTCGGCAAATCGGGTAACGTTTGATATAGTGCTTCAACTAATTTATAGGCGACAGCCACACCAGAAAGATGAAAAAGAGGATGAGAGGAGTCAAAATAGCGAGGGTTAATAATGGCAATAACGGGAGGACGGTCTTGGGGTAAGGTGTGATGGTCGCTAATAATGATATCAATACCTAATTGATTGGCGTATTCTATCTCGGTGAGGTTGGTACTACCGGTGTCACAGGTGATAATTAAGCGGGTTCCCTGTCTTGCCAGGCGGTCTATACCCGAACAGTTTAAGCCATGAGATTCGCTAAAGCGGTTGGGGATGTAATAATCCAGTTGAAGATATTGAGGAAAAAATTCTCCGAGTCCTTCCCATAAAACACTGGTGGCGGTGATGCCATCGGCATCGAAATCTCCCCAAATCGTGAGTTTTTCGCCGCTAGAGAGTGCCTGTTGGAGACGTTGAACGGCCCATTTCATTTCTTGACCAAAGGCAAAGGGGCTGCTAGGCTGATAAGCATCTGGGTCTAAAAAACCCGGCAGTTGCAGGGGGTCAGTTATGCCTCTTTGCCATAATAATTGTGCAGCCATTAACCCATCTGAGTTGCGAGTATAACCCTTGACTATCTCTTGAAACCATCGGGGAATTTCTACAGGGGTTAGGATTTGCCATTGAGGATGAGGAAGCATGAATTCATTTTTACCCTTAGTCTATATAAATATATATTATGAACTATAGAGCCGCTAGGCTTGGGCCTGCCGGCCTTGTCAAATCATGAGACAGTCTCAAATGTCTATTAACAAGAGGTTGGAAGATCGATTAGTACCCCGTTAGGAAAAGAAATATTAGTTAATAATTTATTGATATCTTGGACAAAATATTAGGTAAAATATAAGTTAGTAAACCTAAACATTTCTACTACTTGGAAGAGCCAACGTTATTATTATGAAAACCAGAAAGTCAATAATAATGTTTTTATGCCTATTTTTTAGTGTTTTTGTAATAGTACAACTGATTAGCGCACTCGGCAATCCTTTGGCTGCTCAGGACAACATCCCAGTTGTCAGTACAGAAAAATTAGAGCAAACCTTTACCCCCATAAACAAAGCCAATGAAAACCCTTTTGCTGATTCGCAAACCGTCAATCAAAGCACTGACAGTACCTGTACTGTTCTATGCCCACCTTATAATCGAATTGGACGCAGAGTAGATAATTTTTGCGTTGTGTGTTAAAGCTTAACAGGAGCCTTAGTTGAGTTGAAAAAGTTTCCTAATTCATCCTGGATGGTTGCTGCAATTTCTCTGTGTTGCCTCAATGTCTATAGCAGCAGGTGTAACGGACAAATTAGCAGCGACCCTTCTGTGGGAACACAAGTTACCTCTACAGATAATCTTCATTTCACCATTACTGGTGGAAGGCAAGCAGGAGGAAATCTTTTTCATAGTTTAAGAGAATTTTCTGTGCCCAATGGAGGGGAAGCTTTTTTTGACAACCTCCCCGAGGTGCAGAATATCATCACTCGGGTGACTGGAGGCTCCATGTCTAATATTAATGGGATCATCCGAGCTAATGGCAATGCTAACCTATTTTTGCTCAATCCTAGCGGCATTTTATTTGGCCCTAATGCAAGTCTAAACCTAGGAGGGTCACTGATCGCCACGACGGCTAATCAAATCAAGTTTGCTGATGGAACCTTTTACAGTGCAGTTGATTCCCCATCCCAACCCCTGTTAACTCTTAGTGTTCCCATTGGCTTGCAATTTGGCAATAATCCCGCAGCCATTATCAATCAATCGAGAGTAGACAATAGTGCTGGTTTGGGAGTGGGGCTTGAGGTAGCATACGGCAAAACCCTAGCCCTTGTGGGAGGGAATATTTTCTTAACAGGGGGGATATTATCTGCACCTGGGGGAAGAATCGAACTCACGAGCGTGGGTAACAACAGCTTGGTCAGCTTGAATCCCATAGAGCAAGGCTGGTCTTTAGGAATTGAGGGAGTGCAAGCTTTTCAAGATATTCAACTATCTCAAGAGGCGCGGGTTAGAACAACTGCCTCAGAGGGTCAAACCAGTGGAGATATTTTGTTACAGGGAAGACAGATAGTTGTGACTGGGGGTTCGATATTAGTGTCGTTTAACCAAGGAATTAATCAGGGTGGAGATATTGTTATTAAAGCTTCCGAATCCTTAAAAGTGAGCGATTTCAGTAATATTAATACTAATACTTTTTCGACCGGAGCATCGGGAGACATAACCATTGACACAAAGCAGTTGATTGTGCGAGATAATTCTTTTATAGACGCATCTAATCAGGGTAATGGACAGGGAGGAAATTTAAGCGTCAATGCTTCTGAATCGGTAGAAGTAGGCGGTGATAGAGAAGGAATCAGCGTATTAACAACACAGACGGCTAACGGAAGCACAAATGCTGGAACCTTGAAGGTAACAACCGAAAAATTGATTCTTCGGGATGGGGGACGGATAGATAGCTCCACTAAGTTTTCTAGTGGCAATGGGGGAACAGTAAGAATAGATGCTTCTAAATCTATAGAAATTAGGGGTCAAACCCTAGAGAATCAAGTAATAAGTCCTAGCGGCATATTTGCCACTACCACAGAACAAGGGACCAGAGGGAATGGCGGCAATTTAATCATCAATACAGAGCAATTAGTGGTCCGAGACGGGGGAACTATATCGGTGGCGGCTGTTAAAGGAAGTATTGGTCAAGCCGGGTCTTTAGACATTAATGCTTCCAAGTCGATACTAATCGATAACAAAGGCAGCACGATCTTAGGGACCACTGAAAGTCCTAACCCGGCGGGAAATTTAAGCATTAATACCCCCCAATTGCTCATTAACAATGGGGGTGAAATCAGCGTCAGTAGTATGGGAAAAGGCACAGCCGGCAACCTTTTAATTAATACAGAAAATCTGCTCCTTAATAATGGAGGATCGATAAAAGCTGAAACCATAGGGGAACAAGGTAATATTAATTTAAACGTACAAGCTCTTTTATCACTACGCAACAACAGCCAGATTAGTAGCACTGCCAAAGGAAGCGGCGACGGAGGCAACATCAACATTAATGCTCGATTGATCTTGGCAGTTCCTAATGAAAATAGCGATATTACTGCCAATGCTTTTGAAGGAAAAGGGGGAAACATCACCATCACTACTGAAGGAATTTATGGAATTGAACCCCGTGCAAGTCTGACAGGTTTGAGTGACATTAACGCCAGTTCCCAGTTAGGAATTAGTGGAGTCGTCCAAATCAATCAACGAGATTTTGATCCTCAAGATAAACTGTCCGAAAACCCTAATCCCCCTGAAACCCCTCAACTCTTACAAGGATGTCAATTTGGCAGTGCAGAGACTTCGAGTCGTTTTGTGATTACTGGACGGGGGGGTTTAGCTTCTGATCCTTTTGAAACTCTCAGTAATAATGAAATTTGGGAAGATATACAACCGCCTCAAGACCTCCATCAGACACCTGTGGCGGCACAAAACTCAACACCCACATCCGATAAAGTAGTCGAAGCAAAAGGATGGCTAATTGACAGTCAAGGAAAAGTGACTCTGATCTCTCAACCGGCTAAAGTGATTACCAGAAGATGTGATATTTCTGGGTCTTGATGATAAAAAAAGCAAATATCAAGTATTTCTCCACAGTGCCATCACAATCTCAAAGAAAATCAATAAAACAATAATCCACTCCAACGCAGTTGCTCGTTCTGTATCTGCCTCATTGTGTAACATACTGTAGGTTTCTCGCAGTAAAGTCAACTTATGTTCGACTCCTGAACGCCAGACATCAACCCGTAAAACATTAAGTAAAGCACTGTAAAATCGATTCCAGTAAACATCATCAGTGACCTTAAGCGCATTATCAACCCGTTCAGTCACTTCTGTAAATTCTGCCACCAAGCGTTGTACCTGGTGCAATAATTGACTGTAACGACCCACCACAGGAATCGCAAATTGGGGGCGTTCTTGGGGCAATTGACGATACAATAAGGGTAACTCAGCGTCCAGTTCCGCATCATAGGAACGCATCAGCAATAACTCTACATTAGCAAATTCAATCAAAGCCACTGCTGTAGCTACAGCTAATGGATCAGGTTCGATGAGTAAAGCCGTATTCCAGCTTAAAAGAGCTAAATCATTGAGATAATAACTCATCTGAGTCAACAAATTTGAGGCGCTTTGGCTTAACAGGCGTTTTTCTCCTAATACAGTCGCCCATACATAAGGATTTTTTCCCAGTTCAGGAATGGCTATTTCTGCGGCTAGACGTTGAATAACCAGAATACTATAATCTTCCACAATAGAACCGCGATGAGCTTTTTTCAGCACAGGCGTTAAGAGTTTTTCCAGTTCTTCTAGCGCAGTTTCAAAAAGCTTTTGTAATTCTTGTGGCGATTCTTGTAAGGAACCAATTATATGAGTAATCGTGTCCCAAGGAGTATGATCAGATAAAGGTAATTCTAAAGTCAAGGCGATCGCCCCTAAATCATAGATACTGGTTCTGAGGGTTCCGGTTAAAAATACCCCCCCCAGAGAAAACGACATTTGACCAAATTCAGCTTGTACAGGAGGTTGAGCAATTTGAATACTTTCAGCTTGTTTGGCATGAACTGAGATCTGCCGTCGGGCGGTGGGTTTAGCGATACAATTGGATACGGCGGCTAGATCAATTTCATCAGCTATCTCGTAAAAGCGGCACAAAATTAAGGTTCCTTCCAGGATATTGGGTAATTCTGTTTTTGCTAATTTATAGGCGTTGGCTGTAGTCATATCATTTTTTAATCTTAATCTAACAAACCCGGGGGAGCAAAAACCATTGACTAATGTTGCCGCTCCACTTGTTCAACCGCCAGGAGTTGATTATTAGTAAACCACCCACACGGCTATGTTTGAAATTTTTCGTTCCCGCTTGAGAGAAGTTAATCTTAGCAAACAGATCTCTATTTTGCTCGGATTACTTTTTGTTGGAGCCATTCTTCTCAGTGGCTTCCTGATAGGAATAATCCTCAATCAAAGCGCACAACGTCAAGTAACAGCAGAAGCTTCAGCACTGTTAAAGACAATGAATGCTGTGAGTGCTTATACCGATAAAGAAATTACCCCAGAGTTATCTGCTCGCTTAAACAACGAATTTTTACCGCAAATCATTCCTTTTTTTGCCGCCTGGGAAGTTTTTGAAAAATTGCGCGACAATCCCCAATGGCAGAATTATTTTTATAAAGATGCTACCCTTAATCCTACCAATCTTCGGGATAGAGCCGATGATTTTGAAACCGATATTATTAAACAAATGAGCAACAATCGGCAAATTCAGCAATTGAGCGGCTTTCGCTCCCGTGAAGATGAGCAAATGTTCTATATTGCCCAGCCGATTGTTGTCTCGAGTGCGAGTTGTTTAGAGTGCCACAGCACCCCGGAAGTGGCTCCAAAAAGCATGATTGAGCGATATGGAAGCAGCAATGGTTTTAATTGGCAACTCAATAAAGTCATTGGGGCAAATATGATTTATGTACCTGCTAGTCAAGTATTTAACATTGCTCGCAGAAATTTGCTCATTTTCTTGGCCATTATGCTCACTATATTAGGGGTAACGCTTTTTGTAGTTAATTATTGGCTGACTCGTTCGGTGGTACGACCCCTTAAACGGATGACAAAAGTAGCTGAGGCTATTAGTTCAGGCAATTTAGACGCGGATTTTCAGCAAAAATCCCTCGATGAAGTGGGTTTGTTAGCTCAGGCTTTTACCCGCATCAAGGCCACTTTAGTTTTAGCAATGCAACGCTTAGAAAGATATGGTCAATGAGCTTTCTTAAGCTTAAAAAGATTGTCCTACCCCCAAACGGCGAACTGTACCATTGCGGGTAATCATGACTTGCTGATTTTCCACCGCTTTTAAGGTCCAGCCGCTTGTTCCTATGCTCTCACCTACTTGAATTCGTTGAGTTTGACCATCAATTGTAATCAAAGCCGAAGATTTATCACCCGCTTCTAACAAACCCACTAATAGATTTCCACCGCCATTACTCGAAGGAGAAGAAAGGGGTGGGGGAGTTTGTGGAACAAGACTAACGCCTGGGGTTAATACTGGAACTGTCGAGGGGGGTTTAACCGGTTGAATTGATGGGGGAGTGGGAACTGTTGGCGGTGGCGGTGGGGGAACAAGAGAGCGGCTAAGGCTACTAGAAGAGGGTTTAAGAGCGATTACGGGAGGGGAATTGATAGCGGCGCTAGGCTGTTGTATTGGTTGCATCTGGGGATAAACAGGAATGTAAATTTTTTCTACGATGCGAGGAGTTGTTGGGGTGGTAGAAGAAGGATTTAAAGGAAGCGGTGGAGAAGGAACTTTTATCGGTTGTGTACCCGAGTGGTTAGAGGTGGGTTGATGGATAGCTTTTTGTTGTTGCTGCTTGCGTTCGAGAATTTCTAAAGATTGTTGTAAATAGGCGATAAATCGAGCATCATCAGGGGAAAGAGTCGGGTTTGGGTTTGAGGGTTGAGCAGATGAGTTAGCGGTGCCGGCTAATTTCGGCTTGCCTTGACTGACTAACCCAAAAATCACCATCATTAAATAAGTACAAGCGATGACAAATAGGATTTTGTCGAAAGAAAGTTTTATATTTTTTTTTCCATTGAGATGAGAGGTCATAGCATTATCTTACTGAAGTTTTTTATCCCAGTTTTTGGCATAAATTCTAACAGATATTGCCATTAGGATCAGTTAAATTTCCTAAAGCTCAAAAATATGCTCTGACTTCTTCAACTGGCAAATTTAATGCTGTTGCTATTTGTTCGACTGTTAACCCCATCTCTTTTAACCGAGGAATTGCATCTCGCTGTGCTTGTTCAGCCTTTTGGCGAGCTTGTTCAGCTTCTTGGCGAGCTTGTTCAGCTTCTTGGCGAGCTTGTTCTATTTCTTGAGGGCTTAAAAGTTTCTTTTGGGTTTGAGGGTCATAAAAACGTAATTCGCCCTCATACAACCGTAAGTCTAACCCCAACACTTGAGAATGTATTGATAAAACTCCATCTGCTAACCTTGTAGTTGCTAGAGGTTGATAGCGACCTTCCTCTAAAGTTTGTCCTTTTAATTGAGATTTCAAATAATCCCCGGTGGGGTCATACTGAAAATACTCTTGAACGCCCAATTGGGCATATTTAATCGGCTTATCATATTCATCATTTTCCTGAGTAGTCTTTGAGGTTATTTCTAAAATAAACTGAGGAAGTTGGCTATTTTCTTCCCAAGCTTTATAACTCATTCTTTTTTTCTTTTCTACCCCAAAGACCACAAATACATCCGGGGCAATCACCGCACTTGGACTGCCTTTTTTATAATAGATAAATAGGTTTCCTGAGACATAAACATCGGTTTGATTTTGAAAATAATTACTTAATGCTTCCACTCCATAAATCAAATAATCTCTAGTCGCATCACTTTCTGCCATTGGTTTACCATCACTATCTGGATAGACAATTTCGGTTTCTAATTCATTAGAACTAACTGCCATAATCTCAACCCTTTTTTACTTAAATAGATTGATAACGGAAACGAGTTTCTAAATAGACCAGCAGGGCATTAATATCTGCCGGATTAACCCCACCGATCCGTGATGCTTGTCCAATGGTTAGCGGCTTAACTTTGGTTAATTTTTCTCTAGCTTCCATTGACAAAGTGTCAATTTTCATATAGTCAAGCTCGGCCGGCAATGAGCGATTACTATGACGAGAAACTTGCTCGATTTGATTTTGCTGCCGCTTAATATAACCCGAGTATTTAATATCAATTTCTGCCCCTTCTTTTTCAGCCGTCGTTAAATCCAGATTCCCCAGTCCATAAGTTTCTAAATCCGCGTAATGGAAGCCCGGACGACGTAATAAATCGGCTAGGGTAACCGAACCTTTGATCTTTTGTTCAGTCTTAGCCGCTATGGCTTTTCCTAACTCATCATTTTCTTTAATTCTGCTTTCATAAAGACGTTCTTTTTCGGCGATAATATTAGCCTGTTTCCGTTGAAACAAGTCCCAACGGCGGTCATCAATCAGACCAATTTCTCGCCCCAAAGGAGTCATCCGTTGGTCAGCATTATCAGAACGCAAAATCAGGCGATACTCTGACCGACTGGTGAGCATTCGATAGGGTTCTCTGAGGTCTTTTGTACATAAATCATCAACCAAAGTTCCGATGTAGCTTTCTTCTCGGGGAAACACCACGAAGGGTAGGCCTTTAACCAATTGCGCCGCATTAATTCCGGCGACAATTCCCTGTGCGGCGGCTTCTTCATAGCCGGTGGTACCGTTAATTTGTCCGGCACAAAATAATCCTTCTATTTTTTTGGTCATTAAGGTGGGATAACATTGGGTTGCCGGTATATAGTCATACTCCACCGCATAAGCCGGGCGCAGCATCACGCAGTTTTCTAATCCGGGCAGGGTATGCAGCATGGCTAATTGAATATTTTCCGGTAATCCCGTCGAAAATCCTTGGATATAGAGTTCAGGAATTTCTCTTCCTTCGGGTTCAATAAAGATTTGATGGCTTTCTTTATCGGCAAAGCGAACGATTTTATCTTCGATGGAGGGACAATAACGAGGCCCTTTAGAATCAATGAACCCGCCATAAATGGGAGATAAATGTAAGTTATCTCGAATCAGTTGATGAGTTTTGGCGGTGGTACGAGTGAGATAACAATTCATTTGTTCTCGTTCTACCCAAGCTTGCGGATCAAAGCTAAACCAACAAACTTTGTCATCTGGCGGCTGAGGTTCTAATTTAGAATAATCCACTGAACGTTTATCAACCCTGGCCGGGGTACCGGTTTTGAGGCGTCCGGTTTCAAATCCTAATTGATTGAGGGTATCGGTTAACCCAACGGCGGCGAATTCTCCGGCCCTCCCGGCGGCCATGGATTTACCTCCTATCCAAATGCGACCCCCTAAAAAGGTTCCTGTGGTTAAGATAACCGCTTTGGCGGCAAAGCAAGTACCGAAATAGGTTTGAACTCCTATCACCTCATCATTTTTCCCCAGTACCAAATCGGTGGCCATGGCTTCGCGGATGAACAAATTTTCTTGATTTTCGACAATTTGTTTCATAACGGCGGCGTATTCCCGCTTATCGGTTTGTGCCCTTAATGCCCAAACGGCCGGACCTCTCGAAGCGTTGAGTATCCGTTTTTGTAGATAGGTTCGGTCTGCCATTTTCCCGATTTCCCCGCCTAAAGCATCTACTTCATGGGTTAATTGAGATTTGGCAGGACCGCCCACAGCCGGGTTACAGGGTTGCCAAGCGATTTTATCCAGATTTAAGGTGAGCATCAGGGTGCGGCATCCTAAACGCGCAGTAGCCAAGGCGGCTTCACATCCAGAATGTCCGGCACCAACAACGATGACATCGAATGAGTCTTGGAATTCAACAGGGGATGTGATGGTCATGGGTCAGCAATTTTATTATTCAAAATTTGCCCATTCACTCAGGAAAAAACCTAGAAATAATTAGGCTTCTGGGTGAGGGGGTCAGTAGTTGGAGCAATGAGTTCATGTTTTATTCTAGCTTGACTTCTCCCCGCTCTAAAGAGACGGGGATTCTAAAGCTGATGCTTCGCAACGCGACGGGGCGTATAAAGTGGCGAGGCAACCTCGCCACACAGCCCCTTATAAATCGACGTGGCTCCACGTCTTCTTAGCTGACCAGAATTTTAACTTCTGGGGACGATTAAACTAAGCCGATGAGTCGCCTCATCGACTCGTCTTCAAAACCGTGCTTGAGACTTTCACCCCACACGGCTCCTCAATTAATTGGTCTTTGTCATTAGAACTGCGTCACCAACATATCATCTACCCATTTGTATTTGAGGATATTTGATTGTGATTTAGGCTTGACACTATTACAGTCAGATTTGTTGCCGAGACTTCCATCAAGGGTAGTCTTTTTATCGTGACAATGACGATGGAGTAGTTGTTTGTTTTCCTCATTATTCTTGCCTCCTAGGGATTTGGGAATAATGTGGTCAATCTCGAATTTGTCTCCATCTTTAAAGAACAATCCGCAGTGGTTACATTTCCCGTCTTGCTTTTTAAGTAGTTTTGCGTACTTGTCGGGTAATAGGGGATGTTCACCTTTTCTCGTACTCCAGTAGATTAAGTCTCCATTGTATGGGCTGGCTACTCCTTTCACCTTTTTGTATTTTTTGTGGTGAATTTCAGAATGTTTTAGGAGTTGGAATTCTGGTTCTCCGTTTTCTATTGTACAGAAGTTCCATTTTCCGAATTTCTTTTTATGCCAATACTTTTCTATTATTTCTTTGACCCCTTGTTTTGGATGCCTTCCTTTCGCCCAACTTTTAAGTTTTAAGAATAACAGGTGGTCTAGTAAGGATTTTTCTTTACTACTTACTACTGTGCTGTAGTAATTTGACCATCCTCTTATGATTGGCTCCAGATGGGATATTAGGGCAGCTTGTGGTGCTGCTTTGTGGGCATCTACGATGTCTCGAAGCTTCTCATAGTGTTTTAGGACTTTTTCTTTTTGTGGTTTGATTCTTAAGGTGAATCCTAGGTGTTTCCCATAGGAGTTTTTCATATCCTTATGAACCCCGCATTTATATTGTCTTACATTAAACCCTAGGAAGTTGAACCCGACGTTTCCTTGATACTTATCCAAGGTATTCGTGATTCTTGTTTTTTCGGGTTTTAATGTGAGTCCTAGTTCACTTAACCATGTTTCAATTATCTCTTTGCCCTTTTCCACTACGGCTAGGCTTTCGTGGATTAGAACAAAATCATCTGCGTATCGGATTAGAGCGATAGAGCCTTTCCTGTCCCTTTTATTTTTTGCGGAGAACTCTTTTTTAAATTCGCCTGGATTTTCTGCAAATGAAATGATAATTTCTTCCATTCCGTGAAGGGCGATATTGGCTAGTAAGGGACTCACCACACCTCCTTGTGGTGTGCCTTCATCAGTTGGGAAGAGTTTTCTTCCATCCATTACTCCCGCTTTTAACCAAGCTCTGATTTGTCTTCGCATGGTAGGGAAGGTGTTTAATTTTTTAAGGAGTTTTTCATGGTTAATTTTATCGAAGCATTTCGTTATATCCGCGTCTAGCACGTATTTGGCTTTAGCGATAAGTTGTTGAAATATTGCTCCGATAGCATCGTGACAGCTACGTCCTGGTCTAAAACCATAAGAATTAGGTTCAAAATACGATTCCCATTCAGGTTCTAAAGCTAACTTTACTAGAGCCTGTAATGCCCTATCTGACATACAAGGAATACCTAAAGGTCGCTTTTCGTCTCTTCCTGGTTTTGGTATCCAAACCCTTCTTGTAGGTTTAGCTTTATTGGTTAATTTCAGTTGGCTTACAAGTTTTAGGCGTTTTGACGGGGAAAGGGATTTTACTCCATCTATTCCTGCTGTCTTTTTGCCTTGATTATCTTGCGTTACCTTTCTTACCGCTAACGCTTTTGCTGACCAAGAGCGTAGAAGGGTCTTTTGGAGTTTTCGGACTGTTCTAACGTCACCACGACTAGCAGCTTGGAAAATGCGCTTTTGAAGCTTAAAGACTCGTTTCTCCAGTTTCTTCCACGAAATATCGTTCCATTGGTTTTCTGAAGGCTTGCATCCCACAGTATTCAATTTTGAATCTGTTTTAGGCATATAGACTCCTACTTGTACCTTTTCCATCCAATTAATCGTAGGTCTGTCAGCATATCATTACCATTACAGTAAGGCGTTGAAGGCTAATCCCTCAAACCTAGACCTTTAAGGGGTCTTGGTTGATTTCTAGCCAACGAATCGCACAGTCAAAACGCCCCTATTCACTCGACTCAAATCTAAATTGAGCGTCGTGGCTACTTTTCGGATAATGTTCCCTGCACCGTTACAATCAGCATTAATATACCAATTATTAGCAGTGCGGAATAATCCTCTTTTTGTTCTTCTGCCTGATGATTTCCATCCTTCGGGTTTCTCACCAAAAACGGGAATAATATCATCATCTAAAAAGCTTGCTTTACTGGTGTAACTCTCTTCAGTCTCAATGAATTTAATGCCATATAGTTCAGACAGTTGAGCAATTCTATTTTTGAGTCTAGCAGTAGGAATTGAGACAAAAGATTGATTATTTTTCTTTCCTAGATTTACTTCTTTTTTAACTTCTTGGTTCCAACCAAAAACGATAGTACCAATATTATTATCTAAGCAGTGATTGACTATAAGTCTCGCCGTTTTGTTGACAGCATCCCTCATCTGTCTATTTCGCTTCTCCGTTATTCTAGCTAAGTTATTAGACCAAAATCCTTGAGGTTTTCCTTCTTTGAGGGTTGATGCTTGCTTGTTGTACCAACGGTTAACGGATTTTAGATGTTTCCCGTCAATAATAAAAGATGTGCCCACATTAGAAACGCAAGTTAACCAATTATTTAATCCTGGGTCTATGCCGAGTACATTGTCTTGATTTAAACCTTTATCTCGTGTTTCTAATTGATAAACAAACTCAGCATAGAAACATAGATTTCTAGGGATAATCCTAACTTCCTTAATATCTTCAAAGAGTAAATTAGACGGCATTGGGAGAGAAAAGCTATCTAATTTAAACCATGCCTTAACCTGCTTTCCTAATGAGAATTTAATCTCATTGTCCACCAATTTAAGCCACTGTTTGGGATAGGCAACTTGATATAAACCCGCTTTTCTGTAATTAGGAAATTTAGGCTTATTGACTAACTCGCCCTTTCTCCACATAGCCAAGAGTTTGCGATAAGAAGTCATCCCTTCATAAACACTTCTAAGTGTCTGTTGAGCCACACAGGAGCGTAAAGCTTTAAAGTGTAGATTTGATTTTAATTCTTTATCTAGAGTGTACTTACCAATATATTGATGGGTCTTAAAATATATTTGCCTTGCGTAATAAAGCCCACAATTATAGAGTTTATTAGCTTCCGAGCAAACATATTCTAAAATAGCCATCACATGGGGAGGCGAATTGATTAAGATTTGTTGGCATCCGTACATAGTAAACTGTATTATAATAAGTCTATTATACACCCAGTAAAAACAAATGACAACCAAGGACAAGAAAGAAGAGTATAGGCGAAACCCTCACTCTGTAAGCCTCTTGAACTATCACTTCGTCTTTTGTTCCAAGAGGCGAAAACCAGTGTTAGTGGGAGATGTGGCTAAAAGATTTCAGGATGTTATTTTTGGGTTGTGTCAAGAGAATGATTGGAGGTTGATAGCACTAGAAATAATGTCAGATCATGTACACCTTTTTCTGAACACAGATCCGACTCATGCCCCTAGTGCTATCATGAAGAAAGTAAAAGGGCGTTCATCTCATGTCTTGAGAAAAGAATTTCCTGAGTTATTAAAAATCCCTACCCTGTGGACTCCGAGCTACTTTGTTAGCACTGCCGGCAATGTATCGACTGAAACCGTCAAAAAATATATTGAAACCCAAAGGGGTAAATAGATACGCTCTTGTTAAAACCCCTTCATTCGCTCGACTGCCACCCGTTAAAACGGATGGCTAACCCTCGCTCGTAATTATTTTTGTTTAGTTAATCTGAGATTTTTCTGAGAAATTCATTCTTAACTGTTGCGTTTTGTCAATCAGTAACAATACTTACAGTTTTTCTCGTTGTTTACCAGCAAATTTGAAGAATCTACCTCTAGGTCAACCGTTCCCAGCCTAAAGGCAGTAGCCAATGCTTGTTGTCTGTGTTACATTAACTTATATGACAATATGGCAAAATCATATTTACAAAACGTCTTTTTTATGCGTTTTAAACTCTCAAGAGGTAATCGTTAAATGATCTCAAAACCCATTGTTCAACTATCTGCGGAATCATTAGTACAAGAGTTCTTTAAGAAATCCGAGGGGAGATGGAAATCTCAACGGCGCTATTACACTCTTAAACAGGAGACAGAACCTCAAGAAGTGATCAGCTTATTAACGGTTGAATATTTACCCCAAGGTTCACCTCAATTAATTGAATTAGCGCAGTTACATCAATTAGAACAAGAAGATTGCTTAATTTGTGGGACTTACATTACTTGGAAAAGTGACTATGTTAAAGGAACCCGCAAACCTTCAGAAGGTTCAACGATATTTGGGGCTAATGGAAACATTCTTTACCGAGATCGAGGTTTCGCCACAGATGATCCCGTAGAAGCGATTTATTCTTTTACTAACCCCACAACCTTATGTTTAAGAACAGAGTATAAAGGTTCTGTATTTGAAGAAGAATTAAAATTTATCGGCGAGCATTATCGAACCCGGCAATCCATTATTTCACGCTCCGGGGAAGAAATCATGATCGGGCAGTATTTAGAAAAACGCTTGGCTTAAATTCAAGAGTATTAAGTGGACAAAAAGCCATTTATTCTTTTTATTGGCAGAAATATCAGGCTAAGGGTTGATCACGATTAGGTAAAGGGAAAAGCAGACTCGAGCGACTTTTCCCAAAACCCAGCAACAAAACTGGGTTAAAGTCTCTATATCTTGAAACAATTCCTCCGAAATTTCCCCGGAATACTCTGTATCTATCAGTAGTTAGAGTAAATTCACGGTAGTGGTTTTCTAGTCATCGCCAAAAAAATAACTTAGGTATGATATTTTTTTTCCCAAAATAGGGAATTATAAAAGTAAGAAATACGGAGGGAGGAAACTCAAATGAATAAATATGATATGATCTGCTACGAAAAAACCTATAATGATTCTCTCTATTGGGAAGACGTAGAAGTTTCCACTAAGAAAGAACGCAGTGAAAATTGGACAGAGTGCCGTTGTTTAACCGATCGCTTTTTTGATGAACTGGTAGCCAGAGGTTATTTAGTGCCTCGTTCACAACACAAATCTTAAAGGTAGGATTAAGTTTCATAGGATAGCTCCAGAGGCTATCTAAGAGATTATTGCCTTGATCCTCCCTTCACAAGCCATATAATTAGCGCACTCCAATCTTAGAGACAAAGTTTGCTAAAAATCTAGGTGTTAGTCATGTTTACTATCACCTGATTTTATTTTATAAAAACGAAATTAACCAACTTCTACTATTCATAACTTAATAAAAAATCCACATAATCTTCAGAAGTGGTTTGGTAAAGAAATTCTAAATCACTGTCATCGCTCCAGTAGTGTTCATCGTCAAAAGACTGTATTTCATCTAGACTAAACTCGTCCCTAATCTCATTCAATAGGCGACTGTGGGTAGAAGGTTGGGATACAACAGCTTGTTGAGATCTAGGTTCGTTCATTTGACTTAACCTCTGGTTATGAGAACTCTTAAGTTA
Organism: Gloeothece verrucosa PCC 7822; assembly: GCF_000147335.1. Lineage (NCBI taxonomy): Bacteria > Bacillati > Cyanobacteriota > Cyanophyceae > Chroococcales > Aphanothecaceae > Gloeothece > Gloeothece verrucosa. The sequence continues at coordinate 3,535,158 of NC_014501.1, forward strand.
TACCAGAAACAGTATAAAATACCTGGCCTAAAATTAACTATAAAAAGAATTGGAGTTAAGAATTATTACAAATTGAGCCGAAATCCCAAAAGTTTCTCGCCTCTAATTCAAGAAATTAAACTTCTGGCAACAGTGGGGTAGAAACTCCCGCCCCTTGGGTTCAATAGTTAAACCTAAATAAAGCTATGGGGGTTAACAGGGGTGAGAGCCGATACAATGATGGGGGTCTTAAATATATAAATACTCTACTAACTAGAGCCTATGCCACGCCGCAACGATCTACATAAAATCTTAATTCTCGGTTCAGGACCAATCGTTATTGGACAAGCGTGTGAATTCGACTATTCAGGGACACAAGCGTGTAAAGCCCTTCGGGAAGAGGGCTACGAAGTCGTTTTGATCAATTCTAATCCCGCTTCAATCATGACCGACCCGGAAATGGCAAATCGCACCTATATCGAGCCATTAACCCCAGAAATGGTGGAAAAAGTGCTGGCCAAAGAACGCCCGGATGCAATTTTGCCGACAATGGGAGGTCAAACAGCCCTAAATCTCGCTGTGGCGTTGGCAAAAAATGGGGCATTAGATAAATATAACGTGGAATTAATTGGCGCAAAATTACCCGCGATTGAAATGGCAGAAGACCGCCTCTTATTTAAAGAGGCTATGGCGCGAATCGGAGTCCCGGTTTGTCCTTCAGGAATTGCCAGCACCCTAGAAGAAGCTAAAGCGATCGCCGTCCAGATAGGGTCTTATCCTCTGATTATCCGTCCTGCATTTACTCTGGGAGGCACAGGAGGCGGCATTTCATACAACCAGGAAGAATTTGAAGTCATGGCTCAATATGGCCTTGATTGTTCGCCAGTATCTCAAATTCTCGTGGAAAAATCCCTTCTCGGTTGGAAAGAATATGAGTTAGAAGTGATGCGAGACTTGGCCGATAATGTGGTCATTATCTGTTCCATTGAAAATATTGACCCGATGGGGGTACATACCGGAGATTCCATCACGGTTGCGCCGGCTCAAACCTTAACCGATAAAGAATATCAACGACTACGAGATTATTCTAAAGCCATTATTCGAGAAATTGGCGTAGAAACCGGCGGATCTAATATTCAATTTGCCGTTAACCCTGTGGATGGGGATGTGATCGTTATTGAAATGAACCCCCGTGTATCTAGGTCTTCAGCTTTAGCCTCGAAAGCAACCGGTTTTCCCATTGCTAAGTTTGCGGCTAAATTGGCTGTAGGCTATACCCTCGATGAAATCAAAAACGACATTACTAAACAAACGCCCGCCTCTTTTGAACCCACCATTGATTATGTGGTCACAAAAGCGCCGCGTTTTGCCTTCGAAAAATTCCCCGGGGCCCAACCTATCCTCACCACTCAGATGAAATCGGTAGGGGAAGCGATGGCTATCGGTCGCACCTTTCAAGAATCTCTGCAAAAAGCCCTCCGTTCCCTAGAAATTGGGCGCTTTGGCTTTGGTTGCGATAAAAATGAAACCTTACCGTCGCTGTCCCAAATTCGGGCAAATCTACGCACACCTAACCCTGAGAGAATCTTTACCGTCTACCAAGCCTTAAAACTGGGGATGACTGTAGAAGAAATCTTTGAACTAACGGCGATCGATCCTTGGTTCTTGGATAAAATGCACGAATTAGTAGACACCGAAAAATTCCTCAAACAAACTCCCCTCAAAAACATCACCCTTGAACAAATGCGCTTTGTCAAACAGCAAGGGTTTAGCGACCGCCAAATTGCCTTTGCTACTAAAACCCACGAAGATGAAGTGCGGGCAGTTCGTAAACAGTTAGGGGTGACTCCTGTCTATAAACTCGTAGACACCTGTGCCGCAGAATTTGAAGCCTATACACCTTATTATTACTCCACATACGAAGAAGGAGAATCGGAAATTCGCCCCACAGATAAGCGTAAAGTCATGATTTTAGGCGGTGGTCCCAACCGCATTGGACAGGGCATAGAATTTGATTACTGTTGTTGTCATGCGGCTTTTGCGCTTTCGGCCGAAGGGTTTGAAACCATTATGGTTAACTCTAACCCTGAAACGGTTTCCACTGACTATGATACGAGTGACCGGCTGTACTTTGAACCGTTAACCAAAGAAGACGTTCTTAACATCATTGAAGCCGAAAACCCAGAAGGCGTGATAGTGCAATTTGGCGGTCAAACACCCTTAAAATTGGCGGTTCCGCTACAAAAGTATTTAGATAGTCCTGATTGTCCCGTCAAAACAAAAATTTGGGGAACTTCTCCCGATTCTATCGATATCGCTGAAGACCGGGAACGCTTTGAAAAAATTCTCTGGGAATTAAATATTACTCAGCCGCCTAACGGCATTGCCCGCAGTTATGATGAGGCGTTAGCGGTAGCCAAACGGATCGGTTATCCGGTAGTAGTACGTCCGTCCTATGTATTGGGAGGAAGGGCGATGGAAATCGTTTTTTCTGACCAAGACTTAGAACGATATATGACTTATGCGGTGCAGGTTGAACCGGACCATCCGATTTTAATTGATAAATTCCTAGAAAATGCCATCGAAGTAGATGTGGATACCTTAGCCGATGCGACAGGAAAATCCATTATTGGCGGCATTATGGAACACATCGAAGAAGCCGGGGTTCACTCGGGAGACTCAGCTTGTTCGGTTCCGTTCACTACCTTAACACCGACTGTATTAGAAACGATTCGCAATTGGACATCTCAATTAGCCCAAGTTCTCAAGGTCGTAGGGTTAATGAATATTCAATATGCCGTGCAAGGAGAACAGGTTTATATTTTAGAGGCTAACCCTCGCGCCTCTCGGACAGTTCCCTATGTTTCTAAAGCCACAGGAAGACCTTTGGCAAAAATTGCCTCGTTGGTGATGTCGGGTAAAACCTTAGAATCTCTGGGAATTACCCAAGAATTTATTCCCACCCATATTGCGGTTAAAGAGGCGGTATTACCCTTTGAGAAATTCCCGGGCGCAGATACCCTGTTAGGTCCTGAAATGCGTTCTACTGGGGAAGTGATGGGAATTGATACCGATTTTGGTAAAGCGTTTGCTAAGGCAGAAATGGCTGCCGGCGTGCGTTTGGCTACTTCGGGGACGGTGTTTGTTTCTATGAATGACCGAGATAAACAAGCAACCGTTCCAGTGGTGAAAGACTTGCTGCAACTTGGGTTTAAGGTGGTGGCCACTTCAGGGACTCAAAAAATCCTCGAAGAGAATGGTATTGAAGGGGTAGAAGTGGTACTGAAACTTCATGAAGGTCGTCCTCATGTGATTGACTGGATCAAAAATAATTGGATTCAGTTTATTATTAATACGCCTAGTGGAGAAGAGTCTCAAAACGATGGGCGTTCGATTCGTCGTACTGCTTTAGATTATAAATTGCCGATTATTACGACCATTGCCGGGGCGAAAGCAACCGTAGCGGCGTTAAGGTCTTTGCAGTCTGAAACTTTGGATGTGAAGGCCATACAAGATTACCTCGCTAAGTAATCTTTTCCCTATTATTCCCCCCTTAATAAGGGGGGTTAGGGGGGATCAAAGAAGGCAACTAAAAATGAAAAAAAAATCTATTACGAGAGTAACACTTGAGAAGGCTAAAAATATAGAATATTTAACTGATTGGGAACGGATTGAAAAAATATCAGATGAAGAAATCGAACAAAATGCTTGGTCAGATCCTGATAAATAACCGCTTTTTGCAGCAGTTAAAAGATTAGAAAAAAACTTTTTAAGCGGACAATAAAGAATAAGAGTAAGAATAGGTAAAACATTGAAAAATCATTGATACTGGCTAAAGCTAAATTCAACTTTAGATGCGTTGTTGGGGACAAATAGCATTGCTCTATCGCGTTCATTGGTTTTCCAAAAATCAAAATCAGTGCTTTTAGTTGAAAATAAAACAAAGTTTTGATAGTTAAATAAAGAGCAATCAGGGATAAAACCACCAGCGAGTGGTTGGCAAATTTTAATTCCATCTGAATCATAAAAGTAAGCGACTAATTTTCCTGAAAAATCCCCTTTAGCTTCAAGAATAAAAGATAATTCTGAGTTCGCTTGCTGAAAGCCCTTTTTAAGGTTAACTTGGCTCACATTAAAGTATTGAGATGTGTTTCCCCAGTTAATATCAATATCGGATATAGGGGTTGGGGTTGGGGTTGGGGTTGCGATTGGGGTTGGGGTTGCGATTGGGGTTGGGGTTGGGGTTGCGATTGGGGTTGGGGTTGGTAATATGGTTAGAGTTGGGGTTGGGGTTGGTGATATGATTGTGCCTTGGTTTTGGTGGAATATAGTGTATAAAATAAATGTGAGTAGCGCAACAATTCCTGCTCCGCCTCCCAATGCTGCCACTAATTTAATAAAGTTGTCAAAGCACCCAGATTGACTCTCTGATGATGACTTATTGCTCATAAGGCTTAGGTAAAAATAACTAATACCACCTTATTTATAGCCCAGAGTAAAATATTAGATTTCTAAAGTTAAAAATTCTTGATGTTTCATTTGTAGATTGGGCCCTGCCTAAATTCCTTTTTTTGTGGTTCTTGCAGATTGTTCGGCAGATGCGATCACTGTCCAATTTGAGCAATCAGACTTATATGAGAAAATAGAAGCGACGCGCAAAACAAGAAAATGACCCTACCAGAACCAAAAACTCAATGGCAATATCTAGAAAAGTGCCCTCATCCTTGGCGACTTTCAACAGCTACTCCCTAATCAATCTTGAACATACTCTTGTCCATTAATCAAAGCCAACTCTGCCCTAACAAATTCCCGACCTAAATAAGCCGCATGATCGAACATTGTGACCGGGCTCGGTTGAGTTTCCTCAAAAATTTTGACACAAAGTTCTTTAGCTGTTCTAGCGGTATATAAAGTCTCGGCAGTTCTTGCTACTTTTCCCTTAGCGGGAATCACCTTACCCGTTTCTGGGTCTACTGCTAATCCTTGCTCATTAATGATATTCGTAAAATGTTTAGCACAAATTAAGCCGCTTTCTCGATCCAAATAAATAATAAAATATCCGCCGGGATCTAGGTCTATATGACGGTTAGACAATTGGTTATCAATCGTTGTAATTATTTCGGCTAATTGACTCATATTTAATCCACAAATTCATCAATTTTCAAAACACTTTTAAAAACTGGGTTGCTTTAACCAAGTCTGCGACAGATTCGGCTGCCCAATTTCCTTCAAAACGGCGATGTTGATGGAGAATTAAACGCAAAGAATAAGCATGAGGAAAGCCTTCTACTTCCATCCAGAGTAAATCACTTTCAGCTTCACAGGCAATCTTTTCAGAGTCCATTAACTGCTGTTTCATCTCTTCCATCGTTTCGGCTAATTGATTTAACAAGCGGCAAAAATCATTTAATTCGGCTTCTGTTAGTTCAATCGCCCATTCTTCGCTTCCTACTAAACCTTTGTAGATTTCTCCTTGTGGGTTCCACCCTAGTCGCCAACCTTTACCTTCTTTGAGCAAACGTTCTTTCATGCTTAAGGAACTAATAAATTTGCATCACCGGGTTTAGAAAGGGAAGGTTTTTTAGGAGTAGTCGGGGTGGGTGTAGGAGTCGCTTGAGGCGTTGTCTGAGTTGGGTTAGAAGGTGAATTTGGGGATTGTTCAGGGGTTGAGGGTTTTTCTGGATCTACATCATAGATACTCACCAAAACCTCCACTAATTCCTCTCGTTGACGACGATTTAGACTTTGAATAATTTTAATATCAGCTTCCATCGGATTAACAGTTAAAGTGCTTCGTCCGGGGTAGCGTTCCTCTTTTATCTCTTGATTAACTCCCAAATAATCCGCTAGGGTAAGTTGCCAATCTAGACGAAATCTAGTGGGGCGTTTGACAATATCTTGATGATAGCGAATAAAACGGTTAAGGAGGGTATTTTCTGGTACAGGTTTGCCAGTTTCTTTATTGAGATACTGATTTTCTTTAGGAAGATAATTCAGCTTTGTATAAATTTGATCGGCTACAAATTCGGGCCGTAAATATTGAGAAACAACCGTTTGTTGTCCCAAAGCTACCTGTTTAATTAATCCTCCCCCCAATACCAATAAAAAACCTATAACCATCGCCAAGATTAGCTGAGGGAGTTTTCTTTTTCTCGGTTTAGGGGGTAACATCAGTAAACTTATTCCTACACATTAACGTTTAACTTAGTCACTAATGATATCATCCTGAGAGATTTCATCTGACATTTCAATGATGGCACGAATCGAAGGCTTCATCATGGGATCATCAATATTGTCAAATTCTTCATAGCGACGACGTTTAGCACGATTAGCCACTTGTACGGTAATGCGATAGCGGTTAGAAGCGTGCCTCATAAGCTCCTCAGCACGGTACATGATATGAGAAGAATCAAAGTTATGTCGTTTTTGCATTGGGGGCGACCTTTTGAGAGGAGAACACTAATAGAGATATAAACCTCAGTGTAGCATTTGCTTAGTTATTCTGGGAGCCGCGATCATTTCAAGCAGAATGAAATCTTGGCCGAGGCGGCTTTTCCTTGTACTGAGATGATATGATTCCCCGTGCCGGGCGTGCGATAAGAATATTGGGAGGTGATGTCAGGCACTAAATCATGAATTTGATAGGGAGAAACCACTTCATTTTGAAAAACCACAGCTACTTTTAATTCGCTATTGGTTTCTATCATCAGTTGACGGTTTTTTTCAATCCACATCGGAAAAGCTTGTGCGTGGTCAATTCTTCCTCGATAAACGGCACAAGTTTTGTCGGTGGGTAAGTAAATATTTTTCTGTATGGTGGCTAAAGTTGAGGGAATGTTCAAAAATAAGCTTGAGAGTGTGAGAGCGCTAAGAAAATGTTTCACGGGATTGACCTATATTGCTTGAATATCTGAGTTGATGGTTATTGCCATAGACGCTCAAGCAATAAAACAGTTTCCCAGTCTATAGAATTTTTTAATAATTGTGATGATTACAAGACATAAAGACAGGCGGCAAAGAAGAAATTGACATTTAGTGAGATAGTCCTCTGTGTTTATGTTACCTTGTAGAGCGAGATTTATTCGCCTATAACCGAAATGAGTATAGCTTCAGTTAAACCCTATCAGACTCTCTTGATAGAAGAATGTGGAGAACCCTTGGTTCCTATTCCTTTAAATTTATTTGCGGTAGAATCTCCTCATCCCTATGAAAAGTTGGGAGCCGACTATGGGGGAAAATCTCCTTATTTTCTACGTCAAGGAGTGCTAGAAGCTTTAATTAATGCTCAGAGGAATTTACAAAAAGATTATCCTCGTTGGCATATTCTTATTTTTGATGCCTATCGTCCTGTATCGGTTCAACAGTTTATGGTGGATTATACTTTTGCTACTGTATTACAAGAAAGACGATTAACAGAAAATAATTTATCTCCCCAACAACGTCAAGAGATTTGGCAAGAAGTCTATAAAATTTGGGCAGTTGCTAATGATAATCCTGCGACTCCTCCTCCTCATAGTACCGGTGCGGCTGTGGATATTACGCTAGTTGATGCTACCGGAAAGCCTATTGATATGGGGGGCGATATTGATGAACTTTCAGACCGTTCTCATCCCCTTTATTACGCTAATTCTACTATGGCTCAAGAACAAGATTATCATACTCATAGAGAGTTATTACATCAAGTGATGAGAGCGGCTGGTTTTCGTCGTCATTTGGGGGAGTGGTGGCATTTTTCTCTAGGGGATCAAATGTGGGCTTGGTTGTATAATCAAGAACAGCCGCTACAACCGGTTATCGCTCGTTATGGTGGAGTGTAGCCATTCAAAATGAAAGACAAAATTTTTTAATTTAGTGTATTTTGTCTTCAAAAACTAATTTTTTTTCTCACTGTACCGGCTCTTTGGGCTTTAGCAATTACCTCGATTTCACTGCCCGATACTCCTTTAATTACCCATTCTACTGTACAACGATAATCATAACCTTTTGCTACATTACTAAAGGCTTTATTAGACCGTCCTTCGAGATGGCCAATTTCTTGTTCTTTTTCCCCACTGACTAGACTTACCCCTTCGCCTAAAGACAAACTTACTTGAATAGGTTGAACGCTTTTTCTTTTTCGCGCTTTTTCACTGGTATAAGTGGGTAAAAAACCCTGATTTTCTAACTGTAACACCAGATGATAAATATCTCCCCCATGATGGGTTAAATCAGTGCGCGCGATAGCAAGACGGGGACACATCAGGGCGTGAGAAATGGCAAAACGACATTGCTTTTCACACAACTCAGGTAAATATTCGACGGGGGCATTTTGCCAAACTTGTTTAAAATTCCATCCGCCGATTTCTACTTCACCTAACTGAGGATGTTGAAAAGGTTGCCAAGGAATAAAGCCTTTTCCGGCTAATTTTTCATCATTCCATTGCATCAACTTCAGGTCATCACTGAGGGGATGTCGATCATCCCATTTAACATAATGTTCTTTTTTAACGCCGGCTTGGGTGGGAGCGTCCCACAATTCTACGGTAAAACCAAACCAACCAAAATGATCATAACAATAATCATCCATCGCCCCATGAGTTACTTTTGTGGGATGATCACGAAAGTCATGATAAACCGAAACACATTCATAACCCGTTAAATTTGTGCCTTTTTCGCCGATCAGTTGATAAATTTCTAAATCTTCATAAGGAAAATGATCATCCGGTTCGGTACTATAAGGGCGTAAAATCACCGCACCCGAAGTATGATAAGTCATAAAGCCATTAATATTAGGATGCTGTGACCAAAATTCTGCTTCTGCGCGGGTTTCTGGTTCAGAAAAAGGAAAAGAACCCGCCCCTTTTTGTTCTCCTTCGGGAACCCATTCGGCCGGATAATTCCGGTTAAAATCTAATCCTTCATAAGTGGGGGCAAGTTTAACATTATACCCGTCATAATTGCGGATTAATCCTTCGGGTAACAGGGTGTAATAAGTGCCGCCAAATTCATCCGGTTCTCGAGGGATCATAATACGGGGATCTTCGGGTGCTACTTTCCACCCACCGCAGTCATCCTTGAGCCGCATTTGTAAAATTAACCCATCTCCATTAATATCTTCTAGATAAAGTCCCTCTCGCCCCTCGCTATAAGGATAAGGACGAATACTCGATCGCAGACGGTAGGGAGTGGTTAAATACTTTTCGGCACCATCAACGGCGATACGGGGAAGGACATAAACCGTATAATCATTTAGTAGGCGAGTAACTTGAGGGTCTTGCTTATATTGAGTGAGCAGATGATGAATAATATAAAGAACAATTGCTGAGCCGGTCACTTCTCCGGCATGAGTGTTACCATCGATCCAGTAACCGGGTTTTTCTAGGGGTAAGCCGCTATCTTGACTCGTGAGGGTCGCTAACCAGATGTCTCGCTTGGCATAACTTTGGCCAATGACTTCTAATTTAATGAGATGAGGGTAAGATTCAGCCATCTGATGTAGAAATTTCACCAATTCCTCGTAGGTGTAGTAATGGCTAAAATCAAAAGGAGGTACTAACATGGGAGACAAAATTAAAGTGACCAGTCATGATTGTAACTAGCCACCCTAAAGCCAAAAAGATTATCATTAACAATCTTTGTATTAATCGAGAAATCCCATTAAAGAGGCTGGATCATCAATTTCATTAGACGCAACCGGACGATTACCCATGACAGTATAAGTTTCACTAATAACTAAATGACTAGCCGCAATGGGACGATCGCCAGATATCGTTAAAGTCCCTTTAATTTCCATCCCACTTGCTACCACCGGACGCGCAGCGCCGACAGAGTTGTAAGTGCTAACCACTTTTAAATGACTAGCTTCGATGGGACGACCCCCGGGTAAAGTATCAGTGTGTTTGATTAAATTAGTACCAGCGCTTGAACCTTGAGATACCGAGAGAGCAACGACTTCTTTTTCTTTTTCTTTGGTTGCAGTTCCCTTAGTGCTTTTTTTGGCGCTACTTGTAGCAGCATTATCACTTTCTTGGGTGCCGTTGGTTTCTACTTTTTCCGTACTCATTTGGTTTGCTCCTTTAAGATTATACAATGAATTAGCGGGCGTTGTGGTCGCTTACGGAAGTCCCCACTTTAATCTTGTTTTAATATTTGCCTCTATTATAAGGTTATCGTTGTCGTTACCCCTTCAAAATAAAACTCTGTAATACTGTTGATTATCTCAGCCTATAGTTCCTTTTGAATAGTCTTATGAGTCCTTTTTATCTGCAAGCACCTTTTCAACCCACAGGGGATCAACCCCAAGCGATCACTCAACTGATTGACTCTATCACAAGGGGAAACCGTTTTCAAACCCTCCTCGGTGCAACCGGCACCGGTAAAACCTTTACCATTGCTGCAACCATTGAAAAAATCGGCAGACCGACGCTAGTCTTGGCCCATAATAAAACCTTAGCCGCTCAATTGTGTAATGAACTCAGACAGTTTTTTCCCGATAACGCGGTAGAATATTTCATCAGTTATTACGATTACTACCAACCCGAGGCTTATATTCCGGTCAGTGATACCTATATTGAAAAGACTGCCTCGATTAATGATGAAATAGATATGTTGCGGCATTCTGCCACTCGTTCCCTGTTTGAGAGACGGGATGTGATTGTGGTAGCTTCTATTAGCTGTATATATGGCTTAGGAATGCCTTCAGAATACCTTAAAGCGGCGATTAGCTTACAGGTGGGAGAAGAAATCAACCAACGGCAATTATTGCGGGATTTAGTTTCTGTTCAGTATAGCCGCAATGATTTAGAGTTGCAACGAGGAAGATTCCGTCTTAGGGGGGATGTTTTAGAATTGGTTCCGGCTTATGAAGATCGGATTATTCGAGTAGAGTTTTTTGGGGATGAAATAGACGCTATTCGATATCTTGATCCCGTGACCGGACAAATTTTACACAGTTTAGATCGGATTAATGTTTACCCAGCGCGGCACTTTGTGACTCCGGATGATCAATTAGAAGCGGCTTGTCAGGCGATCGAATTAGAATTAGAGGAACGAGTCGAAGAATTAGAGAAACAAGGTAAACTTTTAGAGGCGCAAAGATTAGGACAGAGATGTCGTTATGATTTAGAACTCTTGCGGGAAGTGGGCTATTGTAATGGGGTAGAAAATTATTCCCGTCATTTAGCGGGAAGACAAGCCGGAGAACCCCCAGAATGTTTAATTGATTATTTCCCGAAAGATTGGTTATTAGTAATCGATGAATCTCATGTCACCGTGCCTCAAATTCGGGGAATGTATAACGGTGATCAATCTCGGAAAAAAGTCTTAATAGAACATGGGTTTCGCTTGCCGAGTGCGGCCGATAACCGACCTTTAAAAGCCGAGGAATTCTGGCAAAAAGTCAATCAATGTGTGTTTGTTTCTGCTACCCCTGGAGACTGGGAAATAGAACAATCTGAAGGAAGAGTCATGGAACAGATTATCCGTCCGACTGGGGTACTCGATCCGGAAATCTTCGTGCGTCCTACTGAAGGACAAGTGGATGATTTGTTAGGAGAAATAAAAGTTAGAGTTAAGCGCAATGAAAGGGTTTTAATTACCACGCTGACAAAACGCATGGCAGAAGATTTAACCGAATACTTCCAAGAGCGAGGGATAAAAGTCCAATATTTACACTCAGAAATTACTTCTATAGAACGAATAGAAATTTTACAAAATTTGAGGGAGGGAGAATTTGATGTATTAATCGGGGTAAACTTATTAAGAGAAGGATTAGACTTACCCGAAGTGTCTTTAGTGGCCATATTAGATGCAGATAAAGAAGGGTTTTTACGGGCAGAACGTTCTCTCATTCAAACCATCGGCAGGGCAGCGCGGCATATCCAAGGACAAGCCATTTTATATGGAGATAATTTAACCGATAGTATGCTCAAAGCGATGGAAGAAACCGAAAGACGACGGAACATACAAATAGCCTATAACAAACGTCATGGAATTACCCCTCAACCGATTATTAAACGCTCAAGTAATGCGATTTTATCTTTCTTAGATATATCCCGCCGCTTAAACGCCCAACAACTAGAACAAGTTTATGAACAAGCAGACGAATTACCCCTAGAAAAAGTCCCCGAATTGATCGGACAACTCGAAGACAAAATGAAAGAAGCCGCCAAAAAACTCGAATTTGAAGAAGCCGCCAAATACCGAGACAGAATACAACATCTAAGAGAAAAACTCCTAGGACATTAACCAACAAACCCTCCTTATTCATCTGCTACAGGGTGCGGCCAATAAACCCAAATAACTCACAAGTTCAAAATAAGCGTCACCGGCAGAGAATTTATAGATACATTAGAGAAAGAACCATAAACGATAAAATCGAAGATGAGTGCTACTAAAAAAATAGCAGTTGTCACTGGTGCTAACCGAGGGTTAGGGTTTGAAGCCAGTCGTCAACTCGCCAAAAACGGAATTCACGTGGTTTTGACAAGTCGGGATGAAGACAAAGGAATAGCGGCGGCAGAAAAGCTACAATCAGAAAAACTCAAGGTGACTTATCATCCTCTCGATGTCACTAACCCTGACAGTATTGAATTATTAGGCAAGTTTATCAAGGATCAATTTGGACGTTTAGACATCTTGGTGAACAATGCAGGGGTTTTGATTGGTTCTGCTGAGGATAGCAGTGTATTGAATGCTAAGATAGACACCATCAGAAAATCGATGGAAACGAATGTCTATGGTCCGTTACTGGTAAGCCAGACATTAATACCCATCATGAGGGTGCATAATTATGGAAGGGTGGTTAATGTGTCTTCAGGCATGGGACAGTTAACTAATATGGGTGGGGGATATCCAGGTTATCGACTCTCGAAAACTTCTATTAATGCCGTGACCCGGATTTTAGCAGATGAATTGAAAGGTACAAATATATTAGTTAATTCGGCCTGTCCAGGTTGGGTAAAGACGGAAATGGGAGGCCCTGATGCAACCCGTACCCCTCAACAGGGAGCAGATACTATTGTCTGGTTGGCGATGCTTCCGGATGGTTCGCCGAGTGGAGGGTTTTACCGCGATAGGAAGCTTCTTCCTTGGTAAATGTATGACCTCTCCCCCAACCCCTCTCCTACAAGGAGAGGGGAGTTAATATTGTAGGTGTGTATTACTGACGAATTCACCAATGACTAAAACTATAACTCTTTATATAATTATTTTTTAGAAAAAATTGAGCTTGTTTATCCGAAGGCACGAAAGCAGGTTATTAAAAAAACTGGGTTAGCGGCTAATGTGTTTCCTGAACAATGTCCTTTTACTCCTGAAGAAATCTTAAATTCTGATTATTTGCCAAATAAAAAAAAATCAGCGAGTAGGGTGCGTTAGGCGGCTACAATATTTGAAAATGAACTACAACTAAAAATCCGCCGTAACGCACCACTTAAGTTATTGAAATTATCCTACACCCGCATATGGTGAGGGCCAACCGAGCAAAAGCTGCCTACGCAGGCTTAAATATGAAAATTTATCGCAAAATATTGACAATTTAAGGAAATATTGCTAATAAAGAAATAAAAAGCAATCAGGAGGGGATGATGATAGAACTCTTTACAGGGACTGTGATCGCTATAGGATCAGTAATAGCTCAAAAAACCCTTGAAAAAACTGAGGACAAAGTCAGTGATATTTTATCAGAAAAAATCAGTCAATTTATCAATGCTTTGACCAAAACAGCCCCCAAAATAGCAACAGCACTTGCACTTGCACCCGAACAACCTTTAGATTATGGTCAAGCGGTTTTAGAAGTGGAAACAGCCGCTAAAAATAATACAGAGTTAAGCCAAAGTATTGATGAATTAGCAAAAGCGGCAGAAGCAGAACCCCCTCCGAATATAACAGAAATACTGCAAAAAATTGACCAAGAACTACAGCAAAAACAGTTTTCTATTCAAAACTTAGCTAAATTAACCGAGAAAATCAATAATTTTAATCAAGCTCAAACAATTCACATTATACAAAATAATACATTTTGAATGGGATCGTCCTATGGGGAGGGGACAAAGTTCATTCCTAATCTTGATTGGCAATCTATCTGTCAACAAGTCCTACAAAAACAAAAAAAACTCAGAAAAAAAATTACAGAAAGAGATTTGAATTAAATATTTATGTACCTTTAGGATTAGTAGAACGGAAACAGCAACAACGACGAAAAAAACAAGAAGATCCAGACCGAGAAAAAGTTTATCAACTCGAAGAAACTGTTATCACGAAAGAATATCAACATGAGACTTTTTTAACAGAAATTATCGGAGGAACTGGGCAGGAAAATAAACATATTGCTATTACTGGAGAACCCGGAGCCGGTAAAACTACTTTATTATATAAAATTGCGGCTTGGATTGAAGAACATCAAAAAGGGTTGCCGATTTTAATTTCTTTGGCGGCATTAGAAAAGCAATCTTTAGAAGACTATTTATTAAATAATTGGCTCAAAAAAGCTGAAGAATTTATCTCAGAAGAACAAAGACAAGATAAAACAGCATTACAAGAAGCATTAAAAAAACGTTTTCGAGAGGGCGGAGTCTGGTTATTATTAGATGGTTTAGATGAAATGGCCGTGAATTCATCGGGCGGAGTTTTGACGACAATTCAACAGTATTTAGAGGATTGGATAAATCGAGCCAGAATAATTTTAACCTCTCGTTTAAATGTTTGGGATGAGCAGAAAAGTAATCCGTTATCAGATTTTAAAACTTTTCGGACTTTACAGTTTACGGATGAACAAGTAACAGAATTTATTGAGGATTGGTTTGAAAATGACCTCTCCCCCAACCCCTCTCCTGCGAGGAGAGGGGAGCTAGATAATATAGTATTTCAATTACAAGATAAACTTAAAGAACCTCAATATCAATCTATCCAAGAATTGATTCATAATCCCCTGAGATTGGCAATGTTATGTGAAGTTTGGTCCAATAATCCAGGGCAATTACCCGATACAAAAGCCCAGTTATATGAGTTATATGTAAGAGATTATTATCGGGAATGGAAACCAGAACAGCATCAAATTAGTAGAGAAAAACAACAGCTATTAAATCGAAAGTTGGGAGAATTAGCGTTACAACAGCTTGATAGTGAGGTTAGATTTCGTATTCTGGAAAGTAGGGCTTATAATGTGATGGGTGAGGAATTATTTAAGTTAGCTTGTCGGGTGGGTTGGTTGAATATTGTTGATCGGGAAGCGGCAACAGATGAACCGGTTTATGCTTTTTATCATCCGAGTTTTCAAGAATATTTCGCCGCTACAGTTATTGATGATTGGGATTATTTTCTCACTCGTAAACACAAAAATAAACCTGCTAAAGGGAAACTATATCGCATTTTTGAGGCTAAATGGAAAGAACCTTTTTTGCTGTGGTTGGGACGAGGGGATGTAAAAAAAGAGGAAAAAGAGGCATTCATTAATAAGTTAGTGACGTTTAATGATGGATGCGGCAAATGGGAAAATAAAGGAATGTATGATTATCGAGCTTATTTGTTAGCCGCAATGGGAGTGAGGGAGTTTAAAAATTGCTCTCAGACTAAAGAAATTGTTACGCAGATAATAAACTGGACATTTAGTAATTCTCCTATAAAAGACTTAGCGAATGCAACTCTAGTAGAGACTGAGCGAGAAACAGCGATCTCCGCTTGGGAAGCCTTAATCCAAACCTCACAGTATGAATGGACTCGCGCTTATGCGGCACTCGGTTTAGGAAATATAGCTCCCGGCAACGAAAAAGCGATCTCCGCTTTGGTAGCCTTAATCTCTACCTCACAGGATGAATTGACTCGCGCTTATGCGGTAGAGAGTTTAGGAAAGATAGCTCCCGGCAACGAAAAAGCGATCTCCGCTTTGGAAGCCTTAATCTCTACCTCACAGGATGAATCGACTCGCCGTGATGCGGCAGAGAGTTTAGGAGAGATAGCTCCCGGCAACGAAAAAGCGATCTCCGCTTTGGAAGCCTTAATCTCTACCTCACAGGATGAATCGACTCGCCGTGATGCGGCAGAGAGTTTAGGAGAGATAGCTCCCGGCAACGAAAAAGCGATCTCCGCTTTGGAAGCCTTAATCTCTACCTCACAGGATGAATCGACTCGCCGTGATGCGGCAGAGAGTTTAGGAGAGATAGCTCCCGGCAACGAAAAAGCGATCTCCGCTTTGGAAGCCTTAATCTCTACCTCACAGGATGAATCGACTCGCCGTGATGCGGCAGAGAGTTTAGGAGAGATAGCTCCCGGCAACGAAAAAGCGATCTCCGCTTTGGAAGCCTTAATCTCTACCTCACAGGATGAATCGACTCGCCGTGATGCGGCAGAGAGTTTAGGAGAGATAGCTCCCGGCAACGAAAAAGCGATCTCCGCTTTGGAAGCCTTAATCTCTACCTCACAGGATGAATGGACTCGCCGTGATGCGGCAGAGAGTTTAGGAAAGATAGCTCCCGGCAACGAAAAAGCGATCTCCGCTTTGGAAGCCTTAATCTCTACCTCACAGGATGAATGGACTCGCCGTAATGCGGCAGAGAGTTTAAAACAAATATTGACAAAATCTGAGATGGCAAAAGCTGTTACCAAGCTGAAAAATAAGCCATTAGAAATAACTTGGCAACTTTTGCGTAATTTTAGTTTTAACAAAGAGGCTTACGAAATTTTCTCGCATTGCGCCCAAACCCTACCTTATCCCGAATTCTATCAAGCCTGGCACAAGCCCCGCAACCCTTGGATCAAGCCATTAATTATTATCTTGCTCAGTGGAAGTGTAGCAGGAACTCTCATCTATACCCAATCTCAAACCTCTCACCCACCAGCGCCGCCTATTCCCCAACCTGAGATTAATTCAAAATGATAATTTTAATTGCTTTTCACTTAGTTTTAAGTTTAAGGTCTGTGTTGAATTTCGTTCCTCATAATATCCTTTTAGCCCGCGCAGGCGGGCTTTGTTCGTATAGCCTCACCCTTCAGGGTGAAGGGCTTATCCACTGACCAAAACGGGCCTACTTTTTTAAAATGTAGTGACGGATAGCGAGAGTCTTGTTTAAGCAACTCGTAACATCGATCTGCAAGTTCTTGGACATCACGCGGTAGCTGTGGATAATGATACCAAAAATCAGGACTCGCTCGATGTCTCACAAATCAGTACAATTTCCTGCTTGCAAATTTTTTAAAGCTTTTTTAGCTAACTCATCCAATCTCCCCGCCGCTACATCTTCCTCAAATTGTTTATCCCACGCCACCGCATCGAATTGGGCAAACCAATTACGAAATGCGGCAAGATCTTCTGGGGAAAGTTGACTAACAGCTTCTTCAATTTCTTGCAGAGTCTTCATATTGATCAACATAAAGCTACTTTTTTGATTTAAATATAACCCATTTTAATCATAAAGTTTAATGGGGTGGTGGGTTACGGCGGATTGATAATTTATTCTCTTATTTCAAACTTTTTCGCCGCCTAAACCACCCTACAATGTTCCTCCTCTCCTGCGAGGAGAGGGGGTTAGGGATTGATCAACAAAAAGCTACTTTTTTGATTTAAATATAACCCATTTTAATCATAAAGTTTAATGGGGTGGTGGGTTACGGCGGATTGATAATTTATTCTCTTGTTTCAAACTTTTTCGCCGCCTAACCCACCCTACAATGTTCCTCCTCTCCTCGCAGGAGAGGGGGTTAGGGGGAGAGGTCATTTAAACCGCCGCCAAAGCTTTAATCTCAAAAATCTTTTCAAGAACCTGTTCTACCACAATATCCGGAGTAGAAGCGCCAGAAGTCACTCCAATAACCACCTTCCCATCAGGGAGCCAATTTTCCTTAACTTCTAAATCTTTCAAGAGCGGCTTATGTTCAATGCGGTTACCTGGTCCTATCCGAGAAGCACTATCAATATGATAAGAAACAATTCCCTCATTAATAGGAATCTCTTGTAAATGAGTGGTATTAGAAGAATTAAACCCACCAACCACCACCATTAAATCTAACTCTTCCTTAACCAAATCGAACATGGCATCCTGACGTTCTTGAGTGGCATCACAGATAGTATTAAAACTCATAAAATGCTCATTTAAAACCGTCGGGCCAAACTTTTTCAACATAGTACGCTCGAAGAGTTTCCCAATCTCCTCGGTTTCACTCTTAAGCATGGTCGTTTGATTAGCAATCCCAATTCTTTCTAAATCCACATCGGGATCAAACCCCGCCGAATAAGCCTTTTTAAACTTAGCTAAAAACTCTTGTTTATCCCCACCATTAAGAATATAATTACAGACATATTCAGCCTGTTCCATATTCAATACAATTAAATAAGTTCCTGCAAAAGAACTGGTCGCAACCGTTTCTTCATGCTTATACTTGCCGTGAATAATCGAAGTATAACTGCGTTTTTTATGCTTTTCTACTGAATTCCAAACTTTAGCTACCCAGGGACAAGTAGTGTCAACAATGGTGCAACCTTTATCATTAAGCAGTTGCATTTCACTCACACTCGCGCCAAAAGCCGGTAAAATAACGACATCATTTCCTTCAACGACGCTAAAATCTTTTTGACCTTCAATTACAGGAATAAATTCCACTTTCATCTCCCGCAAGCGCTGGTTCACAGAAGGGTTATGTATGACTTCGTTGGTTAACCAGATGCGTTGAGAGGGAAAATGTTGACGGGTTTCATAAGACATCGCTACCGCACGTTCTACCCCCCAACAAAACCCAAACGCCTCAGCAAGACGAATAGTCACATCTCCTCGAGTTATTCTATAGTTATTATTACGAATCTCTGTGATTAAAGAACTCTGATACTCGCTATTCATTACCCCCATCGCTTCTTCTTGATGGCCGAATCCTTTGCGGTGGTAATTCTCTGACTGTTGTAATGAGCGTTTAAAGGCTTTTGTATCCATGTTGTTATTGTTGTTATCCCTTATCATTAACTCATTGTAGAGGCTTTAGGCTCTTGCAAAAGTCCGGATTTTAGATTATTGTCCACAGATGAACGCAGGCAGGCAGAGTGTAGCAGATGAATACAGATATATTTAGCCGGTGTTCCCTGTTCCCTTAAAAAGAATTTTAGCTCTTGATGATCATGCTAAATTCCACTTTAAAAGTTCTTATTTCGCTTATCCCTTTAGGTTTTCTGACTGGCTGTGCTGTATCTCCTTCTTCTGTGGTTTCTCCCACTCCTGAAGCCAAATTACAACAAATTTCTTCTCAATCGCTCAAGCCGGTTTCTATCCCTCATCTTGCCGCTCTTAATGGAGCCGCTCAACCTAATCAAGCACAGATTGAACAATTTGTCAAGCATCTGGCAACCAGAGGTTACGACCCTACTACCCAAGGCATTTGGATACAGTCAGGAAATACGCTATTAGCCAATTATAGAGGCACTACGCCGCTTGAGAGTGCTTCTATTGCTAAAGTGGCCACTACCCTAGTCGCCTTGGATAGATTTAACCCAGATCACCAGTTTACTACTGATTTTGCTATGAGGGGTAAGCTCAAAGATGGTGTTTTAAACGGGGACTTAGTGGTCAAAGGAGGTGATGATCCTTTTTTTGTTTGGGAAGAAGCGATGGCGGTGGGGAATTTATTAAATGAAATGGGAATTAAGCGAGTCACTGGGGATTTAATTATTGTAGGGCGTTTTGCCATGAATTTTAAATTATCTGCCCTTGAATCGGGTAATTTATTAAAAATCGGCTTAAACTCCCAAAACTGGACTGAAGAAGCCAAAACACAATATCAAACTTTACCCCCCGGCACACCCACTCCTCAAGTCATTATCGAAGGTTCAGTTAAACCCCTTGCTACTGCGCCGCCAGGGCTAAAACCTCTGTTATCTCATCATTCTTTGCCTCTAGCTGAACTCCTCAAAAAAATGAATCTCTACAGTAATACTTGGATGACCAAGATCATTAATACAGCATTAGGGGGTGATCTCATTGTCGCCGAAAAAGCCGCTCAACTCGCACAAGTCCCCCCCTCAGAAATTCAACTCGGTGGAGATGATAAGATTTCTCCTCGGGCTACAGTAGCGATGTTTTTAGCCATTGAACGGTATTTACAAGCTTATAATATGACTATTGCCGATGTTTTTGCTATTATTGGGCAAGATGAAGGTATTTTACAAATTAGGCGGCAACTTCCCCCCTTTGCCGTACTCAAGTCGGGAATTTGGGACAATATTAGTGCTTTAGCCGGAGCGTTACCTACCCAACAAAAAAATACAGTTTGGTTTGCCATTATGAATATAGGACAACCTTGGAAACAATCGGAAAGCGAACAAGAACAATTACTAACAGAATTAGTCAATGATTGGGGAAGGGTTGTTACTGCGCCACCGGAGTTAAAACCCTTAGCCAGCAGAGTTAATAATAAAAGTTCTCTGGTCAAAATCACCCAAAATTAATTGATTTAAATTCCATGAAATTAATCCGAAAAGCTTTATCAAACAAAAAAATTAGTCGATTTATAATCACGCCTTTTTTAGGAGGGCTAACCCTATTTTCTCCCTCGATGATTTTAGCTGAGTCTCAAGCACCTGCTCATCTTTCAATCGAAGAACAAGCATTAGTAGAAGATTTAGTTAAGTGTATTTCCAATAGTTTTTCCGGTGATAGTCAAAGTCAACAGCAAAGTTTAGAAACCACTTCTATACAATGTTTTTATCGAGTTATTTATCTAGATGAACAGGGCAATATTCGAGCCGATGCCGAAGAACGTCTTAAAAGCATTGTCAAGATAACAGGCGTTCCTTTACCGACTCCTACCCGTCAAGGACAAGCCACTATTGAATTACAAAAATTGCCCTCAACTAATGTTTTTTCTCTTCCTGTAACCATTGAGGGAAAAACACACCCATTTATTTTAGATATGGGGGCTTCTAACTCGATCATTACTAATCAAATAGCCCAAAAACTTAAACTAAAAAGTATTAATATCCCCAATGATTTATTAGAATATATGGTAGTGGGCCAAAGCTGCGATAAACTTGAGGCGGCTATGCACCCCTTTCCTAAAATAGCCATTGAAGGGGCAAGCGCACAAGGACTTATGGGACTAGGTTTATCAAAATTTTTAATTTCTGAAAATATTGCCGGTGTCATCGGCTTAGATTTTTTTAGCGGCTTTGATGTCAAGATTAATCCTGAAACTCAAAAACTCCAATTATCCCCCCCTTCTACTATCAGTACGTCAGCCATTCCTTTAAAAGGAAAAATGGGGTTAATGACCACTCAAGTTTATATTAATGGTCAAGGTCCTTTTACCTTTCTTCTTGATACGGGAGCCGAACAAATGGTTATTTCTGAAAAATTGGCAAAACAACTCAATCTGACGAAAAACAAACCCACACAAGTAAGCGGATTTTGTGGAAATGAAGCGGCTTATAATACCCGTTTAGATCAAGTGAGTTTAAAAGAAAATACGGTTAATCAAATTGATGGCGTGATTGTTGATACTAAGGTGTTAGATACTTTAGAAATTGATGGCATTGTTGGGCAAAATTTTCTCAATCAATATCAACAACATTGGCAATTTAGTTCTCCCAATGAATTAGGCTTTCCCGAAACAGGCGGCTTAACGTTATCTCCTCTGAAAAGTCATTAGTTATTTACCCTTTATTATTTCTTCTTACTCTTTACTTATGTGTCAACTCCTAGGCATGAATTGTAATGTTCCCACTGATATCTGTTTTTCCTTTGAAGGCTTTTGTGCTAGAGGCGGCAAAACAGATGAACATCGAGATGGTTGGGGCATTGCTTTTTTTGAAGGAAAAGCCTGTCGAATGTTTCAAGATGCTAAACCTTCTGCTATCTCTCCCATAGCGGACTTAGTCAAACGCTACCCCATTAAATCTACTAATGTTATTGCCCATATCCGCAAAGCAACACAAGGAGATATTCGTCTAGAAAATTGTCATCCTTTTAGACGAGAAATGTGGGGGAATTATTGGGTATTTGCTCATAATGGAAATCTTATAGATATGAATAGCGAACTGCCAGGATTTTATCAACCTATTGGTCAAACCGATAGTGAAAAAGCCTTCTGCTATCTATTAAATATTTTGCGCCGCTCTTTTGCTGATGGCAAACCTACTCTGACACAACTCTACTCGGTTCTTAAACAAACAACGGATTTGATGGCCGAAAAAGGCGTTTTTAACTATTTACTTGGCAATGGTGAATATTTATTTGCTCATTGTTCCACTCATCTACATTATATTATCCGCTCCTCTCCTTTTTCCCAAGCTCATCTCATTGATGAAGACCTCACCGTAGATTTTCAAGCTTTGACTCATCCTACAGACCGGGTTGCTGTTATTGCTACCACTCCTCTAACTGATAACGAAGTTTGGACACCGATACAACCTGGAGAGTTAATTATTTTTCGTGACGGTGCGCCAATTGAAGTTAAGAGTTAATAGTGATGAGTGATGATTTATAGCATCTCTCATTTTAGTGAGGTACATAGTTTTTCGATTTTAGGGAACACCGGATCTGGGAACAGGTAATAAAAAATAAAATTGAGGTGTACCTCATTGATTGGAGAAACGCTATATAATAACTAATAACTAATGACTAATAACTTGATACAAAATACATAGTGGTGGGTTACGGAGCGGATCAAAATTTATCCGTTTCTTATAAAAGTTATCCCCGCACCTAACCCACCCTACAATTCTAATGACTAATGACTAATGACTAAAGTTTATTAGGTTTAACAATTAAGCTAACACCTATTGACCAAGCAATTGCAAGCATCCAGCCGCCTAAAATATCGGTGGGGTAGTGAACGCCTAAATAAAGCCTTGTCCAGCCAATTCCTAACACAAAAAAACTGCCGATAAATAGCACAGCCGCAAACCAACGAGTTCCCCAGGTTAAAATTATTAGAGTGACGAATAGCATCATACTAGAGAGCGCATGACCACTGGGAAAGGAAAAATCAGGCGGCAAAGGATAAAAATGTTCCCATAAACTCGGGCGCACTCGATGAAAATATAATTTAGAAGTATGGCTAATGATTGCTGTTCCTACCGCCGTAATAAAAAGATAAATGATTGCCCGCCATTTTTTTTGAAAAGATAAAGTTACCGCGATCGCAATAATTAACGGTACTACTCCCCAATAAATGCCAAATTGAGTTAGAGTCGCCGCAAAAATATCTAATTGTGAGCGCGCTTCGGTGTGAATAAATAATAAAATGGGTACATCCCAAGGAAACCCCTCCGGCTGCCGTGCAATTCCTAACGCTAGGAATATAAAAATCCCTATGGGTAAGAACACACCCATAACTGAAAGCAATAATAACTGCCGATGCTCATTTAACCAGGATTTAAAAGAACTCTCAGAAGATATCATGATTTAATCAGTGAACCTCAACCTAGAACACACTCTTATTCCAATAGTATCAATCTATAGGGGGCGTGGCCGGAGAAACTGAGCTTAGGGTAACCTTATAATTGAGGTAAGTCGAGAATTTTTAACTGAATTAACAGTAAAATTACGAGTGTATAAGCGGTTGAAGAGACTAAACCGTTGATCAATTCTTTTTTAAGGCTGCGTTCTTCAGATTGCTTTTGCAAAATATTCATGGCTCCCCTTTGCATTAAAAGAATTCCGGCAATATTCGTGAGCCAGTAACCGACAATTGAGGCTGGTAGCAGTATATCTGACCAAATCCAACTGCAAACATAACCAAAGCCATAGGCAAGAGGGAGATTAATCACCAAATCATTCCACCAGCATAGGGGTGAGAGTAAATAGCCAAGGACTACTAATACGACTCCTATCAGTTTTTCTAGGAGGGTTGTTGGTGTATCACTCGTTGTAAAGGGGTTTGAAATAGAGACGGCTTCATTTAGACTGGCGCGGATTGATTGGAAATAGCTTTTCATAAATTATGGTAAACCCGATATATTTATCGTACTTTAAATATCAAAATATTGTAACGATAATCGGTAATATTGTAAACGGCCTCAAGAGGTAGAGACGTTGTCGGTAACGCCTCTAGAATTGCTGGGATCTTAATGGGTACTTACGGAGTTTAAAGCCATTTGCATCAAAGTTTCATGGGTACTTTGTTGATGGTCCTCATCACTCGGGCGACGTTGGACGTAAGTCCCATCCGGGAGTAAATCCCATGCCTGCCGGTTATCTGAGAGCATAATGCCCAAAATTTCTTGTAATTCTTTGATAATGTTGGGATCTTCTACAGGAACAATGGCTTCTACTCGGCGGCTCAAATTTCGGGTCATCCAGTCGGCACTACCGATATACATTTCTTCTTTTCCTCCATTATGAAAATAGAAAATGCGAGAATGTTCGAGAAAACGCCCTATAACGCTAATTACTCGAATGGTTTCACTGATTCCTTCAACCCCAGGACGTAAACAACACATCCCCCGAATAATGAGATCAATTTCCACCCCGGCGCGAGAAGCTTCATAAAGAACCTCGACAATTTCAGGATCAACTAAAGCATTCATTTTGGCTACAATTCGGCCGGTTCCCCCATTGCGACAATGTTCGGCTTCTCGGCGGATCATTTCGATCATGCGTTTACGCATACTCACAGGGGCAACTAATAATTTACGGTAAGATTTTTGTCGGGAATAGCCGGTCAAAAAATTAAATAAATCTGTCAAATCGGCTCCTAATTCTTCTCGACAACTAAATAACCCTAAATCGGTGTATAATTTAGCGGTTTTCGGATTATAATTTCCCGTTCCGATATGAACATAGCGGCGAATTTGTTTATCTTCTTGACGCACCACTAAAACCGTTTTTGTATGGGTTTTTAATCCCACTAATCCATAGACTACATGAACGCCAGCTTGTTCTAATTTTCTTGCCCAAAGAATATTATTTTCTTCATCAAATCGGGCTTTTAATTCTACTAAAGCTACCACTTGTTTACCATTTTCAGCCGCAGCAATTAACGCTTTAACAATGGGGGAATCTCCCGAAGTCCGATACAAAGTCATTTTAATGGCCTGTACATTAGGGTCATAAGCCGCTTCAGTAATAAATTCTTGAACCGTAGCGCTAAAAGCTTGATAAGGATGATGAACTAAAATATCCCCTTCACGAATAGCACTAAAAATATCCATGCCATCGGGAATATCTTCGGTTTCACATTCTGAACGCCTTTGTTGAATTTCTTTTACCCAGTTAGGAGTGACCGGATTCCAAGGAGGGTCTTTTAGTTCTGGACAAGGCAAAGACATAAAATAGAATAAATCTCTATGGCCCAGTAATCCTTCTACTTCATAGACATCCATGTCTTCTAGCCCCAAATCTTGCATTAATCTATGCTTAATCGTTTCTGGTGTTGAGGCATGAATTTCTAAACGAACGGCTGATTTTCCGATACGTCTTTTTCGCAGTTCTTGTTCGATCGCTAAGAGTAAATCATAAGCTTCATCTTCTTCTACTTCTAAATCGGCATTCCGAGTCACTCGAAAGGCATGACATTCTTGAATAATCATCCCCGGAAATAAGAACTCTAAATTGTGGGCAATGACTTGTTCTAAGGGGACTCCTGTCCAAATGGCGGTTTTATCTCTTTGTTGTTGTCTAAGTTCTTTGGGTAACTCAATAAAACGAGGTAAAACGCTAGGCACTTTTACCCGCGCAAAAAGTTCTTTATCAGTTTCAGGGTCCCTAACAACCACAGCGAGATTAAGACTCAAATTAGAAATATAAGGAAAAGGATGAGAAGGATCAACCGCCAGGGGAGTGAGAACAGGAAAAATATGAGCTTCAAAATACTCATGTAAATGGGTACGTTGTTCCTGGTTAAGGTCAACGTAGTTAATTAAATGAATTCCCTGAGCCACTAATTGACTCTTAAGATTATATTCAAAGTTTTGGTCTTGTTGAGAAACTAACGGACGTAGGCGAGCGCTAATATCTGCTAATTGTTGAGAAGGGGTACGTCCATCCGGTGTCAGTTTAGTCACTCCGGCTTCTTGTTGTTGTTTGAGTCCGGCAATTCTTACCATGAAGAATTCATCTAAGTTTGAGCAAAAGATGGCACTAAATTTGAGGCGTTCTAAAAGCGGTGTACGGGAATCTAAGGCTTCATATAGCACCCGGTAGTTAAATTCTAACCAGCTTAAATCCCGGTTAAAATAATACTGATGATCCTTAAGATTAACTTCGGAGGACTTAATTTTTGATTTAGGCATAAGGCTAATACACTCAAGACTATTCTGTCTTTGATATTAAGTTATATTGGCATTAATAAGAGAAGGTTAAGGAAATAAGCCGATAAACCTAACACAGTCTATTGTATCCTTTGGCTCCTTGGTGCAGGAGCGCGAAACAAAAAAATCTATACACAATTAGCATGAGGGCATTACCTGTAGCTTCAAAAGAAAGTCAGCTATCCTAGAAATAGCTACAGATATTCTTCTAAGACCATTACATCCTAGGAAAACTATGAGAGTTATTATCAGACCGGCCCTAAGTGATGCTCATATTGATGCTAACCAAAATAGCAGCCAACGGCAACTTTCCTTAGCCATATCCGCACAAGGAGAACCCGGGAGAACTTTACCCTTAAATTTATGCCTTGTCTTAGATCACAGTGGATCAATGGGAGGAAGACCCCTAGAAACGGTGAAAAAAGCGGCAATTGAACTGGTTAAACAATTAAATCCTGAAGATCGTGTCTCAGTCATCGCCTTTGATCACCGAGCAAAAGTGATTGTTCCTAACCAAGGAATAGAAGACCTCAATACTGTCATAGAACAGATTAAAGCGCTTAGAGCAGCCGGAGGAACAGCCATCGATGAAGGACTCAAACTCGGGATCAAAGAATCTGCTTTAGGGAAACAAGAACGAGTCTCGCAAATATTTCTGTTAACCGATGGAGAAAATGAACACGGAGATAACGAACGCTGTTTGAAACTGGCTCAAGTGGCCTCAGACTATAATATTACTCTTAATACCCTAGGCTTTGGCAACCATTGGAATCAAGATGTTTTAGAAAAAATTGCTGATTCTGCCGGAGGCAGCTTATCTTATATTGAAAACCCCGAAAAAGCTTTAGAAGAATTCAGCCGCCTATTTAGCCGCGCTCAGTCCATCGGATTAACTAATGCTCATCTAATCATTGATTTATTACCTCAAGCCAGTTTAGCCCAGTTAAAACCCATTGCCCAAGTGGAACCGGAAACGGTAGAGTTAACAGTACAATCCGAAGGCACTCGCCATACTGTGCGTTTAGGAGACTTAATGGTGGATCAAGAACGAGTGGTTTTGATCAATCTTTATATTAATCAACTCTCTCCAGGTATTCAAACTATTGGTAAAGCACAAGTCCGTTTTGATGATCCGGCTTTATCTCAAACCGGCATACTTTCAGAAACCATACCTCTCAATGTAGAAGTCCAAACGGTTTACCAACCTGAACCCAATGATCAAGTTCGTCAATCTATTTTAGCTTTAGCCAAATATCGTCAAACCCAAATTGCTGAAGAAAAACTTAAACAAGGCGATCGCATTGGGGCAGCTACTTTACTACAAACGGCGGCTAAAACGGCTTTACAATTAGGAGACCAAGGAGCCGCTACCATTCTACAAAGTAGTGCCACTCGTTTACAAATGGGAGAAGACCTCTCAGAAGCCGAACGCAAAAAGACCAGAATTGTCGCCAAAACCCGATTACAGGCTGATTAATAGGCGTAGATTATCTTTCTTTCTCTTGCCTATTCCCTTTAAGTTAAAAGTTTAAAAAATTCTTTGATTTGAAAAAGTGTACCGATTTATGATTTATTATTAGGTAATGACTAATGACAACTGTAAGGGCGCAGCATTGCTGTACCCTTACCTTATGACTAATGACTAATGACCAAGAATGGTTAGTAACTAATGGCATCGGGAGTTATGCCAGTGGGACAGTAAGGGGGGCCCTAGGGCGTGGATATCATGGACTGTTGATAGCTGCCCTGAAGCCTCCCTTACAACGTACCCTGTTATTAACTAAACTCGATGAAATTGCTATTACTCAAACCACTTCTTATCCTCTTTATAGCAATTATTGGGCAGATGGAACCCGAGAAACAGAAGTTGATCAGCACTTAGAAAAGTTCTTGCTAGAAGGCACTATTCCAGTCTGGTTTTTTCGTTTAGGAGAGTCCCTACTCGAAAAACGGATCTGGATGCAACCCGAGGCGAATACGACTTATATTCAATATTCTCTCATTGAAGCGAGTGAACCCCTCAAATTATCACTCAAAGCATTAGTGAATTACCGAGATCATCATAGTCGTACTGTGGGCGGAAACTGGCAGATGCAAGTTGCTCCGATAAATTATGGAGTGTGTATTACTGCCGCACCGGGAGCCATTCCTTTTTATCTGTATTGCAATTGTCCCCAAACGACTATTTATCTTAAGCAGATTTGGTATTACGGTTTTCAGTTAGCTCAAGAACGGGAGCGGGGATTATATGATTTGGATGATAACTTTCACGCGGCTACTTTTGAAATTTCCCTTGCGCCTGGTGAGTCGGCAACCTTTGTCGCTAGTTGCGATCCTAACCCCAGTGCGGAACGAGTTCCGCACCCCAGTTTAGACGCTAAGGCACAATTAGAGATTCGTCGCGCTTATGAACAAGAACTAATAGAAATTTTTTGGCGGCAGAACCCTTCTATTATTCATCTCCCTCCAGAAAATTTAAAATCTCTAAAACAGTTGGTGCTTGCTGCGGATCAATTTATTGTTAAGCGTCCTATTCCCCATAACCCGGCCGGAAAAACCATTATTGCTGGTTATCACTGGTTTACCGATTGGGGACGGGATACTATGATTAGTTTACCCGGTTTAACCCTCTCTACCGGCCGTCCAGAAATTGCCCGCTCTATTCTTTTAACCTTTGCTCAATACGTGAGTCAAGGGATGCTTCCTAACCGTTT
Organism: Gloeothece verrucosa PCC 7822; assembly: GCF_000147335.1. Lineage (NCBI taxonomy): Bacteria > Bacillati > Cyanobacteriota > Cyanophyceae > Chroococcales > Aphanothecaceae > Gloeothece > Gloeothece verrucosa. The sequence continues at coordinate 3,564,054 of NC_014501.1, forward strand.
TCCCGATGATGGCGCACCCTTAAACGAAGGGGATTATAATACTGTTGATGCAACTTTATGGTTTTTTGAAGCTATCCGTGCCTATTACCAAGCCACAGAAGATCATCAATTTTTAGCAGAAATTTTGCCGATTTTGACTGATATTATTCATTGGCATCTCAGAGGCACTCGCTATAATATCCATCTAGACCCCGAAGATGGCTTAATTTATGCAGGGGTTGAAGGAAAACAACTCACTTGGATGGATGCAAAGGTTGGGGACTGGGTGGTTACTCCTCGCATTGGCAAACCGATAGAAATTAGTGCCCTTTGGTATAATGCTTTACTCACGCTGTCTCAATTCGCTCAAAAGTTGCAAAAGCCATTTAAAGAATATGAAGAGATGGCTCAACTAACTTTAAAGGGTTTTCAACGCTTTTGGAATGCCGAATTAGGCTATTGTTTTGATGTCTTGGATAGCCCCACAGGAAATGATCCGTCGTTGCGTCCTAATCAAATTTTTGCAGTTTCTTTACCCCAGAGTCCTTTAAGCGCTTTACAACAAAAAAGCGTAGTGGATACTTGTCAAAAGGCCTTATTAACTCCCTATGGGTTGAGGAGTTTAGCCGCCACTGACCCGAATTATAAAGGGTTTTACCGAGGAGATCAATTAGAACGAGATGGTGCTTATCATCAAGGAATCGTCTGGGGATGGTTAATCGGAGCGTTTGTCATGGCTTATTTACGAGTTTATGGCGATCAAACCCGTGCTTATCAATTTTTAGAGCCAATGATTGCTCATTTAGAAACAGCAGGGTTAGGAACCATTAGCGAAATTTTTGAGGGGAATAAGCCCTTTTCTCCTAAAGGTTGTATTGCTCAAGCTTGGTCAGTGGCAGAGGTGTTAAGAAGTTGGTTGTTGATTAAAGGTTAGAAATTGGTTAAGTGGGCAATACTCACCTAATTAACTTAATGTAATTGGGCGCAAGCGGAGCGCCCCTACAAGTGGATAAATGCTGTTTGGTGTAGGGGCGTATCGAATATGCCCTCGATTCGTAATCGCTTTTCTTATCGTCACAAGTTATGGGAGAGGCGTTTTTTACCTCTTTCGTTTGCCCCTAAAAGCTATGGCAAATGCGGTAGCTGTAGCTACTCCAAGCATGGTTAAGGGTTCCGGCACGACGGCAACGGCTTCATAAGCACCGATATCTACTGTCCCGCCGAGAATACGAGTAAATCCTATGCCTCTTTGGTCAGTGGTAAGATAAGAAGGAACTGCGGCATTAGAACCAGCATTAATAGCGATACTTCCGGGAAGAAGGGCATGAGTCAAGGTTGGTCCTCCGTTGTTTTGTAAAGGCCCTAGATTGGGATCACCTTGGTATCCAGGATTACAAGTTCCGTCTTCGATGAGGTTGTTGATGTTAGCGGCTATTGTACCTTTGTTAGTGCAATCACCACCGCCGCTATTAGCAATAATTGTGTTAGTTAACTTCAAGTTACTGAAGATGATTTCAATACCACTATTGGAATTCCCAGAAATAGTGCTGTTAGTTATAGTAATAGTGTCACCAAAAATCCTTCTAACACCATCACCAGAATTCCCAGAAATAGTGCTGTTAGTTATAGTAATAGTGTCACCAAAAATCCTTCTAACACCATCACCAGAATTCCCAGAAATAGTGCTGTTACTTATAGTAGTAGTGTCATCAGAGCTTGCAACACCATTACCAGAATTCTCAGAAATGTTGCTGCCGGTTATAGTAGTAGTACCATTAGGATTATTGCTACTAACACCATCCTGAGAATTTTTCAAAATAGTGCTGTTACTTATAGTAGTGTCACCAAAGCTTGTAACACCCTTACCAGAATTCTCAGAAATGTTGCTGCCGGTTATAGTAGTAGTACCATTAGGATTATTGCTACTAACACCATCCTGAGAATTTTTCAAAATAGTGCTGTTACTTATAGTAGTGTCACCAGAGCTTGTAACACCCTTACCAGAATTCTCAGAAATGTTGCTGCCGGTTATAGTAGTAGTACCATTAGGATTATTGCTACTAACACCATCCTGAGAATTTTTCAAAATAGTGCTGTTACTTATAGTAGTGTCACCAGAGCTTGTAACACCCTTACCAGAATTCTCAGAAATGTTGCTGTCGGTTATAGTAGTAGTACCATTAGGACCATTGCTACTAACACCATGTTGAGAATTTTTCAAAATAGTGCTGTTAGTTATGGTGAGAATACTAGATGATCCATTGCTGCTAACACCATAACCAAAGTTCCCAGAAATAGTGCTGTTACTTATAGTAGTAGTGCCACCACCAAGGCTGGTAACACCATTACCAAAGTTCCCAGAAATAGTGCTGTTACTTATAGTAGTAGTGCCACCAAAGCTGGTAACACCATTACCAAAGTTCCCAGAAATAATGCTATCCATTATAGTGATGGAGCCACCATTGGTTTCAATACCGCCACCGGAAGAACTATTCCCTCCTGTAATTGTTAAGCCATTAATAAAGACATCAAAATTAGTATTAGTAGAGTAAGAGTTAATATTAAAAACCCTCGAAGCATTATTTCCTGATACACTCAAAAGTTTAGCACCTGGCCCGTTAATGGTGAGGGAGTCCGTAACCCTTAACTCTCCTGATCTCAGGGTAATGGTTCCCGTCACACTACTAAACTCAATGGTATCTGCACCCGGCAACCCATTGGCATCAAAAATAGCTTGCCGCAGACTACCTGCACCAAAGTCATTTAAATTGGTAACATTAAAAATAGCCATTTGTTTTCCTCAATCTCTCTCACAACTTGACAATTTAATCAATAGACCTGACATAATACGTAATTACGTAATATTGATTACGTATAAACAAGTAAATGAAGCCAATTAATTAACACTTTACAAAAACTTTTAAAAAACGTCAATTAAAAAAAACTTATATATATTGGGTTATAAAATGGGATTTAACTGAAGATATTTTTAAGGTTCATGTTGTTAATATTGTTAATATTATTCATATTATTCATATTGTTCATATTTTTTTGTCCACCTACCTCAATCAAACTGCATGAATGATCCTCTACCCAATTCTCCCGATGACGCTCCTCTCAGAAGTGTGAAAACTTCTAATTTTTCTCCTTATTGATATTCATGAAATGGCTTGGAGAAAAGAAGAATTATGGTTTATTAATACCCGCTTTTCTTGTTTATGTACAGTAGATTTTGTTCATAGTTTTGTGCCTTGTTGGCGACCCAGCTTTATTAGTGCTTTAACCCCCGAAGATCGCTGTCATCTGAATGGGTTAGCGATGGTAAACTATCAACCTAAATATGTTACTGCCTTGGGAAATAGTGACAGTTTGAACGGCTGGCGAGAAAACAAAGCTAAGGGCGGTGTACTCATCGATATTGACTCTAATGAAATTATCGCCACAGGATTATCTATGCCGCATTCTCCCCGTTGGTATAATAATCAACTCTGGGTTTTAGAATCGGGAAATGGAAGTATAGCCACTGTGGATTTAAAAAGCGGCAAATTAGAAACCGTAGCTATGTTGCCAGGATTTACAAGAGGATTAGATTTTTGGGGCAATTTAGCTTTTATTGGTTTATCTCAGGTCAGAGAAACGGCGGTATTTAGTGGAATTCCCCTCACCAGTAGACTAACCGAAAGAAGTTGTGGGGTATGGGTAGTCAATATTGAGACAGGGCAAACAGTGGCCTTTTTACGCTTTGAAGATGCCCTACAAGAAATTTTTGCCGTGCAAGTATTAGCCGGGTTGCGGTTTCCTGAAATTATTGATAGTGATGAAAAGTTATTAGGAAGTAGTTATATTCTGCCAGATGAGGCCCTAGTCGATGTCCCAAACGAACTCAAACGAGTAATTTCTTAATCAGTTGACTTTTTTGATTTGAATCACCCCAAGTAAGTCAAAATTAACTGAAAACTCGCTTCTCCTGGGCAAATAGTAATTAGATAACTCTTAGTTTTAAAAGACGCTTCTTCTCTTTTTAGTCCACAAACACTATGGGCGAGTGCTTTTGAGTTCAAGTTTAATCCCAAAATTGTTGTGATTGCTAAAGAAAGTACCAGAGGTATGAGTTGCAAAATACGAGGATTTATTCTCATTAATGTGCGTAAATTAACAAATATAGTGCTACCTTGAAGATCATAGCAGTAATACTCACGCTCTAAATACCCATCAAAATCATTCAAATAGAATGTTATTCTGTTTAAGGAGCCGTCTATCAAGTTAAAGAATGACCATTAAACCTCAACAACTTATCGATTTAGCCCTCAAAGCCGGAGCCACCCATGCAGAGGTATATCAGTCTAGTTCCCTATCTCGTCCGGTTTCTTTTGAAGCCAACCGCCTCAAACAGCTAGAAATTACCGAGTCAGAAGGAACTGCCTTAAGATTATGGCGAGACGGATGTCCAGGGTTAGCCGTTGCTTATGGACCCTGTGAACCCCTAGAATTAGTAGAAAAAGCGATCGCTCTAACGCACCTCAATGTCCCTGAAACCATTGAACTAGCCGCTCCTCACGAGGCGATTTATTCTAATGTGGGGGAAACGGTTTCTGTGGAGGCGTTAGTGGAAACTGGCAAAGAGATGATCGCTCAAATTCGAGACGTTTATCCGGATGTTATCTGTAATGCCGCCTTAGAGTGTGAACAAGAAAGCACGATTTTAATCAATTCCCAAGGACTTTATTGTCACTCGAGTGATATTTCTGTCAGTTATTACTTAGGGGTAGAATGGATTCGAGGAGAAGACTTTTTAGGTGTCTATGAAGGAGACTATACCCGAGGTAAACTCAACCCTGAACAAGTCGTTAAACAGCTATTACAGCGTTTACAGTGGGCCGAGTCTCATGCAGAAACCCCCACAGGACGTATCCCGGTTTTATTGACCGCAAATGCCGCCACCCTGCTATGGGAAACGGTAGCGGCGGCTTTAAATGGAAAAAATGTCTTAGAAAAGTCTTCGCCTTGGAGTGAGAAACAAGGGGACATGGTGATCAGTGAGCAACTCAGTTTATCCCAACAACCGGACCGAGAACCCTATGACTGTCCTTTCGATGACGAAGGAACTCTAACTCAAAAGTTATCTTTAATCGAACAAGGAACAGTACAATTGTTTTATTGTGATCGTACGACAGGGAGAGCGTTAGGAACTTCTAGTACAGGTAACGGGTTTCGTCCGGGTTTAGGGCGCTATCCTACGCCAGATTTAGTCAATTTAATCATTGAACCTGGACAAGGTGAGTTCGAAGCGTTAATTCGTCAGTTAGATAAGGCTTTAATTGTTGAGCAAATTTTAGGCGGTGGGGCTGATATTTCGGGAGATTTTTCTATCAATGTGGATTTAGGCTATCGTGTAGAAAAAGGAGAAATTTTAGGCCGGGTTAAAGATACAATGGTCGCCGGCAATGTTTATAGTGCGTTAAAGCAAGTGGCGGCTTTAGGCAATGATGTCCGATGGAATGGTTCCTGTTATACCCCTTCTTTAATTGTTGAGGGGTTATCGGTCGTGGGAGCGAATGAGTGATGTTTTAACTCTAATTTATGTGATTGTTTGATAGACTATCTGTTGCTTTGTGGTACAGATAACTTTGTTTATATCCGACTGTTTATATTACGCTAACGAGAAAAAATCTAACCCAAGGTCGAGTTATAACCCTCAAGAATCCCTCAAATGGTTGAGGTGGATTTTGTTATTAATAAAAATAATATAAATAATCCTATTTCCAATCTTTAAAAAAATTCGCTAAATTTTAAACACACAAACCCCTGCTAAATTAATGTTTAATCTAGCAAAATAAGGCTCAAATAGTATTAAAAAATCAAAATGAACCTACGCAAAGGAAAATTGCAGACTCAATGTACCATTGTTGATGGACTCTCAATATTTGCCCGGGTATCGGCAGAAATGCTACCCCAAAATGCTCCGATCATTATTTTAATACACGGATTGATTCTCTCAAGCCGCTACATGATTCCTACTGCCGAATTACTAGCCGCCAATTATCGAGTCTATGCCCTTGACTTACCGGGATATGGCGAAAGTGAGAAACCAGAAAAAATATTAGACTTGCCTGAACTGGCTGATGTTATCGCTCGCTGGATGGATGCAACCGGAATTAAAAAAGCCACTTTTTTAGGTAACTCGATGGGTTGCCAAATTATTGCCGAGTTAGCCATGCGGCATCCGCAGCGTATTGAGCGGGCAATTTTGCAAGGTCCTACCGTTGACCCTCGGGGGCGCAGTCTTTTTCAGCAAATCTGGCGGTTTCTGCTCAATGCACCCGGAGAAGACTATAGCCAAGCCCCCATACAAATACAAGATTACTGGTTAGCCGGTTTACCTCGCTGTATCGCTACTATTCAAATTGCCCTCTATGACCGCGTTGAAGCGAAACTTCCCTATTTGCGTGTCCCCACGTTAGTCGTGCGGGGTGACAAAGACCCAGTCGTGCCGCAGCAATGGGCACAAGAAGTAGTGGACCTTTTACCCCAAGGTCAATTAAAGGTTATTGCAGGGGGAGCGCATACCCTCAACTACAGTAAGCCGCTAGAACTGACCCAAGCCGTAGAAGCCTTTATTAAGGCTACAGAATCAGATTTAATTACAACAGAGGTATGATGAAAGAACTTTTTTACCAACCCAAGTGGTCTTCTATCTTAGCTAACTTAAACGTTAGCCCGCCCTACATAGCAGATTTTGACTCAGCCTCGGCGATGTTACGAGCAACGGCGGCTTACTTGCGAGGAGAAGATTTTCCGGGGTTGGGGATTACCTCACCTGCGGTTGAGCCTCTGTTTTCTCTGGTGAATCAATTACCTCGTCCCCTTCAAGAATTCATCTATACCACTGGTAGTGCTAATGAAGGCATTCCCCCAGAACGGTTGAAAGATACTCGGATTGAAGTGGTAGCTCAGTGGATGGTCAATCAGTATCCTCTCAAAGAGTATCCAGCAGTAGCTATTGGTTCATCGAGTGGGGCAATGGTACATCTTTATGCCGCATTGGGGATTCCTTGGCTACCTCAAACCTTTTTAGTGCCGGTAAAACATCCCGGACTAGACCCCGATGAACCGAAAAAATATCTCGAATGGGGCAAAAAATACGCGCCGGCTTTTTTGGAGGCGAATCCTGAGATTGTCTTACATCAGATGCACGACCCCAATGAAGACCGCTTAACTAGCCAAGGCATGACTTATTTTCGGGTGAAACGTCTGCGTTTGGGGACAGCCTTTGAACGCTTTATCGAGAATTCTTTGCCCCAAGGAGGAACGATTTTTTTAGTCGAGTGTCAAAACTCCTGGCCCACAACCCAAGTCAGCGAGCGGCATATATTCCAATTTGGGGCAGTGGGAGGGATGAATTCCCAAGAGTTTCTCTATGGCAGTGAGCGAGTAGCCGAATATATACAACGATATCACCCATCCCAACAAAAATGGGATGCTCCTGAGCCTGATGCCGAGAGTCCCGAAGCCGAATGGGGTTTTAGGCCAGAGTTGGCTGAAGATGTAGAACGCTTTGCTCGTGAGCGAGGTTATCGAGTGCGGCGTATTGTTTTTGATGAGCCAGCTTATCCGAGTCCTTTTGTGGCGGAATTATATCGGTGGTGGTACAAACAACAGAAGATTTTAACGAATCGGTTATTGATAGAATCGTTTGTTTTATTAGAGCCTTTTTGGATGTTACAAACGGGTTCAATTCCTTTTTGGTTGACGTTTAATAAACAACCCTCTCTCGATTGGCTTCTAGACTATCTTAAGAGTAGCCAATCATATAATGAAATTTATATGATGCTGTTTTCTCATGGTGTGGAATCTGTGGGTTTAGTATCGATTGAGCAGTGGCGAGCCGTTTTAGCTCGTGCTAAAGAAAAGGGTGATTTTATTGGTGTAGATCAAGATAAATATCCCAGAGATTTTGCGTCTATGATTCGTTATTATACGGATTTAAAGCGCACTATTTCTCAACGATATCCTTTACCCGAACCTTTAACTTTAGAACAGCTTGATCAGTTTATCTCAGAGCAAGGTCAGCAATTTCCTGTCCGTTGGCTTGATTAGAATCCCTATTCAAGAATAATCAGTATATGTACTTAAGTAAATTTACTTTAAATAAGTTTACTAAAAAGCCCTTTAAGTAAAACCCGAGTCTATTATTAAAAAAGATAGATACAAGTTAAGGTGTGGGAGCTTTTAATCAAAATTACTGCATCAATTATTTTCAATTTTGATGACTATATACTGATGAGCAAAAATCAGTCAAATCTTTTCGCTAAGAATAGGAGAAAAAATTATGACTTTTCGCATACTCAGTTTAGATGGTGGTGGAATTCGTGGAGTCGTAACCGCTACGATGTTAATCGAGGTAGAAAGACAAATTAAACAACTAACTGGACAATCTCTACAACAATACTTTGATTTATTTGTTGGAACTTCTACTGGTTCAATTCTAGCTGCGGCTCTAGCTGCTGGCTACACGGCTCAAACATTAGTTGATCTTTACAAAGAAAATGGAGCAACAATTTTTCCGAGAGATAATCATCTTCTTAATAGATGGAGCTTAATCCATAAAAATCCGGCAAATTTTATCAACCCTCAATACTCGGACGAAGGATTAATTAAGGTTTTACAAGAGCAATTGCCACGCAAAAATTTAGGAGACTTATTGCCTAAATTAGTGCTGATAACCTCTTATGATACCATTCATCGGCGACCTATTGTTTTAAAAAATTGGGAGGAAGAATATAAAAACATTCCCATTTGGGAAGCTTGTGTCTGTTCGGCTTCTGCCCCGACATTTTTCCCGGCTCATGGACTGACAATTGGCAATCAAGATTATTCAGCGATTGATGGCGGAATGTTTGCCGGTAATCCGTCGATTTGTGCCATCGCTGAAGCCACTAATTTAATTCAGCATTATGCCACAGATTATCCAACGCTAAACTGTCCATCTTTGCAACAAAGTGCAGAAAATGGCCAAGAAATAGCTCTATTATCTTTAGGTACTGGAAGATTCACTCGTTCTATTTCTCTAGAAGATGCACGAGATTGGGGCCTTATAAAATGGGCAGGGCCATTAGTAGATATAATGTTTGGTAGCTCATCTACAATTAATGATGAAATTGCTAAAAAACTAATTGATCCTCACGATTATTATCTGCGGCTTCAATTCGATTTAACTGACGTTAATGAGGATATGGATGATGCGAGTGAGAAAAATATCAATCATCTAATTGTGGCAACACAAAATTATCTAGAAGATGGCACTAAACCTAAAATCAGCCACTTCATACAGGCCGGCAGTAGCTCCTAAAAACCCCGCTCCAGTGGGGGCTGGGGTACAGTAGAAAAATCCTTGAGAAAATTTTTGCCTAGCTCGCCTTTATCTTTAAGTTTATCGGTTTAGGGGATCATTAACAAGACTTCTGAAACTGGACTTCAATATACCTTTTCAAAAATGGGATAGTCTGTATTATAGAGCTATTGGAATCGAGCCAGAATCTTAATGAATTTACCTTTTCCCCTAAAACGCCTGCATGGTTGGTTTAAAGCTAGACGTTTCGGACGCAGTTCCGTCGATACCCGCTATGCCATGCTGGAATCTTGTCTCATCGGGATTTTATCGGCGATCGCGGCCTTACTCCTTAAACAGGGGGTAGGATGGTTAGGAGGATGGCGAGTTCATATTACTACTAAACTTGGGGCAGTCTGGCTACTTCCCATCGGCGGATTATTATTAGGATTACTGGCCGGTCAGTTAATACAAGTGATCTCACCGGCGGCTGCCGGTGGAGGCATTCCCCAAGTCAAAGCCGCTTTAGCTCGCTTTCCGGTGCCTCTGTCTTTACGGGTAGCCATCGCTAAATTACTGGGGGCAACCTTAGTATTAGGCGCAGGGTTAACCCTTGGGCGGCGAGCGCCTACAGTTCATATAGGGGCGGCCTTAGCGGCTCAATTGAGTCAATGGGTTCCCACTTCCCCAGAACATCGGCGACAGATGATTGCAGCCGGGGCCGCTTCAGGACTAGCGGCGGGGTTTGGGACTCCCATAGCGGGAGTTTTATTTGTGGTTGAAGAATTGATGCGCGATGTCTCTGGGTTAACTTTAGAAACAGCCATCGTGGCTTCCTTTACTGGGGCAGTGGTATCTTTATTACTCGAGTCTGCTGGTCCCATTATACCCGCACCTCTAAACATAAACTTTTCCGCTCGAGAAATTCCTCTATATCTTTTGCTCGGTTTTTTAGCGGGAATGCTAGGAGCGTTATTTAATTGGGGAATTCTCTTTTGTATGAACGTACAAAAGCGGCTGAGATTGCCGATGCCTTGGCGGGTTGGCTTAGTCTGTATGATTTCTGGGGGAGTGATTGCCCTGTTACCGCCTTTTTTCCGCGATAACTCGGGACTGAGGGAGTTTTTAGTCACTGGGGAATTAGGTTGGCGTAGTATTCTGTTGGCTTTTGTGGCTCATTTTTGCCTAACCATCTTAGCTTATAGTTCGGGCGCTCCCGGAGGATTATTTGCCCCGGCGCTGGTGTTGGGTTCCGCTTTGGGCTATATCGTGGGAGAATTAGCCGGATGGGTGACGGGTTCAGGAGCGGCTACCACTTACGCGCTGGCGGGAATGGGAGGGTTTTTTACGGCGGTGGTTCGCGCTCCGGTGACAGCGATTGTGATTGTCTTTGAATTAAAGGCTAATTTTAATATTGTACTGCCGTTGATGCTGACTTGTGCGGTGTCTTATTTGGTGGCAGAAAATGTGTTTAGTCGTTCGATTTATGAACATTTGCTTGATGCGAGTGGGATTCATTTAAGCGAGGAAGTGCCGGTTAATGATTTCTTGAGTAAGTTAAAAGCGGCTGATGTGATGCAGTCTCAGGTAGAAAGCTTAGAAAGTCATCTTACTCTAGATAAAGTGCTACAGGCGATGTCTATATCCCGTCATCGCGGGTTTCCGGTGGTAGAAGCGGGAAAATTAGTGGGAATTGTCACTCAGAGTGATTTATCGAATTTGGGTGAGCGCTCACCCGATGTATCTCTGCGTGAGATTATGACCCCAAAACCGATTACTGTGCAACCGGAAACCTCTTTAAGTGATGTTCTCTATTTACTCAACCGCTATCAATTATCTCGTTTACCGGTGACAGAAGGACATATTTTAGTGGGGATTATTACCCGCACCGATATTATTCAAGCAGAAGTTAAGCAACTCGGAGGCGGAACTCAAGGAACTAAACCGCCCCCGTCTTATGTGGTTTATCAGACTCGTTCGCCGGCTTTGGGGAATGGACGGATTTTATTGCCGCTTAGTGATCCGGAGATGGCTGCAACCTTATTTCAAATTGCCGCAACCATCGCTCGTCATCGCCACTATGAAATCGAATGTCTGCAAGTGATTAAGATTCCTAGACATCAATTTCCTTCTGAAGCTCGAGTTGAGGTTCATCATAGCCGCAAGCTGATGCAGCGTATGGAAAGATTAGGGCGACATTTGAATATTGCCGTTCATACTCAAGTGAGAGTCGCTCAGGATACGGCTGAATCCATTATAGAAACTATTCAGCAACGGCATATTAGTTTAATGTTAATGAGTTGGAAAGGAATTAGTGATAGTCAAGGGGCAATTTTTGGCAGTGTTGCAGATACCTTGATTCATAAAGCTCCCTGTGATTTAATGTTAGTTAAACTTGGAGCTAGTGCTAATGCTTATCCCCTAAATTTAGAGCATAATGCTACTTGGTTAGTGCCGATGGCGGGGGGGCCAAATGCTCAACGAGCAATTGAATTATTACCGAGTTTAACACGATTATATTCTAATCCGGATGCCCCTCAGTTGTGGCTGTGTAAAGTTTATCCTCCTTCAGAGATTGAACCGGATTCTCAAGGGTTAGAAGAAGCGGCTCAAATTTTAAGAGATAAATTGAATAAACCGATTTTTCCTATTTCTATTCGTTCTAATTCTGTTTCTGATGCTTTAATACAATTAGCTCGCGCCGAAGAGTGTGATGTGATTGTTTTGGGAGCGTCTCGGGAAGGGTTATTACAGCAGGCTATTCATGGGAATATTCCTGATGCTATTGCTCGTGGGGTTGATAGTACGGTTATTGTGGTACGAGGAGCGATTGATTAATCAATCTAATCTTATTTTTTTAGGTCTTAGGTACTTTTAAATTTTAAAATTTTTTTTAAAGATAATTCTATTTTGTTGAAGAGAAAGATATATAGGGTTAAAAAACAAGCAGTGATTATTAAAGAAATAGCCAGGCGAGGATATAAGGGCAATTTAATATATTTTATCAGGCTTGGTAATAAGATAAACAAAAGCGGCTGATGCAGCAAATAAATTTGATAAGAATTTCTGCCAAGTAGCGCAATTAATTCCTTCAGATAGGTAATTTTTTCAATAATTTTTTGACTAACCCAATAACAGAGTAACATGATTAAAGGAGTGAATAACAAATCAAATCCTAACATATACCTAACGTCTATTTTAGAGATAAGCAAAATTGCATAAATAACTAAACCAATAGCAAAAGCAACCAGAGAAATTAGCCAATCTTTTCGCCTAAGTTGATCATTTTTATAATAAATAAATCCCCAATAAAAACCTAAACAAAAAGGAAATATATAACTTAAAATCCAATTGTTTTGAATTAGAGAGGCAGTATCAATAAAGTTATTGCTTAGGCTAATTAAACAAATAATTTTAGTTAAGATTCCCAAACCTAAGCCTAGATTAAGAATACGAATAGGGCGATTGTTACAAATAAAAAATATCAAAGGAGTAATTAGATAACCTTGTAGGATAGCAGAAAAAAACCAAAAGCCAGGATTTAAAGTTTTATATCGGGCATAACCTGGCCAACCAATAGCAATTAAAATAAAATCCCCGAGGGAGTTAATTTTTATTTGATGCCCTGTAGCCAAATAAAGAATCATTGTTACCAAAATTACCAGCCAGTAGGTCGGATATAATCTAACTAACCTTTTTTTGAGCCAATTGAACCAGTTGATTTGATTAAAACCCTGAGAATTTTGATTGACTTGTTTTAATAAAGATAAAGTCGTATTAAAGCCAGCAATAACAAAAAATATGTTCACAGCAGTAAAAGCCAAGCTGTTCCCTATTTGATACAAAAAGTTAACTAAGCCGCTTCCATCTCGGTAATTTTGGAAAAAATGATAAAAAACAATAATTAAAATTAATATTCCTTTACTATAATCAATCCAATATAAATATTTTTTTGATAAATAATTGGCTGTATTCATTAGTTAATCGGGTTACTTTTAAAACAATTGATTAGGTTAAATACTCCTAACCACCAATCCGATTGCAAGTTGAGTAAAATCTAATAAAACTCTAATAGGGGACAGTTAGGAAGATATTTAAAGCACTTACTATTAAAATAGCATTAAGGGCAGGGTTTGGCTAGAGTGGGACTAGGGACAAAACTAAGAAAATAAGTCCTTTAAAGATTTTAAGATTCTTATGGCTAGGAGTAAGTTCCCAGCGAAACCCTAGCGTTTTAAATTTAACTATTTATCTAAGTAATTTCGCGGGTAAGAGCGTTTTAAAAGTAGCTACAATAAAATACAGAGACATAAAAGGGGAGGAGGGTGAGTGAGTACCATTACCATTAATCTTAAACCATTAATTGCTTTAACAAGAGAGGCGTTTTATGAACTCTGTCAAGCTAACCCGGATATTTCCTTTGAACGTACCGCACAAGGAGAGTTAGTCATTGTGTCACCTGTAGGAGGAGGAAGTGGAAAAAAAGAAGCGGATATTATTGCTGATTTAGCGCTTTGGAATCGTCAAACGGGATTAGGGGTGGTGTTTAGTTCTTCGACTATTTTTAGTCTACCATTAGGTGCTGATCGTTCTCCTGATGCGGCGTGGATATCTCTGGAACGATGGAATGCTTTAACTCCTCGACAACAGGAACAATTTCCGCCAATCTGTCCTGATTTTGTGATTGAATTGCGTTCGCAAAGTGATAATTTAAAACCTCTTCAAGGGAAAATGCAAGAGTATTTAGATAATGGTATTAGATTAGGGTGGCTAATTGATCCGAAAAATCAACAGGTAGAAATTTATCGTCCGAGACAAGATATAGAAGTGTTAAAGTCTCCTATTAGTTTATCGGGTGAGGATGTATTACCGGGTTTTATTTTGGATGTGAGTCGAATTTTGAACGGGTGAGAAGATGGATAGTAGAGACTTCCTCTTCAAGCTTAAATCATTCTTGAGTTAATTCTAGATCGCGTTTAGCTCTTTTAATAGCACCCTCTTGTAATTTTTGTTTAACTTCTTCAGATAAAATAGTTTCACCTGTTGTAACTGCTTGATGTCCTTGTTCTACTTTATACAATAAGTTAAGACGTTCCATTAATTCATCAAATGTAACATCTTGCGGCATTTCTTGAATTGCTTTGAAAATTTTGTCTTTTACTGTCATAAATTTTTCTGAATTAAAACTCTATATAGCCTATGATATAACTAGAGAATAATCCTAGCTATACTGATTTATTATTTTACATAATTTTACAATTATGATGGCAAGCTATATAATTTCATGCTACAATTATACTACAAAAACCATTTAACCTAGCTAAAGTCCTAAAAATGATCCCTACATCTAAGCAATTACTTCTACAAGAAGAAGTCGTACTCTATAATAATATAGCTAAAATCGATAACTGTGAAGGTCGTTTAATGGTAGAACTTGAGATTTATCCTGTTCCTCGCATTGTTTGGGAATTTGAAACAATCGATAACTCAAATTATAATCTACCTCATCTAGGACAACCCATCAACTCTTGCCTAGGTCACTTATTTTCCTTAAACAAAGCAGTTATTACGGGCGAAACCTTGTCTATGTATCATTTTGCACTAGAAAAAAGAAGAGGTTCTTCTCTTGAAGCAATTTACAATTCTTTAGAGGAGGTAGCACATAGTTTTACTTTTTACTTAACCAATACCAAATTTTTAGAATCCAACCAATTATTAAAGTTAAAGCAAGGGCAAGGTTTAGAGCAAGGTCAACCATTGGTTATTGAATTTTCCTACAATCAAACTTGGACAATTTCTTTAATAATCAAAAAAGAAGCCTTAGAATGGTTAAATCCAGAAAACCGCAATAGAGGAACACTAATTACAGCACAAGGAGAAATTTGGCAAAAAAATTTGGCTGAAATTGCTAGAAATAATGAGAATGATTTACCTAATCTATCTTTAACAGAAGTTAAAAATATTTTTAATAATTTTGCTTGGTTTTTATCTTATGCAAACGGAGGATATACTGCTCCCCTATTTATTGAAGGTCAAAGGCTTTTTGATAAGCCTGCTATATATCCTGTTTGTGCATTAGCTAGTCAATATAAAACTACTCCTTTAGAACAATTATCTGTTTCATGGATTACACCTTGCAGTGATTTAGAAAAGTATATAGAACGTTTTTCAACTTTTGAACGGATGATTCAAAATTCTTTATGGAAAGATACATTTGACTTTACACTCATTCAATATTTTCAAGCAACACAGCATTATATGGCATGGCCAGTTAGAGCAAGTGCTATTGGCGCGGCTCTGGAACGTTTAAGTTATGCTATCCTAGTTGAAGATGAGACTAATCCTGCTCAAAAATCTAAGATAGATTTATTATTTGATATAACAAAAACTGGACAAGCTAAACAAACTTGGAATTTAGGCAAAAAACCTGGACAAGAACATATTAGTGTTACTGGTAAACGCCTAAGATTAATGCTTGAACGCATAGGATTAACTCCATGTAGAGGATACAATGATATAAACGATGTACCAGAATTTCTTGAGGTAAGAAACGATGCCGTTCATCCTAGAGTCAGTAGTATGACAAAGGAAAGGCGCTGGCAATTAATTGACCAAGGAATTCAATGGATTGATGAAATTTTGTTATGGCGCTTAGGTTATAGTGATAAATATTTAGACCGGAGTCAAAGAAAATCTATTACTCCTCGTTATGATTTAAGCTTACGTAATTCAAGTTGGTAATGGCGTAGAAACGTCGTATGCAATGTTTTTACAATGGGGGTATTTGTTTAAACTTCTCTAACAACCATACTCCCACTTTACCATGATTCATCTGACGACTGAGGCGCAAAGCTTCTGTTATAACCGATATAGATAAATTAGGTAAAACTTGAGACTCATTAATCCGTCTACTCCCACCATTTGCAATAGCAAACGCAATAACATCAACATTATTTACATCAATAATCCAATATTCCCTAACTCCCAAATCCTCATATAAAAGCCGCTTTTCTCCCTTATCATCCGCTAGAGAACTACTAGCAACTTCAATCACTAAATCTGGTGCAGGATATTGATCAACACTAATAATTGAGGTTTCCCAAGGAATAATTTCAGCATTTTCTCCTATATAAAAAGAAACATCAGGTTGAGCATCTTGAAAACCCGTCTTTCGGTAAGTACAATTATCATGTACATCTAAATCAATCCCTTTAAGACTGGCAAATAAATTAACAGCAACAATCACAATTGCATGATCTCTAGAATGAGGATTACCTAACGGAGTCATTTCAATTCTTACTCTTCCATTGTTGTAATAAAACTTGGCCTTTTCATAGCTCGTATTTTGGTAAAGTTGAAGATATTCATCCCAGGTTGCATTAACCCATGTCTCTGTCGGAAATTTTATTTTTATAGTTGTCATACTTTTTTATCCATCTAAACTACATCCTGAGCTAAAAGTCTGCCATCTACCCGTTCATATTCATCCTCAAGTAACCAGGAATGTGCTTCATCGTAAGTCGAACCAGAAAAAATCAGCTTGTATTTCTCTATAGGATCATAAATATATGACTTTCCATCCTTATCACTTACTAACATCAAAAGACGAGGAGGAAACACAATAGTATCAACCCATAACTCAACAAATTCCCAATTATTAATTTGTTCGGCGAGGTTTGGTGCGGGGGATAACATGATAAATATCTGTTCCTTTAATAATTTTTATCTCAGCGTAGTAAAGAGGTATTTGATTTCCATCTGCTTTTAGTATATATCCAATTGATTGAGAAAAATAAAGTCCGTAGCGTTCATAGTTATCTGTCTCATCTTCAATACCTGTTCTTTCTCCTTTTTCAATAATAGCTTGGGTGACTCGTTCCATCGTCTCTCGATCGTTAAAAACATAAGCTTTTCCTTCCTTTCTTAGTAGTCTAATAACTTGAGGCGTATTGGGAAGATGTTTCAAAAACAGGTTAATTCTGGGATCTGGTGTGATTTGACGGTTAATACCACTCATATTAATTCCGTTTACATCGGAATCCTAATTGTATATTACTCCTCGCTTAATTTTGTCTGGTAGGGTGAGTTAAAACAATATAACCCACCCCATAATTTAATTAAAACTTACCCTGTAAAGCCGCTTCACAACGTTCACAAAGAGTAGGATCATTAGGAAACTTACCCACAAGAGTCGAATAATTCCAGCATCTTTCGCATTTTTGGCCATCTGCTTTTACTATTCCCACTCCGAGGGTTTCTGACTCACTCTTATAATTCGCTTTTTCCATAGCTTTAAGTGAGTCGACTAACTCCACTTGAGAGGATAGAAATAGATAACGCAACTCATCAACCCGATCGCCGGATAAACTATCAGAAGGGTTAAAAGCTTCCAACTGTTTTCTTAACTCCTTATCCGAGAGATACAGCAACACTTTAGCGTCCAAAGATGCACCGATCATTTTATCTCTTCGCGCTAACTCCATTACCTTATTCACTTCATCCCGGACCTGACGTAATTTTGACCACTTAGCGGTTAATTCTGGCCGTTTCCAGTCAGGTTTTAGGGTTACCCATCCCGACTCAAACACGGAATTATAAGGAGTTTTATAAGGTAAGAATTGCCAAATATCTTCCGCTAAATGGCATAATACCGGCGCGATCGCTTTTGCTAAGTTTTCCACTGCTACCGCTAAGACTGTCTGACAACTGCGGCGGCGTAACGCATCTACATCAGAAATATACAGTCTATCTTTGGCGATATCTAAATAGAAGTTAGAAAGATCCACCACACAGAAATTTTGCACCACTTGGAAGAAGCGGAAAAATTGGAAGCTTTCAAAAGCGTCAGTTACCTCGTTAAACACCTCAGTGATGCGATGCAACATATATTGATCTAATTCCGGTAAGTCCTGATATGCCACCGCATTTTTTTCCGGGTCAAAATCATGTAAATTCCCTAATAAAAATCTAGCGGTATTGCGGATCTTATTGCGAATATCCCCTAACTGTTTCAGCATATTTTGACCGATGGGGACATCCGAAGAATAGTCTACCGAAGATACCCACAACCGCAATACATCAGCACCATAAGGAGGTTCTTTCTTTTGATCCTTTCCTCCATTTATAATCATGGCCGGATCAACTATATTTCCCTCAGACTTACTCATTTTGCGGCCTTGTTCATCTAAGACAAACCCATGAGTTAACACCGTCTTATAGGGGGCAATACCATTAGTAGCGGCACTGGTTAATAAACTCGACTGGAACCAACCCCGATGTTGATCAGATCCTTCCAAATATATATCTGCTGGATATTTTAACTCAGGGCGTTGTTTTGCTACTGCCGCCCAAGAAGAACCCGAGTCAAACCAGACATCCATTGTATCTGTACCCTTGCGATACTTGCGCCCGTTGTTGCGGTATTGTTCGGGTAATAATTCCTCTACCGATAACTCCCACCAAGCATCTGATCCTTTTTGGGCAAAAATTTCTTGAACGTAGTTGACGGTTTCTTCAGTTAATAGCGGTTCGTTCGTTTCTTCGTCGTAGAAAACAGGAATAGGAACCCCCCAACTCCGTTGACGAGAGATGCACCAGTCAGAGCGATCCGCTACCATTGGAGTGATACGGTTTTCGCCTTGTGCGGGTATCCAGGTTACAGTTTTGATCGCTTCTAAGGCAGTATCTCGGAACCCTTCAACCGATGCAAACCATTGTTCTGTGGCACGAAAAATAGTGGGTTTTTTGGTGCGCCAGTCGTAGGGATATTTATGTTGATAGGGTTCCTCTTTTAATAATGCACCCTTTTCTTCGAGTTCTTTGATGATCGCTTCGTTGGCATCTTTGAGGACGTTTAAACCGGCAAATTGTCCGGCTTCGGCGGTAAAGTTTCCTTTTTCGTCTACTGGGGAAAGAACGGGTAGACCATATCTTTGACCTACTATATAGTCTTCTTGTCCGTGTCCGGGCGCTGTATGAACTAACCCAGTCCCTGACTCAGTGGTTACATAGTCTCCGCCGATGAGGATCTCGCTTTCTCGATCAAATAAAGGATGACGATAGGTAGTGTGTTCTAAGTCTTTTCCTTTGAGAGTTGCTTTGACGGTTAGGGGAGTGTCAAAAGTAGCGGCTAGTTTGTCGACTAAGTCGGCGGCGACGATGAAATATTTATGCTTGCAGATAGGTTTCCCTGATTCTACTACAGCATAGGTGAGTTCAGGATTGAGGGCAACCGCTAAGTTACCCGGAAGGGTCCAGGGGGTTGTTGTCCAGATAGCAACGCCTAAGTCTTTTAGGTAAGGTTTTAAGACTTTTTGGGCGGTATCCGATGCTTTAGTAACGGGGAAAACCGCGTAGACACTCCGAGAAGTATGTCCTTCTGGATATTCTAACTCAGCCTCAGCAAGGGCCGTTTGTGAACTGGGACTCCAATGAACGGGTTTTAGTCCGCGATAGATGTATCCTTTGAGGGCCATCTCTCCGAAGACTCCGATCTGTGCGGCTTCGTAGTCAGGGGTTAGGGTAAGATAGGGGTGTTCCCAGTCTCCCCATACCCCAAAGCGTTTAAAGCTTTCACATTGTTCTTTTTGGGTGGATAGGGCAAAGTCTCGCGCTTTATGCCGCAGTTTCAGGGGGGTTAAGTCTTCGCGTTCTTTTTGCTTCATGCTTTGCAGGACTTTGAGTTCGATGGGGAGTCCGTGACAGTCCCATCCAGGAACGTAGCGTACTTTATAGCCGCGTAGGAGTTTATATTTATTGATAATATCTTTAAGAATTTTGTTTAAGGCGTGACCCATGTGTAGGGTTCCGTTGGCGTAGGGTGGGCCGTCATGTAGTATAAAGATGTCACCGGCGTTATTTTGTGACAGTTTCTCATAAATTTGGTTTTCTGCCCAATATTTTTGCAGTTCGGGTTCTCGTTTGACTGCATTCGCCCTCATATCAAAGTTAGTCTGGGGCAAGTTTACGGTGTCTTTGTAACTTTTTGCTTCTGTCACAGTGGTATAAGAGTTCTGTATAGGTTTGCTTTCTCCCATGATATTACATTCGTTCTCGCGCCAAGGAAAACTAAGTAGACTATCAAGATTTTTTCACCAAAGTCAGTTTGACAAAATATTTGGCTGCTTTTATAATTAAAGTCAAATTACAAGTCGGCTCGACGGAAGAAAATAAAATGACTGATGAAGTAAAAAAAATGGTTCAAAATTTATTGGCGCAAAAAGCTGGAAATAAAGAGCTTCCCATTAGTCTACCGAGAGAGACTTATGCTCAATTGGAATTTATATCTCAAAAGGTAGGTATTTCTGAAACTGATTTTGCGACTCAATTGATTATTAGTGCCCTCAAAGATGCTGAAGGGGTGATTAAGTCTTTTGCAGGTAGCGATTATTCTCTATATTCTTCAATATCTTCAGATTCTTCTTCTTTTGATCAAGTTAGTCAACTCCGTCAAAAAGTGGGTAGACAGCCTATTAGTAATCTTGAGGTCACAATGTTAAATGGGAGACTAATTAAAAATCGAAAAGCCGTTGACACATTTCTTGAGGTTATTACTGCATTAGGAATTGAGAAGGTTAAAGCTTTAGGAATAAAGCACCGTAATTGGGATTTAGTATCAACTCAAAAACACCCTAATGATAATTATCAACAACATCCCGTAGGACGCTACTGGGTCATGACGACTTCAACGACCCAAGAAAAAAAAGAAATTTTGGAACAAATAGCTAGGGGGCTAGGAAAAGAAATCTTAATTAAAATTGTGTAAATTTAATGCTTATTTATATATTTCCGGTATTATAAAAGCCAATGATACTAATTTAGTTATAATAGTAAATAGTATGCACAACGAATTTAAAATGAAAGCGCAAAATATTAGCCAGTTAACTTTAGAAGAACTCACCGCTTTAATTACGAAACTTGTTGATGAAAGAATTAGTCAGGTACAACATCCTTTACAGGCAATAGATCAAGAACATTTAAAAAAACTTTTTAGATCAATTGATAATCATATGTGGACACCTCCTGCTGATGCTCCTTCAACTTTAGAACTTTTGCGGCAAGATAGAGATAGATAATGCCAAATTATGTAGTTGATACTAGCATAGTCATTCAGAGGTTTATTAGAGAAACTTACACCCCCAACGTAAGAGCTTTATTAAATCGTCTATTAGTAGGTGATCAACTCTATATTCCTGAATTTTGTCTTTTAGAATGTAGTAATGTTTTTTGGAAACAGGTCAGATTTTATGGCTTATCAGAAGAAAAAGCGAACCAATTCATTAACGAACTTAGAGAAATTTCTTTTCAAATAGTACCTGTTAGCTATTTACTTAATTCGGCTTTAAAAATAGGATTAACCTATCAATTAGCTATTTATGATTCACTTTATATTGCTCTAGCTTTAAGACTAGATTATCCTTTAATTACTGTTGATGAACGTCAAGCACAAGCGGCAAAAGATTGTGGTGTTACTCTTATACCCATTACAGATTTTAAACCGCAAGAAGATTAACTTGAATTAAATAATATTTGAATTGCCTTGATTAACTTGAGATTTAGCCAACCTAATGAGCATTCTTAACGCCTCATTAACCGCTTCATCCGTCGGAAACGCTTCTGCTACATCAGGATCTAATAAAACTAAATTTGTTCCTTCTTGAAACCGTTTATAATATTTACCTCTAACGCCTCCTTTGATTTGACTGAAATCATATTCTTCGCTAAGTTCATCCTCTAATTCATTTTTAAAATTATTGCTCATCATATTCTTTGCCTACTCTACTAGATATTATAGCCCGCGTAGGCGGGCTTCGTTCGGTTGGCCCCCACCCTTCAGGGTGAAGCGGCACTATTAACCCTTGATGAAAGATGAGTCCGAACCTTAGCCAATAGTTCCTATCAAATTATCTCCTTTAAAAATTTTGCTGTGCCTCCCTTAACTTCCGTATAAAAAAGCAGCAGCAAAATATATTCTAATCTTATTTAACCGCTTCTAAAGTTTTTAAAGATTCGCTAACATGAGCTTTAAAATCAAAAGCAGAATCAAAAATATGTTTAACGATTCCTTCTTGATCAATTACATAAGTCACGCGGCCAGGAAGGATAAACAGAGTTGCAGGAACCCCAAATAACTTTCTAACTTGATTATTCGTATCGCTTAATAAAATAAACGGAAGCTTATATTTACTGGCAAAACTTTGGTGAGACTGAGGTGAGTCTCCACTAATTCCAATCACTTCCGCCCCGGCTTGCTTAAACACTTCATAACTATCCCGAAATGCACATGACTCTGCTGTACAACCCGGAGTATCATCTTTAGGATAAAAATACACCACTACCGCCTTTTTGCCCAGAAAATCAGAGAGACTGACTTTTTCTCCACTTTGGGAAGGCAGGGTAAAATCTGGAGCGCGATCGCCGACTTTGAGAGCCATAATTTATACTAACGGTTTTATACTTAAAGGTCTTTTTTTAATTATCATACGCCTGAATGTAAACTTTTGCAAAAGTCATTAGTCAATAGTCATTCCCCTTTCCCCTTTCCCCTTTCCCCTTTCCCCCCACACCCTACACCCTACCATGTTCAGCGTTACCCACAGTCGCTTGTGCTAGGAGATCACCCTATTCGCTAAAGTCAGGAACAACAGCAACATAACAAGCAACTAACAACTTAAAGATGTTTGACGCACTTTGTTACAAGACTTACTATTGACTTTAATCTGTATTTGTAACCTGTATCAAAGCTCAAAAACTCTATAAACCATAACTAAAGCCAATGCTGATTAACCTACGCCCGGGAGACACTCCCTTGAGTACCCTAATTCATCCTACTGCTATTGTTCATCCTCTAGCCGAACTTCACCCTACTGTAGAAGTGGGACCTTATGTCGTCATCGGAGAAAATGTTAAAATTGGGGCCCAAACCGTTATCGGCCCTCATGTCCTCATCGAAGGACCTACAGAAATTGGCGTAGGAAATCGGATTTTTGCCGGTGCTGTCATCGGAACTGAACCCCAAGACTTAAAATATAAAGGCGCGGCAAGTTGGGTTAAAATAGGCGATTACAACCAGATTCGAGAGTATGTCACGATCAATCGAGCTACAGCCGAAGGAGAAGTCACCCAAATCGGCAATAATAATCTCTTAATGGCCTACGCTCATGTAGCTCATAACTGTGTCATAGAAGATGAGGTGATCATTGCTAATTCCGTTGCCCTGGCCGGGCATATTTATATAGAATCAAAAGCTAGAATCAGTGGAGTCTTGGGCGTTCATCAGTTTGTTCATATTGGCAGTTTGGCGATGGTTGGCGGCATGGCCCGTATAGAACGAGATGTTCCTCCCTATACTACAGTAGAAGGAAATCCCTCCAGAGTACGAACCTTAAACTTAATCGGCTTAAAGCGTGCTGGTTTGACTGATGAAGCCATATCCGAACTCAAACGCGCTTTTCGGCTCATTTACCGTTCAGAATTCACTTTTACTCAAGCCCTAGAACAGCTAGAATCTTTCTCTAATAATCCTTACGTGCAACATTTCCGTCACTTTTTACATCAGTCTACTACTGTAGAAGGACGACGCGGACTCATTCCCGGTAAAGGATAATTTAGCACTAGCCCCTTAATTCATTCATACATTAATCAATCAAATGCGGATTTTTATTAGTACAGGCGAAGTATCTGGAGATTTACAAGGGGCAATGTTAATTGAAGCCCTTCAACGTCAAGCCGCCATCAAAGCCATTGATTTAGAAATAGTCGCCTTGGGAGGTGATCGCATGGCGCAAACGGGAGTTAACTTATTAGGCAAAACTCCTAAAATTGCCTCTATAGGACTTGTGGAAGCCTTACCCTTTATCCTTCCCACTTGGAAACTTCAACGTCAGGCTAAACAATATTTACGGGAAAATCCCCCGGATTTATTAATTTTAATTGACTACTGTGGCCCTAATGTGGCCATCGGGAAATATGCCCGTAAATATTTACCCCAAGTGCCGATTCTGTATTATATTGCGCCTCAAGCTTGGTTATGGACCACTAACAAGAAAACCACTGAGGAATTAGTTTATATTACCGATCATCTCTTGGCTATCTTTTCTCAAGAAGCCCGCTATTTTGCCCAAAAAGGCTTATCGGTGAGTTGGGTGGGTCATCCCATTTTAGACCGTATGCAACAAGCACCCACCCGAGAAGCCGCCCGCGAAAAATTTGCACTTACACCCGATCAAACGGCGATCGCCCTGTTACCCGTTTCCCGTAAACAAGAATTAAAATATCTGTTACCGGTTGTCTGTCAAGCCGCCCAACAGCTTCAAGAAAAACTCCCCTTAGTTCATTTTTTAATTCCCGTTGCTTTAGAAGACTATCGCCCTACCTTAGCGGCAATGGTTGCTCAATATGGACTCAATGCCACTATTGTAGATGGTAAATCTTTAGATGCTTTGGCGGCGGCTGATTTAGCCATAGCCAAGTCCGGAACAGTCAACTTAGAATTAGCCCTGTTAAATGTGCCTCAAGTGGTGGTCTATCGTCTCACCCCTTTAACCTTGTGGATAGCGCGGACATTCTTAAATTTTTCTGTACCTTTTTTATCCCCTGTTAATATTGTGGTAATGGAAGAAGTTGTGCCAGAATTGTTTCAAGAGCGAGCAACAGCCGAGCAAATTGTACAAGAATCTTTAGAGCTATTACTGAACCCTCAACGTCGTCAACAAACCTTATCTGACTACCAACGGGTACGGGAAGAATTAGGAGAAGTGGGCGTTTGTGAGCGTGCGGCTCAAGAAATTCTAGAATATCTCTAAATTTATCATCTAATCTGTTTTTTTCTCAGGCTCAAGGGCTAGAAAAACTATTGAGAAGAAAATTATCCTAAAAAATCAGCAAAATGAATACAATTGATTTGAACCTCTGCCTTTAGGTAGATAAAGATTACACAGAAATATAGTATATTATGTTAAGCATTAGTTTTTCTGGTTACAAAGCGTCGCTACTCAGCATGACGCTTTTTTAGTAGGAGCCAATGGAGATTAAGCGCTTCTTAAAGCAAGAATTGGATCTAATTTAGCCGCTCGTTTAGCGGGAAAAATACCAAAAAATAAGCCGATTATGCTAGAAAATCCCAAAGCTACAACAATGGCTACAGGAGAGATTATAATACTCATGGCATAAAATGTTTCAGCCACAATTATCCCGCCAACGCTTAGAATAATCCCCGTCATTCCTCCAGTAGTTGTTAAAATAACGGCTTCTATTAAAAATTGTAGCATAATATCTTGATTTTGTGCCCCAAGGGCTTTACGCAATCCGATTTCTTGCGTTCTTTCGCTGACTGAGACTAGCATAATATTCATCACCCCAATACCCCCCACCAATAAAGAAATACTAGCGATGGCTGCCAACATTCTTGTTAATCCTTCATTCATTGCTGTGGCGGTTTCCATCACCAGTTGTTGATTAATAACCGAGACATATTTATCTTGTTTGACTTGATGTCTTAATTGAATTAAGTTAGCAATCTGAAACTCGGCGGCTTTGACGCTTTGTTCATTTTTAGCTAAAACCGCAATTAAAGTTAAAGAAATGCCATAAGGCGACTGATATCCCACCAATTGATGAGACATCGTGGTTAAAGGAACAAAAGCCCGGTCATCCTGATTAGCCCCAAATAAAAAACCTTTAGGCTGCAAGACTCCAATCACCTGAAAACTGGTATTTTTAATTTTAACTTGATTCCCAATCGGATTTTCATCTTTAAACAATTGCTCCGCCAATTGAGAACCTAAAACCACTACTCGGTTATTTCGTTTAAGATCAATATTATTAATAAATCTTCCGGTGGCTAGATGATAATTTCTAACCCTTAAAAATTCAGGAGCCACGCCAAGAGTTTGATTATTATAAAGATTATTTTTATAAGTAACTAATTGTTCTGAAATAATTTCCGGAGAAACTTCAGTAACCGTAGGCACATTGCGAGCAATTGCTTTAGCATCTTCCAGCACTAAAGGTCTAGCATTAATAATCGTTCTTCTCATAGAGCGAGAAATACTCACAAACAAAACCGTAGGGCCTAAAGCTTGAAATTGTTGAGCGGCTAATTGCTGTGCCCCCTGTCCAACTCCCACTAGAGCAACTACAGCACCGTTTCCAATAGCAATTCCTAGCATGGTTAAACTACTACGCAATTTATTAGCCATCAAGGAAGATACGGCCATTTTTAGATTTTCTAGAATTTCCATAAGATTAATCTCTTGCTTGCTCTAATCCATTTTAGAGGCAAACCAAAAAGCCCAAATCACAAAGCCGATAAATAGTATTGTTCCCAAGCTGTTAGCGAAAAGGTTAAAAAGGTGGGAGTCGATCAAGGTCATGCTATTTTAGGCGATAATATTAACGAATGTAAAATTCTGACTGGATATGAACTGGCAAGAGTTTTCAGGAAACTGGGTGTTAATTCCTCGACAACCCGTTGGTGTGATTCACTTTCTCGGAGGCGCTTTTGTGGGAACGGCTCCCAATTTTACCTATCGATGGTTGTTAGAAAATTTGGGTAAAGCTGGATATGCTATTATAACCACCCCCTTTGTTAACACTCTCGATCATACTGCTATTGCTCGTAACGTCCTCAACCGTTTTGAGAGTATTCTCGAACGTCTTCAGGCAACCAATGTTCTAGGACAACGTTATCTTCCGATTTATGGTCTTGGCCATAGCATGGGATGTAAGTTACATTTACTGATTGGCAGTCTGTTTTCTGTAGAACGCGCGGGGAATATTCTCATCTCCTATAATAATTATCCCATCCGTCGTGCTATTCCTTTTATAGAACAGTTACAGATTGATAAAACTTTTCAGCTTGAGTTTGCCCCTTCCCCTGAAGAAACCAACGTTTTGATTGCCAAAAATTATGCTGTACGGCGTAATCTTTTGATCCGTTTTAATAATGATGATATTGATCAGACAATTCTTTTAAACCCAGTCTTAGAACAACGTTTTCCTCAAATGGTGGCTACCCTAACCCTGAAGGGCAATCATTTGACTCCTTTAGGTCAAGATTTTGAGTGGCAAATGGGGGAAGTTTTTACTCCTTTGGATGCCATCGGACAATGGGTGAAACAAGGTTTATCTCGGGATTTATATAGTCTCAAGCAAGAAATTGTGCGATGGTTAAATCCCCTTGAACTTAAAAAAATATAGGTGGGCTTTTTTGCGGCTTTTAAAAACCCATTCTAGCCGCCATAAATTCTCAAGAAATTCTGACTTAAATCGGCAAAATTCTCAACTAAGAACAGTGGGAAAATCCCTAATTTATTGAGGATTAGGGCTTGTTCAATGATGATTACTCAGCAAGGTCGAAAAAGAACAAATAATCGTAACAATACCATCTAATCAATAGAGACTAATGATAAAGTAAATCTGACAGTTTATACTTGGTCAGTAACTTTGCGGCTTATAAGTTGACTTCCCTCATTTAACTATGGTTTACCGATCCATTCGTCATTGGATACCGTCTCTATTGTTGTTACCTCTAACAGGAATGATGCTAGTCAATAGCTTAGGACAAGATTCTGTATCGGCACAGATCAATAATCCACTTCCGTCATTTCCAAGGGGGCCTTCACAACCAGACACTCCTGCTCCTGCGCCCTCTCCTCTGCCTCCCCCTGATCAGATTTTACCCCCTTCTGCCCCGTCCCCTTTACCCGGAGAAAATTTTCCCAGTAATATCCCTGGCACCATTAGGGTTAAACGGTTTGATTATGAAGGGAATACCGCCTTCAGTGACGTTGAATTAGATCGGGTTACTCAACAGTATACCAACCGCCCCATCTCTTTTGCGGAACTTCTTGAAGCCAGAACAGCAGTGACTCAACTGTATGTCAATAATGGCTATGTTACCTCCGGTGCCTATATTCCTCCTCAAGCCATTGAAAACGGAGTGGTTAAGATACAGATCGTTGAAGGCAGTCTAGAACAAATTAATGTCAAGGTGGAAGGAAAACTCACTCCTAGTTATGTCCGCGATCGCATTGCGGTGGCTAGTGGTCCTCCCCTCAATGTAAATCGTCTGCTAGAAGCGTTGCAACTGCTACAGCTTAATCCGATCATTAAGCGAATTTCTGCTGAACTATCGGCGGGAACTCGCCCAGGCACCAGTATCTTAGATGTTAACGTCGCCATCGCTGATACCTTTACCCCGGAGGCGATTTTTGATAATGGTCGTAATCCTAGAGTCGGTAGCGAACGACGAGGAATACAGCTAAGCGATACCAATTTAATTGGTTTTGGCGATAATATACAGGCTTGGTATTTAAACACCGAGGGAACTGATGATGTGGATGCGGCTTATACGATTCCTGTTAACCCCTACAATGGTGCTGTTAGGCTTGAATACCGTAATGTTACCGCTAAAGTGATTGAACAACCCTTTGATCAATTTGATATCACTTCAGATTATCAAAAGTTTCTCTTGAGTTTTCGCCAACCTATCCTTCAAACGCCTCAGCAAGAGATTGCCGTAGGACTAGGGTTCGACCATCAAAAAACCCAGACACGCTTATTTGGTGTCGGGTTTCCCACCCGAGGAACTAACAACCGAGGACGCACCAATATTTCTACCCTTCGTTTTTTTCAAGAAGCCACTCAACGCAATGAACAAGAAGTATTAGCCGCTCGTTCAGAGTTTAGTGTGGGTGTAGATATATTTGATACGACAGAACCCTTTGATCAAGCCGTTAATCGTTTTGCCCCAGGTCGGGATTATTTTATCTGGCGAGGCCAAGGACAATGGGTTCGTTTGCTCGCTCCTGATACTTTATTTGTGATTCGCAGTGACATACAGTTAGCGAGTAATCCTCTGGTTTCTATTGAACAGTTTTCTCTTGGGGGTCTGGGTAATGTGGTGGGGTATCGTCAGAATTATCTGTTAACTGATAATGGCTATTTTGGCTCTGTAGAAGTGCGTCTTCCTATCTATCGCGCTCGTCAACCCGATAATATTTTGCAAATAGTTCCTTTTGCCACTGTGGGGGGGGGTTGGAATATCCGCGAAGCGCCTAATCCTACTCCGGGAACTATTGCTTCTATCGGTCTTGGATTACAATGGCAGTACAGTGATTATATTAGTGCCCGCATTGACTGGGGGATCAAATTAGTGCCGATTCGTCTCGAAGGCCATACGCTACAAGATAATGGAATTGTTTTTTCTTTCATCTTTAGACCTTTTTAGGCTTTGTTCTGGCCTCAATTGACCTGAACCGGTGAGAAATTATTTTTATTAATGATTTCGCTACTGAGAAATTTACGATTATCTTGTCTAATTTTCGCTGCCTCCTCATTATAGAAAAATTGATATTCTTCCATCTAAAGTTTAGACTTGCCGCTTCAAGCATAGATTTGATAAAATTAGTCCTAAGCTACTTAAAATCTGTAAAGAGCTTTAATTAATCAAAAATTTTCATAAGTAGATAGTTTGAATTAACAATGGTAATTGAATGGTTAAAATTTCGAGTTCCGGCTCAATCCCGAGAAAAATTTATCCAAAAAGATGAACTAATTTGGACAGCCGCCTTAGCCAAATTTAAGGGATTTTTAGGTAAAGAAGTTTGGGTTAATCCTAAAATCGATGATGAAATTGTTTTAGTCATCCACTGGGAAAACCATGAAGCTTGGTCATCCATTCCGGCGGCGGCTTTAGAGGAAATTGAAGATAAATTTTCTCAAAGTATGAGAAATGATGAATATAAATTAATTGAATCTGGAGAATATCAAGTTCGCAAATTTATTAGTTAAAATGCTGCTCATGGCTACTTGTCCTCGTTGTCATCAATTAGTAGATAAACAAGCGGTTCGCTGTCCCTATTGTCAAAATGAATTAAAAGCCTTTGGTCATCCGGGGATTCCTTTATACCAAGCGGCAAAAGATAGTTATTTATGTGAAAGTTGTCTTTATCATGAGGATGATAGCTGCAATTTTCCTCAGCGTCCCTATGCCCAAACTTGTACCCTGTATCAAAATAAAAATGAGCCGCTAATCGCCCAGTTACCCCAACCGAGTTTTAGTACCAGGGTTCGGTTTTGGGTTCGCAAAAATTGGGGCTTGATTTTATTAATGGGTTTAATTGTGATTAGTGTGGCCTTGGCTTTTTGAGACTCCTACATTAAGGACAAACTACACCAATTAGGGTTTTTTTCAGCATAGGCAGCAATCTCCTCAAGCACCTGCTCAATTTTTGTTTTGGGGAACCAGTCCCAGACATGACTCGCTTGAGTGGGATCTAAAATCATCCAAGGTATATCAAAAGGTCGTTCTAAATCAGTTTCAATCACTTCATTGGAGCCAAAATAGTTTTCACACCAATAGCTTAACTGACATAAAGACATACTATTGTCCACACCACCACTAATATTAATAACTCTAGGCTTTTGTGTGTTCAATGGTTCGCCAAATTGCTGATGTAAAAGTGATATTAAATCTCTAGGGTGGAGACAATCTCGAACTTGATAGCCTTTACCGCCAAATCCAATGTATTTGAGAGGGCGTTTTTCTCGGAAACTGTGAATCCAAAAGGCAAAAATTCCCTGTCCGGGATGACCAAATTGTCCCGCCCCCGCCATCACCCCACAGCGATTAATCCACACAGGAAAATTAAAAGTCGCTCCATACTCTAAAGATAAATGTTCTGAGGCAACTTTTGTACTGCCATAGAGAGAAACTGGGGGAGATGTAGAATAATTTTCTGATACTCCGGCTAAAGATATTCCTTGAGGAAATTTTTGCTCGGCTATCGGCTTAAAAGCGCCGTTAATTTCTTTAACTTGAAGATGGCTTAAACCGGGAATGTTATAAACCCTGCTAGTAGACAGTAGAATAAATCCCGCCTGATAGCTTCGGCAATATTCTAATAAATTAATGGTTCCTTGTAGATTGTGCTGAACTAGCTGTAAACTATTGGTTTTTCCGTCTACCCCTGCTAAAACACAGGGATTCGCTGCTGCATCAATTACCCAATCTACAGGGGGCAAAGCAAGGACATCGCTGGCTTGGCGAATGTCACCATGACGAACTTCTACGCCTAATTTTTGTAAAGGTTCTTTATTAATCCAACTACCGGAACGCGATAAATTATCAATTCCAATAATTTTATAATCTGTTGATGACTCTCGAAAGGCTTTTGCCAAGGTTGACCCGACAAAGCCGCAAATCCCAGTGATTAATAAACGCATAGTATTAGCTCTTAACAGATTATGTACCTGGACATAAATAAAGTTCATTATGTTAAGAAATGTAAAAATATTGAAAGCATGCGCCTGTTCCCTGTTGCCTGTTGCCTGTTCCCTTGCCAAACAGTTAACTTTACTTTTGTCCAGGTAATTATTGTAAGCGTTTTTGCCAAGATTCCACTATTTGTTTAATGGTTTCTTCTAAAGAGATGGTAATATCCCAATTCGGATAATGTTCCCGCATTTTTCGTAAATCTGAATAATAACAAATGTGGTCCCCTATGCGATTTTCCGACAGATAAACATAACGCATGGGTTTGTTACTGTACTTTTCGGCTAATTTAAAAGCTTCTAGGATCGAACAGCTATTATTTTTCCCGCCACCAAGATTATAAACTTCTGCACAGCGAGGAGATTCAATAAAAGCGTGAATAAAGCGGGCTACATCCAGAGAATGAATGTTATCTCTAACTTGTTTACCTTTATAGCCAAAAATTTTGTACTCACGTTCTTCTAAATTACACTTAACTAAATAGCTCAAAAAGCCGTGTAATTCTACTCCTGAGTGATTCGGCCCAGTTAAACATCCTCCTCGTAAACAACAAGTCGGCATATCAAAATAACGCCCGTATTCTTGAACTATCACGTCGGCGGCTACTTTAGACGCACCAAATAAAGAATGTTTGGACTGATCAATACTAAAGGTTTCGGCAATGCCATTAATATATTCTGGATCATCATAGTCCCAACGGGTTTCCAGTTCTTTTAAGGGAATATAATTAGGGCGATCACCATAGACTTTATTGGTGGATAAATGAACAAAAGGCGATTCCGGGCAACTGCGGCGGGTTGCTTCCAACAAATTAAGGGTTCCCACTGCATTAGTATCAAAGTCATCAAAAGGAATTGCTGCGGCTCGATCGTGGGATGGTTGAGCCGCACAGTGAACGATCGCATCCGGTTTAAGTTTTTCTAATAAATCTAAGACCCCTTGGCGATCACGGATATCTAATTCATGATGATGAAAGTTATCTAAAAATTGTTGTAGTCGTTGTTGATTCCAGCGAGTGTCCCCTTGAGACCCAAAGAAAACGGCACGCTGATTATTATCTAGCCCGTGAATTAGCCAACCTGACTGACTAAAATAAGTACACACTTCAGAGCCAATTAACCCCGAAGAACCCGTTACTAAAAGTTTTTTCATTCTTATGTTATTAATCGAGTTTATCTAAAAATATAGGCGTAAAATTTCTCAAATTTAAGAAAATGATGCCTCATGAATGAGATTAAGTTCATTCTACATTAAAAGCACCACTGCTATAACCTTTTTTCTGGGGCCGATTCAGGCTGTAGGAGTTGTATGAGACTGGGGTTGGGAACTTTTTCCGGACTCTTGCTCTAAAGGCAGAGATTCTAAAGAGCTATCCTGATAAACATCCAACTCAAACCAGAAAGTGGTTCCCACACCAACCTCACTAATTAAATGAACTTTACTACGGTGTTTTTCTTCAACAATATTTTTCACAATCGATAAACCTAACCCGGTTCCTTCCAAGGTATGAACCCGATTTTCTACTCGGAAAAAGCGGTCAAAAATCGCCTGTTGGTCTTCGGCATCAATTCCTATTCCGGTATCAGAAACTTCAATTCTAACTTGAGAAGCTTTTCTAGAATGCTCAGATTTTGGTCGAAGTTTATAAGCCCGAATAACAATCCGTCCTCCCGACTCAGTAAACTTTAAAGAATTGCCGACTAAATTGGTTATCACTTGTAACAACAAATCATAGTGACCTAAAACCGTCGGTAAATTCGCTTCAATTTCTTGATATAACTCAATATTTTTATCCTTGGCATTCAGTTGATAAGTCCGTAAAGTTTGATCAATTAATTGCCCTAAATCCACCGCATCAAAATGATAAATCCTGCTCGATTCCAAACGAGATAAATCTAAAACATCATTCACCAAACGAGTGAGACGATCCGTTTCGTGATTGGCGGTTTCTAAAAACTCTCGCCGCTCACTTTCGGTTAAATCATCACCAAACTCAGTTAAGGTTTCTATAAAAGACTTAATATTAAACAACGGCGTTCTCAACTCATGAGAAACATTACTAATAAACTGACTTTTTGCCTCATTTAATTCCACTTCTCGGGTAATATCTTGTACCGTCATCGCTATGCCTTTAACCGTTTCCCGATATTGATCAAAAACCTGAGTTAAAAGAATACGCACCGTGCGGGGACTAGGATGAGAAAGGGTGACACGAAATTCTCCGGGTGTGCTGTGCATTTCCTGATGAATGGTCAACTGAGAACTGCCTTGAAAATGAATTTCATGGGATTCAATCTGCTCACCCACCGCAAATTGATAGAGAGGTTCAGTTAATGTTACCGTTAATTCTGGCGGAAAAAGATGCAGAACATTCCGACCGATTACATCTTTATTTTCCCAACTAAATAAACGCCTAGCTGCCGGGTTAACTAATAATAATTGTAGATTTGTATCGAGTAAAATTGCCCCATCAGCAATGGTAGAAACTAACGTATCTAACTTAGCTTTTTCGGCGGTCATTTCTTCAATATTTTGTTCTTCATAGCGTTCTAGCCGTTCAGCCATTTCATTGAAACTGCAAATTAACTCTCCTAACTCTCCGCCTAGGGGTAAATCTATTCTCTGTTTAAAATTGCCGGTAGCAATATTTTTCACCCCGACTAGCAACTCTTTAATGGGTTTCGTGATGGTTAAAGCATTAAAAACTGCCCCAAGAATCACCATTGCCCAAATAGAAATAAAAACAGCAATGGTTACATCTCTCGTTAAATTAGAAGAAGCCGCCACCGTCGCATTAGGATTAATGCCAATGGCCAACACGCCCAAATATTTCCCATCTTGGTTAAGCGGCACAAAGACATCCGTCACCTCTCCATTGGGAGTCAAATGTTGACGAACCATCGGCCGGTCAGCGTCTTTAGCATAATTCTCAGGTAACTGAATCGTCCTTTCGATGGTTAAAGAATTTTTCACTTGGGGTTCCGAGTAGGGTATCCCAAAAAAGATCTTTCCTTCAACATCCGCATACATTAGATAGCGAACACTAGAGGTAGTGCTATAAAAACGACTAGAAAACCGCGCCACCTCTGTCAGATTATCCTCAGCAATTAAGGGCGCAACATTAGCCGCCAGTAGCAGCCCTAAGTCTCGACCAAAACGGGTATCATTGAGGCGGGCATCTTGTTGAATTGTGTTGACTGCCCAAAATGTCAGACCACTCATGAATAGAGACACAGCAAGGGTTGCTGCCGCCATTAATTTAGTCTGGAGGGTAAACTCTGACCACCAACGACCAATAACTTCTCGAATTGTTTGGAGTAGTCCTAGCACGGTTATCAATTATCAGTTACCACTAATAAATTCAATTTTTATCTTTAGTTTAAACAAGAAAGCATGACTATCTTAGCTTATAACTGATGGTGACTGAGAATAGTGTTGGATTTAGCGAGCGCTAACCCGGTGACCAATATCTCGTCTATAGTACATTCCTTCAAATTGAACAGCCTTGACTCCTTGATAAACTTTCTCAATGGCGGCTTCAAAGGTGTCGCCAATGGCAGTAATGCCTAATACCCGTCCCCCACTGGTAACCAGTTGATAATTTTTTAAGCTGGTTCCGGCGTGAAACACGACAGACCCTAAAGAGGAAGCCTGATCAATCCCTGTAATCACTTTACCCTTTTCATAAGCATCAGGATAGCCTCCAGCAGCCGCCACCACACAAACAGCCGTTGCTGATTTCCATTGTAGCGGGGGAAAGTGTTCTAAGCGCTTTTCACAACAGGCGAGTAATAATTGATCTAAAGGCGTTTCTAGCAGGGGTAAAACGGCTTGTGTTTCGGGGTCACCAAAGCGGCAGTTATATTCTAGAACTTTGACCTGCCCGTCTGGGGAAATCATTAAGCCGGCATAAAGAACGCCCCGATAGTCAATACCTCGATTTCTCAAAGCCGCTACGGTTGGGGCGAGAATTTCTCTTTCGACTCGTTCCATAATTTCAGGAGTGGCCACGGGTGCCGGGGCATAAGCGCCCATTCCGCCGGTATTTTTGCCGGTATCTCCCTCGCCGATGCGTTTATGGTCTTGGGCAGGAATTAGAGGACGAAAAGTTAACCCATCAGTTAGGGTTAAAACAGACACTTCTTCTCCTACGAGAAATTCTTCTACGACGATTTGAGTAAACCCTTCTTCTGTGAGGGCATCTACAGCCTTGAGGGCTTCTTCTTCGGTTTGGGCCACTATTACCCCTTTACCGGCCGCTAACCCATCAGCTTTGACGACAATGGGCGCTCCTTGTTGTTTAATATAAGCTTTAGCCGCATCGGGATCACTAAAGCTTTCTCCGATGGCTGTAGGAACTCCGGCTTCTATCATTAACGCTTTTGCCCAAGATTTACTCGCTTCTATTTGGGCCCCTTCTCGAGTCGGTCCAAAAACTTTGATCTGATCTTGTTGTAAGCGATCACTAATTCCCAAAGATAAGGGCAATTCCGGACCCACTACCACTAAGTCTATCCCGTTATCTAAAACGACTTGAGCTATTGCGTCAAAATCATCCACCGCGACCGGAATATTCTCACATTTTGCCAAAGTGGCTGTACCACCGTTGCCGGGAGTACAAAATACTCCTGTCACATTCGGAGATTGTAGGAGTTTCCACGCTAGGGCGTGTTCTCGCCCACCATTACCAACAACTAATACTTTCACGAGCCAATATACTGTTACCCTATAAACAAGGATCAATTATTACTGATTCTTGATTCACAATAGGATAATTAACCTTTATTTTTTATTTTTTGCTTCAATGGCTAGTTACATTGTTACTGGAGTTGCTGGTTTTGTTGGTTCTCACCTGGCAGAAGCTTTATTAACCCAAGGTGAAAAGGTCGTTGGTGTCGATCAAGTTAATGACTATTATGATCCCCAGTTAAAACGCAAAAATTTGCAAATATTAAATAAATATAGCGATTTTGAATTTATAGAAGCCGATATACAAGCTTTAGATTGGCAGAAATTGTTAGTGGATGTTGAGGTGATCTATCATCAAGCCGCACAAGCGGGAGTCCGGGCGAGTTGGGGAGAGGGTTTTCGTCTTTACACCGAACGCAATATTAACGCCACACAGATTATCCTAGAAGCGGCTAAAGAGGCGAAATCTCTCAAGCGTTTAGTTTTTGCTTCTACCTCTTCAGTGTATGGTAATGCAGAAACCCTACCCACACCCGAAACCATCTGCCCTCAACCGGTTTCTCCTTATGGCATTACTAAACTAGCAGCCGAGCGTTTATGCTGGTTGTATCATCAAAATTTTGGGGTGCCTGTGACGGCTTTGCGCTATTTTACGGTGTATGGTCCTCGTCAGCGCCCTGATATGGCTTTTCATAAATTTTTTAAAGCGGCGATGTTCGATCAAGCTATCCCCATTTATGGCGATGGAGAACAAACCCGAGATTTTACCTTTGTTAGTGATGTTATAGCGGCTAATTTAGCGGCTGGGACTATCCCTGAAGCTGTGGGAGAAGTGTTTAACATTGGTGGGGGTAGTCGAGTGGTATTAACCGATGTTTTGGCTAAAATTGATGAGATCACCGGTCGTCCTATCCGACGGGAATATATCGAAAAAGCGATGGGAGATGCGCGACATACTGGGGCAGATACCACTAAAGCCCAAAAACTCTTAGGTTATCATCCCCAAGTGGCTTTGACAGAAGGATTAACTCAAGAATGGGAGTGGATTCAACAACTTTATTAGTCAAGAGTCAAGAGTCAAGAGTCATTGATTAATAGTTTTATGTTGTCGGTTATTAAGTGTAAAATAGCAACAGGCAATAGAAAAGAATTTTAGGCATTTTTAAGAGTTAATTTATTATTCGTTTATTTATGCTCACCGACTTATTTACTAATGACAAATGACTAATGACTAACGACTAACGACGCGACAAACGTACTATCAAACTCAGACAGGCGAGAATATAACCTGTGGTTACTAAACCGTTAAGATAAAGTAAACGCACTGTCCAGATGTCTGAACCCAAGGCAGATCCAGTCCAGAGAGTAGCATAAACCAGTAACCATATTAAAGTTAACCTAACTGATAGACGGCTCACTGAACGTTGCTCAGTATTGCCCTGATGACGGTATAGTGTCCATAAAGAGGGTATCCAACCGATAAGGGGGAACAGATACCACATTAATTGAACTTTATTGAGTTTTTCCTCCCCAAAAGGATCACTTCTATTCATCATTTTTTTAAACCTAAAAGCATGGAACCATTTCCAAAAAGTTCTATTACCGCTATAGTCCTCGCTGGAGGACAAAGTTCTCGTATGGGACAAGATAAAGCGCTGATTAATCTTGGTGGCGTTCCTCTACTCAAACAAATTTGTCTGATCGCCACTGAATGCGCTATGGGGGTTTATGTGATTACTCCTGCGATTGAGCTATACCATTCTATATTACCTAATGGATGTCAACTGATTCGAGAGGTCTGTTTACCTGGAGAAACTTTGCCTCACGGGCCTTTAGTGGGTTTTGCACAAGCGTTAACTCAAGTTAATACCGACTGGGTTCTTTTACTAGCTTGTGATTTACCTTACCTGAGCGCGTCACAGTTGCAGCAGTGGAGTCAGTCTCTTTATACCGTAACAGAAGATATGATGGCGGTACTTCCTCGACGGAATAATAGATGGGAACCCTTATGTGGATTTTATCGCTGTTCTTGTTTGGCGTTGCTCAATGAGTTTATCCGCCAAGGAGGAAGGTCTTTTCAGGATTGGTTAGGGCGGCAATCAGTGCAAGAATTATTAGTCAGTGACCCTAATGTGTTATTTAATTGTAATACTCCTGAAGATTTGGCTAAAATAACCGCAAAATACAATTTTTTGGCTTGATTTTGAGTTTGAATGAAATTTCATCCCATTGACATAGTGATGACATAAGTTTGACATAAACTGCTTCTATATTCGAAGAAGTCAGATAACTCACTTTTAAAAAAACTTTCCTTCCTAGAAAGTTGCTGGGGACTCAAAGTAGTCTCAATCTAAAAAAGGCTACTTTGATAACTTCATCACCTGCTCCTTATTAAAATGATTAACGCTTCCTTCTGAACTACTTTTGTGGTAGATGACTCAACCTATATAATCAGCCCTAACTTTCTGATTTTTGTCCCTCAGAATTGCTTAAGGGCTGTTTTTTATTAGGGATTAGTTCAATAAATAAGTGGATGATACTGTCGGGCTTGACGACGCAATGCTATTTTTATCTCTCTGTGTGTTGCTTGGGGAGAAACCTGAAGAATTTCATAATAATTGAGTGACTCTACCATCAGATTAAATTATTCTACTTAAATGACTCAACAGCTATAATTATGATTTATACAAACAAAATTAGGTTAGCCGACAAACTAGATGAAGCCTAAATTCAAAGATACTCGTGCCTGGGAACAAGCACAATTGCTCATGCAACCGGCTTTTATCCGAGTGATGGATAATCTTCGTAAACAACTCGAAGAGTCTTCATGGAGTGGAACCTATCAAGAAATACAAACCCCTTTTCCAGGATATCAACTTTGTTTGACTCATCAGCATCACTCGGTTACAGTAAATATTTGGGATTTGTGTTTTAAAATTTGTTTTATAGACTACCCAATATCTTCCTCTACTGAAGCATCAATTGATAATTCTCAAGAAGTGGATATAGACCCTGCCTTGATTGATGAAACT
The DNA here is from genome assembly GCF_000147335.1 of Gloeothece verrucosa PCC 7822. Classification (NCBI taxonomy): domain Bacteria; kingdom Bacillati; phylum Cyanobacteriota; class Cyanophyceae; order Chroococcales; family Aphanothecaceae; genus Gloeothece; species Gloeothece verrucosa. The sequence continues at coordinate 3,603,358 of NC_014501.1, forward strand.
GGAGATGTGGACTGGCATCGTCTAGAAACAAAAACTCAATACTTAGTGAAAGAAGTTTTTGCGAATTTACCTACTTAATTACGTTTGATAACCCATATTAGTTATGATTTCAGCACTTAAAGCACATCAAATTAAATTAGGCGCAGTTATATCAGCCGATGGCACTTTTGCCAGCAGTTTTGGTAATGATGGTGAAGCGATCAAGGCGGCACAAACCGGAGTCGCTTTGTCGGATCGTTCTCATTGGGGTTTAATTCAACTCAAAGGCAACGAACGATTGCGATTTTTACATAATCAAACCACCAATAATATTAACAGTTTAAAACCAGGACAAGGATGTGATACGGTTTTTGTTAATTCTACAGGACGAACCCTAGATTTAGCCACAGCTTATGTTACTGATGAGTCCATCTATCTGTTGGTTTCTCCTAACCGTCGTCAGTTTTTATTACAGTGGATGGATCGCTATATTTTTCCGATGGATAAGGTAGAATTAGAGGATAGTTCGGGAAAATATGCAATTTTTACGCTTATTGGCCCCCAAAGCCATTCTGTTTTAGCTAAATTGAATCTAGATCCCCTGATCGGTCAACCTCTAAATACTCATATTCAACAGAAAATAGATAACAGTTTAGTCAGAGTAGCGCTAGGAAGTGGTTTAGCTTTACCTGGATATACGTTGATGGTTCCCATGCAAGAGGCGTTAACGGTTTGGGAGCAACTGGTTAATACTGGAGTTACTTTGCTAGGTAACCGAGTTTGGGAACAACTTCGCATTCTTCAAGGACGACCCGTTCCGGATTATGAATTAACAGAAGATTATAATGCCCTAGAGTCCGGATTGTGGAAGGCTATCTCTTTTGAGAAGGGGTGTTACATTGGTCAAGAAACTATTGCTCGATTAAACACTTATAAAGGGGTTAAACAAAGACTTTGGGGAGTGAAATTAAGTCAATGCGTTCAACCCCATACTGAGGTGATTTTAGAAGACAAAAAGGTAGGAATTCTCACTAGCTGTACTGAAACACAAGAGGGCGCATTCGGCTTAGCTTATGTGAAGACTAAAGCAGGCGGCGAAGGTTTAAGGGTGACTTTAGGAGAACAAACTGGAGAATTAGTCAGTGTTCCTTTTTTAACTCATGAGTATTATCAACCCCAAAAGACTCAGACAAATTAATATTAGGATTGATTGATGACTAAAATCCTCTTTATCTGCTCGAGATCATGGCTATGCCTGAGCAATGAAACTAACTGAAGACTTTAATAATTAAAAAATCTTCAGCTAGATTGAATCGCTATCTTCTAAAAAGCCATAAAGCTTATATCTTACTTCTTGTCTGAAATTAGTCTTTGAGAATTGTTTGACGGGTAGAGGCTTAAAGCTCCCTCTATCCAGGTTCACCTCAAATAATCGATCTTGCTTGAATTGAAGAACAATTCTTTCAGTATTTGCTGAAAAAATGTCATCTCTTTGCAAAGATTTTAGTGATTATTGATTTTGCTTCAGCTATGTTATTGAACTCTATGATTGTATTTTACTGCTAAAGCTTTTTAAAAGCTTAATTCCTAAGATTGATCTTTATGTGTTAAATCCTATACTTTAAAACTTTATATTATATGAGTAGTTTTTAATTGGCTCAGGTGCAAATTGAACGGCTTTTAAGTAGGTGGATAACAATCATTAAAAGCTAATGGTTAGAGAAGATTCTTTAACCTCGGCTAGTTCTGATGTACTAAAATCAGCCTTCAACTCTTTGCGATTTCATCACTACGACCTCATGAGAAGATTGCCGGCAAGTTAAGGCTTTTTTGTATACCCAACAACGCCAAATAGAGTTTCCTCTATATCCTATCCAATACACCAAAAGATGAGATCGTAGTTTAATCATAGACATTAGCCTTGGATCAACGATGACAAAATTTAAGCAGTGTTCGAGAGATGAGGAGGCATTTATCAAATTAATCGGTTAGGGGTTTTGTGAATTAGCCAATCCTTGAACAGTACATTCGAGTCGAAAGCTGCAAAAAAACTTACAACATAAAACATCATGTTAGCACCAAATTTCATAAATCTTCTTGACCGCAAAAACCTATTTAACAACACAAGTCATCAAAAGCTAACTTCTCCTTCTGTATTCACAGATCTAATCCGACTAAAGCTAAAATAAGTATTAAGAAACTTGAGTTATCCTCCACTGAACTTTAGGTTTTGATAAAGTCTTTTCAGGCAAAATTCTTGAAGCAGAGCATACTATAATTCTGCTTTTTTGTCAAGAAGTAAAAAAGTTTATTCTTAAGCAAATTGTTAGTATTTGTGGCAAATTGTTGCCAAAATCAGCTTGCAGAGTTGCCGAGAGATTTATGTTATAATTTTATTCATTACAGCAATAGGGATAGTTCACGCTAAAATATATGAAGTAAAAATACAAAGTTCCACCGCTTTCCTATTGCCTTCGGTGGGAACACATAACCCCTTGACTGATCCAACTCAGTCAATTTATAACCAAATCTACTCTAATGGAACATCAGTGATTATTCTGACCCTACTACATCCAACCAAAACAATCCCGCTACAACATTGGACATTTGAAGACGAATCTATCATTCGGATTGGGCGGGGGATAGATAATAATGTAGTTCTGTACAGTGCAGTAGTGTCTCGACATCATCTAGAACTAAGGAAAAATGGCTCAGAGTGGGAATTAGAAAGTTTTGGAGCTAACGGAACCTTTATAGAGGGAAAACTGATTACAACACCCTTAGCAGTAGATGATGGAATGGTCATTCGTCTAGCTAGTTCAGGACCCAAAATTCAGATTAGCATCAAATCACAAGAAATGTCTTCTAGTCCGATCATCACTCAAACTCCTACCGAATCATCTCTGGAAAAAACACTAGAACAAGATTTGCAAGCGGCTAAAGATTAGCTCCATACCCAGGGAAAAGAACACCGCTCACAGGGAGCAAACAAGGCTTCACGATTATAGCACTCGTACAAAGGGCATTCCCCCCAAAAAAGATCAACCGCCAACAGGTGTTGAACTTTTGTAAAGATTTATGTATCATTCATATAACAACTAAAATAAAACAATTTCCAAGAGGTTTTAATCTATGCCCTATACAACTGAAGAAGGTGGACGGCTAAACAACTTTGCAGCAGAGCCGAAAGTTTATCAAGCTACCCCTCCATCTAAAACAGAACAGCGTAATTATATAATTTTAGGAATTTTAGGTTTGTTCTTGGTTGGTGGCTTATTAGCCGTTGCTGTCTATGCAACCAGCGTTAGCTAATCGTATATCGCTATATATATTTATAGTTGAAATAATCGGGTAAAAATAAGTAAAGGGATATGCTTAAACCAAAGGTCTATCTCTTTATCTACCCTTTCATAAAACTCCTAACTAAAAATGAACAACGATCCCAATTCTTTCGTTGTTACCTATAGCCCTGCCTATACTTTAGTGCCCACTTATGAGTGCTTTAATCGCTGTACCTATTGCAATTTTCGCACGGATATAGGCCAAAGTCCCTGGTTAAGTTTAACGGCAGCTAGAGAAAAATTACAACAACTGCAACATCAAGGAATTACAGAAATTTTAATTCTTAGCGGAGAAGTTCATCCCCATTCTCCTCAACGGAAAAGTTGGTTTCAACGAATTTATGACATCTGTGAATTAGCACTTTCAATGGGATTTTTTCCTCATACTAATGCCGGGCCTCTCAGTCAAGAAGAAATGGAGCGGCTCAAACAGGTTAATGTATCTATGGGGTTAATGTTGGAACAATTAACACCGAAATTATTAGACTCTGTTCATCGCCATGCCCCCAGTAAAAACCCTCAATTGCGACTACAACAGCTACAATGGGCAGGAGAACTCAAAATTCCTTTCACCACCGGTATACTTTTAGGCATTGGGGAAACAGAACAAGATTGCCGGGATAGTTTAGAAATGATAGCCTCTATACATCAACAGTGGGGACATATTCAAGAAGTCATCTTACAGCCGCATAGCCCAGGACATCAACAGCTTTTTGATGCCCCTGCATTTAAATTGCAGCAATTACCCAAAGTTGTCGAAATAGCGAGGCAAATCCTTCCCAGTTCGATTAATATTCAAATTCCGCCTAATTTAGTGGCTCACCCGGCAATTTTACTCGAATGTATCCAAGCAGGGGCTAGAGATTTAGGGGGAATTGGTCCGGTAGATGAGGTAAACCCTGATTATCCTCATCCTCACCCAGCAATTTTAAAAAAGCTTTTAGAACCGGCCGGATGGCAATTAGTCCCGCGTTTACCCGTTTATCCTCAGTATTATAATTGGTTGCCGTTTTCCCTCAAAATATAGTTTAAGGTAAAATACTTGAAAAAGATGCAAGCTTGTTATTGGATCATCGAAAAATTGCCTGGTTTGAGTCAACAACAACAAACTCAATTAAAAAATTGTGGCATTACAACAACTCAAGATTTACTAGAGCGTGGAAAAACAGTTCAATTAAAACAAACTTTAGCCCATAAGTTAGGCATGAATATTGTGTATATTAATAAATGGATCGCTTTAGCTGATTTAGCTCGTCTGCCTAGTGTCGGCTGTCAATACTGCGGCTTATTATTACATTCGGGAATTGCTTCTATCCCTCAATTAAGCCAAACACCAGCCTATCGACTACATCGTCAAATTTTGCGGCTTCAAGTGGCAACAATGCAACGAAAAGATTTATGCCCGCCGGTAGAATTAGTACAGCAGTGGATAGCCGAAGCGCGATCACTTTTATGAGAAGATAGCCGTTAAATCTAAAACAAAACCCGGCAGAATATCTTCACCCGTTAAACTTTTAGGTGCGTTGAAAATTTTGACTTCTTGTAAAGGTCGATAAATTTCCACCTGTTTATTTTGGGGATCAATTAACCAACCTAATTTCGCTCCGTTGTCTAAATATTCTAGCATTTTTTCTCTCAAATCTTTTAAAGAATCGCTTTTTGAGCGTAATTCAATCACAAAATCCGGACAAAGCGGCGGAAATTCATTCTGCTGTTCAGAGGTCAAAGAATCCCATTTTTCCCGCTCAATCCAAGCCACATCAGGAGAGCGAATTGCCCCATTAGGAAGGACAAAGGCGGTAGAGGAATCAAAAACTACACCTAAGTTGGCTTGTTTATTCCAAGCATAGACTTGATAACCTAAATCTGAATTACGTCTTCCGGTATTTCCTCCAGTTGGGGGCATAACGATCAATTCTCCTGTAGCGGTTTTTTCTAGTCGTAAATCTCGATTAGCCGCAGCAATTTCTCTAAATTGCTCATCGGTAACTTTGAAAGTTGGGGGAATGTAAACGGGTAGAGGATTCATCATTAAAAAAAAAGGGGAGCTTGATTAATCAACAATCTTATGCTTATTATAAAATAGATTATTAAAACCTCACGTCCTGCTTATCATCATCAAAAAAAAGTTTTCCTCTGAGAACAAAATCAATTATTCTGTTTCTTGACTCTTCGTTTTACATTTCTATTCTGGTTTCCTGATAGCATGAACGAACAACCCCTCGGTTTTATTATTGAAGGTTCCCTCTCGGAAGGGTTAGAGGTGCGGCTACATCCAGGTGTGTCTGTAGAAGATATGCGGGTCGGTAAATTTTTAGTCGTCCAAGGAATACGATCCCGTTTCTTTTGTCTGCTGACGGATGTCTCTTTAGGAACCTCTAATCCGAGAATTTTAGCCAATCCTCCCAGTATAGACGATTCTTTAATGCTGGATATTCTGGCCGGTAGTGGAACATTTGGCATGATCGAATTAGCGCCGATGTTAATGTTTACCCCAACCGAGGGCAATAAATCAGCCGCTTCTGCCAATGGTAATCATGACAATGGTAAAAGTTCTTTAGCCTCTTTTGAAGCCCAAACTAATGCCGATTTAGAATTATTACCGGTTAAAACCATTCCCGCCCATTTTAGCCAAGTTTATGAAGCCTCAGAACAAGATTTTCGCATGGTATTTGGATGGGATGACGATATAACGCGGCGCAATTTTGCCATTGGTAAACCTTTAGATATGGATGTTCCTATCTGTATCGATTTAGATCGTTTTGTGGAACGCAGTAATGGCGTTTTTGGGAAATCGGGAACGGGAAAATCTTTTCTGACTCGTCTGTTAATTTCCGGAATTATCCGCAAACAAGCCGCCGTTAATCTAATGTTTGATATGCACTCAGAATATGGGTGGGAGGCCATGCAGGAGGGGAAACAAATCTCTACGGTTAAGGGGTTGCGTCAATTATTTCCAGGACAAGTAGAAATTTATACCCTTGACCCTCAGTCTACCCAACGACGGGGAGTGCGGGATGCTCAAGAACTTTATCTAAGTTATGATCAGATAGAAATCGAAGATATCCGCTTGATTGCCGGTGAGTTAGGATTATCAGACGCGAGTATCGATAATGCGGCTATCCTGAATAATGAGTTTGGACGGTCTTGGATTACGCAATTGGTCAGCATGAGTAATGAAGAGATTAAGACTTTTTGTACCGATAAACAAGGTCATCCGGGTTCAATTATGTCGTTGCAGCGTAAGTTGATGCGGCTCGAGAGTTTAAAATATCTACGCAGTGTCTGTCCTCATAATTATATTGACCAAATTTTACAGTCTTTGGATGCTGGTAAGCACGTCGTCGTAGAATTTGGTTCTCAGGGCAATATGCTTTCCTATATGTTAGCCACCAATATGATTACCCGCCGCATTCACGCTAAATATGTGGAAAAAGCCGAACTATTTTTACAAACGAAAAAACCGCAAGACCGTCCCCGTCATTTAGTAATTACTATTGAGGAAGCACATCGCTTTTTAGATTCTAAAATTGTTCAGCAAACCATTTTTGGCACCATTGCCCGGGAAATGCGGAAATATTTTGTTACTTTGTTAATTGTGGATCAGCGTCCTTCGGGTATTGATAATGAGGTCATGTCTCAGGTGGGGACTCGGATCACCTGTTTACTGAATGATGAGAAAGATATTGATGCAATTTTCACCGGCGTATCGGGTGGGGGGAGTTTGCGATCGGTTTTAGCCAAGTTAGATTCTAAACAACAGGCACTCATTTTAGGTCATGCTGTTCCTATGCCGGTGGTGGTGAGAACTCGTGCTTATGATCAACAATTTTATGCTGAAATTGGGGCAACCGAGTGGTCAAATTTGCCGGATGATGTTCTTTTGGAACGCGCCAAAATGGCTAAGGCAGATTTAGGATTTTAATCATTATATTAACTTACTAAAAACCATCAAACCAAGAGCCGAGACATTAACTTTACCCACAAGTTAAAGATGTTTATAAGTACCTGGACAAAATTAAAGTTAACTGTTTGGTAAGGGAACACCGGATCTGGGAACAGGGAACAGGAAAGCCTTTCAAGGCTTTAACATTTCTTAACATAATGAACTTTATTTATGTCCAGGTACTTAGCGCTTAAAAAATAACTTTTAACTATTTTTATATTTTCGCTTAATAAAAAAAAATTGCCTTATTAAGGAAAATTGGTATTAATGAGACTTTTTCTGCCAAAGTCAGTCTAGAGATAGAGCAGATAAAAATGTTGAATGAATAGGATGAATTAGGGATGAAGCGATGAATGCCCAAATTCTGTTGAACATCCAGAGCTTTTTGTGAGCGGCTTGAATCAATTTTTGCTGGCAAAATCATTAAAGTAATCATGAAGACAAAAATTGTGCTGTGGTTAGTGTGGTTAATTTTTACGGCTTATACGTTACTGATATCTCCTCTTGATCATCCGGGTGTTTTAACGCTGATGGAAAAATTAATTAAATTTCAAATCTCAGATATTAATGCCTTTGTGGTATCTATATTTTGGTTGATGGGCGTTTGGCCGATGATTTACGCGGGCTTTCTGTTTATTGATGAGCGAACACAAAATATATCAGCTTGGCCGTCTTTTTTAACTTCCAATGGGGCGGGGGTGATGGGACTATTACCTTATTTAATTGTCCGTCGTCCTAATCAAGAATTCTCGAGTTATAAAGATATATGGATAAAAATTTTAGACTCTCGCTTGTATGGTATATTTCTCAGCTTAGTTACCCTCGGATTGCTTGTTTATGCGATCTGGGCGGGAGATTGGCAAGATTTTGTTCAGCAATGGCATACTAATCCTTTTGTTCATCTGATCAGTTTAGATTTTTGTTTAATGTGTCTGGTATTTCCGGCGGTTTTAGGAGATGATATGGGTCGCCGAGGACTTAGAGATTTTCGAATTTTTTGGGCAGTAAGTCTTGTTCCTCTAGGAGGGGCGCTTGCTTATTTATCTCTTCGTCCTTCTTTACCCAATGTTCATAAACCTATATAATTACCAAGATCATTAATATTACATTAAGATTTGTGCCGAAGTTGCTCGACTTTGCCCATGCTTTCATGAGGAGACGCAGAAAGAAAGTTTACTCCGAATGAGTCTCGCTGTTGATCCTCAAACTAGACCTCGCTTCGCTGCATACCTTTTGTTCTTTCGGGGATTGATCGCAGGTAATCGTTTAATTTACTCATCTCTTCGCTCAACTTGACAATTGACTTCAGAATAGCTTAAGCTGTTACTTTAAATCAGTAAATAAGCTCAGTAGATAAATAAAGAAAACAAGCGATGTACACCACTCAACTCGACAACCGAATATTCAACTGCTACGCTACCGAAGCTGAAACTTCTGAGCGTAGATTATCTCGCCGCCTACCAACAACGCTGCTATTTAGTCCAAGGTATGTACCGCTACCCACATCTGCTGAGTACATCGCTACTTAATTTCTAAAATTAGCAAACAGATTTTTCCTTAAACCGTCGCAACTATCAAAAATTGGTTGGCTGAAACAGTTGGTTACTTTGATTGTAAAACAACTAATAGTATATTCGAATCAATTAATAATCAATTAAAGGTTTTCAAGCGTTACGGTTTCTGATTTAAAACGTTCGATAATTTCAAAAAACAGTTTTAGAATTTTGGCATTTAGCTGCTAGTTTAGCCTAATAAATCTAAAAAAAAAGAACCAACCATGCAAAATTTAAAATTGATGTTGATGCGATTATTTGTCGTAACTTCTTCTGCTATGGCAATCGCTACATTAGCCAATTTTTATAATTATCAAAGTTATTGGCAAGGTACGATAGTACGAGTACAGAATGTTTACTTTAACCTTTTATTTCATACTCTACCCACTAAGCTATCTTATACACTTATTCAAAATAATGAAGAAGAAATGCAACGAACTTTAGATAGCAATTATGGCTTATTTGGGCTAGTAATAACCAATTGTAAAACCGATTTACCTGACTGTCCAAATCAACAAATAGTTTATACTTCCCGTTCCAATTTAGCTTTGAAAGACAACTTAACGCCTGAAAGTTTATACCAATCTCCTTATAGTGTCCTTCAAAATCCTCCTCCTTTATTCACCGAAAAATATTTTAATAATCCTGACTCTAAGATATTAGAAAAAACGGGTAAAGTTAATCAAGGCAAAATTTTTGGGCGAGTTTACTATATTCGGAGTACACCCCCCTCGTTTCAAAAAGACTTAGCAACTTGGGTAAAAGCTTCCCCTGAAAGTTTGTTCAATGCCGATGGCGCGAATAAATACTATACCTTAACATATTCATTATTTTTGTCGGGAGGCTTAGGCGCTTGGTGGTTTTTAGAGAGAATACTACAACAAAAGCAAAAAAAGCAAGATTCACTCTTAAAAGAAAACCAACGTTTAGCTAAAGAAACAGAAAAATCGCAAAAACGCTTAAAACAACTCATGAAACAACTTACTCGATTAAATGAAGAATTAAAAGCCGAGTATCAAGTTAAACAAGAATTAATTCAGATTTATCAGCAAAAAACTCAAGCTTTACAGGAACAAATTAATCAATTGCTAAATGAACAAAATATACCATTTTTGGAAAAACAACTTGTTAAAAAATCATTAAATGGTTTTTCACCAAATTTCAATCAAGAGCCAGCTTATCAACAAGAGAAGCAACAAGAAATAAAAGTTTTACACAAGAATCAACTGTTGCTACTGGAACCAACAGAAGCATCAACTCTACAAACTTTAGAGCAACTTCAAAAGGAACTTACTAAAATTGAAAATCAGCAGCAGAAAGCTGAAGAAAAAGCCCTTATTTTGCAAAAATCTATCAACAAATTAGAGCAAAAATATCAAGAAGTTGAAGAGCAATATCGGTCTAATACAATCGAGTTACTCAAGCACAAAAAACAAGAACTTAATTTAAGCACAGTTCGCTCTCGGCTAAATTACAGTTTACAAAATAGTAATAAAACAATACAAGAGTCACAAGAATGGCTGGATTTATACGAAGTTATGTCTAAACTCATGGGCAGCCAAATTTAACTCAGCAAGCAGAACAAGCAACAAATTTTGCTTCTTCTAGATTTATATCCATCAGTAATTAGATGTGAGAAACTCATACAATAGTTTCCTGTCGTGATGCTTCGATGGAACAATCTTTTCATCTAAAATAAATCCATAAAACCCTCTACTCTGTAAAGGAACAAAGTAAATAAGCTCTAATTATTTCCATGTCCTGGAATGTAAAATAGCCAACAACATCCAATAATTAAAAATAATAAAGTAACCGTTATATTATTTCCTAATAAATGGCGCAAAAATTCTTCCATAATTGTTGATTTCTCTATGTAGTGAATTTGATTACAGCCATAAGTATAGCCATAATTTAGATTAAATTTAATCGTCCTCTGGACAGAATAAAAACCTATTACCCTAGCAGATCACAAATAAAAAGGATTATATTTAGGAGTTACGCACTCCTGATTAAAAACAACGATTTTATGTCATCCCTCGCTGTGCGAAGGATCGCGGACAATCTCAAACCCTAATAATTGGGTTACGGTGCGTAAGTTTTAATATTTTTGCCATACCTCTTGCCGCCTAAAAAATTCCTCTAGGTCAATAAAATTGCTCAGGTAAACGCAGCTTGAGCGGCTTTGCCTTGTGAACTATTAATTTTCTGCAACAATTCTGATTTGTGCAAGAGGTCTAATAGGAAACTCATCGCATACATACAAATAATGATTCCCCTCTCTTTGTAGGAGAAGGGATGGCACAGAAGTCAAATTAGGACTTACTCAATAGATTCTAATACCATGATTGATCGTCCTTCAATGATAAGCTCTTGAGTTCCTTTATAAATCGCTCCTTCTTCAACAAAACTCGGCTGAGTAGTATCAACAACCACCCGCCACTCTTGAGCTTGTAACCCTTCAGGTAGAAAAAACTCAAGAGGTTCCCAGTAAGCATTAAAGAACAATATAAAACTCTGATCAATAATGCGTTGACCTTGAAAACCCACTCGCGGAATTTCCTTACCATTTAAGAAAATCGTCAGGGTTTTAGCAAAACCATCTTGCCATTCTTCCTCAGTCATTTCAGTTCCATTCGGGTTAAACCAATGAATATCACTAATGGTCTTACCAAAAATGGGGCTACCTTGAAACCATCTGCGTCGTTGAAAAACGGGATGTTTGCGGCGGAAGAAAACTAACTGACGAGCAAAATTTAATAGTTGGGCTTTTTCATTGACTAATTCCCAATTGAGCCAAGAAACCTCATTGTCTTGACAATAGCCATTATTATTCCCTTTTTGGGTTCGCTGCATTTCGTCTCCTGCCAGTATCATGGGAACCCCTTGAGATAGCAGCAGGGTGACTAAAAAGTTACGCTTTTGTTGTTCCCGCAAGGCTAATATTTCCGGCTCATCGGTTTCTCCTTCTACCCCACAATTCCAAGAACGGTTGTGAGATTCTCCATCATTATTATCTTCGCCATTAGCTTCGTTGTGCTTATCGTTGTAGCTGACCAAATCGTAAAGGGTAAAGCCGTCATGAGCGGTGATAAAATTGATACTGGCATAGGGACTGCGCCCATTGGTTTGATACAAATCAGAACTCCCTGTAAAGCGATAGGCAAATTCTCCTAAGCTACCAGGTTCACCGCGCCAAAAGTCCCGTATGGTATCCCGATATTTACCATTCCACTCTGACCATAACAGAGGAAAGTTCCCCACTTGGTAGCCGCCATCTCCCACATCCCAAGGTTCAGCAATCAATTTTACATCAGCAATAACAGGGTCTTGATGAACGATGTTAAAGAATGCCGAGAGATTATTCACATCATATAATTCTCGCGCTAAAGCTGAGGCTAAGTCAAAGCGGAACCCATCGACGTGCATTTCTAAAACCCAATAGCGCAAACTATCCATAATTAACTTCAAGATTTGCGGGTGGCGCACGTTGAGGGAGTTACCACAGCCGGTAAAATCCATATAATAGCGAGGTTCATCATCTACCAGACGATAATAAGCCGCATTATCCACCCCTCGCATGGACAGGGTAGGGCCTTTATGATTGCCTTCGCCGGTATGATTGTAGACCACATCTAAGATCACCTCAATGCCGGCCTTATGCAGCGCCTTGACCATTTCTTTAAATTCCTTGACCTGACCCCCGGGCCTTTGATCATAACTATAGCCTGAGTAGGGAGCAAAGAAATTAAGAGAATCATAACCCCAATAATTTCTGAGTTCTTTATCGGCCAAATGTCCAGGGTTGGCTAAAAAGTGATGCACCGGCATCAATTCTACCGCCGTAATGCCTAACATTTGAAGATGGGCTATACTAGCAGGATGAGCGAGTCCGGCATAAGTTCCCCGCAGTTCTTCGGGTACATCGGGGTGTAATTTGGTAAACCCTTTAACATGAAGTTCATAAATAATAGTTTCATGAAAGGGAATTCGTAAGAGTTTATCCCCTTCCCAGTCAAACGACTCATCCACAACCACAGATTTTGGCATCAAGTGTGCGCTATCTGTATCATTAAAAGACAGGTCTTCTTCTGGGTCATCAAAAGAGTAACCAAACAGTTCTGGACCATTTTGCACATCCCCATCAATCGCTTTAGCATAGGGGTCTATCAGCAATTTATTGGGGTTAAAGCGATGACCACTAGCAGGATCGTAAGGCCCCTGTACCCGATAACCGTAACGTTGTCCGGGTGATATACCAGGGATATAACAGTGCCAAACATAGTTGTCATATTCGGTTAGAGTAATACGCTGTTCAACACCGTCTTTATCAAATAAACAAAGTTCGACCCCTGTGGCATTTTCACTAAATAAAGCGAAATTTGTTCCTTTTCCATCCCAATAGGAACCTAAAGGATAAACGTTACCTGGCCATACTTCTAAGTGCATATTTTTTACAACTTTTCTTGAAATCACTAATATTTTTAAAGGGGAAATACTGCTTACTTAAAATAAACAGTTTGACTTAAAATAACCTTTTTTTTCGAGTAGTTTTTTTAATCCTATATATTTTGATATATCTATATTTATTGTTTAAAAAAACACTAAATTTTGTCGAAAAATATATCAATCATAGGATGATTTGACATGATATTATTTTTAAGTTTTCTCTATCAAAAAGTATAAAATACTCGAACTGAAGCGTTATCTATCTCTAGAGAGACTTATCAAAAAAGTTTCTCAAACTTCTACAAAAGTAAAATAGACCCCTTGCCAAATATTTGATCTATTTTATCTGTATTTATCTGCCGCTTGGCTACCGCTCAGGGCAAGGTTTATCTGTGGACAATAATCTAAAATAACCCTTTTAGAAGAGATCTAATGTTTTTACAGAAAATCAATCACAAAAATCGGCCCAACTGTAAAAATTAAGAATTTAATTGCAGAATTACTGCTATAATAGAAGATTGGCAATAAAAACGGAAAAGAAAGCGCTCATGACTCGGCAACACCGCATAACCCTACTTCCTGGCGATGGTATCGGACCTGAAATTTTAGCCGTAACCGTAGATGTCCTAAAGGTGATAGGCAAACAATTCGACCTAAATTTTGAGTTTACAGAAGCCCTCATCGGCGGTGCTGCCATTGATGCAACCGGAAACCCCTTACCCGAAGAAACCTTAAAGATTTGTCGCAACAGTGATGCAGTGCTTTTAGCCGCCATCGGGGGTTATAAGTGGGATAATTTGCCCCGTCATCAACGCCCAGAAACGGGATTATTAGGCATCAGAGCCGGCTTAGGATTATTTGCTAACTTACGTCCGGCCACCATTTTACCGCAGTTAATCGACGCTTCCACCCTCAAACGAGAAGTCGTCGAAGGCGTGGACATTATGGTGGTGCGAGAACTCACCGGCGGCATTTATTTTGGTCAACCGAAGGGAATTTTTGAGACAGAAAGCGGCGAAAAACGGGGCGTGAATACCATGGCCTATACAGAATCAGAAATAGACCGCATTGCTCAAATCGGCTTTGAAACAGCCCAAAAACGTCGAGGAAAGCTCTGTTCTGTGGATAAAGCCAATGTCTTAGATGTCTCCCAATTATGGCGCGATCGCGTAACTTTAATGGCCGAAAAATACCCAGATGTAGAACTGTCTCATCTCTATGTTGACAATGCGGCTATGCAGCTAGTGCGTAACCCAAAACAATTTGATACCATCGTCACCGGCAATTTATTTGGCGATATCCTCTCGGATGCAGCCGCTATGTTAACCGGTAGTATTGGGATGTTACCCTCTGCTAGTTTAGGTTCAGATGGACCCGGACTATTTGAACCGGTACATGGTTCAGCCCCCGATATTGCAGGACTTGATAAAGCTAACCCGCTTGCTCAGGTACTCAGTGCCGCCATGATGTTGAAATATGGCTTAAATGAGCCAGAAGCCGCCGATCAAATCGAACAAGCGGTTTTAGCCGTATTAGAAAAAGGCTATCGTACAGGAGACATCATGTCAGAAGGAATGACGTTAGTGGGATGTAAGGGCATGGGAGAAGTTTTGATTAATGTCTTAGAATCTTTACAAGGGTGATCTACGTCTTAAACAATTGTGTAACATCTATATCAATTACAAGACAAGTTAATAATTGGGAGATAGGATAGTGGTATATCTATCAGAGCAAGCCAAACAAAAAAATCTAGACATGGACATTCCCATTCTGCTAGATCCCACCCTCCTCAGAGCAGCGAGACGGATTTACCGGACCTACTGCTCTTTGCACTCAAAATTAACACAGCGGCCCTTTGGTGTGGCAATTAATCGAGAAACTCATCGGGGTCAACTGATTTTTAATGCGAAACCGATCCTTTTACCCGGAGAATGTTTTGTATCCATTAAACAACTCGAATCAGAAATCTATTAAATCCAAAACCTCTCTTCCAGTCTTAGAGACGATGAAACTCCGAAAATGGAAACCCTGGTTAATGTGATAGTAACCTTATTTGTTTTTGCCTTTGGTGCAGCTATTGGCAGTTTTTTAAATGTGGTGATTTATCGCATTCCAGCAGGATTATCCTTAATCCATCCGCCTTCGCGTTGTCCCAAGTGTTCCCATAAACTGGGAAGTCGGGAAAATGTACCGATTTTAGGTTGGCTTTGGTTAAGAGGGCGCTGTCGTTGGTGTAGGTCTCCTATTTCCATTCGTTACCCCCTAGTAGAAGCGGCTACAGCTTTATTATTTGGCTTGGTTTTTTGGAAATTTGGTTTTGAGCTATCAACCCTAGGTTATTGGGCTTTTTGTAGCTGGTTACTGGCATTATCCCTCATTGATGTAGATACCATGACCTTACCCAACGCTTTAACCCAGTCGGGGTTAGTCTTGGGGTTAGTGTTTCAAGGGACGCGCGGCGGGTCGGATTTTTCTCAAATTCCCCATAATCTCATGTTTGGAATCGTCGGTGCCGTCTTAGGAATTTGGTTATTTGAGATTATTCGTTGGGTGGGAACCTTGGTTTTTGGACAAGAAGCGATGGGGGGAGGAGACCCAAAATTAGCCGCTATGATTGGAGCTTGGTTAGGGTGGAAATATTTGCTGTTAACGGGATTTTTAGCTTGTGCGTTGGGAACAGCTTTTGGTGTTGTAGCGATATTATTAACTCAGATGGGGCGTAGGCACCCTATTCGCTTTGGTCCGTTTTTAGGTTTGGGAGCCGCCTTGACTTTATTTTGGGGAGAGAAGATGATATCAACCTATATGAAATTCTTTTTCCCTCTTTATTAAAAATCGAAGATCAATGAATAATGGCTCATGTCTGTTGATAAAATAAAGTCTGTGTGCTGGGTTACAATCCGAACCACTCAAGCTCGCTGGGAAGCTGAATTAATGCAGCAAATACTGGCGGCTCATGAAATTCCCGCTCGTGTGCTTGATATCGGTCTTGGCGTTTATTGTGGTCAAGGAAGTCAAGCCGCCTTACAAGTGCGTTCACAAGATCGATGGACAGCCTTACTCTTGTTAAGTCCTCTAGAAGAGGAGAATTAAGTTAATTATGTCTTTATTAGATTGGTTTGCTAACAGACAAAAATCAGAACCCTCCGTCCAACAACAGCAAGAACGGGAAATCGCGGATGGACTATGGACGAAATGTGATTCTTGTGGGGTTCTCGCTTATTCAAAAGATTTATTGGCTAATCAATTGGTATGTCCAGATTGTGGATATCATAACCGAGTTGATAGTGATGAACGCATTCGCCAGTTAATCGATCCTAACACTTGGACTCCCTTAGCAGAACATTTATCTCCAAGCGATCCCCTCAAATTTAAAGACCGTAAACCCTACAGCGATCGGATCAAAGATACTCAAGAAAAAACCGGACTCAAGGATGCTGTGGCTACCGGTACAGGTTTACTCGATGGCTTACCAGTGGCTCTGGGGGTGATGGACTTCCGTTTTATGGGTGGTAGCATGGGATCGGTAGTGGGAGAAAAACTTTGCCGTTTAACTGAACAAGCCACAGCTAATAGTTTACCTTTAGTAATTATCTGCGCTTCTGGCGGCGCGAGAATGCAGGAAGGAATGTTAAGTCTGATGCAGATGGCTAAAATTTCTGGGGCATTAGAACGCCATCGAGAAGCTAAATTAATTTATATTCCTGTACTGACTCATCCCACCACAGGGGGAGTTACGGCAAGTTTTGCCATGTTGGGAGATGTTATTATCGCTGAACCTCAAGCGACTATAGGATTTGCAGGAAAACGGGTAATTGAGCAAACCCTACGAGAAAAGCTACCGGAAGGGTTTCAAACCTCTGAGTATTTGCTTAAACATGGGTTTGTGGATGCCATTGTGCCTCGTACCCAATTAAAGAAAACTCTAGCCCAGTTAATTAGTATTCATCAACCTTTCTTTCCTTTATTATCTCCCCTCGAAGCGGATTCTAAACATAAAGAACCTGAACCTGAATTAATTAAGTTGGATTCCGCTAAGGGATAATAGCATTTTTCGCTTGCTGGCTATTGATATTGGTGTTGCAACTGGTTAATTTATATTAGCGGGTTCGGCAATGCCAATCTCACTCACCTGACAAGCATGAACAAATCTAAAGAAATCCCCAAAACGCGGCTTTTCTTATAAATTTCTTATTTTTGCTCTATAGAATAATAGACAAGAAACAAATAAATCGTAACAGATGAACCAATACTCAGGAACAAGACAAAAATCCCTCAGAAGACAACGTGGACTTGATGGGAAATTTAGCCGTGACTATACCGAAGATACCAAACGACTTAGAACGATGAGATTAACTGATACCGCTTGGAAACTCTTGGCAGAAATTGGCGAAAAAAACCAGCTTACCCGCACGGAAGTCATCGAAATTTTTGCACGGGGTGGTGATTTAGGTTAAGCTCATAATTCTTCATCAATGAAAAAGCTTGAACCTTTAAGTTCAAGAGAAATTATATTAAAAAATATTTCTTTAGAGGGAACCAATAATAAACACTTTATATTATGCTGATAAAAATGAGAAGGACTGATTCAAGACATTTGCTCAAGTCCCTTCTCGGAGTTTAAGAAGCCAGAAAACACTAACAATTTAGTGTATATTCATATTTTATCAGTAAAATCCACCAAAAAATATTAAAAATTTTAACACTTGCTGAATCTCGTCAAACTCCCCGCACTTGAGCCGGGGGTGGGTTGACCCCCTATTTGATGATAGTAAAGTTAGGGGGTTTGCTCCGATGAAGCCGGATAAGTGGTTTCCGTGACCGAAGGAGGAGGAGTCGCAGGAGTAGGAGGTTGTAATAAACTACGCCATTGTTGAATTTGAGCCTTAGCTGACTGATAGGCAGAACTTTCTGGCGGTATAATTCGTCCTAATTTAATAGCTTCTTCAATTAATCCTTGATTAGCTGTAGTAGAGGCAATATCTAATAATTGATAACTCCAGCGATCCAAGGCCTGACGGCTTTGTGTGCCTACATCTGTAGAAGAGGGAATCCGTCTTATAATCGTGATTGCCGTCACTAAAGCTTCTGAAGTTCTGGCTTGAGCAATTGCATAAGCTTGCTGTAAATCTTGTTGAGCTTTTATTTCCCGCCGCCAATTATTAATATTTGCTTGTGCTTCCGGATACAACACCCTTCCTCGGCGAATTTGTTCGGCTGTGTTGATGGCATTTGGATAATCTTTGGCATTCCCTAAAGCCATAGCTTGATCCAACAAGGGACGGTCTTCGCTGCGTTCAATAGTAGTTCTCCAGTCCCGAATTTCCTCTTGAGCTTGGGGATAAAGAGCGCGACCTGAAGCAATTAAACTGGCCTGACTAATGGCTTCTCTTAAAGCATCTAAATCTCCTCGACTGGCAAGAGATTGAGCTTGATCTAAAATCGGCTGATCTTCAGTGACTTCAATTTGACGGTTCCACTCTCGGATTTGCTGTTGTGCTTGTTGATAACGAGGGTTAGAAGTGGGGATGGAGTCGGCTTTAGCGATGGCTGCATGAAGGTCTTCTACGGTTCCGGATACAGCTAAATCTTTGGCTTGACTGAGGACTTTAACATCGTCTACTTCTTGTTTCCAACGGCTGATCAATTCCTGTGCGGTGTCATAGAGGGGGCTATCAGCCGCAATTTCTTCGGCCGATAAGATAGCCGCTTGTAAAGTATCCACTGTCCCAGTCTGAGCATCAATGCCAGCAGAGGCGAGTGCTTTCCAATCTTTGACTTCTTCAGTTAAGACCAAATTTTCCGGAATGCGATCAGCGACTTGTTGTAGCTCGTTCCAAGACCGATTTTTGATTAATGTTTGTACATAAGACAGTAGCTTATCTTTAGCTTTACCGATCAGGTTTTGTGCCTCTTGATAAGCATAGGATGAAGAATTAATTTTTTGAGCTTCTTCGATGGCTTTTAGCCAATTATCTAACCCATATCGTCGTAAAAACACATAAGCGGCATCTAACTTACTGCTTTCTTCGCGGGCGAGTTGAATTTTTTGGACGATTTCATCATATTTAGTCGTTGCCCAATATTTATTATCGAGGTTCAACAATTCAATCGCTGAACGAAAAGCCAGATTCCAGTCAGAATCTCTTAAATGCTGTTCAACTTCCGAAAAAATACCCTCTCCTTTTGACCAGATTGAACGCCAACGTTCGATCCGTTGTTCGATCAGATTATGGGCTTCTACTTGTTCAGGGATTTTTTTAGCTATGGCAATAGATTTTTCTAGGTCCCCTTTTTGAAACTCTTCTTCGGCTATGCTGAGGATATCAAGTGCCCACTCTTCTACATTTCGATTGATTTCTGTACGTAGAGGATGGTCACTGGGTAAGGCTTCTACTAGACTGATGGCTTTAAGCAGGCTGTCTACCGTCTTTTTTTGAGCTTCTAACTGAGCGCAGTACAGACGCATAGAAGCTGAAGCAATTGGCCAAAATATCCTCGGACAGTTGGGGGCTTGTGGTAGCTTTAACAGCAAAGAGGTGGCTGTAAATCCGATACTACCGGATGCCAGTACCAATATAGCTGCCCACACTCGCCAATTAAACTTACTCTGCTCCTCACGCCCCGGTTGAATTTCCATTGTTCCACTTGGTTGACCGGATAGTTTTAATGTCTTAGTTGCCAGTCTTTTGTAATTTTTTGCCATAGCCGACCCAGTTTTTCTGAGTAATTATCCCTAATTTTTATTTAAGGATCAAGTTGTGCATTATGATAACACATTAGTCATTAATCATTACTAGAGAGTAGGGAGTATAGGGAAAAACGCTCTGACTAATGACTAATGACTACTGACTACTGACTAATCACCTTAACCCGACTGAGCGCGTAAATCTTCGATTAAGCGAGCTAAATGCTCACTGCTGGCTTGATAGACTTCTCCACAGAATTGACAAGTGGCTTCAGCCCCATCATCTTTTTCAATCATGTCTTGTAATTCTGCTTCTCCTAACATTTTTAGCGCTCCTAAAACCCTGTCAAAGGAACAGCGACAGTCAAAACGCACCAATTGAATTTCAGGAAGGATAACTAAACCTAAATCTCCTAAAAGTTGCTCAAAGATTTCTGGTAAAGTCTTACCTGCTCGTAATAGGGGCGTAAAGCCGCTTAACTCTCCAATTCGAGATTCCAAGGTCTGGACTAAGGCTTCATCTCTAGCCGCTTTTGGCATAACTTGTAGGAGAATGCCGCCTGACGCGATTACGCCGGTAACATCCACAAAAACTCCCACTAACAAGGCTGAAGGAGTTTGTTCACTGGTAATTAAATAATGAGCAATATCCTCGCCGACTTCTCCTGAAACTAGCTCAACGGTACTAGAGTAGGGATAGCCATAACCCACATCTCGAACGACGTATAAATAACCATCTTTCCCGACTGCTCCCCCTACATCAAGTTTCCCTTTAGCATTAGGCGGCAATTCTACGCTCGGATTTCCCACGTATCCTCGTACAGTGCCATCTAATCCTGCATCTACTAGCAATCCTGCCAGAGGTCCGTCGCCTTTAATGCGAATATTAACCCTTGAACCCTCCCGTTTCATGTTGGAAGCGAGTAATAGCCCTGACGACATGGCCCGGCCTAAAGCGGCGGTGGCTACGTAGGAAAGTTTATGTCGCACTCTGGCTTCTTCCGTCAGACGGGTAGAAATGACTCCCACTGCTCTAATGCCGCCATCTGCTGCTGTTGCCCGTATTAATTGATCTGCCATTTGATCTGATTTGTTGATGGTCTATTTATATAACTTAACAAATTGGATCACGTCGTGGTTATGAAATAATTTATTTAATTCAGCAAAGATAACTCAAAAAGAGAAAAAATGAATCAGCTACCCACAATATTTCACATTACTCATCAGAAAGCCGGTTCTAAATGGGTCGCAGCAGTTTTAAATGATTGTGCCCCACATCGGTATGTTATGCCAAAAGTACAAGGACACCATTATAAAAAAAATCCTATTAAGTTAGGGGGAATTTACTCTAATATTTATCTTTCCCAACCGGATTTTGAGAAAATCCTCGGTGCTAATCTCTGGGTCAATCCCGAAAATTACCCAAATTTCTTGTCGGTTCCTCATACTTATATTAGCAATTGGTATAACTTTCAGAAGCGGCAACAACCTTATCTCAAGTTTATCATCATTCGTGACCTTAGAGATAGCCTAATTTCCGCTTATTTTAGTTTTAAAATTAGCCATGAATTGTTGAGTCCAAAACTTGAAGAATGGCGACATAAATTGAACAGTATGAATCAGGAAGAAGGCTTAATTTATTTGATGGATGAAGTGATTCCGCGTTGGGCCGATATTCAGGTTTCCTGGCTTAATGATCAAGCCCTATTAATAAAATATGAGAATTTATTAGCCGATGAATATGAAGGTTTTGAAAAAATCATTCGTCATTGTCAAATTGACATAAGTGATCAAGAGTTAGAGAAAGTTATTAAAAAATATTCTTTTGAATCTGTCACGAATCGCCAGCGAGGTCAAGAAGATATTAGCTCCCATCAAAGAAAAGCCATAACCGGAGACTGGAAAAACTTTTTTTCTGAGAAGATTAAGCAAGAATTTAAGCGTCGTTTTGGGCATATACTTATTAAAACAGGCTATGAAAATGATCTAAATTGGTGATCTAGTTATTCGTTAAGTAATATACAATATTTTAGGTGATTGGCATATTGAGAGAGCTTTCTCGCCCCTTATTAAGGGGGAACGAGTTAGACAACAGTTTCTAACTCCTGTATTTTAGGATTCTTTACTCAGACCCAAACCAGAGACTTTAAGCTATAAATAAGCAATATGATGGTAAATTTTTTTAGATATAGGCAATTATTTCCCATTCGCTCTTTGATTAGCTGGGGAATGATGAGTATACTTAGCTGTATGATCACCCTGACTTATGCCTCTTCAGCTATGGGATTCTTTACTCCCCAATTAGAGTCAGAAAAAATTGAACACAGCATCAGTTTATTAAATCCTAACCCTGATGTTATTAATGTGGGGAATGTTTACGCCGCTTCGGTGAGGTTAGATGGATATGAAATATTTAAAGTTACTGCTACTGATGGTGTCAAGACTGAATCCTCCGAAAATGTGCTATCTCCCCCAAAATTTGCTCGCCTTAGAGCGCAATTAGTGGAAAATGAACTTAAGGGTATCGTTTCTAATCATCTTTATGGTGGTATTTTTAATCAAGGGTTTCAAAAAGAGACGCTAACGGTTACAGTAGCAAAACGCAATGGTATAACAGTAGTGATTGCTTATGATGATGATAAATTAAGAGAGCGTCAAATTGTTACTGTTACTGAAGAAGATGCTGAATTTTATGGCTATTCTGTTCCCCAATGGGCGCAAAAATTGGCCGAGATCATCAAAAATGCTCTCATTCGGGCACAACAAGAACGCAACGTTAACTATATTATTCATCAATTATTATGGAGTTTAATCATTATCGCTGTTGCCATAGTTTTTAGTTGGGTAATTTTAGGGTTACAAAGAAAGTTAGGCAAACAACGACATTTATTAATGGTTCAAGAACCCATCAATGAATTAGTTCTTTCTCCCTCAGATTTATCCACCATTAAAGAAGAATTATCCCTGGCGGCTCAACAGTCTAAATTTTTAAAAGTTAGAGAAAAACAGCAAGAATATCGGCGTAAACTCGACTGGATTCGTTTAAAAAGAAGATTGCTACAATCAGGACAGGCTATTATTTGGATTCTGGCTTCTCTGGGAATTCTTGAATTATTTCCTTGGACAAGATGGATTTTTGGGGAATTTCTTGAAAAGCCTTTGATCGTGGTAATTTTATTTTTGGGAATTAGTGTAACAATTCGGCTCAGTTCTATTTGTATTGATCGTTACATCCAAATTTTAATCGAAGAAGCCTCTATTTGTCCTAAAATTTTTAATGGAATCGGAGTTTCTCAAAGGAGAGCATCTCGTCTTAGTACCGTAGCTGAAATTAGTAAGGATTTGGTTTTTTGGATTTTTATTGCCTTGGGAATCCTTCTGGCATTAGATATCCTAGAATTTCCCATTAAAGCTTTGTTAACGGGGGCAGGCGTGCTAGGGATTGCTATTTCCTTTGTCGCTCAAAGCTTAATTAAAGACCTAATTAATGGTATGCAAATTTTACGTCAAGATCGCTATGTGATTGGGGATTTTATTCAAGTACAAGAGACTTGGGGATTAGTAGAAGGATTTAGCCTAACGGTCACTAAAATTCGAGGTCCTCAAGGTCGTTTGACAACGGTTCCTAATGGAGATATTCGAGTGGTTCACAATTTAACTAAAGAATGGGCAAGAATCGATCTTTATATTAAAATTTCCCATGATGCGGATGTAGACCTAGCCATGAAAGTTATGCAACAAGTAGCACAACAAATGCAAGAAGACCCCCAATGGAGAGATTGTATTTTAGAACCGACGGTTCTGATGGGAGTCAACAATTTAGATCATACAGGTGTAGAGATTCAATATTGGATGAAAACCAAAGCAACCCAACAGTGGGCAGTAGGTCGAGAATATCGCCGTCGTCTTAAACTCGCTTTTGATGAAAAAGGAATTCATTTAGGAATGCCGCAAGAATCTCGCTTAATGCAAAATCCTTCTGGGATGCTGAAAATAAGAGATAATGACATTAATTAATTCTCTTTAAAAATAAGAATAAAAATATCTGAATTTACCCACAGGACTATTAGCTTAAAAGATTGACTCCAAAATCAACTTTTAGTAGTAGCAAAATTTACAGCCCGGTTAGTCTACTCAATTCTCTGGGCAAATTCAGTTCATAAACTTAGGGGTATTTACTCAAGGTTTCCTGATTTAGGATTACTAAAAGTAAACCATTTTTTCGCTGACTGAACAGTTAAAAATGTTACATTAAATCCCCAACTAATTCAGTAGTACGGACATTTGCATTAAAGCACTAAAATCTACAGAGAAACCCCTCAATGGTTGAGGGGTAATTTTGTGTAGGGAACGCTTGAGCGGCAAAACCTATTCCCTACAAATTCAATAAACGGTTAGCTGCCGGTACCAATAAGATGCCCTGCCCGCTATTTGACCAGCGCAGTCCAAGCCATTAACTATCATCCGTGCTTTATAAAAATTAGTCTGTTTGGAGTTAATCCAATTTTCCAGGGAATATCCTGTAAAGCTTCCAGTCTTCATCCCGTGAACGAGAATATATAAAGCTAAGTTTGGTTGAAGCGCAAGGTCTGGCTTTTGGGTCAATTTGATTCCGGTGAGGCGCTCATACTTCCGATAGTTAAAGTCCCAAGTCATCTGACCATAGCCACGCCCATACCAAGGCCAGTATCTAAGATTCTGCCGCCGCCAAGCTTCACCCATCCACCAAGCCTCACGCACTGGCTGAAAGTTTGATTCATGTTCAGCCGTCGCCAATACGTAAGCACATTGAGATTTAAGCAGTCCCCACCGATGACATTCGCTTACGATCGCTTTAATCGTTGACACCCTATCTCCTCCCTTGAAATCACTCAAGTTCAGAGGGTAATCCCCCATGTGAAAATCCACATCAGCTTTTTTAAATTTCCATCGACCCGCGTCGCCAGCAAGTTGAACATCCCAATAGTCCTGCGCGTTGGCGACCAAGCTAACCCCGTAAGTTTTGCCCCTGGACAAATTTAAAACCTTTGAGCCGTCGGGCTTATAAGCTTTCGTTTGAACGATAGCTGTTAAGGATCGGCTCTCGGCCATCACATCTCTTGGCCAAAAAAAAACACTAGAAAATACGCCAGCTAAAAAGACAAGCGTCAACAAAAACGTTTTATACTTATTCATAGAAGAGAATACCAGCCCCCTAGTTGGGGGCTTACTACTTAAGAGTTAATTACTTGTAGCAATCGGTTTTTGATGGAGATATCAAAGTCTTTGGGTAAGCTTTGCAAAATTTTAGAGATTTCTTCCTTAGTGAATTTTCGGACAGTTGTCCATCGCTCATCAACTGAGATAATAATCATCACTTCACTACCTCATAAGGTTGCAAATTAACTTCTAGCAAAGCGGTTACTAAAGGGTTTTGCTGTTCTTTAAAATAGGTTTCTATTTCAGGAACTTGAGCAACCATAGAATGTAAAAGTGTTTGAGCATTCGCAAGGTAAAACCCTCTTAAATAAGGATTTTGCTCGCTCATGGCTTTGTCAACAGTAAGCTCCAAGGCATACTGGAGGGCAATTATAGGAATTGCCAATTTAACTGAAGAATTTCTTAAAAGGTCTAAATATTCAATCCGATTCATAGATACCTGACCTGTATATTAAACTGATAATCAGAAATATAGGACAGAGCTTTAAAAGAAAACTGGCTTAAATCAATCGGCTCTAACCTAATCAATCTTCCTTCTTGATAGAGTTTCCGACGAGTCAAAACATAGGGGGATGTTCCTAAAGTTATCTGCCTAAACCAACCGATGTTTACCCAGTCAGGACGGGAAGGTATTTTTAAGGAAATAAGCGCGTAGTCAGCCGCATTTTCTATTAAAAAATTAAGCTCCCATCCGTAGTAGCCCGGGGGACTTACCCCCTCGGCTACCAATTGCCAGTTACCGTCACTTATCATGAGAAAATGTCATCTAAGGGGTTGACAACTTTTTTGATAGTTCCGCCTCTATAAGTTTTTGCTTTAACGGCATTATCGAACGCGGCCGCCTTGACATCAGCCACAATAATTTTATGTCGGTAAGTTTTTCCCCCCTTAAGAACATCCACCACTTTGCGAACAGCCGTACCAGTAGAGAGAAGTTCCTCAACGCTGCAAGCGGGGAAATCACCGAATTCATCTGGCTTATCAGATGCGGGCGCTTTTACTCCTGTTTCTGTTTCGATGCCTGTGTAAGCATCAGGGGGAGCATAAAATGCCAAAATCATCGTTTTACTATTGTCGGCGGGGTCGCTAACGGTGATTTTGTGCTTGACTAAAATTCTTGCCATTTTTTGCTATTTCTCCTTTATTTAAATCTTTTTATCCTTTATTTAAATCTTTTTATCCTCGGCGGCGGCGGCGCGGAAAGCCAGCCCCCACGATGTTATTGCCCTCAAAATTTTTGCTGAGAATTTGAGTTACTGCGGTAGCCGCCTTGTCAACAGGGCAGGTAATTATAGAATTTTTTTTCTTTGTCCCTTGGAGATAAGAAATTCTCATTTTGACAAGCTTTCCTTGTTTTTGTCCTTCGCAAACAGATATGGAAATGTCTCCAGCTTTAGGTTCATAGTTATCTGCAAGTTTTTTAATCCCAAGTGCCGCCCCTATTGTGCTTCCATTGCCGTCGTAAATATCGGGCAACCTAATTAGGTAGGTTTGATTTCCCTCGGTAAAGCTATGAGGCTTAAGAATTTTTCGAGAAACTGTTGCCATTTGTACTCAGTTGATGTTTTACAGTTGTTATCTTAATCTTGGCACCGATTCGGACTATCGCCGGCAGCCTGGAACCTATATAGGTTCCCCAAGTCGGCCACAGATTAAAAGAAATTTGCAACCAAGATGAATCAAGGATCTTAGACTAAGCTGTTTTTGCGTCCCGACAAGTCGACTAGGGTCATTAGACGAGGGATGCCATTAATGCTAATTTTCGCGTTTCTAAATCGGCAGTTTCCAGTAGGTCTGTAGCGTCGTCCTTTTCTTGATTCGCCTAGTATATGGCGTGTTGGGGGATTGTTTACGGTTGATTTTTTGGGGTTATGCTCTGTTAGCTTTTCATCGTCGTATGTCGCACCTACAATTGAGCATAATTTGTGTATTACTTCTTTCGCTTCCGCTTCACTAATGGAATATATCTGTAAATTTAGTCCTTTTTTAAGGTCTTTATAAGTGTATAAATACGAACCTTTTTTCCACAGATACCCATCGTTAGTAGCAAATTCAGCTTTGATTTTATTTGCTAATGTTTTAAGATTTGCTTCAGTTATAGTTTCTGAAGTCTCATCTGTTAAAACAAAACTACATTCAATTTCTAAGGGTTCAAATCCTTCTGGTGATGCGTCTTTATCTTGCTTAAAAAATAAATAAACGTGAGGGGCATAAGGGTAAGAATCGTCCATCTCTTGCTTGGGTTTGCCGCCCACGTAGTCGGGTCTATCTTGAACTCTTTGGCAAATATAATAAAAATTCATTCGTTTATGTAAAGCCCTAATCATTGTTTCTTTGGGCAGAATCAGACAGGCTCTTTTTGCCGCTTTTCGAGGCTCGTCAATCTCTTCTAGAACCTCGTCGGGAATATCATTAAAAAATTTGTTTACCTCGTGATTATAAGTTTTGTGTAAGAAACTTTTTAAAAAGTCCCACTCTTTACTAACTGCCATTGTTTTGTCTTCCTTCTACTAAATCCACAGGTGTAATATCTGCCTTTGTACTAGATTCAGTTGTCTTTTGTTCCTCCTCGGTTTTTTTGGTATTTTCATTGGTTGAAATTTCAGTTTTGAGGGTTTCCCAATTTTGCTTAATTTGGGTAACTGACTCTTGAGTTTCGACGACGGCAGAGGCTAATTGATTGATTGATTCAGTGGCTTCTGTCAGGTTTTCAAGAACCTCTTGAGCGCGACCTAAATGGTTTGTAAACTGGGGGGATTTGTCATGGTAGCCGACTCCTTCCGATAGAATACCTTCACGAACTAAATCATTATTGAGTTTTCCAACCCATCCCCCAATAGTTTCCAGCCCATTCGTGACAGCGCTCTGCATCGCTTTTACAGAGTCGAATAAATTGGTCGTAGTCGTTAAGATTCTATTAGCTTTAATAAATCCTGTAGCACAGGTTTGGTAATTATGTTCCCCGATTAAAGCTTTAATCCAATCCGTGAAGGTTGTCCCGATAATTTGCGACACAGAGAAGGGATTCCCGTCAACATCTTTAAAAAATATAGAGACTACAGTATCGAGAGTTTGCCCAATACTCTGACCAAAATTCGCTGATAGCTGGAGGGCATTATGGAGAGCCAAAATAAAATTAAATGTGGCTAAGGCTCTATCATATATCCGATGCTGGAATAATTTAGTAAATTTGCCTGTAATCAAGCTTTTTAAAGCCTCGATTTGAGCAAGTACATCGGCTATTCCTAAATCCCCTAATCCTGACAAACCAGCCGCTAATCCATCAAGCTTTTTACTATTATCTTCAATCCCCTTTTTAATAGGAGCGGAGCATTGGTTCATAATGTCGCACTGGGCATCAGGAATAGGGGGTTCAGGGGTTGGGTCTGGGTTGGGTTTAGGGTTAGGGTTGGGGTTGGGGTTTCGCGTTGTTGTTCGTTCTGGTGCTGTTGGTTTTTCTGGTGCTGGGGGAGCTATTACTGAATTGCTTGGCTTAATAGTAGGTATTCTAGGCTTTGGATTCGGGATGATCGGGGGATGATCGGGGTTTTTGGTCGGCTTTCGCTCTGGGTCTTCGGTCGGCTTTTTTGTTGGTTTTTTGCTCGGGTTTATTGTTGGGGTAGGGGTAATGGTTGGGGTTGGGGTAATAGTTGGGTTTTGAAAATTGCTAGGGTTGATTGTTGGATGAGGAAATTTATTTTGAGACGGCGGATTTTCTGGCTCAGATGAATTTGCCTCTTCCGGTGGAGGAAAAAAAAGTTGATTAGGAGAATATTTTGAGGGTGGGTTTGTCGGGGTAGGATCACCGCCGGTATCTGGTAACCCGTCGGCGCGGGTGACTTTAGTTATCTGTATTGCTCCCCCCAATCCAACCTTTTCGTAAAAATAAATAATATCTCGGTTGTTGATGTAACCCAAATATAGTCTGCCGTATGTTGGGTCAACCCCACCGGCAGGCTGGGCAATTAGCTTGACGGGACCATAGACCCAGGTTGAGCCAGGTATATAGGGAGAGCCAGTCGTTGCGCCGTTGTCATTCCGCAAAAATTCAATATTATAGGCAACTCCGGCTGATTGCCCTCCCCTAAAAGGATATTCAGGGGGCGAAATTTCGCGGGGCCCGTCCTGAATCCCCCCTGATTCTGGGCAGCCCTCGCTTTAGCGATCGCGGCTCGCTCTTGAGCCTCGGGGGTGATCTCCGAGGACTGATTGAAGAATTTCTTCAGTAGCCATTTAGAAGCCTGCCAGCCCAAATAACTGCCGGCAGCAACGGCGGCTGCGTTTGCTCCTGCTCGCCAGGCTCCTCCCCCCCCTGATGGCTTATATCCTCCAGGCGGGGGTTTATTCGGCGGTTGAACGGTTCCGTTAGGAGCGCCTGGAATATGCCCTATCGCACTGGGCGGTGGGGCAATGATTGGGGGAAACCCCACAAATCCAATAAACATAAATTTTATTCCTAGTTAAAGTATCCAGGGGGAACATCGACGGTGGCCGGACTGGTGGCGTATGTCCATTGGTTCGCGCCTCCAGCAAGAACGCTTACATCTTTGGGGATATAAATATAAAAGAGGTCGTAGTTTTTCCCATTGTTGTCCTGCGCTTCACTGTTTTGCGTTGCTATCGAAAAAGGGCGTTCCCCTGCGGTATCGAGGAGGCAGATTTTTCTATAGCTGAACATCTGACGATAAAGCCGACACCAAAAATCACAGGCTTTAGCGGGAGTATCAACAGTATTTGGAATAGCGAAAGTGCTTTGGGGTGAGGACGAAACTAGCCAGGTTTCGCCGCTAATTGTAGAAGATACTGTGCTATCTGGGTTAGTTACGTATGTCCAAGGTTTATTTCCTCCAGAGACCGAGTCCGAAGTCTTGGGAATCATGATAACGAACTTATCCCAAACATTCCCATAGGCATCATTCGAGTCTCCATCCATTTGTACGAGTGGGAACAATAAATTTATCCCCTTATCATCAGCCGTGTCTATCTTTACGTGCTTGTACATTCTGTGATAATAGCGGCAAGCAAAATCAGTAGAGCGGGCAACTGTATTACACGAGCTAGGAAATTGATCATAGACAGCCATAAGCACTTATTCCCTTTGCTAAATAAATCTCTATATATCTAGAATCTCTTAAAAAATTAACAGTCGCAACTACAGAAAATAGATATTTTCTGTAGTTATTCGGATGAGTCAAACCCAGCCCCTGAGCTATTCTTGAGTCATAGGAGTTATCAACCAATGTTGACCACTACAGAATTTATATTAATAGCAAATAAATTCTGTAGTTATTTTAAAAGCTGGAAACTATGACAGGACAAGCGGCTAGTTTAAGTAATTCAGATTGGGCAAAGTTAGAAAAACATTGCCAGAGCGATTTACACAAATTCATCTGGGCTTTGCTTCGTTTTACGGGAGCAAGGGTCAATGAGGTTTTAAATTTAAAAGTTTCAGATGTCTATGATAATAATGGAAAGCCTTTTGACTATATCCTTTACCGAAAAGAAACCCGCAAAGGAAAGGATAAAAATCATAGCGTCCCTGTTACTAACGCTCTTCACTCTTACCTCGCGGCCTACAAGCCCCCAACAGATGGTTATCTTTTTCCCAGTGACCGAACCAGTAGCGGTCACCTGTCTTATGAGGCGGTTAGGGATTATTTGATGAAATGTGCAACCAGTGCAGGATTATCCCACAAGGCGGTTAAAACTCATTCGGGCAGGCGCTCATTAATCACTAATCTGATTAGTAACGGGGTTGACCTGAGAACCGTTCAAGCCATCACCGGGCACTCATCGATCCAAAACGTCATCCGCTATGCGGATTCCAATCCTCACAGATGCAAACTGGCCCTCGAGGGGGCCTATAGCTAGAATGGCAATTTCTCCTCACAGTAAATGGGCAATGCCTGGTACTGCTCGGGAATCCCTTCTCGTTTTGCCGATAGATACTTTGATGTCTTCCTCTTGCCCTCTTTGGTGATCAGGTAGTAGTAAGGTCCTCGAAAAGTTTTAATACCTTCTTTGTTCCTGTAAGGGAGTTTTTTAGCCTCAATGTAAAGCTGTGGTATTTCCGACGGCGGCTCATCATCCACTTCATCATCACCAAGAACGCTATCATCTTCCATCTCAGAAAGGCGCACAGCTACGGCTTGACTCAGCTTCTTTAGATAGTCCAGGGGCAATCCCTCGAGGGATTCGTAAAGCTCATCAATAGTAGCTTTAGGGGATTGGTTAGCTGCGTCATTCCCTACAGAGTTTTGTGTAGGGAATGGGGTTAGCGGCTCGTCGTTCCCTACAGAGTTTTGTGTAGGGAATGGGGTTAGCGGCTCATCATTCCCTACAGCTACCTCGATGTAGGCGGCTAGTTTTTGGTCAATTTCCTTTATCAGGTCTCGACATTGCTTGATATTGGCATCAATTTTTTTCTTAGTAGCCTCTGAGGGGTAGGGCGGCAGCTTGCCTTTGATTTGCTGATTGTAGTTGAGTATTCGTTTCTGTAGGGTTTGTTTTTTCCCCTGGAGCATTTGTCGTTTAATCTCGTCCGGTGCCCTAACGGGGCACTCCTTCTCGCTGATTGTCCATCCATCAGGTAGGTGGTGGCCATCGGGCGGCACAGCTTCTTTTTCCCCAATAGGCAATTCAAGCTGGATGCTTTTATCAGTTAGGTCATCTATGTCGACATTGAACTCTTCAAAGTCTCTTGTACAAACCCGTGCGCGTTTCTTCCAGGGCTTCATCAAGAAAACTGCTCGCCCGTCGGTCTTGAGATAGTATTTGTGCCCTATTTCTAGGGCTAATTTCTTCGGTTCCTCTTTTTCTGTAGGGAATGGTTCAGCCGCGCTTTGATTCCCTACAGGATTTTGTGTAGGGAATTGGTCAGCCGCGTCATCATTCCCTACAGAGTTTTTTTGGATAAGTTCAACCTCTCCAATGGGAGCGGTGATCGTTTTTGCCTCAGTTAATGACAACAGCTTCAGCGAATTTCTTAAAACCCTAAAAACAGTTGCCTCTTGACCTTTATACGCGACGCGGTCACCTTCTTCGATGAGCTTGAGCCAGTCATTTTCTATGACCGTAGGGGAAGGCTCGTCAGCTTCTTGTTGCCCTACAGAGTTTTGTGTAGGGAATTGGTCAGCCGCATCTTGATTCCCTACAGAGTTTTGTGTAGGGAATGGTTCTGCCGCGCCGCTATTCCCTACAGGGGAGGGGGGTAATGCTAATCCTAAGTCTAGTTGCTGCATAATAATTGGTTGATACTAAACTACTAAGATGGGCACGTTAAGGGTGCCCACTGTTTACTTAAAATGGTGGGTCGTTTTGATCACTCGGCTGTCGGGTTACGGGTTGAACTTCTTTTGTTGCCGGTGACTGAGGCGGGGGTTTGATAAGCTCTAATGCGCTTGACACTATCTCTTTAAGATTTTTAGCCTCAGCTATTGGGTCCTCGCCCGGTTCGAGTTCGCCGTACATCTCTAGGTGTTCAGAGTTATAGTTCCCTAGATTGACTATTCGCTTGTATGAAATGGTTTTAATCTGCATTTTTTTACCTACCCGTCGGCTCATGAACGTTTACGTTGTCGAGATAAACGGAAAATCTTCCAGGCTCTAGGCGACGGGGGTAGAATTTCCCGTTAGTGGTATAGCTGATCAGCCCTTTTTGAGGAGCAGCCAAAACAGCAAAAATCGCCATCATGACTTCTACCTCTAGTTGTGTTCCTGTGATCCGAATCTCCATTGTTAGTCTCCAAAAAAAGGTATAACTATAGCGGGATTGGGGGCGAGTGACGGGACTCTACCCTTACACCGGTGCCGAATTCCATCAAGTCCAAACGGTAGCCAGCCCGCCGCACCGTTGGCCCAGGTGATAGGCTCATGGCAAAATCGGCAAAATTTCTTGGGCTTGGGGGTGGGGGGGAATAACTCCTCAAGCAGCCATTCCTCCTGGTTTAAGAATTCCCAAGCCTCCCGTAAATTTTTAAATTTCCTTTGTAGGTTGCCCAGGGTCACCAAGACTTTCCCCCCAGATCGCTTTAGTCCCAAGCAAGCCTGACGAGCTAGTTCAAGCAATCGTTTAAAAGAAACTCGCTCAATGGGGCTTGGGTCTTTAGCGTTGCGAAGTCTTTTTCTTAGATGGGCAACTTCTTCGCCTAGGCGCTCGTTGTCTCGCCTGAGCCGTTCTAGTTCTTGTTGTAGGTCATTTGCATTCATAATAAAGATAGATGTAGTTGAGTTGACCACTGCACTTGAGAGAAAATGCAGTGGTTGAATTTTTAGTCAGACGATGAGCCTTCATCATCTGGGATATTATTCACATCAATCCCAAAAGCCTGAGCTAAAACTTTAAAACTCACGCCTAACTCACGAGCGAGCAAAGCAGCATTGTCAAGACTTGGCATTCGACGACCCGCAACATAGGCGCGGATAGCATCTCTAGATAGTCCTGTTAGTTCTGCTAGTTTGACTTGTTTAATGTCTGCTCGTTTGAGAAGTAAGCGCAAAGTTATCTCCGAAGTATCTTTTTTTTCGATCATACCTAAAAGAGTGACAATCGTCACGCTATGCGTTACAATTGTCACTATGAATAAAAACAACATCCTTACCCCTAGGGAGGCGGGTAGGCACTCATAGCAGGGGTTAAGGCTGTTGTAATCGTAATGCTTAGGTGTTTGGCTCTATAACACCATCCTTAGCGGGCACTTAATAGTTGCTCTCCCTAGACAACCATTCTTAGAGACTACAACTCAAATAATTGTTGATCAGGATAATTTCATGCCTGGGATTACCCAGGCTTCACTACTCACTAAAGATTAAAAATGCAATGTCCAAATTGTCACTCAAATAACTTTGTGTTGTCTAAAAGCAACTCATTCGAAGGATATGGATACTGTCAAAACTGTGGTCACGAGGATTATGTCTCGCTCGACCCAGGTAAAAAATATGACGATGATGATTATTACTTTGATGAGGATGATTTTGATGAGGAGGAATCATGAAAACAGAAACTCGTTTGACTAAAACTCAAATTCTTTTTCAAGAAATTGGGCAAGAGGCGCATCAAGCCTCCCTAAAATACCAACAAAAAGTTACTTTAATAGCCCAATCCGTTAATAATTTAGAGCGAGAAGAACGACCAATAGTTGAGATGCTGCGACATCACGGCGGCGAACTCACCATAGGGGAACTGGTTTTTGTCTTTTCTTATCACCGATATCTCATAGAGGAGTTGCTCAAAAAAGGTGTAGTTGTTATTGAGGAGTAATTACACTATGAACCACACAGAACAAATCAAAAAAGACATTGAACTATTAACCGAAATGAAGAAGAGAATCTT
The DNA here is from genome assembly GCF_000147335.1 of Gloeothece verrucosa PCC 7822. Lineage (NCBI taxonomy): Bacteria > Bacillati > Cyanobacteriota > Cyanophyceae > Chroococcales > Aphanothecaceae > Gloeothece > Gloeothece verrucosa. The sequence goes on from NC_014501.1 coordinate 3,637,841, forward strand.
GACGATTGTCGCTTCATCTAAATTAGAAACCCTTCATCTTGATGATATTGATGCGGCTCTAGAACAAGCTATCGTATCTATGACAAGTTTCTTGGAGTGTAAACAATGAATTTTGAATACCGAGGAAAACCGTTGGGTCATTGGCTCTTAATCCGCTTTGAATTTTGGCGGGAATATTCCGAGGGGTGTGGGGTATTTGCCCCCCATGAAATCACCTCATTACAAAGACTTCAGTTATTTTGTCTAGGGGCTTCAATTAGTGAGTATTTCCCTTTTGGTGATGAAAGTTTAATTGATTTTCCTTCTGATGAAGCTAGAGACTTTTTTTGCTGGCTTAATGGCGGTTGGAAAAACTTAGAATCTCAAGGATGGAGTTCGTAATAATGGGACAAAAAGACCTCTTAAACTTAATCGGGGAATGTGCCCAATTAGCCCGAGCCAAGGGGATTAAAAATGTATCAGTGATCCTAAACCAACGCTACTCACTCCCCTATTTATCCATGCTCACCTATGAGCAGTTGATTGATTTTCAAAAATGGTTAGAAGAAACTTATGAACAATGAAGCAAATAAAGCCCAATATCTTGTAGAGATTACCAAAGATATTATGGAGGAACATGAAGCGTCTTTTGCCATTGTCCCTATTGAATACTTACATTTGTGTGTTAGTTCCATGTTATGCTTATGCGCTTTTGAAGAAGTGCCGCTTGATACTAAACATGGACATTTAATAGTCGCCCAGAACATCGCTCAAAGACTCCTTCATGTCGCGCCTGAACTAGAAGAAGTTTATCAGGAATTATTTAAGGATTTCCCCAAGATGTATCATCCTCAAAGACCAAGTTTAAATCTCGGATAATTAACAAGGACAAATAGTCATGAGTACAGCAACGGTATGCGAGTTAGTTTCAATAAAAGAATGTGTCAATATAAATCAAGATAATATGGTTTATTTTGACGTGACCATTAGTTCCGCATCGGAAATTAATTTCTCGGTTAGAGCCGCTAACCTTGACACAATATTGTTTATTTATGAATTATGTCAAGTTATCCCTTCGATCATGAAATATGACATGACCATGATGCAGATAGCAGACGGGGTAAGGAACTTAAAAATAGAACCCAATTGGGTGCATCAGATAAAACGGTTTAAGAGGCTGTATGGTGACCATTTTTTAGTTCCCCTAGAAATTTGTGATCAATAAAAAAACAAAAACACCCCTAAAGGTGTTTATTCGGTACATATTCAATTTATTTAATTCTACCATGACCACTATCGTACAGACGAAAATAGCAATGTACCCCGTTCATCTACCTCAAACTACTGGTAGTCACTCTACCTGGATTAATTTAGCTAATGTCTTAACGGTTGAGTGTAACCAAGAAGAAAAAGATGACATAGTATTCGTCACTTTTGTCAACGGAAAATCTAAAGCCTATCGAGGGAACCAGGCCAAAGAGATTCTTAAAGCCCTAGCAGAGGCACAAGCTAAATACTGCTGTTAATCATTCCCCGATGCTTACTGATAGAAATATCGGTGAGCATAGGGGAGTGATTAGCTACCATTCCCGCTCTTAGATAGGCCAGTGGCTTCGACATTAAAGTAGGCTCTTAACGCCTTTAGTCTTTTATAAGCCTAAGCCTTTTCAATCTAGGAGCAGCCCCCCTTCTAAAAGCTTCCAGAATAAATTAAGCCCCCTTGAGGAGGACACGAGTGAGCCGTCGCACGGCTCACCGTGAGATGTCCGTTGTGAGGGCTTCCGGGAGATTTGTAAGCATTGCCGAGAAGGGTTTTAGCTTGTGGTTATCTCCCTCAAAAAGCTAAGGTAATTATGGTCAACATTTTAGGTTTAGATGTTGGTCGAAATTTTGCTGTGGGCATAATTTTAGACCAATTCCCTACTAATATTAAACGATACTTTAACCAGCACCGCAAAGACTTTATGCGGCTTAAACCCGTATCCCATCTATCTCAAAAGCTTATTGAGAAAGGATTTAAGGATTTTAATTATTTAGAGCAGCTAACAATTGACGGGATTGTACTAGAGCCGACAGGAATGTGGTACTCAAGCATTTGGGTCGCCTGGGCAAACTATTATCTCATCCCGGTTTACTGGGTGGGTCATGCTGACCTGAGTAAGTCGAGGGGACATTATGGGTTTACAAATAAGAGCGATGAGCATGACGCGCTCACCTTGGCTGCTCTATTTCATGACCCAACATGGATTGATGACTTCGATCGCAAGAAGTGGTTAACTTTCTACACTTCGGAAATATTGACCATCCGTCGTCTATACCTTGATATCCTTCAATGTGAAAAACTCCGCACGGCTAACGTCAACGGGAACCGCCAGCGACTATCACTAGAGTTTCCCGAAGCTTCAGACCAACGGATAGAAATTTCCGAAAAAAAAGGTTTTTCCCCTTTCTGGGGTTGGCTGGCTGGGAATTACTCCTATACTTGGGCTAACAGAAGATATGAGGAGAGTAGCGCAAAGCGGTTGGGTATTCCCATTTCAAACTTAAGTAAACTCAAAGCCAAACACATCACAGACTTAGAGTTAATCATCACACACAACTTAAGTGAACTGAAAGAGCAATTGAATAATAATCAAGAGTTTCAAGATTACCTAAAAGTTTTCAAGCTTTTTAATTTCGGCTTTGACAATTGCATATTGTTGTTAATTCAGTGCTACCCATTCAATAAATTTCTAATCGATGGTAAACAGTGGATTGAGTGGATAGAGCATGAAAAGGATGGTAAATGGAAAAGAAGGAAGGTAAACCATAGCTTAAGGCAATTCCAAGCTTACTTGGGATTGGCTTATAGTTATGAGCAGTCAGGGGACAAGAATAAGAAAAAGTTTCACGGTTCGTCCATGTGTAGAGCAAAGCTCTTTATGTGGGTAACGAGCGTAGCTCTTAAGGGTTTTAAAACAAATTACCAAGACCTGATCGACGATCCTAAATTGACTAATGACGAGATTGACGAATTTACTATTGAGCATCCCAACATTAAAGGAGAATTAGGGAACATGATCGCAAAGAAGACCCTAAAAATTTACCGCGCTGGGGTCAGGGGGAATGACATTCAAACTCGATTACTGTTTTATGTTACCCGTCTCTTGTTCCAGGAGTTGTTAAAAGAAATTAGTTAGAATAAAAGACTATAAAAAATTCTGGGTAGTTAAAGAAAAACCAACGGCGATCGCCACTAGCTTTATGGCCATAGTCATCCCCCGTCAGGCGTGAGAGAATGCTCGTAGAGACCCTGCAAGCAACCTCTAGAGAAAAAGACTGACTGGGGTGCAACGCTCGTGTTCCGCACTTTTTATAAATCATCGAGGATTGCTATACAATACAAACCAGTCATGGCCAAACAAGGATTATCAAAATCAAAATGAAAATAGGATTTTTGGGAACTGGGTTAATGGGCGAACCGATGGTACAGAGATTACTATCTGCCGGTCTCCCAGTTATTGCTTATAATCGTACTCCATCTAAATTAAAACCTTTAGAGCAAGCCGGTGCATCCGTTACTGCCTCTGTTGAGGAAGCCATTCAACAGTCTGATTGTTTGATTTTAATGTTAACCAATGCTCAGGCCATTGAAGAAATCTTATTATCAGAAAATAGGTCTTTAGCCAATCGTACAGTAATCCAAATGAGTACCATTGCGCCTTTTGAGAGTAAAGCCATTCAACAAGCCGTAATAGAAAGAGGAGGAGACTATCTAGAAGCCCCTGTTTTAGGGAGTATTCCCGAAGCTCAACAAGGAAGCTTAATTGTCATGGTAGGAGCAAGCCAAGAACAATTTCAACAATGGTTGGGGGTGTTAAAGAATTTTGGCTCAGAACCGGTGTTAATTGGGCCGGTAGGAAGCGCCTCGGCGATGAAATTGGCACTTAACCAGTTAATTGCGGCTCTGACCACAGCATTTGCTCTAAGTTTAGGGTTTTTGCAACGTCAAGATGTCGATATAGATCAGTTTATGGCTATTTTACGTACCAGTGCGGTTTACGCGCCTACCTTCGATAAAAAATTAAAACGAATGATAGAGCGCAATTTTGCCAACCCGAATTTCAAGAGTCAACATTTACTAAAGGATGTTAATTTATTTCTTCAACAGGCTCAAGAACTGGATTTAAATTTGTCTTCTTTAGAAGGGGTACATCAAATTATCCAAGCCGCAATCAATTTAGGCATGGAGCAAGAAGATTATTCCGCTTTGTATAGTGTGATCAATCCAGAAAAGCCATAAGGCCTAGATAGAACAGAATTTTTTACAATAGAATGATAAATAACCCTACTCAAGGAAAACCAAGTAGGTAGGGAACTCGTTCCCCATTGGAGCTAATCTCTTAGCCAAGAATCCGCCTACAATTGGTGTTAAGCATAGAGGCCCCTACAATGTCTAAAAAAAATAACGGAGGAGTATTGATAGCCGGGATGATGGTGGGAGGAGCCATCGGAACTATGTTGGGGATTTTAATCGCCCCAAGATCAGGACGCGAAACTAGACGGATCATTCAAAAATCGGCTCAAGCTATTCCTGAATTAGTAGAAGATGTCTCCAGCAGTGTCCAATTACAAGCTGATCGCCTATCAGACTCAGCCAAGCGCAACTGGGATGAAACCCTAACGCGGCTCAAAGAAGCGATCGCCGCCGGCATAGAGGCCACTCAAATTGAGGCCCAAGAAATCCCGCCGTCACGAGAAGTTATGGTTGAGTCGAATTCTCTGGAAATTAATAAACAAGAGTAACGTGAGTGATCCGATCTTTTGGCTTGGTTTTTCCCTTTTATTAGTCGCCGTCAGTTTAACGGCGGTTTTAGTTGCTGCTGTGCCTGCTTTACAGGAACTGGCTCGAGCAGCCCGTAGTGCTGAAAAACTTTTTGATACTCTCAGACGGGAATTTCCCCCCACTCTCGAGGCCATTCGCTTAACCGGCTTAGAAATTAGCGAATTAACCGATGATCTTAATGAAGGCGTTAAAAGCGCTACCGAAGTGGTCAAACAAGTGGATCATAGTCTCAGTAGTGCTAGACAACAGGCCTCTAAAGTGGGCATGGGAACTCGTAGCGTCGTCGCAGGAGTCAAGGCCGCTTGGCAAACATGGCATCGCTATCCGGCTCTATCTCCTCGCCCAAGAGAACAAAGTTTTAAGCCGCCTCTCTCTAACGAGACTCCGGAAAATAAAGATCATAGATGAGCATTAATTCATCACTGATCTTAAAATAAAGTAAACAAGTGTAACGAAACTGAAATAAATCATCATGGAGAATCGTTGGCGAGGGCGACTTTTAATTGTTATAGCTGTAGGGGTCCTATTCTTATCGATGTGGGGAGTAAAACCGTCTGCCGCTTGGGCGGTAAACAATCCTGAATTATTGCCAGAGCAAGAAACCCCTGTGGTGGATCTGGCCAATTACCTGCCGACACTTCAAGAAGAAGCTTTAATTGACAATATTAAAGATTTTGAAGCGGAAAGCGGCTGGAAAATGCGAGTTCTAACCCAATATGACCGCTCTCCCGGTCGGGCAGTCATTCCTTTTTGGGGTTTAGATGATAAAAGTATCCTGCTGGTCGCTGATGGGCGAGGCGGTAATCTTCTAGCTTTCAGTATTGGGGATGCCGTCTATGAATTACTGCCCCGTACCTTTTGGATCGAATTACAAGCCCGTTTTGGCAATCTCTACTATGTGAGAGACAATGGTGAAAATAATGCGATCGTTGATGCTCTAGATACCGTCAAACAATGTTTAGTTCAAGGAGGCTGTAACGTTGTTCCTGGACTACCCCGCGAACAGTGGATTCTCACTCTAGCCACTTCGGTTGTCGGAGGCTTAGTCTGCGGGTTTTCTGCTGTTCCTCGTAAAAGTGGGCAAGTCTTTGCTTGGCAATGGGTTTTAATTATGTCTCCTTTATGGGGAATTTTATTTATTGCTTTTGGAATTGGACCAGTGGTCACACGAACTTCTGAATGGTTACCGCTATTTCGCAATGTGATGGGGTTTGTGCTGGGGTTTTTAGTGGCTTATCTAACTCCTATCCTTAACGGGCCAACTCCCTCAAAAACTTTATAGATAAAAAACCCGAGTGATCAATGTGTATAGCATTTCCTTTGATAGCACGATTCATCAAACTCCAAGATAAGACTAAAACACGGATTTTATCTAGGTTTTAGCTGATCAACTGTACATTATCCCATTGATAACTGCTATCACTTTGTCAATTAATAAGAAAAAAACGACATTAATATTAACAAACCCCAGAAATTAAAAGTCTCACAAGTCTCAAGGATTGCTATACCATTGATAACTGATAACAAATAACAGTTAACTGATCATGGAATGGCACTTAAGCGATGCCCAAAGTCTAGCAATTATTGATCATGAAATTGGGCAAACCTCTCTGGCACCGGCAGAATATGAAATTGCTCGTCGCGTGATTTACGAAACGGCTGATTTTGAATATCTGTCTCTGATTCGTTTTGCTGATCGGGCTTTACCCGCAGGCGGGGCGGCTTTAGCCGCTCGTAGTACCATTGTTGTCGATGTACCAATGGTTCAAGTGGGTATTGTCCCCAATTTACAAAGAACTTTTGCTAATCCAGTTTACTGTTCCACAGAAACCATTACTCGCCCCCAAAAAGGAAAAACCCAAGCCGCCTGGGGAATGCAAACCTTAGCTAGACGTTATCCTGAAGCGATTTTTGTCATTGGAGAATCTCAAACCGCACTGGTGGGTTTAGTGGAATTAATTGAAGAAGAGAATATTAAACCCGCATTAGTGATTGGTACTCCTGCCGGATTCGTCGGTGCTGATGTGGCCAAGCAACGATTACATGATGCTGAAGTGCCTTATATTTGCGTTTATGGGCGTAAAGGAAGCCCTGTGGTAGCGGTGGCTATCGTCAATGCTTTGGTGGATTTAGCTTGGCAAGCTTACGGACAAACGGCCAATGACGACAGGTAAGGAACTAGATTAATCATGATTTTTAGTGGCAATAATATGTAAATCTACATCCTTTAAATAGCCAATTAACTGCTGAACAGGAGAGCCTTTTAAAAATAATTGCCAGCGCGATTTCTGAGTTTGTCCCAAAACCACTTGAGTAATATGATATTGATGAGCTACATCGGCAATGGCTTTAGTAACATCTACCCTTTCAACTCGCAAAAATTTTCCCCCAAATTGCTCACAAAGTTTCTCACAAGTCTCTATATATAAACTTTCATCTTTGGTTAAAAAACGTTCTGGATTACTGACATATAATCCATAAAGCCGCGCCTTCATTTGACTAGCTATTCTAGCCCCTCGCCTCAACAATTTGACAGAGTGTTGATAGGTAGAAACACATACTAAAATCCGTTCTTTAACGCAACAGTGATGATTAAAAGGCTCAAAAGATTCGGCTTCTTCTTCTAGATTATCGGCTACTTCTCGCAAAGCTAATTCTCGTAAAGCAACTAGGTGATGTCGCTGAAAAAAGTTTTGCAAAGCTTGGTCTATTTTGTCAGGAGCATATATTTTTCCTTCTTTTAATCGTTCTTGTAAAGTTTCTGGCGTAACATCCACAACAACAACCTCATCGGCTTCATCTAAAAGACGATCGGGAATTTTTTCTCGCACAACAACGCCGGTAATTTTTGCCACGACATCATTAAGACTTTCAAAATGTTGAATATTAACGGTAGAAAAAACATCTATTCCGGCTTCTAAAATAATTTCAACATCTTTATATCTTTTATCTGTAGGAGAACCTGGGACATTAGTATGAGCAAGTTCATCGATTAAAACTAACTGAGGTTGACGTGCTAAAATTGCCTCAGTATCCATCTCAGTTAAAATAACTCCTCCATAATTAATATTTTTACGAGGAACTATTTGTAATCCTTCAGCAACTTCGGCAGTTTCTTCTCGTCCATGAGTTTCTAGTAAGCCAATTACAACATCTATTCCTTGTTCTTTCAATTCGTGAGCTTCTTCTAGCATTCGGTAAGTTTTACCGACACCGGCAGACATACCAATATATATTTTATGTTTGCCTCGCCGCTTTTTAGGAAGCTCGTAAGGAAGAGGTAAATTAGGTTGCTCTGTTAACTCATTTTTGCTGATCATAATTAAGCTTTATCAAGAGCTATATTTAATTTTACGACATTAACTCCGGGTTCTCCAAAAATACCTAAAAAGCGAGAATCAGTATTTTGATTGATCAAAATTTCCAGTTTATTTTTGTCTAAAGAACGGGCGGCGGCAATTCGTTCAATTTGGGCTTTAGCTGATTCAATAGTAATATGAGGGTCTAATCCAGAACCCGAAGTATAGACCAAATCAGCACTCGGTTTAATACCAACTTTATTGAGTTCAGCAGAACGTTTTTCAACCCGATTTAATAAATCAGGATTACTCGGCGCTAAATTACTTGCCCCAGAAATTCCTGTCGGTTGAGCCTTTTCTCCTTCACTATAATTAATGGCGCTGGGACGAGTCCAAAAGTATTTATCAGATGTGAAATTTTGTCCAATTAAAGCTGAACCAATAACTTTTCCTAGCTCATTTTTTATTAAGCTTCCATTAGCTTGATCAGCAAACAAGACTTGTCCTAAAAATATCAAAAAAAATGGATAAATTATAGCTGTAATAAGCCAAAAAACTAAGGTGGCTCTAATTCCTGTAACAATATCTTTTACCATATTCTTTACACTCCTATGTAATTTAGAATTTTTCGGGTTGTAAAATTACCCAGAATAAATAAACTGATAAAGCAAAAGTAGAACAAATCAAAATCCCGATAGCATAAGAATTAGTTTTAGTTAAACTGTCTTCAGCCGCCGCATAAATGGGATAAGCCATTAATAAACTCAAGATCATCCCACTAAAAACTAAAATCGGTAAATAAATAAATTTTAAAGGGTTTACTTCTCCCTTCATAAAAGTTTTTGTCTTTGAAAAAATAGGCTTTTTCATTTTATTTTTTCCTCTTTTCTAAAAAGGTTAGCACTGATTGAATTTTAGAATCGGGCTAAACCGACTCCCGTTATTAGCAAATCAATCACTTTAATTCCAATGAAGGGAGCAATAATTCCTCCTACTCCATAAATTAAAATGTTTTTTTGTAATAATTGATTAGCACTAAGCGGTTGAAACTCCACTCCTCTAAGTGCCAAAGGAATTAAAGCAGGAATAATCAAAGCATTGTAAATTAAAGCGGATAAAATAGCTGAAGAACCACTGGTTAATCCCATTATATTTAAGCTGCTAATACCAATTGCAGCAAACATCGCTGGAATAATCGCAAAATATTTGGCTATATCATTAGCAATAGAAAAAGTTGTTAATGCGCCGCGAGTAATTAATAATTGTTTGCCAATCGTTACTAAATCAATTAGCTTGGTAGGATCTGAATCTAAATCTACCATATTGGCGGCTTCTTTAGCGGCTTGTGTACCAGAATTCATGGCTACTCCTACATTCGCCTGTGCTAAAGCCGGAGCATCATTGGTTCCATCTCCTGTCATGGCCACTAATTTACCTTTAGCTTGTTCTTCTTGAATCACTCGTATTTTGTCTTCTGGAGTTGCCTCAGCAATGAAATCATCAACCCCTGCCTCTCTAGCAATAACTGAAGCCGTAATACGGTTATCCCCAGTTAACATAACCGTCCGCACACCCATACGTCGCAACTGGTCAAAGCGCTCTTTTATCCCGGGTTTAATGATATCTTTGAGATAAATTACGCCATACAAATCACCATTTAAAGCCACTGCTAAAGGAGTACCTCCTAAGTTAGAAACTTTTTGATAAGCTTGTTCTAAATCTTCTGATAATTTTCCGCCACGAGAACGAACAAAACCTTTTATAGCATCTACCGCTCCTTTGCGAACTTCGCCACCATCTGGTAAATTTGTGCCGCTCATGCGGGTTCTAGCTGAAAATTCAATGCCCTCTGCTTGTTCAGTTTTAAAATCGACTATCGCTCCTAATTTTTGGGCGAGTTTGACAATAGATTTTCCTTCGGGTGTCTCATCAAATATACTGGCGGCTAAAGCCACTTTAGCCACATCTAATGGGGTATGTCCATTAACCGGAATAAATTCTTCAGCTAAACGGTTTCCCAAGGTAATTGTACCGGTTTTATCTAAGATTAAAGTATTAATGTCGCCACAAGCTTCTACTGCCCTTCCTGAAGTAGCAATAACATTAAATTGAGCGACTCTATCCATGCCGGCAATACCAATAGCGCTTAATAATCCCCCAATAGTAGTAGGAATTAAAGCGACTAATAAGGAAACTAAAATAACTATGCTGACCGGATTGTTTACATAATTGGCAATGGGGGGAATTGTCGCAATAACAATTAAGAAAACTTCCGTTAAAACCGCTAATAAAACCGTGAGAGCAATTTCATTTGGCGTTTTGCTTCTTTGTGCCCCTTCAACTAAAGCAATCATGCGGTCTATAAAGCCTTTGCCGGGGTCAGAACTAACTCGAATAGTTAACTCATCAGAGATAATTTTTGTCCCTCCAGTCACCGAACTAGCCACATCAGAACCGGGTTCTTTTAAAACGGGTGCAGATTCTCCAGTAATGGCTGATTCATCCACAGAAGCTACGCCAGCAATGACTTCTCCATCGGCTGGAATAATATCGCCAGTAATCACTTTAATAATGTCGCCTTTACGCAAGTTTGTAGAACTCACTTCTTGAATGGAACCATCCTGTAAAAGTTTGCGGGCGATAGCATCGCTTTTAGTGGCTCTTAAGGAATCTGCTTGGGCTTTTCCTCGCCCTTCGGCAACCGCTTCAGCAAAGTTAGCAAATAGAAGGGTAAAGAAAAGAATGACCGTCACTAATCCGTTAAAAAGCCGTTGATTTTCTCCAGGGTATTGCCCAAATAAATCGGGATTTATGGTTAACAAGAAAGTGACAATTGTCCCAATCCAAACCACAAACATGACGGGATTTTTGACCATCACTTTTGGATTCAGTTTGACGAAAGAATCTTTAATGGCCCGTTGATAAATTCCTTGAAAATTGACTCGCTTACTTTTTTTGATATGAGCGCGTCTTACCGGGGGTTTTGATAACATTTTTGGGTTTGGCATATAAAAACTTTCAACTCACAGAAAAAATAGATTATTTAGCGGCAATTTGAAAAGCTTCTGCAATGGGTCCTAAAGCGAGTACGGGAAAGAAGGTTAACGCTCCCAAAATGAGAATAGTGATAGCATTTACACTGGTGAATAAGTTACTATCAGTGCGGAGTGTACCTGGGGTTTCAGGAACCGGTTGCTTTCGGTACATATTTTCTGCTAATAACAACAAAGCAATAATGGGAATAAAACGCCCTGCTAATAAAACCACAGAGGTACTTAAATTCCACCAAAGGGTATTATCTCCTAATCCTTCAAATCCTGAACCATTGTTAGCGGCGGCGGAAGCATATTCATAAATCACTTGAGAAATACCATGAAAACCCGGATTACTAATTCCCGCGATTTGTTCAGGAAACGCTAAAGTAATCGCCCCAGGAATTAAAATAGCTATTGGATGAACTAAGAGAATAACACTAGCTAAAACGATTTCTCTTTTTTCTATTTTACGTCCTAAAAATTCTGGGGTTCTTCCTACCATTAATCCCGTTAAGAAAACCGTTAAAATTAGAAAAACAAATAGATAAGCGGTTCCCGTTCCTTGTCCTCCCCAAATAATTTGTAAGAACAAATTAAATAATGTGGCTCCTCCTCCAGGCGGCATTAAAGAGTCGTGCATTCCATTAACAGCACCGCACATTGTTCCTGTAGTGGTTATTGCCCAAAGCGCAGTTTGTGCCCAACCAAAACGGATTTCTTTGCCTTCTAAATTGGGTTGCTGTTCTCCTAATAGTCCATTAATAATAGGGTTCCCTTGGAATTCTCCCGAAGCGGCGATAAAAATTGTAATAACAAAGAGGATAAACACCATCCAAAATAAAAGCCATCCCTGTTTTTTATTACCAGCTATTATCCCATAGGTATAAATCATGGCTGCGGGAATTATAACCATTAAAATAGTTTCGATTAAATTCGAGAAACCATTCGGATTTTCAAAAGGATGAGCCGAATTTATCCCAAAAAAACCCCCTCCATTTTCTCCTAACTGTTTAATCGCTTCAATGTGAGCTACTGGGCCTACTGCGAGGGTTTGAGTTGCTCCTTCTAGGGTTGTGAGGGTAACTGGTGGAGCCAGGGTTTCAGGAACTCCTAAGCTTATTAAAACTATTGCCGCCACTAAGGAAAATGGTAATAAAACTCTTGTAATAGAAAGAGTTAAGTCAACATAAAAATTCCCTAAAGGTTGACCTGTCAATCCTCGAATAAAAGCAATTCCAACAGCTAATCCTGTGGCAGCAGAAGTAAACATTAGATACCCTATAGCCCACATTTGGGAAGCATAACTTAAGGTTGTTTCCCCTGAATAATGCTGTTGGTCGGTATTAGTAATAAAAGAAATAGTGGTATGTAAAGCCAAATCCCAACTCGGGGCTTGTAATCCAGTCGGATTGAAGGGTAAACTCCCCTGAATCATAAAAATTAAATAGACTAAAATAGCCATAACCAGATTAGACCACAATACCGCTTTTATGTATTGTGCTGCTGTCATGTTTTTATTGGGGTTCGTTCCAATTCCTGCATAAATTATTCTTTCGATAGGATTTAGAATAGGATCAAGAATTGTTTTTTTGAACAAAAATACTCTAGCCAAGTAATTGCCCAAAAAAGGAACAATTACCACTAATATAATTAGAGTTAAGACAATTTGTATCAAGCCTTGCACCATAGCAAATTGGCCTTCTAAAGTTCTAAGATTGTTTGATATGCCATTATTTTGAAACTTTGATGAAGGTTTGTAAATTTATCAGATGATATATAAATTGATGCTTCTATATCTAGAAATATAGATAGGCTCCACAACTGAGGTCAATGAATACGGATGAAAGGTTCAAAACCCCTAATATACTGGCTAATTTTGCTTTTTTTTGCTGTGATACTGAGTTTAGAGTACGCAACCCCCGCCGAGTATGTGTTTGGCTATTTTTATATCGTCCCTATTGTCTTAGCCAGTTATAAATTGACTAAAAAAGCCACCTTGCGCCTAACATTGATAGGCGTAGGATTAACGTTATCTAATTTAGTTTTTCCTCAATTAGAAATAGAGACTCTAGCCATTACCGTCAATCGCTTGATTGCTGTGTTAGCCTTGTGGGTAACGGGAAGCTTGGCCGTGAGAATTCGTCAATACGAAGAAGAAATTAACCGTCAACAAGCACAGCTACAAGCACAACAACAACTAGCGGCTGTGCGAGAAGATTTTATCTCTACCCTAACTCATGATTTAAAAACGCCGCTTTTAGGAGCTATTGAGACAATTAAAGGAATTAAAGCCGGATTATTTGGAGAGATTACACCTCAACATCAAAAAGTTCTAGAAATGATGCTGCGTTCTCATCGGTCTAGTTTAGAATTGGTGCAAACTTTACTGGATGTTTATCGTAATGATATTGAAGGAATTCAACTTCAATGTGAACCTGTAAATTTAGCCTCTATTGCGGCTGAAGTTATTGCTACCTTAACCAATTTAGCCGCTACTCGTCAGGTTTATGTGGTTTTAAGTTGTGGAGATTCAGATTTTCGGACTCATTTCTGGGTCAATGGGGATGTTTTACAACTTCAGCGTGTATTTAGTAATTTAATTATTAATGGGATTAATCACTCTCCTAGAGGGGGTAGAGTGGAGGTCAAATTAGAAACAGAGGGCGATTTTCAACTGGTCAAAATTCTCGATAATGGACAGGGAATCACACCTAATGAACTCCCTCACTTATTTGAGAGATTCTATCAGGGCACGGGTGATAGACAAGCAAGTGGCACTGGCTTGGGACTGTACCTAACTCGACAAATTATTACCGCTCATGGTGGTAAAATTTGGGCAGCAAATCGTTCTCCAATGGGTGCTATATTTATCTTTTGCTTAAAAGCTATTCCCTTGCCAAACAATGATTTAAATTAATAATTTTTATGAATTTTCTACGAATTTTACTGGTTGAAGATGATGAACTATTCCGCTTAGGATTGTCTGTGAGGTTGCAAAAAGAAACAGGTTTGCAAGTCGTCGCAGAAGCAACCGACGGTGAAACGGCAGTAGATTTAGTTAATCAGCATTTGCCGGATGTGGTATTGCTAGATGTGGGTTTGCCAGGTATTGGAGGGGTAGAAGCTTGTCGCCGCATTAAACAGCAACATCCTCAAATACCTGTGTTGGCCTTAACTTCTCATTCTCAGAAAACCTTGATTGAGCGCTTAATTGTGGCGGGTGCTTCCGGATATTGTCAGAAAGGAATTGAAGCAGAATTATTAATTTTAGCCCTACGTTCAGTGGCGGCGGGTGCTTCTTGGTGGGATTCTACCGGAACCAGTTCTTTACGGGAAGCTTTAACAAATGTGCCTTTTAATTCTTCTGTGGAATTATCAGAAATAGATTTACCACAACCGTTAACCAAACGAGAATTAGAAATTTTAGCCTTGATAGCCACAGGTCATACTAATCAAGAAATTGCCGAGAGATTACAAATTACTGTGGGTACCGTGCGAGTTCATGTTCATACTATTTTACAAAAATTAGATGTCCGTGACCGCACTTCGGCGGCTGTGTTGGCTATTCAAAAAGGCTTGGTTTCTTAATATTAAAGCCTGCGTAGGCAGGCTTGGCTCGTATAGACATAGGCTTGAGCCTATGACTTAATCGTTGTAGTATCTTCTTTCTGCTTCTAGTTGAGCAATTAAATGATGTTGCCCGTTAGCTCTGGCTACTTCTAAGCGATGTTCTAGCCTTTTGAGAAGGTTAGCCCGATGGATTTGAGAAAGTGGAGAAACGTTTTTGTCATTATTTCTTTGCATGATTATCCTTTGCTTGAAGAAGGTTAAATTTATTCATTAATACCGATTTCTTCGGCTGTTCTATGCAACATTGTTTGTTCCCGATTTTGTTGCTTATGGCGGCTAATGCTCATCAGTAAACGAGCAGTGACGCGAACGGAATCAGAATTATTATTAGTTTGAATGCCCAATTGATTGTTAACCATGTCGCCTCTTTCGGATTGTTGTGTGTTTGAATGAGGCGCGTTCCTTCGGGAGGTTTCCCTACTTCCGTCTCTGATTCCAGAGATGAACGATTTATCCTTCACTTACTACTATATCAATTTTTTTCCCTAGGTGCTTTCTACCAAAAGAGGGAAAACTCTACTCGTGTGATGTGATTATTACTACATCAAGTTTTATTATTGTTATTTGATACAGATTATACATAGGTAGACGAGATAAGCTAATTAAAGTTCCTCTTAAAATTTATGCAAATCGAATCTACAACACAAGAAACAATTAACGGCACTGAGCTAGTATTGACTACAGTGGTGCTGAATCAAGTCTCTAGCCATTGTATCCTCACAAGGCTTTTAATCAACGCTTTAGGGCGGCCTGGGGTTGATAATGACATGGAACTTGTGGGTGCTGGCGATAGATGGATCATTACTTGGACTCATCCGCAGTTTACCGTAGCCCAAACTCAAGCTTTAATAGAAAAAGCCCTTACTCCTATGGCTACAAAAGAATAAATATCAAACCACATCAGGGGGTTTTTGAGCATTGTTAACTGTCAATTCCAGCATAGACCCTAAAAAATACAAATTAGAAGCCATTGCCGCTCTCATTTATGAATCAGGACCAGCACTTTTTGGCTTAATATTTGGTCGTCAGGCTATTTCACTGTTAACTCGTTTAGTCAAAGGCGAGCAAAATCATTATAGCTATCGAAATTTACATATCGCTGAAATTGAGGGGCAAGTATTGGGAGTAGCGGTTATGGTAACAGCCGAAGAACTACACAACAATAGAGATCATAAAAAACTCTTGAATAGTTG
The DNA here is from genome assembly GCF_000147335.1 of Gloeothece verrucosa PCC 7822. NCBI lineage: Bacteria > Bacillati > Cyanobacteriota > Cyanophyceae > Chroococcales > Aphanothecaceae > Gloeothece > Gloeothece verrucosa. Next base: position 3,653,802 of record NC_014501.1, read on the forward strand.
GCAACATTTAAGGCAGAAGCTTGTATATAAGTTAATTTTTAATCGGTTCCTCAAAGAAAACTATCCTCACAAAAGTTGTTATGTGGCAAATTTAGCCGTACATCCTGAGTATCGAGGGCGCGGCATTGGCACAAAATTACTGGAAAGTTGTCTAGAAAAAGCCAAGGGATTAGGCTCAACTTCGGTGTGGATTAGTGTAGATATTGATAACTCGAGAGCGCAAAAACTTTATGAGTCTGTTGGCTTTAAGATGGTTGAAACAAAAAAAATGTTGCTCTTTGGTCAGGCAATAGGCAGTAATATTTTAGTAAAATCTCTCTAGAGGTATTTGGGTCATCTTTATATGATTTGTAGGGGCGCAAGGCTTTGCGCCCGTAAGTTCAAGGCGAGTTTGAAGCAAGATCCGATGTTATTGGGATTAATCAATATGATAATTGGCGATCGCTCAAAGTCGACGGCTACGACATCGGTTTTCGGGTGGTGTGCGGGTTCGGGAGGACTTAATTACCCTTAAAAGCCCCTAACCCTGAAGGGTTGGGCTATACGAGCAAAGCCCGCGAAGGCGGGCTAATATAAATAAATTGTTCTTTGAAGCCTGCGTAGGCAGGCTTAGTCCGTATAGCTCCAGGCTTCAGCCTGCGAGTGCTTTTAAGTGACTATAAATTCTCAGATTGATTTGAGGCGGCTTGTGTGACTTGTTCTAGGGTTAAATCTAAAGCGGCGGCTATTTGTTCAATAGTTAACCCCAATGCCAACAAACGCGGCACAGATTCTATTTTAGCCGCATTTCGACCTTCAAGTCGTCCTTCAAGTCGTCCTTCTTCGCGTCCTTTACGCTCTCCTTCTTCGCGCCCTTCTTCGCGCCCTTCTTCGCGCCCTTCTTCTAAAGCTTCTTGATAAACCTTAGTCTGCTTTAAATCACTTAAACTAAACATCGCTTCTATCTCCTGGCGGCTGCTTCTGGGTAATTTATAGATTAAGATTGTTTCTATTAATTGTAAAATTTCTCGAAGTTGATTATCATCTTGTATTTGTTGTCGACTTCTAGTAACTAACTCTCTGCCAACAGCAATAGCACTTTCCTCATCCACTGTCACTAACTTAACGGTGGCTAAACCCAAGGATAATTGAGAAATTTCCCCTAACTCGTCTAAATAGATTCTTGTGACTCTCTCACTCAATAATAACTCTCTATATCGTTGAATCGAAAGCGTTTCTACTCGGCGGCTAGGATAAATAACCACTCCCCGCCAATCATTCTCTAACTCAGTTTTATCCAGATAGAGAAAAATCTGAGCAAAAAAACGAGAATAGAACCGAGAGTCAACTTGAAATTGCACTTCAGCAAAATAAATAGGTTTCTCGGGTAAATCTGCGTTTGGCAGAAAAACCCCATCGAGTCGGAAAGCTAATTGTTTGATCTCAACCGACGAAAATTGATAATTTTGCGCTTCAGATGGTGAAGAGTCGATTAATTCAAAGAAAATTTGCGGAAAAGCTTCAAAAAGGCTATAGAAAATAGTATCAGTTTTCACGCTCGTTAAAACCTAATATTTAGCCTATCTTACCAAGGGTGTATGTAATAACAGCGCATCCTCCTAAAGTTAAGTTTTGTTGAAAAAAATTACACTTTTGGTTAAATGTTTGTTAAAAACAAATCTTAACAACAAAAAAATGTTATCAATAAACTATGGAGAGGTAATTGACAAAATTTTCTTTTAAGAAACCAGTTTTTTTCCCATCCCCCAGTAGGACACTACTGCAACGCCTATGAAATGTCATCAATGCTCCTCTAATTGTGGCAAGACCACTAACCCCTCTCCCAATAAAATACTGCAATTTTTTCGCCAAAAATCCGGTTTACCGACGGCAAATTTGACCAATATTCCTCAAATCGCCTTAGTAGGAATGCCAAATGTGGGGAAAAGCGTACTATTTAACGCTTTAACAGGAACTTACGCCACAGTTTCCAACTATCCTGGCACAACGGTAGAAGTGTCGAGAGGTCAGACTGTAATTGATGATCGTCAGGTAAATGTGATCGATACTCCTGGAATGTATTCGTTAGTTCCCATCACAGAAGAAGAACGAGTCGCTCGGGATTTATTATTAAAAGAACGGGTAAATTTAGCCATTCATGTCTTAGATGCCAAAAATTTAGCCCGAATGTTACCCCTAACTTTCCAACTCATAGAAACAGAAATACCAGTTTTATTAGCCTTAAATATGATGGATGAAGCACGACAGTTGGAAATAGAGATTAATCAACAAAAACTCGAAGAAGAATTAAAAATACCTGTGGTAACAATGGCAGTTGCTCAAGGTCGTGGTGTCAAAGAATTAGTTTCAAGGATGGCTAAATATGTCACATCAGATTGCTTATCCGGAGCCTATTGAAGCGGCGATCACTTCGGTTGAATCTCTCTTATCTTTTGAGCCGTCTTACTCGCTTTCTAGGCGTAGTATCGCCCTCATAATCTTACAACAAGATGCTTCTGTATGGGAAAGTTTAGGCTTAAAAAAAAGTCAATATCCAGAAATAGAAGGAATTATTAACGGAGTCCAGCAAGACTTAGGAGAACCTGTTGCAATTGCTATTGCTTCTTATCGACAACAACTTGCATGGCAGTTAGAAAAAAAAGTTTTAAAAGAACCCACCCAAAGTAAACCCCCCTTTACAGAAACGTTACACCGCTTAACAGTAAACCCCCTGACAGGCTTTCCCATTTTGCTGCTCATTCTCTACTATGGAGTCTATAAATTTGTTGGAGAATTCGGTGCCGGAACTTTAGTTGATGCCATTGAGGGGTTTTTTGAAGGCAAAATCAACCCTTTTGTTAATCATCTCGTAGCCGCTATTTTTCCCTGGCAACCTTTACAAGATTTATTTGCCAATGACTACGGGATTATTACTCTGGGTATTCGCTACGCCACAGCAATTGTTTTGCCGATAGTCTGTACCTTCTTTTTAATGTTTTCCTTTTTAGAAGACAGTGGTTATTTACCCCGATTATCCCTCATGCTTGACCGCTTATTTAAAATTATGGGTCTCTCGGGACGGGCAGTTATTCCCATTGTTTTAGGATTAGGGTGTGATACGATGGCCACTCTCGTTACACGCACTCTAGAAACCCGAAGAGAGCGCTTAATTGCCACCTTTTTATTATCATTAGCTATTCCCTGCGCGGCTCAATGGGGCGTGATTTTAGGACTGTTGGCACAAAAACCGGCAGCCTTAATATTTTGGGGGGGATTTATTTTTTCTATTTTCTTGTTAGCGGGTTTTTTAGTGGCTCGAATCTTACCCGGAAAAGAAGCAGGATTTTATATCGAAATTCCTCCGTTACGCTTTCCTAAACTGAAAAATATCATCACTAAAACCTATGTCAGGATGAAATGGTATTTCTTAGAAATCCTACCGATATTTATCTGGGCTTCGGTTTTAATTTGGTTAGGTCGTCTGACAGGGTTATTTGATTTAATTATTAGCTGGATACAACCGGTTAGCCTTGCTTTAGGACTGCCAAAAGAAACAGCCGCTATTTTCTTGTATGGCTTTTTTAGACGAGATTATGGCGCAGCAGGATTATTTGATTTACAATCTAATATGGCAATGAATGGTAATCAAATTGTCGTTGCGGCGATTGTTCTTACCCTCTTTTTACCTTGCGTTGCTCAACTGCAAATTATGCTGAAAGAAAGAGGATGGAAAACCACAACGGCAATTGTTTTATTTATCTTTCCCTTTGCGTTTATAATCGGTTATCTGGTTAATTTGTTCTTAACTGTTACGGGATTAAGTTTATGATGGCATTGTCTAAATTAAAAACTGGAGATAAAGCGGTAGTTGCTCCTTGGCAAACGGCTGATGATGCTCTAATTAGGAAGTTTATGACGATGGGAATTATGCCGGGAATTCCTATTACTTTAGAACAACAGTTTCCTTCTTATATTGTTAAGGTGGGTAGAACTCGTGCGGCTTTTGATCGCGAAACGGCACAATTAATTTATGTTCAGGAGGTTAAAAGAAGGGGTTAAACAATCTGTTTCTATGGGGGTTTCGCACCAAGACGCAAAGAGTTTGTCTGTTAGGAACTTACTCTGAAAATACTTTTATTAAGCAATAGATACCATCCACACCAAAATTACTAGGATTAAATCTATAGGAGGTAGGGGATAATCTGTTAAATCAATTGTGACCGTTTTTTCGATTAATTTGTCTATCTAAAATTTTTTTTACTTTTTCTGGAATTAAAGTAGTAGTCTTAGTATAATATAAACAGATAGAAATAAAGGATACCTGAAAAGTGGAATATGATGTCGTTCATCAAGTTCCTGGGCGGGTTAGATATCGCATCCCTCAACTAGCTCATGATCCAGAATTAGTAGAGAATTTGCAATTTTTACTAGGGCGTGAAGAGTATGTAACGGAAGTTCGGATTAAACCTTTCGCTAGTTCTCTGGTGGTTAGTTATCAAACAGAATCTTTATCAGCCGAAAAAGTCCAGACACAGCTAGAGAATTTGTTCAAAATAGCTGATCTAGTTTTTCCCAAAGAGGTACAAAAAAAACCCTAAAAGCCAAAAATATTGGGAGAAACGGCCAATTTTTATAAGTTTAATTGGGGGAAAAACGTTGAAACCTTTTCCCTTTCTCCCTTCTTTGTCTCAACTAATAATTTAGATGCGTAGGAGCTTATTCCAAAGCGTGGAGCGGCTCAAGGTTTCATTAGATGTTGCAGTAATATTTTTTCAAGTGATGAAAAAACGCTGCTCAAAAATACTGATAGCATTTCAGAAGTTTAACTAATGTAATAGCTCTGATTTCACTTTTACAGCAGAAGGCAAAGGCTTTAAGAGGAAAACAGCAATAAACATTCCGATGATGGCCAGTCCTGCCATAGGATAAAAAGCATAAGTATAACTGCCAAAAAAGTCTCTAATTGAGCCAGCCACCAAACTCCCGAATAACGCCCCTAACCCATAGGCTGTAAAGACAATCCCATAGTTTTTAGCATAATTTGGGGCTTGGAAAAATGACAAAGTTGCTGTAGGTGCGATCGCTAACCAACCGCCTAAACACAGCCAAAATATAGAGAAGCCAAGCAAATAAGAAACGGTATCTCCCGCTTTAGCATAGAGCATTATAATGGAAGCAAATAGCATGAGTCCGAAAGTAGTCATAGCGGCTGCTTTCGGTTTAATTCGGTCAGTCAACCACCCAAAAAGAATTCGTCCTCCGCCATTAAAAATGGCAAATAAAGAAACACTGATAGCTGCTGTTGTCTCATCAAGTTTAATGATTTCTTGGGCGACAGAGCTAGAAATTCCAATGGCTGAGAGTCCGACAAAGCCGCCAATAATATAACACAGCCACAAGCCGTAAAATGTCTGGCTTTGCAACATTTGTTTAACATTCATGCCTTCAGAAGGCATAACCTTTGCTTGAACCGTTTCCGTTGAGGTTGGTTGCCAATGGGCGGGAGGTTCTCTCAGCAAAAAAGCAATCCCGACTAACAGCAGGATAAAAGCAATACCCAAAATGTCAAAGGCGGGTTGTATGCCATATTGCTTGATGAGAGATTTAGTTAAAGGGGCAGTAATTAAAGGAGATAAACCAAAACCAAGCACTGTCAGCCCGATCGCAAATCCTTTCTTATCGGGAAACCATCTAGCGGTGACCACCAGAGGCACTCCGTAAGCAATCCCCACTCCTGCCCCTGCAATGCCTCCATAGGTTAAGATCAGCAGAGGAATGTTGCTCACAAACCCAGAGAGAAGATAGCCAACACCCATCACCACTCCGCCAATGGCAAGTACAACGCGAGTTCCCAATTTATCGATAAAAAAGCCTGTAATAGGCATTAAAATGGCAAAAACTGCCAAAAAAATTGTATAAGGCAATAAGCTTGCTGTTGCTCCTACATGAAGCCAACCTTCCAAAGGTTTTCTAAAGATGCTCCAAGAATAAACCGTACCAAGGCACAGCATGGCTGCCATACCCAGAGGAATAATTAGCCACCTCCCTGTGCGAGCCGGCAGCCCAAAAAGTTTTATGGTATCCATACTTTTTGTCAAGTTTGCAATGAGTTTTGACTATATATTTATCGTAGCTAAATTCAGCCTAAAAGATTAAGTATATTTACTTTTATTAACACAACATTAATGTTTTGTAAGGTATTATTTATACTTTATTAAAAATATTTTTTATTTATTAGAGTGAGACTATCTGGATTATTGATAATAGATAGCAAAAAAAAAATTTTCAGCTTATTAGAGCAAAAATCAATCCCCGTAGAGAGCTTAAATAGAGAATCTCTACAGGGCGAAGAGGTTAAAATAATATGGTTTGCTGTTTAAATCAGGGCTAAACTCAAAAGTTTGACTATTTCTAAGTTTCGTCCTTAAATCATTTTCAACGGCTGATTCATGCCTCATCAGGATTTAATTGAATCATTTGCTCAGTAGCGTAAGTACCAATGGGACTCCAAAGGACATAAGGTAATAACAAGATTGCTGCCCATTGATCAATAAATGACACGCTTATAGTCAACAAAATTCCTAACAATAATCCTGATGCGCCTAAAACTTTACCAACCACTAGACTACGAGAGCGTAACGTTCCGGGAATATAAGCAGTGGTAACGATTTCTAAGAGTAAATAAAGCCCCATTAACAACCAAGTTTTCATACTGCCTGGATCAGCTTGCCAAACCCGCAGGGCACTAAATGCGCCGCCAGTAAAAATTGCTGTCCAAATAAAAGGAATCGCAGGCTCAAAAAAGAGCCAATTCGGGCGTTCTAAATGCTTTGCCCAAGGAATATCTCGGGGTCGAATGAGCAAGCCGCCTAGCGCCACTAAAAAGGTAACTCCACCAATGATCATCCAGGGTTTTAACATCGTTTTACTGCCAAAAGAATAAAATAAAAACTTGGGAAACCCTACAGCAATAATGACAATCGGTTAAATGACTTTAATCTCTCTGTAGAATGAATTAAAAGAGAAAATAGAGGCTCATCTTATACAAATCTACAGATTACGCTAACTTGAATCATACTTAGCCATTTGAGTGATGGTATAAAAGTTCTAGCTTGTTGAGACTAATTCTTATATAGGGATTCTTGGTGACGGGGAGTTTCGCTCTGAAAGGTTGGTTTGCTCCTCTACCATGTCCTTAATTATCGTAAAGTCAAAAGATATTAGTCATTTACCTTCAACTTAGACAAAAAAATTCCTATTACCAAAGACCGAAGAAAATGTTAATTTAGTAAAACTGGCGACTTATAACCATAAAACCATATTAAGGAAAATCCTATCATGACAGTAACTCCTATTCCACCCAAACAAGAGCTTAAATACGAAATTAAAGACATCTCTCTTGCTTCCGTTGGAAAACAACGTATAGAATGGGCAGGACGTGAAATGCCAGTCCTCAAGCAAATTCGAGAACGTTTTGAACAAGAAAAACCCTTTGAAGGGATTCGTTTAATTGCTTGTTGTCACGTTACTACCGAAACCGCTCATCTGGCGATCGCCCTAAAAGCCGGTGGTGCAGATGCTCTTTTAATTGCCAGTAACCCCCTATCGACACAAGATGATGTCGCCGCTTGCTTAGTCGCTGACTACGGTATCCCCGTATATGCGATTAAAGGAGAAGATAACGAAACCTATCACCGCCACGTTCAAATTGCCCTCGATCATAAACCCAATGTGATCATCGATGACGGAGGAGATGTTACCGCTACCCTCATCCAAGAAAGAAAAGACCAAATTCCCGATATTATTGGCACTACCGAAGAAACTACAACGGGTATTGTTCGCCTCGCTGCGATGTTAAAAGATGGGGTTCTCAGCTTCCCCGCCATGAACGTCAATGATGCCGATACCAAGCATTTCTTTGATAACCGCTATGGAACCGGTCAATCTACACTAGATGGAATTATCCGCGCTACCAATATCTTGTTAGCTGGTAAAACCGTAGTAGTAGCTGGTTATGGTTGGTGTGGTAAAGGAACCGCCATGCGGGCCCGAGGATTAGGTGCTAACGTCATTGTCACTGAAATTAACGCTGTTAAAGCGATTGAAGCTGTTATGGATGGCTTCCGCGTGATGCCGATGATTGAAGCGGCTCCTCTGGGAGATATATTTATTACGGTTACCGGTAATAAACACGTCATTCGTCCTGAACACTTTGATGTGATGAAAGACGGTGCCATTGTTTGTAACTCGGGTCACTTCGATATTGAAATCGACCTCCAAGCATTAGGCGCAAAAGCCACTGAAGTCAAAGAAGTTCGTAACTTTACCCAACAATATACCCTACCTACTGGTAAATCTATTGTGGTCTTAGGGGAAGGACGCTTAATTAACCTAGCGGCGGCTGAAGGACACCCTTCTGCGGTTATGGATATGAGCTTTGCTAACCAAGCTTTAGCCTGTGAATACTTAGTCACCCATAAAGGTCAATTACAGCCAGGAATTTATAATATTCCTACGGAAATTGACCAAGAAATTGCCCGTCTCAAATTAACAGCCATGGGAGTTTCTATTGACAGTCTGACCCCCGAACAAGAAGCTTACTTAAATTCTTGGACTTCGGGAACTTAATTAAATTGAATCAAATTTAACTCCGGTGGGCACTGCCCACCTTTATTATTAAGTAGGGAGTAGCGAGGAAAACTAACGACTAATAACTAATGACTAAACTTTCTTTAGAATTGCAGCGCTTTTTTTTTGAAGAAGAAAGAGCTTCAAAAATCCAACTTAGTGATTTACTCTCCCTAGCAGGAGAACGAATTTTTGGGTTTTTATTAGTAATATTATCTCTTCCTTCGGCTTTGCCGCTTCCTGCGCCGGGTTACTCTACCCCTTTTGGAATTTTAATCTTTTTGTTAGCCATTCAACTGATTTTAGGGGCAAAAATGCCTTGGCTGCCAGAAAAGATCATGCAGACATCAGTCAAATTAGAAACTGTACAAAAAGTCATTCAAGCCGCACTTCCCGCTTTAGAGAGAATTGAACGCTTAAGCCAACCTCGCATAGCCTATATTTGTACGAGTTTGCCAGGTCGAATCATACTGGGCATAGCCATTGCCGTCATGGCACTTTCTATGATCATTCCCCTGCCGGGAACCAATACCCTACCCGCGATGGGAATATTCATTACGGCTTTTGGGCTACAAGAAGATGATGGCTTTATCAGTCTTATCGGCTTATTATTTTGTTTAATAGCCGGCTTTCTCTCTAGTTCTATTATTTGGGCCACTATTTGGGGGAGTCTAAATTTATTAGATTTCATGAAAAGCCAACTTAGTTAATAAAAGTTATTAATCAAAAATATAAACAAGCTTTTAGTATTTTTCCGCCATTATCTGACTTAAAAACTCTTTTTTTAGCAAAAAAATCTCAATAATCCACATTAAAGCCACCAAGAGACTTACTGGAATAACCAAGCCACAAACCTCTCTAGGTCTAAAGCCTGAAAATTAAAATTATATTTTTGAACCTTTATCTGTAATAATACGTCGATCAAGAAAAACCGAAAGACTACTTTTATCTAATTGTAAAGATAGTATTAGATTGTGTTAATTACCATAAAAGTTATGGGAATTATATTAAAGTAGCCCCTCCCTTTAGGGTAGTCGCTAGAAAGCAATAATACAGGTCTGATCACGGAAAAATGACAGTAGCTTGGAAGACTTTCACTTCTCGTTTAACTTTACTGGGTAGCCTTTGCACAATCCTATGGACATTAGGAACTCTTTTTGCCCCATCGGCTAGAGCCGCCGAGCGCCTTATTCTAGAAATAGGACCTCTACAACAGACTATCACGATTGAGGACTTAGAAAAATTTGCCCACACAGCAGAAGTTCCCCCTAAATTAAAACCCTACAGCTTTTTGTTAACGCCAGAACTCAAAGAAATGCTGGTGAGACGGCTACACGTCGATCCCCTCTTAGCCGAACAATTTTTAGATCAATTATTTCATTCTTCAGACGGCGAAAAATTACTTGAGCAAATACAGAGCGCTATACCAGAAACCACATTAGCTCAAATTCAACAGTCTTTACAAGAGGCGACTAAACAACCCGATGATTTAAATATTCTCAGTTTTTTACGAGTATATCCCTCTGATACCGTTAAAATAGACCTAAAAGCGAGCGCAACTATAGCCGCTCAACTGGCGGCGGCTAATTTACAGAGCAAAATTCTCAGTCCCATTTTAGCTTCCGAGTTAGCCGTTAAAACTGATACAAAATTACCATTAAGCTTCAATCCCACCAATCCCGGTCCAGAAACCGTTTATAAAGAAACCTTTATTTTTCGAGACAAAGCGAGAAAACGTACTATTCCTGCCGACGTTTATTACAGTTTTAATACCCAAGGCCCCTTGGTAGTTATGTCTCATGGCTTTGCGGCTGATCGTCGTTTTTTGAAATATTTAGCTTATCATCTCGCCTCTTATGGCTTAACGGTTGTTTCCGTTGAACATCCAGGTAGCAATATACATTCTTTGGTACAGTTCCCCGAAGGAATGAAACTCAATCAAATTTTACCGGCTTCAGAATTTATCGAACGTCCCAAAGATATCAGTTTTGTACTAGATGAATTAGAAAAAATCAATCAAGAAAATAGCTATTTTCACGACAAATTTAATACAAAGCAAGTCAGTCTTATTGGTCATTCTTTTGGCGGTTATACCGTCTTAGCTTTAGCCGGCGCAAAATTAGACCCGAAGCAACTCCGCAGTTTTTGTCAAAGTTTAACGCCTCTGGGACGTTCGCCGGCAGACTGGTTACAATGTTCAGGGGCTGAATTACCCTACTCTCAAGTTAGCTTTTTTGACCCCAGAGTCGCCCAAGTTATTGCCTTTAATCCCATTGCGGGTCATTTGTTTGGTGAAAGCTTATCTGAGGTTAAAGTCCCCACCCTAATTTTAGCTTCTAGTGAAGATGGTATTACCCCGAATCTAGCCCATCAACTGGAACCCTTTAAACAACTACAGGGAGAAAAATATTTAATGGTTGCGGTTGGGGCTACTCACATGAGTGTCACTGATATTAGTTACATTACAAGTACGATGGGACAAAGTACCCTTGTGCGCGAAATTATGGACGAATCCGCTAATCCTGTAAGAGAGGCAGCCAAAGGAGTGAGTTTAGCCTTTATTAAGCAGTTAACCGACCAACGGTCAGAGTATAAGTCTTTTTTAACCCCGGTTTATCTTCAGTCCCTCAGTAGTGATCTGATTTCTCTGCGTTTGACGACTCAGTTACCCACCAGTTTAAATTTAACCTTAGATGTTCTTTCTTTGAGCAATCAAAAGCTTACTGTAGACGATGAATCCGAGTTTAACCTCGATCCGTTTGGGAAAATTCGGGTTTGTTTGGCTAATTTAGGCTCTCTTTTTTCTCCCCCTCAATATCAAACTGGACAATTAGAGCAAATTTTCGACGGTCTTTTGAAAACTTATGACCGACATTCAGGAAAGTTGAGTTAATCAACAAATTCAATCTTCCTGATTATTTAGCTTAAAATTACACTCAGCCTTCAAACAAAGACTGAGTAACTTTGTTCTAGTCTAAACTTCAGACCACCAAACTGAAATACGCTTAGAAGATATTTTGAAATCTTTTGGCTTGGTTGCAAGAATTATTTTCAACCAATACTCGACAATTTTTCGAGGAATATTTCCTTTAATATTGATAGTATCAATATTGATGATATTTTCTTCGAGCAAGACATACCCTTTAAACTCAATTTCACATTCTTTTCTTAAAGACTGAATTTGCTGAAACACTTCATTATTCAGAGGAGCTAAACTTTTGTCAATTTCTAAATAGCCTTTTTCAAGCAGAATTTCCATTTGCTGTAAGTTTAAGGAAAAAACCTGAAAATTGCTTTGTATGTCAAGTTCTTTTAAGCCCAAATTTTGCAAAATCCAATTATTATGTTCAGCGAAATTTAACATCATATTTTATTACCTCTTTCCTTCTTTTTTTGCAAATTATAAATTCACAAATCAAATTATTTTTGACTTATTTATTTTGATTTCTGGAAACAAAAAGAGATGCAAGCAGGCTTTCAATATGGCTTTAATTGATTAAAAATCATAGTGTTTTTTTCAAAACTAATTTGTCAGGAATTATTAAATAGATTCATCTCAGACAAAGAGAGACTGCTACTTATGCTTAGGTATTTTTTGACTAAACATAAGATTGCTGTACTATTAGCTGTTTTTTTTTAAAAGAAACTGTTGCACTTCTTGAGATTTCAGAATTTCTTCAGCCCAACTCTCTGCGTCTATCAATGTAGGAATCTGCTCAGGATTTATTCTTGCTGCCAAATTAAAATAGACTGGCTCATCATCTAAACAAATTACTACTGAATCTTCTCTTTTTAAAACTTCAAATTTAAGAAGCTCTAAAAAAGTATATTTAAGGGCTTTAAGTTGACTATTCCCAAAAGTTGGCTCAAATATGACAGAACCGTCTAGCGTCTGCGCTTGAGCATACCAACAATCAGGATTATTTGCTAAATTTTTGCAAATAATTTGAAAGTTTTTGTATATAAACATATTTGGTTCTAACGTAACAGAGTTACTATTAAGGTGCGTTGGTGTGTATAATTTAATTTTTACAAATATATTTTGTAGCATAAGTGACTTAAATCTCTTTTTTGTAATGATCTTAATCACTTTAAATTATGTTAAGTGGCTGCAATTAATCAAAGATCAGTAAATTCACGCTGGTGTTTCAGGGAAAATTATACTAAAACTCAAATAATCTAGTATATTCGTAACCCTTTGTTGAAAATATTTTTTTGTATTGATGAAAATCGGTTATCGTGTTTTTGCAAATCTGGTCATCTAAAGTTTCAAATTTAACCAAATGAGCGACTAAATCTAAAAAATATCGCTTATCAAAACTGTTTTGTATTAAGCTTTCTAACTCGCCTAAGTCTTGGCAAATCATAGCAGGTTTTTTAAGCTCAGTCCAAGCGATAAGTTGTCCGGTTTTACCCTGATAAATAAGCGAAAATAGCTGAAAATAACCCCAAAAAGAACAGTCCTTGAAATCAGGATTTTTAATAAGAATATTAGCTAAGGGTAAACCATTAATAAAAATAACAATTTCTCGGGAAATAATAGCGATCAGTTCTTGTTGATTTTTTTCGGGATTAATACAACCTAGCTCAACCACTAACCAATCATTATTAAGTAGATTATAACAATCTATCAGCTTGACTTTGTCATAAACAATTTGATCTTTAACTGGGTAGCAAACTGTCACTCCATTTCTTAAAAATGTACGGAAACGTTGACGTTTTTTTTCATCTTGAAAGTTAGCCAGCGAAACAATTTGATGAAAAGCTTCTAAAATAGCTGAAGTAGGAATTTGAGGATTGATCCGCTCTAAACACAGAAGAAGGCGCTCACCTAAAACTCCCTCCTCTTTAACCTGAATTGGCGCAAGATCTGACTCCCATAGGACGCTATAACCAAGAACCTCAAACCAAGTCAATATATCTATCTGATTGTTTGCCATACTTGGTGTTATGAATTATTTTTCGATGCCATGATATTAGCAAAGTGTTAAATTAACTTGCGTTATTGAAGATACATTTTGAGATCAAACCCCACCCCACTTTCTTTTAAAACCATAAACAATGAAACAAGACAAGGAGTTACGCAACAACATCAAGCAAATTCGCACTCGTTTAGGCTTAAGTCAGCAAGATTTAGCACAAGTGGCCGGAGTGTCTCGCCAAGCCATTAGCGGCGTAGAGTCTGGGCAGTATGCTCCCTCTGCTACGGTTGCTCTGCGTTTAGCTAAAGCTTTAGGCTGTCGAGTAGAAGATTTATTTTGGCTAGAAGACGATGACGCTGTTATAGAAGCACAGCCTACTGAAAGCGTTCCGATGGGACAACCTTTTAGACTCAGTTTAGCTCAAGTGGGAGGCCAATTGGTCGCTCATCCCCTGATTCAAGAAGATGCCTTTCGCACGGAAATTATTGCCGCAGATGGGGAAGGATGGCGAGAAAGCCAAGACTCTACCGTTAAAGTTAAACTTTGGACTAGCGCAGATGTGATTCATCGTACTGTGGTGATTGCCGGTTGTACTCCTGTACTGTCTTTATGGGCTAATGTGGCTGAACGTTGGTATCCCGACTTGCGGGTTTATTGGAGTTTTGCTAATAGCATGGAGGCATTAAACCGTTTAAAGCGCGGAGAGGTGCATATTGCCGGTGTGCATCTGTATGACCCCTCCACAGATTCTTATAATGAAAGTTTTGCTAAAGAGGTATTAACCCATCATTCAGCAGTGCTAATCAATTTGGGACTTTGGGAAGAAGGCCTATTAGTTCAACCCGGCAATCCTAAAAAATTGACAACCGTGTCACAGTTAACCGACTCCCAGATTCGCATAGTTAACCGCGAACAGGGATCAGGTTCTCGTCAACTGTTAGATCGTTTGCTAGAAGAGGCAAAAATTCCTCATACAGCTATCAACGGATTTAAACAAATTGTCAATAGTCATGTAGCCGTAGCTAGGGCGATCGCCAGTGGAGAAGCCGATGCTGGAGTCAGTACCAGAGCGTTAGCTACCGCTTTTGGGCTGGATTTTGTGCCTTTACAACAGACTCGTTATGATTTAGTGATTCTGAAACAGTATTTGCAAGAACAGCCGGTTCAACAAATGCTTAATATTTTAGGACATCATCGGCTTCATTCTCAGTTAATAGCACTTGGGGGTTATGATACCTCTCAGACAGGAGAAATTGTGGCTACCATTGCCTGATAAAAGAGGGATAATCCCGAAGATTTTTGTTAAGTTTTGTAATTTAATTTAAGTACCTAGACATCAATAATAGCCTAATCAGTTGCTGATATAAAGACCGTTGTTTAAACTCCTATTTATATCAGCCTTGATTTTTTTTGAGCGGCAGCTATAAGCATCCTCGATAAAATATTTTTAAGTTAAGATCAACAATAACCATCACCCTTAACCAAAAACCCATGACGATCACCGCACCCCCAACACCTGTTCAAACCGATGAAAAAAATGAGATAATTTTTCCTCAAGGCGAATTTTGGAGCGATGAACCCCCCTTGGAAAGTAACTTACATCTTCGGCAAATTGTATTATTAATTGAATGTTTAGAATGGCTGTGGCAACATAGAGATGATTATTTTGCGACAGGAAATTTAACCATTTATTATAGCCCCAATCAAAAAAAATCCGAATTTTTTCGCGGTCCCGATTTTTTTGTAGTATTAGGAACCACCAGAAACCAAAACCGCAGAAGTTGGGTAGTGTGGCAAGAAGATGGAAAATATCCGAATGTAATTATTGAAATTCTTTCGGACAGTACCGCTAAAGTTGATAGAGAAGAAAAGAAACAAATTTATCAAGATACTTTTCGGACTCCAGATTATTTTTGGTTTGATCCGGATAGTTTAGAATTTCAGGGATTTACGTTAATTAGTGGAACTTATCAACCCCTTGAACCTACTGAAGCCGGTTGGTTATGGAGTCAACAGTTAGGGTTATATTTGGGGATATATGAGGATAAATTGCGGTATTTTACGCCTGATGGACAATTAGTTTTTCATCCTTCTGAAGTAGCAACTCAAGAAAAACAACGGGCCGAACAAGAAAAACAACGGGCCGATCAATTAGCCCAAAAATTACGAGAATTGGGGATTAATCCTGATGAAATATGAGAGTAGAAGAGAATAAATCTCATAAGCTTATTTTCATCTAATCCTCAGATTTTTTCATAAACATAAAGAGCGGGTTGACACCCGCCTGTTTTCAGCTTTTATATCTCCCGATCAAACCCAAATTTATCTCGAATTTCAGCATTAAAAAACTGACCTTTTGAGGGAGCTTTTTCTAACTCCTTATATTTCGACTCAGGAATATCATGATATAAATAAACACTACCATTCAAAAATTCAACCCTCAAAACCTTTTTATCAGCATCATAATCAAACCCTTTTAAAGCCGCACTTTGACTCTTCAGTAGAGGGAAAGCAATCACATCTCGAATACTCGCAGAATCGGTTAATAACATCACTAAGCGATCAATCCCAATTCCTAACCCCCCAGTGGGCGGCATTCCATACTCTAAAGCGGTTAAGAAATCTTCATCTACACTATGGGCCTCTAAATCTCCGGCGGCTTTTTTCTCCGCTTGTGCTTCTAATCTTTCTCGTTGATCAATGGGATCTGTTAACTCAGAAAAACTATTGGCTAATTCTCGTCCAACAATATATAATTCAAACCTTTCTACTAACCCCGGTTTATTGCGATGAGGTTTAGCTAAAGGCGAAATTTCAACGGGAAAATCTAGGACAAAAGTCGGCTCAATTAAGCTTTCTTCTACCTTTTGCTCAAAAGATTCATAGAGTAACTTTCCAAGGGTCTTACAATCTTCTGAAACTTGTATTCCGGCTTTTTGCGCGGCTTTTTTCCCTTCCTCAAAGGTTTGAAATTGATTAAAATCTATCCCCGTTTTTTCTTCTACTAATTGGTGCATTGTTAAGCGCCGCCAAGGGGGAGTTAAATCAATTTCTTGGTCTTGATAGGTAACCTTTAAAGTTCCTAGGGCATCTTTAGCCGCATTGGTAATAATATTTTCCGTCAAAACCATCATATCGTGATAATCTGCATAAGCCTGATAAATTTCTATCGAGGTAAATTCAGGATTATGGCGCGTAGAAACCCCTTCATTTCTAAAAATACGTCCCATCTCAAAGACTTTTTCAAATCCCCCCACAATTAACCGTTTTAAATGTAATTCGGTAGCAATACGGAGATATAAATCCATCTCTAAGGTATTGTGATAGGTAATAAAAGGACGTGCATCAGCCCCGCCGGCTTCGCTTTGTAGCACAGGGGTTTCAATTTCTAAAAAGCCCTCTCCTTCTAAATAACGACGAATAGAAGCGGTAATTTGAGCGCGGCGGCGAAAAGTTTCTCGCACTTCAGGATTAATAATTAAATCCACATAACGCTGACGATAGCGTTTTTCAATATCGGTTAATCCGTGAAATTTATCCGGCAGGGGTAATAAAGATTTCGTTAAAATAGCGTACTCATTTACATAAATGGATAATTCCCCTTTTTCTGTCCGTTTAATGGTTCCTTTTGCCCCTAAAATATCGCCGGTATCCGTCAGTTTCATGACAGTATTAAACGCATTAGGTACATCGGCCATAGTTTGGCCAATTCTTTTTTTATCGAGATATAACTGTATCGTGCCGCTTTCATCTTGGAGATTAAAAAAGGCCAACTTACCAAACACGCGGCGGGCGATAATTCGTCCAGCAACAGCCACTTCTAAGTCCACTTCTTCGCCATTTTCTAAAGACGCATATTTTTCTTGTAATTGGGCCGCATGGTGGGTTGACTCCCATTTATACTCATAAGGATTCAATCCCAGTTGTTTGAGTTGTTCAACTTTCTCAAGGCGTGTAGCGCGAATTTCTTCAAGAGAAGAACCGGATTGGGGTTGAGGTTGGGATTGATTAGATGACATTGTTACAAATGAGTGAACAACTACAGGTAATAGATGTGTATTGGTTATTCTTACAGACTTTAATTATATCTATAAAACTTGACCAGAAGCCCAGAACCAGAATTTATGGTAGAAATAGGATGGAAAGAGAGGTCTTGATCGGGTAACAATTCCCAGTCATAATGACGCAACAGATGAACCGCAAATATTTTCATCTCCATTTGAGCAAACGTATAGCCTAAACAAATCCGCGATCCGCCGCCAAATCCTACTAGACTATACTCCATTTTCTTATTTTCGGCTCGTTCGGGACTAAAACGGTCTGGATCGAATTGTTCAGGGTTAGTATAAACTCGTTGATCTAAATGAGTAGCATCAATTCGGTAAAGCAGTTGCCAACCTTCCGGAATATAATAACCTCCAAATACACAAGGTTTCACTACTCCTCGAAACCCACCCGCCACAGGAGGGTAAAAACGTTCTACCTCTTTAAGAACTTGATCGAGATAGGTCATCTGTCTTAGTTGTTCTAAAGTAATTGAACCCTTTGGCGAAATATTTTCAATTTCTGTGTTCAAGCGAGCGCGTATTTGCCGATTTTGAGCTAAAACCATATTAAATGAGGCCAGCATCGAAGTAGTGGTTTCATGGCCAGCAAATAACATTAATAAAGCTTGAACTTTGAGTTCTTCTAAACTAAGACTATTCCCCTCTTCATCTCGGGTTTGTACCAATAACCCTAGTGCGTCAGATGTAGGGTGTTTTTGTCGTTCTTGTACGACCTTTTCTATATGGTTTAAAAGGCGGTCCCGGGCTTTTAAAGCTTTCGAGTAAGTTGTTCCAGGTAAGGCAATCGGTAACGTAAATAAGCCGCTCGTCAGTTCAGTAAACCATTGAGATAACATATCTGTCAATTCTCCGGGTTCACTGCCGATCAGTAAAATACTGGCAATTTCAAACGTCATCTTCTTTAATTCAAAAAACCAAGCAATACTGCCCTGTTTTTCCCAGTTATTCAGATAACGATCAATAATTTCCTCCATTGTTGTGATGTATTGGTTTAAAGCCGGACCGTGAAAAGCCGGCATGAGTAATTTTCGGTTACGTCGATGTTCTTCGCCATCTTGTAAAAACAGCGATCTACCTAATAATTCTCGAAACATTTTCGGCCAACCCTCTCGCCAAGAAAAGTGATCAAAATGAGTCGAGAGGATAAAACGGTTAGCTTCAGGCCCCATCAGGATCACCGTAGGACGACCGAAAAGATGTGTTTTAAAGACTGAACCGTATTTTTTGTGGCGCTTATTAGCAAAATTGCGGTCTTGAAGAAAACTGAGCGTTTCTCCTAAAATGGGTAAACCCAAATTCCCAGGCGGTAAAGGATAAGATTGACCGTCAAGCGTTCTTTGTGTCATGTTCTACTCAATAAAACAGGATAAAAAAATTATCTATACTTTAATATAAACGAAGTTGTTACAAAAGTTTAAAATTAGTTATAATAACCAATGACTAATGAGTAATGACTCCTGACTAATGAGCAATAAAAGAATTTTAATCTGGTATCGCAATGACTTGCGGCTACATGATCACGAACCTTTAAATAAAGCTTTAAAAGAAAAAGCCGAGATCATTCCTTTTTACTGTTTTGATGAGCGTCAATTTAGAAAAACTTCTTATGGATTTCCCAAAACCGGCAACTTTCGCGCCCAATTTCTATTAGAAAGTCTTGCTGATTTAAAAAAATCTTTACAGGAGCGAGGAAGCGATTTAATTATTCGTAAAGGGTTACCGGAAAAAATTATCCCTCAACTTGCCCAAGAATTAAAACTGACGGCAGTTTATTATCACCAAGAAGTCACAGCCGAAGAATTAGCCGTTGAAAAAGCTTTAGAAAGCGGCTTAAATAAAATCCGAGTTAAAACTGAAAGCTTTTGGGGAGCAACTCTTTACCATCCGGATAACTTACCCTTTAAAATTGCTCATATTCCTGAACTTTTTACCAACTTTCGCAAAAAAGTAGAAAAAGCTTCCACAGTTGACCCAATTTTACCCACGCCTAAAAGCTTATCTCCACTACCAGCCATAGAAATAGGCACTTTACCAGATTTAGCCGCATTAGGATTAGAAACACCGATTTTTGACCAACGGGGAGTTTTAAAATTTCGAGGAGGAGAAACAGCCGCCTTAGAAAGATTAGAAGAATATTTTTGGCAAAAAAACTGTTTAAAATCTTACAAAGAAACCCGAAACGGAATGCTAGGAGGAGATTATTCGTCTAAATTTTCTCCTTGGTTAGCCTCTGGCTGTATTTCCCCGCGTTATATTTATGAAGCCGTCCAAAAATACGAACAGCAAAGAGTCAAAAATGATTCCACTTATTGGTTAATTTTTGAACTGCTTTGGCGAGATTATTTTCGCTTTATTTGTGCTAAACATGGCAATAAAATCTTTTATCCATCAGGGTTACAAGGGCTTGATCTTCCTTGGAAAGAAGACTGGCAACGTTTTCAACTTTGGCAAGAGGGAAAAACCGGTTATCCTCTTGTAGATGCCAATATGAGGGAACTAGCCGCCACTGGATTTATGTCTAACCGAGGACGGCAAAATGTAGCCAGTTTTTTAACCAAAAATTTAGGGCTTAACTGGATAATGGGCGCAGAATGGTTTGAATCATTACTCATTGATTATGATGTCTGTAGTAATTATGGGAATTGGAACTATACAGCCGGAGTCGGCAATGATGCCCGAGGGTTTCGCTATTTCAATATTCCCAAACAATCAAAAGACTATGATCCATTAGGAGAGTACCTCAGACATTGGCTACCTGAATTAGCCGCCGTGCCAGGAGATAAAATTCATGAACCCTGGAAACTCTCCTCTGAAGAACAAAAACGCTATCAAGTCCGACTAGGGGTAGATTATCCTCAACCCGTCGTCGATTTCTTCAAATCCATCAAGACTAACGAAGCTATTTATAGCACAAGGGAAAAGGGAACAAGACTAATGACCAATGACAGATAACTGTTTCTGGACATTCTCGAGCCATCTAAGCTAAACTGGTAATGAGTTTGTATAAGAAATTTTGTAAATGTAGCCTCAAAATATGATGACACAAGGGGCAGATAATAAGCCAATTCGCTCCCTAGAGGATGCTATCAATAAATGTCAGGAACTAGGAATGCGGGTAAGTCGCCAACGACGATTTATCTTAGAACTGTTGTGGCAAGCACAAGAACATCTATCCGCGCGGGAAATTTACGATCGCTTAAATCAGCAAGGAAAGAACATTGGACACACATCAGTGTATCAAAATTTAGAAGCTCTATCGAGCCAAGGAATTATCGAGTGTGTCGAGCGGTGTGATGGACGACTCTATGGCAACATTAGTGATTCCCATAGTCATATCAATTGTATTGATACCAATCAGATCATTGACCTTCACATCACCCTGCCGGAAGATTTATTAAAGCAAATAGAAGCTCAAACCGGCGTTAAGATCACAGACTATCGGATAAATTTTTATGGTTATAAGCATCAAGAACCCAAACTAGATTAAACTAAGAACAAAAGTTATCAAAAAATCTTTAAGACTCGTGAGCAATGGTCGAATAACTCTATTCCTGATTGATGATGACCCAATATTTCGCCTAGGTTTAACAACGGCATTAGCGACCCGAGACAATTTAGAAATTCTAGCCGAAGGCGATACTCAGCAGGTTCGAGAAAAACTCACAGAACAAATTCCTGATGTGATCTTACTTGATCCCTATCCTAGGGGATGGCAATTGTCACAACAATTAAAAGGAGAATATCCCCAAGTTAAAATTTGCTTGCTCACTCAATCCTTATCTGTATCAGAACTTTTAGCGGCAAAAGAATCTGGTCTAGAAGCTTATTGTCCCAAAGGAAAAACTCTTGAGCAGTTAGTGACACTATTACACCATATTGCTTCAGGAGCCACCTATTGGCAAGACCTAAGCACGCTAATAGACTCTAACTCTCCAAATTTAAGCCAGAGAAAAAAATGGTTGAGCCGTTTATTTAGCTCAGGAATAGCTCAAATCGAACAAAGTTTAAGCCTTGTCAATAATCAACTGGAAAAACCACAGCTAACTAACCTAGATTGGTTATTTTGGACAGGGAGACGGCGTGAACTTTTAGCCTCTCGTTGGATAGTTCGCTCCTTAATGCCGCAAGAGGTTATCGAATTTTGTCAGCCTCCATCTCCAAAAGCGGCTAATAATCCTTTAAATGAAGAAACGAGTCCGGTTCTTTATGGGTCTAATTTTTCCCTCGTCAGTTCTTCTAATACCTTAACCGTTTCTAACCTTTTAGATGAAATTCTCACCAGAATTCAATTGGGTCTAGAAAATGCGACCAACGTTCCTTTAGAAATTGATATATTACCCCCCGAAAAACGACGAGAATTACTTTATTTAGTTTATAGCCAAGTTCGTAACCTCATTACTGAGTTTCCTTTACTAGACATTCCCCCTGAGCATTTACAAGAAAGATTATCGTTAATTTTATTAAGAATCTGGGAAAATTCCACTCGTTTATTTATTGAAATTTATTATCCCAATAAGCAAAAATTAGTTGACGGATTGTTAGAAGAAATCATCGACAGAGAAAGTCGTTCAGTTGAGCAAGATATTTTAACAAAAATTCCGTTAAAATATGACTTGTTCGCCTATCTTTTATATCAAAAAAATCTGTTAATTGAAAAAGTAGAATATAGACCCGAATCGCCAGAAGCACAAGCTAGAGCCGGCATCTTACTAGAAAATTTATTGGTGCAAATTGCCAATGGAGTAATAGCCGTAATCTTAAATAACTTTTTTGATCATGAGGCGATTCAAAAACTTTTATACAAAAGAGGAATGAGATCTTCAAGAGAAATCGCTCGATTTAGAAATCAATTATCTTGGAAATATAGAAAGGAAAAATATTGGCAAGAACCCAAAGATATATTTGAAAGTCAATATCGATTATGGTTTTTTAAAGGAGGAAAAATTAGCAAAATATTTATAGAATCACCCCGTCAGCAAGAACTGAATCAACTGAGCGGTATTCCTTGGATAATAACTATTGTCCTAGAAGTGCGAGATGCTGTGGCCCCAGGTATAAGAGCCATTATCGCCTTCATCGGGCAAGCAATCATCTATATTTTAACTCAGGTCATCGGCAAAGGCATCGGCTTGATCGTAAGAGGGATAATACAAGGAGTAGGCAACAGTTTAGAACAAGCTAGATACAGGAAAAATAGTCAACAAACTAAATAACTTGACAAGGATAGGAAGAATTTACTAGGAAAATCTTGCTCTTTGGCTTTCCCATCTTCCCGTTGATCGGGTGTGTTAGCTTAAAATGAAAACAGGGGTATCTCGCACAACAATTGGTTATGGAAAAGAAATCCTGGCTCAACTCTCACAAGCAATTGAAAAAAGCCGTTAATGCTGGTATGAAACAAAAGCAGAAAGAATCAACTCAAAAACCTAATATAGCTTCTAGGTATCTTAAATCCCTAGTAGCGAGCTTACTAATTGGTCAAACCCTCTTGACGGTAGCACCAGCACAAGCTCAGGGAAAAAGAGATAATCTACAGCAAAAGCAACAGGAGTATTCCTATAGCCAGTTGTTAAAGGACATAGAGCAAGGCAAAGTTGAAAAAGCTACCCTAGACCCCACCCTACAAAGAGCGCAAGTAATTCTAAAAGGGCAAGAAAAAGAACCGCCTAAAGATGTTGAAGTATTTAGTGGCGAAAATCCCGAATTAGTCGCCAAGCTCAAAGCAAATGGCGTAGAATTTGATGTCCAATCCTCATCCGATCACTCCGCCGTGATTGGAATTATGACAAACTTATTAGTTTTATTCCTACTATTTGGAATCGTTATCGTTATTCTGCGGCGCTCTGCCAATGCTTCCGGACAAGCGATGAACTTCGGAAAATCTCGAGCTAGGTTTCAGATGGAAGCTAAAACCGGCATCAATTTTGAGGATGTAGCCGGTATAGATGAAGCCAAAGAAGAATTACAAGAAGTGGTGACCTTCCTCAAGCAACCTGAAAAATTTACCGCCATTGGTGCAAAAATTCCCAAAGGAGTCTTATTAATTGGGCCTCCTGGCACCGGCAAAACCTTACTCGCCAAAGCCATTGCCGGAGAAGCCGCCGTTCCTTTCTTCAGTATCTCGGGTTCGGAATTTGTCGAAATGTTTGTCGGGGTAGGCGCATCCCGAGTGAGAGATTTATTTAAAAAAGCCAAAGAAAATGCCCCCTGCCTCGTCTTTATCGATGAAATTGATGCCGTCGGCCGTCAAAGAGGCGTGAGTTATGGGGGAGGAAATGATGAACGCGAACAAACCCTCAACCAATTATTAACAGAAATGGATGGGTTTGAAGGCAATAACGGCATCATTATTATTGCGGCTACCAACCGTCCTGATGTGTTAGATGTTGCCCTGATGCGTCCAGGACGATTTGACCGTCAAGTGATCGTCGATTATCCTGATATGAAAGGACGATTGGGAATTTTAGAAGTCCATGCCCGTAATAAAAGAATAGACTCAGCAGTGTCTTTAGAAGCCATCGCCCGCCGCACTCCAGGCTTTACCGGCGCGGATTTAGCCAATGTCTTAAATGAAGCGGCTATTTTTACGGCCCGTCGTCGCAAAGAAGCGATTACCTCACAAGAAATCAATGATGCCATTGATCGCGTCGTGGCGGGAATGGAAGGAACTCCCCTAGTAGATAGTAAAGCTAAACGACTCATTGCTTATCATGAAATTGGCCATGCCATCGTAGCAACCCTTTGTCCAGGCCACGATACCCTCGAGAAAGTCACCTTAGTTCCCCGAGGTCAGGCCAGAGGATTAACTTGGTTTACGCCGGATGAAGAACAAGGCTTAATGAGTCGTTCTCAAATCTTGGCACGGATTTCGGGTTTATTGGGGGGTCGAGTCGCCGAAGAGGTGATTTTTGGCGATACAGAAATCACCACCGGAGCCGGTAATGATATCGAAAAGATTACCTATCTGGCCCGCCAAATGGTGACTCGTTTCGGGATGTCCGATTTAGGTCCTGTGGCCTTAGAAGATGATACGGATAACCCCTATGATTGGTTTGGTCGTCGTTCCGACCAGCATTCGCTAGAACTGGCGGCTAAAATTGATAGCCAAATCCGCACGATTATTAATCATTGCTATGCCGTTTCTAAGGAAATTATTGAAGAAAATCGAGCCGCTATAGATCGACTTGTCGATCTTTTAATTGAAAAAGAAACCATCGAAGGAGATGAGTTTCGTAAACTGGTGAGCGAATATACTCAATCAGATAAAAAACTGGCTGTCTCTCATTGATGGTGCGGCTATCCCCTTTTTATTCCTGTAGAGACGTTAGCGATATTGTCTCTACTTTTTTTATGGGGGTTGTTTATTTAACTATTTAGCGGCTTAAAAACGCTAGAATTACCAACCCTGTATTAATTAAATAAAATACCCCAACAATTTGAGTTTCTGACCAGCCACTAAGTTCTAAATGATGGTGAATCGGAGCCATTTTTAATAACCGTTTGCCCTTGCCATCAGGACCTTTAGTGGCTTTGTAATAACTGACTTGAGCAATCACAGATAAAGCTTCAATAAAGAAAATTCCACTAATAATAAATACTGCCCAAAGATTACCACTGAGTAACCCAACAGCCGCTATGGCACCCCCTAAAGCTAAAGAACCCGTATCTCCCATAAATACCTTAGCCGGATTGCGGTTGTGAACGACAAAACCCAAGCAACCCCCACTCATACAGGCGCAAAAGATCATTAAACCCTCTGAAGTCGCAGCGACAACCGCCGCTAACCCCAAAAAGGCAATCGCTGCTGTGCCGCCAGCCAATCCATCTACCCCATCGGTTAAATTAGTAGAATTACTTTCAGCCACTAAAACAAAGGCGGCTAACAGCCAAAAAAACCATCCTAAAGGAATCACCCAATTTCCGGGTAAAGTAACATTAGTTAGGTTAGAGTCTCCAGTCCAGAACATCCACAGACAAAATAAAACGGCTACAGCAATCTGTAGCATCAGCTTCATTCTCGGGGAAATCCCTTTATTCGATTTTTGTCTGAGGACTTGCCAGTCGTCAATCCAGCCAATTCCCATATAAGCTAAAGTGACCACTCCGACGGCGATTACTTGAGGATCAAATTGTGACCCAATTAAAGCGGCAACAACCCCCACAGGAATAAAAAAGATGCCTCCCATCGTCGGGGTTCCGGCTTTCTTTAAATGGGTTTGCGGGCCATCTTCCTGGACAAATTGCCCGGTTTTAAACCAACGTAACAGAGGAACAACCCCATAACCTAATGCGGCACTGCTAATAGCACCAATACCAAGCGGCAAAAGCACTGAAAATTTTAGGTCTGTGGAAGCCGTCAGCATCCACCCAAAAAAAACGATTAATAAAAATAATAGTGTTGCTAATAAAATGAGTAAACTTGTTCCAGAGGGCTTGGTTAAGCTTGTAGATGAAAATAATTTTGTATCCACGATTCTTACAGACAATTAATTTTAGCGTTTAAGTGTTAAGTTTTATGATAGTCCTGTATTATGTCTGGTGTTAGCTTGTGGGTGTTCCGGTTCATGGGTTGATTTTCTCAACTTATGATATAAGGTAGCGGCAAGCTATTAAGGATGAGTCACATGAATGAGAAAACCAAATTGCTAGAAATTATCGCCGGCAAAAATCGAGGTTTACTAGCTAGTGAAGCTGACCGAGTTAGAGTGCTTTCGGCCATAGAACAACTCGAGGACCATAATCCTACCCCTAACCCCCTTGAAGCCAAAGATTTGCTCTCAGGAAACTGGCGCTTACTTTATACTACCAGTCGCGGAATTTTGGGCTTAGATCGTGTCCCCCTACTACAATTAGGACAAACCTATCAATGTATTCGAGCGGCTGAAGCTAGACTCTATAATATTGCTGAGATTGTTGGTGTGCCTTTTTTTGAGGGGATAGTGAGTGTGGCGGCTCGCTTTGAACCGGTTTCGGTGCGTCGAGTTAATGTCAAGTTTGAACGTTATATTATTGGTTTACAACGCTTTATCGGTTATCAATCTCCTGAGCAGTTTATTGAGGAGCTTGAAGCCGGTAAAAAATGGGTTTCTTTAGATGTGAGTTTAGAAAATCGAGAATCTCAGGGATGGCTAGAAATTACTTATCTTGATGAGGATTTACGCATTGGACGAGGTAATCAAGGTAGTGTGTTTGTCCTAGCCAAAGAAAAATTCAATTAGTCATTAGTTATTAGTCATTAGTCATTAGTCATTTGTTATGAATTATTGATTAGTCTGTTTTAAAACGCGCGTGACAGCCAAGATTTTCCTATGGCCTATGGCAAGAGAGCCTTTTACTGCTCTCTAAGGACTGATGACTATTGACTGATGACTATTGAGGTAATGTGTACTTAAAGTCAGTTGAGCCTTTATAACCCGATAACTCGGCTAATTTATCTAACTTTTGGGTGCCGGGATATAATTTGCCTTTAATTTCCCAAGAAGGAAATCCTGTCACTCCGGCTTTTTGACATAACTCCTGTTTAGGATTAATTCCTTGGGGATCACATTCTACATAATTAATTAACTCAAAGGCTTCTTTACCAAATAACTGTTTTTGATCATAGCAATGGGGACACCAGAACGCCCCGTACATTTTCGCACCGGATGCTGAAAGCTGTTTAGCTAGAGCCAGTTCTGCCTCTTTTGAAGTGGTGGTAATATCCCATCCTTTAGGCGGTTTAGCGTTTTCTGTGGGTTGAGGAATGACGATTTTTCCTTCCACAGTGGCTAGATGTCTATCAGGATTGACACTAGCATATACCCCTAAAACCCCCACTAATGTCACTGTGGCTACGATAATTCCTGTAAAAACCAGTTGCCCGAGTTCTTCCCACTCACGGCCTAGTAGCGTGACAATAAATAAGGCCAAAGAGCAAAGGGCTGACCCTATACAGTAATAACATTCTGCTCCAATCACCACCAAAGAGGTATAAATTAGATAAGCACTAAATACGGCCATTCCTGTTGAGCCAATAAATAGCAATAACCAAGTTACCTCTTCGACTTGTTTACGTAAGGGTTTATCGGTTTCTGGATTAATAGCATTGGGTGATAAGGCTAAAACGGCCATGGTGATATAAGCTACTAAGCCATATAAACTGAGGGGAAGTCCAAAAATTTTGGCATAGGCACTACTTAACACCCGATCACAACTTGATATTCCCGTTGCTTGATCAATGGGACAAGCGGCTTTTCCCCCAGTAAAAGCTAGAAAGGTTAAATAAGTAGTAATTAAAATTCCTATAAGCGCGATTCCCCCCAAGATGAAGCGGGAATAGCGATAAATCCAAGGAATGGAACGTCGGCGACTCATACCCAAGTTACTTGTTATCTTTGATCAGCTAACAGTGATTCTAGCAACTTATTTTTGAGGCAGTTTCACAGACGTTATAGATTGTGATGTTTCTTTAGCTGCACTCACTTCTCGCGCGGCTTCCACAAATTGGGAGACTCGAATGGGATCAATGGGTTCGTTGATCTTGCCATGACGTTTGAGAGAACTGGCCACAATTACCCCATTTGCCGCTTTCATCAGTTGACCGATGTTTTCCCAATTTGCCCCACTGCCGATCAAAACCGGCGTGCCTTTGGCGGCGCTTAAAGCTAATTCTAAGTCTTCTAAAGACGGAGGAGTACCGGTTGCCCATCCGGATAAAATCACAGCATCCGCTAATCCTCTTTCAATGGTATCTTGCACCGCATTGGTCAGATTCGCTGTTCCTAAAGGACGCGCATGTTTTACTAATACATCTGCTAAAATCGCTATTTCGCTGCCTAATTCTCGACGATAGCGCAGCAGTTGATGAGCTTGTCCTTCTATGATGCCCTGATCAGTTGCCATAATTCCTGTTAAAACATTTACCCGAATAAATTCGGCTTTGACACAGGAGGCGATGGCCATGGCACTTCTGGCATCATTCCGTAGTACATTTATTCCTACGGGTAAAACCACTAAATTTTTAATCCGGTCTACGATTAAGGTCATCGCGCTGACTACTGCCGGCTCCACTTGATCTTTGGCAAAAGGAGCATCAAAAAAATTTTCGACAATCAGGCCATCTACTCCGCCGGCTGCTAAGGCGGTTGCTTCCTGTTCTGCCCTTTCGATCACTGCGGTCAAATTCCCTCCCCAACGGGCAGAGGTAGGCAATGGCAACAGATGAACAACGCCGATGATAGGATTTTCCGTGTTAAAGAGTTGATTTAAATTCACCTTAGACAATACGCGAGCGTGGAAGACCCCATCTTTTCGCTCACTCAGGGCAAGCTTTTGAGTGGGGGAGAAAACGCGATATGGCTAATGAATTAGCCGTCCCCTGAAGGGGCCGATAGAAAGAGGTGCAGTTTCTACCCACTCCTGTTTGATAGCCGGAAACGCCTATCCTGCACGACATCATATTAGCTTCTCCTTGACTGTCTACCCGCCAGCTAGGAAGCTTAAAAGCCAACTTATTATTTTACTGTGAATTGGGTCAGCTTGATCACCTACTCCTTAATTAATTTTTTGTCCAGTTCGATAAGATTCTCTCTCTGAAATCGGTTAAAATATCTTAACAGTAAGATGGAGTTACCTCACTCCCCACCCCCTAACCATCCCAATTGGAATGGTTGAATCAATCTATCTGTAAAACCTCTATTTTACAATTCGGAGCGAGAAGGTAACTGCGCGTGTATTGTTAACCTTAAACAACGTATTTTCAAGAATGGGCAACAAGCCAACCATTGCTATTTCTCATCTCGGCTGCGAGAAAAATCGTATAGATTCAGAACATATGTTAGGATTGCTGGCACAAGCCGGCTATGGGGTTGATGACCCGGATTTGGCCGATTATGTCATTGTTAATACTTGTAGTTTTATCGGAGAGGCTAGGCAAGAATCCGTTCGGACTCTGGTAGAATTGGCCGAAGCTAACAAAAAAATTATTATTTCGGGTTGTCTGGCGCAGCATTTTCAAGATGAACTGCTCTGTGAATTACCCGAAGCCGTCGCCCTGGTGGGCACCGGAGATTATCATAAAATTGTTGAAGTGATCGAGCGAGTGGAAAGCGGACAACGGGTTAAAGAAATTTCCCCAGAACCCACTTACATCGCTGATGAAAATCTCCCCCGCTATCGCACCACTACTGAGGGAGTCGCTTATTTAAGGGTGGCAGAAGGATGCGATTATCGTTGCTCTTTTTGTATTATTCCCCATCTGCGAGGCAATCAGCGCTCGCGTTCCATTGAGTCCATTGTCGCTGAAGCCGAACAACTAGCCGCTCAAGGGGTTCAAGAAATTATTCTCATTTCTCAAATTACTACCAATTATGGGTTAGACTTGTATGGAGAACCCAAGTTGGCTGAACTCTTGCGCTCATTAGGGAAGGTAGATGTTCCCTGGATTCGCATTCATTATGCTTATCCGACCGGTTTAACGCCAAAAGTCATTAAAGCGATTCAACAAACCCCTAACGTCTTACCTTATCTCGATTTACCCTTACAACATTCTCACCCGGAAATTTTACGGGCGATGAATCGGCCTTGGCAAGGAAAGGTAAATGATAGTATTATAGAAAGGATAAAGGATACTATACCTGAAGCTATTCTGAGGACAACCTTCATCGTAGGATTTCCCGGAGAAACCGATGAGCATTTTGCTCACTTAGTCGAATTTGTCAAGCGACACCAATTCGATCATGTAGGTGTATTTACTTTTTCCCCTGAAGAAGAAACACCAGCTTACCGAATGGCAAACCAAATCCCTCAAGAGATTATGGAGCAAAGACGGGATACCATTATGCAAATCCAGCAACCGATATCCCTACAAAAAAATTGCGCTTGCATTGGAGACACAGTTGATGTATTAATTGAACAGGAAAATCCCCACACTGGTCAATTAATTGGTCGATCAGCCCGTTTTGCGCCTGAAGTAGACGGATTGGTTTATGTCGAAGGGGAAGCATCGTTAGGAAGCCTGGTGTCAGTAAAAATAAAAGATGCAGATATTTATGATCTTTATGGAGAAGTCGTTTAGCTAAGGAAACCCTCTGTGGATTAACTTCCTTGGCGCAAGTAATAGCACTTTTAGAATGCTCAATTTTAAGAGTGGAGATTGAAGCTCATATAAAGTGTAAATCCCGTTTTTTCCTTCAAGAACTATCAAACAATAACCAAATCATTAATTAACTTATGACCATTTCTTTCAAAAACCTAGGATTATCTGATGCCCGTGTTCAACATTTAGAATCAATAGGGTTTACTAATCCAACAGATATTCAGCAAAAAGCCATCCCTCTTTTATTAGAAGGTCACGATGTGGTTGGACAATCTCAAACCGGGACAGGTAAGACAGCCGCTTATTCGTTACCGCTATTAGAAAGAATTGATCGACATTCTCGATCAGTGCAAGCACTAATTTTAACACCCACTCGGGAGTTAGCACAACAAGTAGCTCAGGCTATTAAGGATTTTGTGGATGATCGGCGGCTGTTTATTCTAACCGTTTATGGGGGTCAATCCATTGATCGACAAATCCGCAGCTTAGAACGAGGCGTTCAAATAGTAGTGGGAACCCCCGGGCGAGTGATCGATCTCTTAGAACGCAAAAAATTGAGCTTAGATGAACTGCAAATGGCGGTACTCGATGAAGCCGATGAAATGTTAAGCATGGGCTTTATCGACGATGTGAAGAAGATTTTACAACAAACTCCTAGCACTCGTCAGACAGCCTGTTTTTCCGCCACCATGCCGCCAGAAATCAAGCGCTTGATCGATCAATTCTTAAAATCTCCAGTGGTAGTAAGTGCAACTCAGCACGAAGCAACCCCAGAAAGAATCGATCAGCACATTTATATGGTTCCCCGAGGCTGGTCAAAATTAAAAGCCTTACAACCGATTTTAGAAATAGAAGACCCCGAGTCGGCGATTATTTTCGTCAGAACCAAACAAACCGCTACCGAACTCACCGGTAAGTTACAAGAATCCGGACATCATGTGGATGAATATCATGGGAACTTGAGTCAAGCGCAACGGGAACGCTTAGTTCAACGTTTCCGCGAAGGAAAAATTAAGTTAGTGGTAGCCACAGATATCGCGGCAAGAGGTTTAGATGTAGAAGATCTCTCCCACGTGATTAACTTTGATCTACCGGATAACACAGAAACCTATATTCACCGCATAGGACGCACCGGACGCGCAGGCAAAACCGGAACCGCTATTTCTTTAATTGAACCCATTGACCGGCGGATGTTGCGCCAAATTGAGCATCGAGTCGGACATCGCTTAGATGTCAGTCAGCTACCGGACCGCTCTTTAGTAGAAGCCAAGCGGCTTTCCAAACTGCAAACCCAAGTGAAAGAAACCTTGGCCGGCGAAAGGATGGCCTCGTTCTTACCCCTAGTACGGGAATTAAGTGCAGAATACGATCCTTTAGCCATTGCGGCGGCGGCCTTGCAAATGGTCTATGACCAAGATTGTCCTAACTGGATGAAAACAGATTGGGAAGTGCCAAAAGAAACAGCACCCAAACCTATGCTCAAACAGCAACGCCGGTACAATAAGTCTGGTAAACCGAGTAAGTTTGAAAAGTCTGGTCGTCACGGCGATCGTAAACCGGTAATACAAAATCAGTCTCGTTAGGTTGAAATTAGACTGTCGGCGCAAAGCTTGCCATGAGGCTCTTGTTTGCGCCCTTAAACCCCATCAATTTTCGTCCCATCTGGGGGCACAAGTCAAAGCCCCCTGTTCAATATAAAATTAACTGATCAGCCCCAAATAAGAGAAAGCCGATAATCCACGCGAGAAATTTTCCAGACAAGCGGGTCAAAACTCGGTAAAATAGAAATCTGGGTGTATGACACTCCGCCATGCGCTAACAAGAAATTTGAAGTCTGAATATCCGCGATAAACTGGTCTATGGTAATGCAACAACTGAAAACACAGCAATCCATCAATAGCCACTCTTCAGAAACCCCCTCTAACTCAGACTTCAAGCCTTGGCGCGGCTTAATCGAAAATTATCGCCCCTATCTCCCAGTTACCGACACAACCCCGGTTATCACCCTCCTTGAAGGAAATACCCCCCTTATCCCCGTACCCTACATTTCTGAGCAAATAGGAAAAGGAGTAAAAGTATTTGTTAAATTTGATGGCTTAAACCCTACCGGTAGCTTTAAAGACCGGGGGATGACGATGGCTATCTCAAAAGCCAAAGAAGAAGGCGCAAAAGCCGTTATTTGTGCTAGTACCGGTAATACTTCAGCTTCGGCAGCCGCTTACGCCCGTCGTGCCGGAATGCGGGCTTTTGTGATCATTCCCGATGGTTACGTAGCAGTAGGAAAACTCGCTCAAGCGCTAGTCTATGGCGCAGAAGTGGTGGCGGTTCAGGGAAATTTTGATGATGCTTTAAAGATAGTACGGGGGCTATCAGAAAATTATCCAGTTACCTTGGTTAACTCGGTTAACCCTTATCGTCTCGAAGGGCAAAAAACGGCGGCTTTTGAAGTGGTAGATGTGTTGGGGAATGCGCCCGACTGGTTATGTATTCCGGTGGGCAATGCGGGTAATATAAGTGCCTATTGGATGGGTTTTTGTCAGTATCATCAAATCGGAAAATGTGATCGTTTGCCTCGAATGATGGGATTTCAAGCGGCTGGTTCTGCTCCCTTTATTTCAGGGAAACCTGTCTCTCATCCAGAAACCATCGCTACAGCTATCCGTATCGGTAACCCGGCCAATTGGGATAAAGCTTGGGGCGCAAAAGAAGCGAGTCAGGGAGAGTTTAACCCGGTTACGGATGCAGAAATTTTAGAGGCTTATCGTATTTTAGCCGCTCAAGAAGGGGTATTTTGTGAGCCAGCGAGTGCGGCTTCTGTGGCAGGATTGTTAAAGGTTAAAGATCAAGTGCCGGCTGAGGCGACGGTGGTTTGTGTGTTGACGGGTAATGGTCTGAAAGACCCAGGTTGTGCGATCGATAACTGTAATAATCAAGTTAAGGCGGGGATTACTCCGGATTTGTCGGTGGTTGCAAAAGTAATGGGATTTTAGTAAGTCGAAATTGTAGAGATGTTGGATGCAACGTCTCTATAATAACAGCTATTTGGATGATTTAGGTTTGATTCAAATTATTGAGATGATTGTAGAGTTCACGAAATAAAGGGCATTTTTGTTGAATAATTTTTGGATTAATTAACCATAATAGCTGAGAAGTATGTAAACTTTTGCTAAAAATGGTTAATTTACGTTCTCGATCTTCATAAAATCGTGTTGACTCAATCAGTAATTCTGACAATTTATCTTGACAGCAATCTCTTTCTGAATCATACTCACTAAAAGATTCAGGTGCATTAAAAGGGACTTTTTTTTCTGTGCTTAACCAATGCCGCATTCTTTGATGTCTGCTTCTAAAATCTGGATGTTTCCCTATAGAATTATCCCAATCAGCAATAATCCATGCTTCTATTTCTGGGGCGGAAAATCCGACAAATTTATCAATATTATTAATTTCAGGACTTTCTTGAATGGATGAGATTGCTTGCAAAAATGTTTGTTTCTGTTGTTCAGAATCACGGCAATCTAAATCATCAATAACTAAAATTAGTTGACAGATTTGTTTTGTATTGTTTAAAGCTATGGGTAATTCTCTTGTAATTTGTTCAATTAAACTTTGACCTGTTTTTCCATAACTCGCGGCTTTATTCGGTTTTGGTCCTGGTTTTTGGCGAATCGGTGTTTTGCGTTCAAATCGACAATTAGGAAAGTTTTGTTGTAGAAACGGAATTAACCCTCTGACTTCTGCTTCACCTCCACCGGCAAAAACCCAAACTACCACGGCCATCCCCCTACACTGGGATCTCCCACTCGATATAAATCTCCTAATTGCCATCCTTCATCGAGTTTTGTGTCTAGCATATCTTTAGATAAATTAGTTACTGAAAAATGGCTTTTATCACTACCATAAAAACAGAAAACATTCTCTAAAGAATCTGTAAAGTGATCTAATAAATCTGGACTGTGGGTAGTAATAATAATTTGGGTTTTTGTGGCGGCTTCTTTAATCCATTCTGCTAATATTGGCATCCAAGCAACGTGCAAGCCTAATTCTGGTTCATCAATGACTAATAAAGAAGGTAGATGAGGAGAAAATAAGATTGTAGCCCAACATAACATTCTTACAGTTCCATCTGACATTTCATTAAGATAAAATGGCTCATTAATTCCGTCAAAATACCATTCTACAGTTAGAGATAATTGGCCTGAACGAATGGCTCTAACACGGCGAGTTGTTGGCAGAATAGATTTTACTGCTAAATTAATTTTATCCTCAAAATCAATTTTATAGCTTAAATTATCTAAGACTAATGGTAAATTATCTCCAGAAGGAGATAAATAAATATCACTAAGTCCTAATTTAGGCTCTGAGGTTCTTATTAAATTTAAATTCATATTATTAGCATTATAAAATTGCCATTTTGAGACAGTTTCTACAATTTCTTGTCTAATTTTATATACAGGAGTATTTGTAGGAGGAAATGGACTATCTTCTAGAAGGCTGGAAATGGCAGCTAATCCTAAAATCTTATTAGAAATATTAGTTAATACTTCAAAGCGAGTTCTTTTCTCTTCTGGATTATATACAGAAATAACACCTTGATTGACTTCTTTATTATGAAATTTGTAATAATAAAAAGGTTCGGAATTATTGTAATTTTCATAAAAAGTATCTCCTCTATATAAAAATTCTTCTGAAATACTTACTCTTTTATCACTACAAAAAATTTTTAAATCTAAAATCCTATTATCAGAAATATTAAACCCATAGACCAACCGAAGTTGTGCAGGACTAAGTATATTCCGGTCTAAAATCCGATCCCCTCCGATTTTATAAATTGCATCTTCAAAGCTACTAACCCCCCGGCTTTGCTCAGGAACAGTGGTTAGACAGTCTTTTAAAAACTTTAAACAATTAATTAAATTACTTTTACCCGAACCATTCGAGCCGATAAAAATATTGAGATTTTTCAACTCTAGTTTATCGGGTAGAGCCAGATTTTTGTAATTTTGAAGATATAAAAAAGACAGCATAAGAATTTATATTTATTTTCATTCATTGATGTTAATGGTGGGATTGATCCCCCCAACCCCCCTTATTAAGGGGGGCTAAAACGTAGGAAATTCTGAGCGTAAAAAGGTAGACTATTTCATTTTTCTTTTCCTTATTAAATATTGAAGCCGGCCCAGGCGGGCTTTGTCCGTAGAGCCTTTCCCTTCAGGGTTAGGGAATCCTAATTTCTACGATTCGTTATTTAACCGTAGTACCGCCATAAACGCCTCTTGAGGAACATCAACTGTTCCAATAGATTTCATGCGTTTCTTACCCTTAGCTTGCTTTTCTAAGAGTTTCTTCTTACGGGTAATATCACCGCCGTAACATTTAGCTAATACATCCTTTCGTAAAGCCGGAATATGTTCACTGGCAATAATTTTAGCCCCGATAGCCGCTTGAATAGGCACTTTAAACTGATGACGGGGGATTAATTCTTTGAGTTTTTCCGTTAAAGCACGTCCCACATTATAAGCTTTATCTCGGTGAACAATCATGGCTAAAGCATCCACACCATCTCCATTGACCATAATATCTAACTTAACTAACTCATTTTCTCGATAGCCAATCAGATGATATTCCATACTCGCATAGCCACGAGTGCGGGACTTTAATTGATCGAAAAAGTCAGTTACAATCTCCGCCAAAGGCAACTCATAAATCAAAGCGGTGCGAGTTTGGGTAAAATAGCGCATATCCTTAAACTCTCCCCGCCGACTTTGACACAAGTCCATCAATGCGCCAACGTAGGTTTCTGGGGTCAGGATTTCTACCTTAACATAAGGTTCTTCTATTTTGATTCGTTTTTGAGGGGGCGGTAACTGACTGGGATTATCAATTTCTAAAACTTCCTCGTCAGTGGTGGTGACTTGATAAACTACACTAGGAGCCGTAGTAATTAAATCTAAATCATATTCTCTCTCTAGACGTTCCTGCACAATTTCCATGTGCAACAAGCCTAAAAATCCACAACGGAAACCAAACCCCATTGCTGTTGAGGTTTCAGGTTCAAAATTGAGCGCCGCATCATTAAGTTTAAGCTTATTGAGGGCATCCCGTAAACTTTCATATTGATCCGAGTCAGTGGGGAATAAGCCGCAAAATACCATCGGTTTCGCTTCTTTATAACCCGGTAAAGGCTCTGAAGCGGGTTTTTGAGCTAGAGTAATAGTATCACCCACCCGGGCATCTTCTACGGTTTTAATAGCGGCGGCAAAATATCCCACCTCTCCAGCATGAAGTTCATTGACTTGAATTTGATGAGGAGAAAGCACACCTAACTCATCAATTTCATACTCCTTACCCGAAGCCATTAAAAGAACGCGATCACCTTTTTTGACAGTACCATCCATCACCCGAAAATAGACCACCACTCCGCGATAAGCATCATAATAGCTATCAAAAATAAGTGCGCGTAAGGGTTGATTGGTGGTGTCTTGGGGAGGAGGAACTAGATGTACAATAGATTCTAAAATCTCATCAATCCCGATGCCTTCTTTAGCCGATGCTTTAATAATTCCACTACAATCAAGTCCGACAATTTCTTCTATTTCTTCGGCGACTCTTTCCGGTTCTGCGCCGGGTAAATCGATTTTATTGAGAACAGGAATAATTTCTAAATTATTTTCTAATGCTAAGTAAACATTGGCTAAGGTTTGCGCTTCTACCCCTTGGGAAGCATCCACCACTAATAAAGCGCCCTCACAAGCGGCTAAAGAACGGGAGACTTCATAAGAAAAATCTACGTGCCCCGGGGTATCAATTAAATTCAGGACATAGTGTTGACCATCTTTAGCGGTGTAGTTCATCCGCGCCGCTTGTAATTTAATGGTAATCCCTCGTTCCCGTTCTAAGTCGAGATTATCGAGGAACTGTTCCTTCATTTTACGCTCCTCGACAGTACCAGTGACCTGTAACATTCGATCGGCGAGGGTAGATTTACCGTGATCTATGTGGGCGATAATAGAGAAGTTGCGAATTCGAGAGACGGGAACGTCAGTCATATTATTTAAGTTAAAGACAATCCAAATGGGGTTTGCAAAAATCAAGATTCCTTAATCTATTTTAATGTCATTAGCCAAGGTCGGTTTTTAATTGCCTTAGTTATCGCTATAATCGACTCAGGTGGAGGAAAGTTAAGGCCTAAAGACTTTATCAGTCTCAACATTAGAACACCATCTAGCGTACAATAGAAAGACAATAGCATCGATCAGCTTATGAACGATAACGCGGTATCCTCTCAGCGTGCGACTGACAAAGTCGAAATTTCCATTCACATTGATTCTGAGCTACTAGAGCAAATCAAACATCTAACCAATGACCCGAGTCGCGTTATAGAAACGGCGATTAAACAATGGTTAAAAGGAGAAAGAGACAGAGATGATGATCTAACTCGTACTTTTAGGCGGAATCCGCCTGTTCCTCCTAAAGGTGAATGGAATGATTAATCCAACTATGTCTTAATGGTTAGTCCTTAGAGATGCAGTAAAATAATCTTCAGAATTTGAGCCGGTTTCTAAGGACTTGAAACACAAGGTTCAATTTTTAATTTTGCTATAGGAAAGTTGAAATCAGGATTTTTAGATGGTTATTTTCGTCAACTTTCAGGGAATGTTATAAGTGTAAGCGGATTACAGAGCGATGAGTAACTTGAAAATAGGTAAGCCAACTTACAAGTTGAACAAAAGGCACTAACCATTTGATGTCTGAGTTTGACAGGGGACAAAAAAGGCGATTATCTTTTATAAAAAGTTATTAGCTCTCATCCCGCTTGGATAAAAACTGTTCCCCATTAAACTAAACTATGAAATCGCTGATAAATTATAATGGTTTTCCAAGCCTAGGGATGAAAGGGAATATTCCCCTAGCCGGTCCGACAGGATGGCAAGATTTAGGGGCTGAATTAATTTTTATTCAAGATAAGTCTGGTAGATATCTCTCCTTTGCCTGGCCAGACGCTTATAAATATGATATTGTTTGTGAAAAAATTGTGGGCAGTTCTATTGATGCAGTGTTTTCCCCTGTACTGCCGGAAGTCTATCAAAAAAGAATACAGAAAATTTTAGAACGTCGCATTCCTGAACAGTTTTATTGTCTATTTCGCTATCAAGGACAGTTTTTTCCCTTAGAGTTAGTGATAAGCCCGATCTTGGTTAAAGAAGAAAAACCTCACAGGGTTTTAGTCATGGGGCATCTATTAAGCGAGGTCGAAATGTCTCATACAAATCTCTCTTCACTCCCGAGTCATCTCGATCCCTATCAACAACTTTTAACGAAAATTGCTCGAAAAATTCGTCGTACCCTAAATTTAGAAACGATCTGGCAGCAAACAGTAGATAGTATCGGCAATGCTTTACAAGTTAGCCGTTGCCTGATGATTGCTTATAGCACTAAAGCTGAACAGCTAGAAATTAAAGCCGAATATTGTCATCCTTGTTCGAATTCCATTTTAGACTGTAGCTTTGATTGGCAAGCGGAACCCTATTGGCGACAGGCATTAATGCAGTCAGAACCGGTTATTGTGGATCAATTGGCGTTAGATGCTTTCCAAGCTAAATCAGTTTTAGTGGTTTCTACCTTTTATCAAAATGAGCGCAATGGTTTAATCTGTTTACAACAATGTAAACATCTTCGCCCCTGGAGTGCCGCAGAAATTGAATTTGTACAGGAATTAGCCGATCAGGTGGGAACAGCGATCGCCCATGCCACTCTCTATCAAGAACTGGAACAGGCGACTCATGCGGCAGAGGAAGCTTCCCGTCTCAAGAGTGAATTTTTGGCTTCAACCACCCATGAATTGAGAACTCCTCTCAATGGAATTATCGGCTTTTTAAGATTAATTTTAGATGGGATGGCCGATGATCCCGAAGAACAACGAGAGTTTCTAGAAGAGGCCCATAATTCTGCCCTTCATCTGTTGAATTTAATTAATGATATTTTGGATTTAGCTAAAATTGAAGCGGGTAAAATGGTTTTAAACCTCAGCCCAGTAGATTTAAATGAATTATTTGAAGCGGTTAATAATTTTACCTGTCCTCAAGCGCAACAAAAAAATCTGAGTTTTAAACTTAAAAAACCTCATACCCATACCCCCATTTTACTTTACGGTAATTATCAGCGACTGTTACAGGTGATGTTAAATTTAGTGGGTAATGCCATTAAATTTACTCATGAAGGGGGAATTGTGGTAAGTGCAGAAGTGGTGAAGAAAAAAATTTTCTGTCATGACCAAGAATTTCCCGCCATAGCTAAAATTAGCGTGGCTGATACGGGTATAGGCGTTTCTTTAGAACAACAAGCTAAATTATTTGAAAAATTTGTACAAATAGATGGTTCTCACACGAAAGCTTACGGGGGTACAGGGTTAGGGTTGGCTATTTCTCAAAAATTGGTACAAGCGATGGGAGGACAAATAGATTTTTACAGCATGGGAGAAGGACTGGGATCGACGGTGACTTTTACTGTTCCCCTGTGTCAAGTTCCTGTGATGAAAACGGTTCCTTTATCCTCAGACGAAGAAGATGAGGAAGATGATGTCAGTGATCTCATTTTTGAGTCAGAATAAGTAAAAGATAAAAAGATAGTGTTACAGACATCACAGATTTTATGACCCAAGCAACTCAAGGAAGAGACATTTTTCAAGCCGCTTACCTGAACCGTTACACATGGGATGAGCATTTCCCCGGTTATAGCGCCGAAATCCATCTCAAACAAGGAGATGAGGTTTATACTGGCACTATTCGCGTTAACTCGGACTACAGTGTAGAAGTGGATGGGATTGAAGATGAAAAAGTGAAAGAGAGTGTTTATAATCAGTTACGAGATATCGTTACCCATCGTAAACCGGGCAACTTTGAACAAGCTCATGGCAAGAATAAATTTACTTTAGGTGAAAAAGACCACACCGGTGCCGTAGAAATCCTTGTAGAAGGCGATGCAATGGGGTCTAATTATAAAGTGAGAGGCCAAGAAATTTGTCAGGTTAGCCGCGTGATGGGGCCGATGGCTTTTACTATTAATACCGAAGAAAGTCTCGAAACTGAATCGGGTTATATTTCTACTAAGTATAATGCCATCTTCCGCAATTCTAAGACTAATGAATTGAAGGGCAAACGCGATTTTAGCGAAAGTTACGAAAAAGTGGGGAATTATTATCTTCCTTCTCGCCAAGTCATAGAAGCTATTGAACCAGGAGGAGAAAGAATTACCACTGAGTTTAATTTCAAAAATATCAAGTTGCTTGAGCCTGCTGTTGTTAGTTAATTAGGTTTTATGTAGGGTGGGCATTGCCCACCAAAATTTTAATACTTAAATTTATTTAATATATTTATCTTCTAACTCTTTTTGCTTATTTAGTATATTTTTAAAGACTTGTACTGCATTATAAAAATCCGTTGTTAAAAAAATTTCATCTAACTTAAGAATTGAAATAATCGGTTGAGCATTTGAGTAAAATTGTTCTCTAAAGTATTTATAACTGTCTATTATTATCTGGAGTTCTAGTCGCTTTCTTTCGTACTCAAAAGTTTCTTGATTGTAAATTTTAAGCTTATTTCTGAGCTAAACTATCAGAGTTATCTAGATTGTTGTCGGATTGACTGCTGTAATTCCATAGCTGTTGTATCGAGCAAAATCTTTTGTATTGAACGTCAGAATATGAGTAATATTATTGGTTATCATCGCCGCCACAAGACGAGCGTCATGAACTTGGACACCTGAAACACCAAATTGAACCACAATTTTACGCCACTCTGAATAAAGGTTAGGTGCATCAGCTAACACAGGAAAAAGACGCTCAAGCAAACGTAACGACCTATCCGCTTCTCTAAGGGTGATCCCAAAACCGTTTTTGTCAGTAGGCCGAGTGGCAACATTCCAGAACTCAATAAAGTTTTGCGAGGTGGGTTGTAGCTTATGACCATCTTCTTTGAGTTTTCGTACTGCCGTTCGTACTATTAAATGTAGAGGGTCATCACGGAAAGAAAAACGTAACAAGACATTTGTATCCACCAGATAGATCATAATTAGGGATGATCCTCATAAATTCCTGCTCGACTAAGGGCATAATCAGATAAAACAGG
The DNA here is from genome assembly GCF_000147335.1 of Gloeothece verrucosa PCC 7822. Taxonomy (NCBI): domain Bacteria; kingdom Bacillati; phylum Cyanobacteriota; class Cyanophyceae; order Chroococcales; family Aphanothecaceae; genus Gloeothece; species Gloeothece verrucosa. The sequence continues at coordinate 3,695,599 of NC_014501.1, forward strand.
CGGATTGGGGCCTAAATAAGTGGCTACTTCCTCTGCTAACTGGTCTGCGATTGCTTCAAATTCATCAATACTCAGTTCTTCTGATGACTCTGATAACAATGTTTCCACAGTTGGGGCCACTGCCTCAGCCAAAAGACGGCGTATACTGATAGCATCTCCACTAGCAATAAAAGAGCGTAGTTGAGCCTCTTCTTCGGGAGATAAATTCAAGGTAATGGTCATCATGGGACGAGTTTAGTAATCGTTAATATAAATTATAAGCCTTCCTATCCCTTACTCAGCAGAACTAAATATTCCCATTTGTTCTAATAAAGCTTTTCCTTGTTCTCGCTTTACTCCAGGAATTAATTCCATTTCTCCCTTAGTCAAATAAGGATTAATGGTTCTTGCTGTCATGCCTTTAATTAGCTGTCCTTGTTGGTTAGCATCTTCTGCTAAAGCCGCATAAACAATTCGTCTAATGCCAACAAATGAAGCGGCTAGTAAACAGATTAAACAAGGTTCTAAAGTTGAATATAATGTCAATTTAGACTTTTGCTCCTGGCTGCATTTTGTTAAATAAGAACCGGCTTTATTAAGCACTACTATTTCAGCGTGATCGAGTGGGTTTTGAGTATCTGCAAATGGATTATGATCAAGGACTATTATTTCATCACCACAAGCCAAAAGAGCGGCTACACCAACTTTATTTCTTGAGATTGCATCAGAAGCAAGAGCAATCACTTTTTCAATCATTCGTTCATCTTGTTCTGTGGGTCGGGAAAAATTCATATTAATGCGCTCCTGCCGCACCGCCGCCTTTAGATTTTTTCAAAAAGAAAATAGCAATTCCACTTAATAATAATGTTATTCCCATAAAATAAAAACAATCATTAAAAGCCATGACATAAGCTTCACGGCGTACCGCATTATCAATTGATGCGAGTGCCTGCTGTCCGGCTGTGGCTAAATCTGAACCTTTACTGACAAAATATTGCGTTAATTGATCTATTCTTGCCCGAGTTTGAGGGTCATAAACGGAAACAGAGTCTACCAAACGGTTAGAATGAAATTGCTCTCGACGAGTTAATATCGTCGCTAAAAAAGCAATCCCCATTGACCCCCCTAAGTTTCGCATCATATTAAATAAACCACTGGCAGAACCCGCTTGTTCAGGTTCAATATTGGCGGTAGCAATTGACGAGAGGGGAACTATAATTAATGGTTGTCCCATTGCTCTCACTAATTGTGACCAACGCAATTCATCTATTCCGGTATCATGAGTCATGGTGGAATTCATTAAACAACTAACCGCAAACAAACTGACTCCCACAGCAATCATAAATCGAGAATCTATTTTCTGCATTAATTTAGGCACAAATGGCACAATGAATAATTGAGGAAGTCCTAACCACATAATTACTTCACCAATTTGCATGGCGTTATAACCCTGAATTTGAGCCAAATACAAGGGTAAAATATAAACCGACCCATATAACCCCAACCCTAAAGCAACATTAATAATTGCCGATAACCCAAAATTACGCCGCAGGATCAAACGCAAATTGATAAACGGACGAGATTGGGTTAATTCTAGCCAGAAGAATATACTCAAAAAAACCGCAGCGAAGATACTTAAATTAACAATTAATTCTGACCCAAACCAATCTTTTCTATTTCCTTCTTCTAAAACGACTTGTAAACACCCTAAACCAATTGCCATAGCGATAATGCCGCCCCAGTCTCCTTGAGGGAGCATCCACAATTTCAGGGGTTGCTTGTCTAGGGCATACCAAACAATTGTAATTAATAATAAACCGGGAATTAAATTTAAATAAAATACATATTGCCAACCATAATTATCCGTCAACCATCCGCCAAGGGTTGGCCCAATGGAAGGCGCAAATGTTGCTGTAATGGCAAACATGGCTAATCCAATCGGTTGTTTTTTAGGGGGAAGATGGGTCAAAATATAACTAAATGCTAGAGGAATTAACACCCCACCGGTAAATCCTTGTAGGGCACGAGCGACAATCATCATGTTGAGACTATTTGCCCAAGCACAGCAGATAGAAAAGAAGGTAAATAATGCCGCGTTGACTAGCAAATACAAGCGCAGAGAAAAGACTTGTGATAACCATCCACTCAGGGGAATAACGACGATTTCGGCTACTAAATAAGCTGTAGAAATCCATGAGCCTTCTTCTAAGGTCGCTCCTAATGCGGCTTGAATGTCTTTGAGGGAGGCATTGGTAATTTGTATGTCTAAAACTGCCATAAATGCCCCTAACACTACTCCGAAAAGTCCGATCCATGTTTTTAAGGGGATCTTTTCAGGTATGGCTGTTGCAGTGCGGAACTCGTTCGGTCCCCCAGTTTGTTCTATTTTTTGGGAATTGTTTTGATCCTGTTTCATGTAAGTTAATGGAAAAAAAGGCTCTATTTAAATATTTTATCGCTTAAAAATTAATAGATAAAACCTGCTGAATCAGGAATTTTTGAATCAAAAATTATGGTATAATAATAAATGATTTTAGTTGCCCGCAAAAACCGCTAAAAAATTGTCGGTGAGTAAGTTAAATAAGGGTAAGGAACAGGTTTTTACAGTTGGGAAAATAAGATGTTTAACCCTTCGGTCATGGTTGGATGAGTTAAAACTCCATCTCGCAAAACTGTGTAGGGCATCTGTGCTTGCATGACCATTTGTACTGTCGAAATGACTTCACCTGCTTCATGACACAAGAGTGAACAGCCTAAAATATGGTTAGTCTCGGCATTGACGATGGCTTTCATTAGTCCCTCGGTTCGACTCAGTGTTCTGGCCCGGGGAACGGCTGACACATCAATTTTTGCTACTCGGATACTATAGCCTTTTTGCCGCGCTTCGGTTTCGGTTAGTCCGACATGAGCGAGTTCTGGATCGATGAAAAGACAGGAGGGAACAGGACGATCGCCGGTGTGGCGGTTGCCGCCATCAATGAGATTCGCTTTGACAATGCGGTAATTATCGAGGGATATATGGGTATATTGCGGCCCCCCATTGATATCGCCTAAAGCCCAAATCCCGCGTATGTTTGTCTCGAGGCGTTCGTTGACTAGAATAAATCCCCGTGTATTAGTTGCTACACCGGCAGCCGCTAAATTTAAACTTTCGGTTGTGGGGACACGACCAACCGCTACTAGCAAATGAGAACCAGAAAGCCGCCTCGGGTCCTGCGCTACTTGGAGATCAAGGACGATACCATTAACAGAGCGTTCGACTCGGGTTAGTTTGGTTTTGAGCAAAAATTCAATGCCTTCTCGTTCGAGCAGGGTTTGAACGGCGATCGCTATATCGGGGTCTTGATGTGACAGGATTTGCTCACTTTGCCCTATGACGGTGACGCGACAACCAAAGCGCCGGAACATCTGGGCAAATTCTAACCCAATGTAGCCGCTACCGAGAACAATTAAGTGTTCGGGCAAGTGGTCTAACTCCATAATTGACTCACTCGTCAAATACCCGATGTCAGAGAGTCCGGGCACTGGTGGAATTGACGGTCGCGTGCCTGTGTTGATAAACAAACGTTCTGCGGTCAGTAAACGACTGGTTCCTTGAACTGTTGTCACTTCTATGACTTTGGATGAGACAAAGCGGGCTATACCAATGATGAGATTTTCCCCCAACGATTTCTCTAAATTGTTGAGATTCATTGCTCGCATCCCCTCTACTACTGCCCGTTTGCGCTCAATGACGGCGGCGAAATCCACAGTAGGGGGTGCTGTTTTGATGCCATAAGCCGCACCCTGTCGCACGCTGTTGGCGATATCTGCACTGGCTACCAGAGTTTTTGTGGGAATGCAGGCGATATTGATGCACGAGCCTCCAATCATGTTTAAACTGCCTTCAACCAGTGCCGTTTTACGTCCGTGAGCCACCAGTGCCGGCGCAAGTGTTTTACCAGCTTTGCCGCCGCCGATAATAATGTCGTCGTAGTATTGAGTATCCATTCTTATAGCCTTTTAGTTTGAGCGGAGAGGATTCATTCAAAATAGTTTTGAATTGTTTAGTTAACACTAGAATACATTAGCTAAATTTTGTCAACTTTCCTAGGAGATAATAATTTAAACTTCAATTTTTTTTAAAGGGTTGTTAATCTCTCAAAAGAGCGAAGCTGAAAGAGAGCTTATAGTCAATTGATTTTTCAACCTCTACTAACTGTCTTAACTGTCCTAACTGTCTTTTCATTTTTTACTTAACTGTCTTAAATGTCTTTTCATGGGTTTAAATTTGCGCTTAAATATCTGCTTAAATTGCTTATCTTCGGTTGATTTTTCAAATTCACTTTGAGAATATGTAGAAGCATCAACCAAATAACTTCATTTAACTCAAATTTGGAACTATGAAAAGAATAATCAGTATTTTTCTCGGTTTTTTAATGGCATTGTCCTTGATGGCTTTCCCTTTAAGTCAGCAAGCGCTTGCCGCTCACGCTTATGTAACAATTGATAAAGTTAACTGTGGGCCAACACCTGGAGATAAAGAGTTGTATGTAACTTGGAAGTCAAAAGACTACGTACCCAGTCTCCCTGTTAACGACGATGTTCAATTATGGCCAGATCCAGCAGGTGAGCCTACCTATTGGTTGTGTCATAATAACGAAGTCATAGATGTTAATTACAAAGAGCAATTTCCAGTAGATTTAGAAATGTTGTTGACCTTGTGGGATGATGATAAATTTGCTGGGGGTGAAGATAATATTGATGATTCCATTGGTCAAGCCGTTCTTCCTCCTGCCCAAAATGTGAGGGGCACTATAGATTTTCCAGGTAATGAAGGAGGATCTTTAGATTACGTAATTACTTTTGAATAAGCCATTATCAAATCTTAAAGTCCTAGCTAACTAGCTAAATATTCTAACTTAAAATTAACGGCATTACCTCTTGCCGTTTTAGTGCTTTTGAAGATTTTTTAGTTTTCTTATGAGGCTTCAGGTAATAAACCCAATTGAGCATAAAGAGGGCGCATATATTTTCTTAATGTGGGTAATTGTTGCCTAAACATCAATGCTCCTAAAATACAAATTAGTCCTCCTAATAACAGCGTGTAAGGGGCACTAATCCGATTCGCTAAAGCTCCCGCCGCTAGATTTCCAAAAGGCAGTACCCCTAAAAAAGACATGGTATAAAAACTCATTAACCGTCCCCGCTTACTGGGTTCTGAAATAGTTTGTAAAATTGTATTGATCGAAGCAACAGTCAGAATGCCATTAAACCCAGAAATAAACATCATTAATAAGGATAACCATAACTGACGAGACTGGGAAAAAATCATTAAACTAATGCCAAAAAGGATTAAAGAACCCACAATAATTTTTCCTAATCCTAAAATTGTTTGCCGCGAACTCAAATAAATTCCGGCTATTAACGCTCCAATGCCTGAAGCTGACATCAGATATCCTAAAGTTTGGGCATTTCCCTTGAGAATATTTTCCGCAAAAATAGGGATTAACACACTATAAGACATCCCCGCAAAACTAAATAATCCTAATAACAAAAAAATCGCTCTAAAGGGCGGAAAATTATAGGCATACAGAAAACCTTCTTTTAATCTTTCCCAAGGATTTGTTTGGGGAATTTCCAGAGTTTTGCGTTTAAGTTGCATCGCCAATAAGCCAGCAATTACGGCAATATAACTCAATCCATCTATGAGAAAACACGCTCCTACCCCAAAACCAGCAATCACTAAGCCGGCGATAGCCGGCCCCACTAATCTCGCTCCATTAAACATAGAAGAATTAAGAGCAATAGCATTACCTAAATGGGAGGGATTTTCTATAATATCGTTGACAAAAACTTGACGAGCCGGTGCATCAAAAGCATTAATTAATCCTTGAAATAGACTCAAAAGAATCAATTGCTCAATGGTGATCAATTTTGTTAAAGTTAAAGCCGCTAACGCCAAAGATTGAACCATCGATAAAACTTGAGTAGTGATTAAAATATTTCGGCGGCTCCAACGGTCTACTAAAATGCCGCTAAAAGGGGTAACAAAAAAGTTAGGAATCTGACTACTAAAGCCAACTATTCCCAATAATAGTGCTGAATTTGTTAGCTGATACACTAACCAAACAGCCGCAACTTGAGTCATCCAAGTGCCAATGAGAGAAATACATTGTCCGCCAAAGAATAGGCGGTAGTTTCTTGATTCTAAAGCTCTCAGCAGGTTAGTCATTAGTCATTAGTCATTAGTCATTAGTCATTGGTCATTCTTCTTATTCCCGACTCCGATGCAAGAATTAATCATAATTAATCATTTAATCAGAGTCTAGAGCCACATTAACTACAGCAGACATCCCAGGAGTAATACGGGATTCATAACCTTTAATACTCTGAGGATCGAAGGTAACTTTAACCGGAATACGCTGTACAATTTTAGTAAAGTTACCGGTGGCATTATCCGGCGGTAATAAAGAAAAATTCGCCCCTGATGCCGGTGAAATACTTTGAAGATGACCAGTAAAAGTATGATTGCCAAAAGCATCTATTTTAATCTCTACTTTTTGCCCCGGTCGCATTTTCCTTAACTGGGTTTCTTTAAAGTTAGCCACTACCCAATAATCATTACTCACAATTGCCATTAAAGGAGTGCCGGCTTGGATTTTTTGCCCGACTTCGACGGTTTTATCTCCTACTGTTCCACTTACCGGCGCGACGATATTGGTATAGGATAACTGAAGTTGAGCATCTTTAAGATTTGCTGCCGATTGAGAGATCGCGGCTCGTGCGGCTTCATATTGAGCGCGATTAACTTGGGTTTGTTGTCCTTTGGCTTGAGCTTGTTGTAAATTCCCTATGGCTGAGGCTAGTTCTGCTTGCGCTTGAGTAACTCCTTGTTGCGCTTGAGCCACTTGTGCCTGTGCCTGTAATACCCCTTGTTGGGCCCTCGCTAATTTGGCTTTTGCCTGTTGTACGCCCTGATTAGCGGTTTGTTGTTCGGCTACAGCAACTCGGTAAGCTTCTCTGGCAACATCTAATTGTTGACGCGGAATTACCCCTTCTTGCTCTAATTGGGTATAGCGTTGGTAGTCGGTTTGGGTTCTCTCTACAGTGGCGGAGGCTTGAGCTACTTGTGCTTGGGCAGATCGGACTCCGGCTTGCGCTTCTTCTACGGCGGCTTGGGCTGTGGGAACTCCAGATTGGGCTTCGGCTAAGGCGGCTTGAGCGGTTGTAATGCCGGCTCTGGCTTTGTTGACCTCCCCTTGGGCTGTGGTGACGCTGGCGGAGGCATTTTCTTGGGCTAAGTTAATATTTGATTGAGCCGCTTGTGCCTGTTGTTTGGCATTTTCTAGGGCTGCCCGGGCCTGCTGAACTTTAACTTGATAGTCTTGAGGATCGAGTTTGACTAATATTTGTCCTTGACGCACCTGTTGGTTATCATCTACTCTGACTTCGCTAACTGTGCCGGCTACGCGGCTGGCAAGAGGATGAATATGACCTACCACTGTGGCATCATCTGTCTCTTGATGAATTAAAGAATTTTGCCACCACTGATAGCCAAACATCCCTAAAACACTGGCTCCAATGCCTAGCCCTAAAACTAACAAGACCGGTTTTCTCTTTTTAGGAGATGGGGGAGGAACCGGCGTGGTTTCTTTTTCTTTTTGTGGGGCGGTTTCTCTTTGTAGGGCTGTGATGGGTAATTCTTGTGGGGCGGTTTCTCTTTGTAAGGCTGAGATGGGTAATTCTTGAAATTCGGTTATTGGCCTATGACCGTTATGACCGTTGAGTGTTGCTGTCTGACTGCGTTCCATCGTTTTATCCTTTCTTGGCTCAAAATTTTGACTCGGCTGACTATCAGGGTTTGTTAACATAACTCTTCTATTATTTAGGGTACGTACTATTTACAGAGCTTAACCTCATCCCATTGGGTTAAACTTTTAAGTGATATTGCTAATGGCGCGATCCAACCAATCAGAGAACTGTTGTTGTTCTGTTGTGGAAAATCCTTTAAAGGTCTGTTCCTTAAGTTCTAAAACTATGGGGGGCAATTGATATTTGAGTTGTCTGCCTTCCTCGGTTAACCAGATACGCCAGATCCGGCGATCATCAGGGTCCCGTTGTCGTTGAATCAGATTTCGTTGTTCCATGCGATCGAGGACACCTGTTAAGGTTCCGCCCACTTGTTGTAGTCGTTCTCCGAGCATGGAGGTCGGTAAACCATCCTCTTGCCAAAGACAGCACAAGACTACCCAGTGAAACGGCGTTAAGCCATAGGGTTCGAGGCGTTCAGTAAATTTCCGACTGAGTAATTGTGAAAGCAGTTTAATTCGGTATCCTATGCCTTGAGGAGCTAGGACTTCTTGCCACTGTTGGGGGAACTGGCAATGGACAAACGGCTCAGTCATGAAAACAATTATTTAGAGTACGTAATATTAGTCTATCATATTTAGTCCCGGAGTTTACAGCTTACTGTTGACTGAGAACTGATCTAACACCTGTGCTGCGTTAGGATAAGAATTACAATGGTATTTTGAGATTGTCTTAAAGAGGTAAGTTATGACATTAGCCTTAACTTCAGATAACGTAGAAACCGTTTTAGATGAGATGCGTCCTTACCTGATGGCAGACGGGGGGAATGTGGAGTTAGTCGAAATTGATGGGCCAATTGTTAAACTGCGCTTACAGGGGGCCTGTGGTTCTTGTCCTAGTTCTACCATGACCCTAAAAATGGGGATTGAGCGGCGTTTGCGGGAATATATTCCTGAAATTGTTGAGGTAGAACAAGTAGTATAGCTGTTGATGGGGTGGGAAAGCCCCACCTTATTTGAAGCTGAGTAAGTTCTTTTTTGAAGAGACTAAAGTTTCAAACTCAGACACTTTTACCGCCTGGCTGAATAAATAGCCTTGCATTTCATCGCATTGATGTTGATGAAGAAACGCTAATTCAGTTTTTGTTTCTACGCCTTCAGCAACCACTTTTAGAGAAAGTTGATGGGCTAGAAAAATAATCGCTTTAGTAATGGCGGCATTTTTACTATTTTGGTCAATATTACGAACAAAACAGCGATCTATTTTGAGGATATCAAAGGGAAACTGTTGCAAATAACTTAAAGAAGAATAGCCGGTTCCAAAATCATCAATAGCAATCTTCACTCCTAACGCTTTTAAATCATTTAACTTTTGAATAGATTCTAGCGCATTTTCTACTAAAATACTTTCGGTTAATTCTATTTCTAGGTCAGGAGTGTTAAAATCATTTTCTTGTAGAATATTGGCCAACCAGTCAGCTAAATTCAGTTGATTAAATTGCCGTCCCGAGAGATTAACTGCCACTCGAATTAATCCTAAACCCATTTCTTGCCAAATTTTACTTTGGCGGCAAGCGGTACGTAATACCCATTCGCCGATAGGTTCAATTAATCCAGTTTCTTCAGCAATGGGAATAAAAATTGCTGGTGAAACCAGTCCGCGTCGCGGATGATGCCAACGAATTAATGCTTCTGCTCCCACTATTTCACCGCTAACTAGACTTAACCTAGGTTGATAGTATACATCTAATTCATTTCGTTCTAAAGCATGGCGCAAATCGGCTTCAAGTTCGAGATAATCCGTACTGGGAATTTTTTGAAGAAATTGAGAATAAAATTCACAGCGATCACCGCCTAAATATTTAGCGCGTTTCATCGCCGCATTAGCTTTTTGTAGTAAAATTTCTAAGCTAGGACCATCGGCTGGATAAAAAATAATGCCTATACTCAGACTGAGAAAAATTTCTTGCTGATTGATCACCAAAGGTTGAGAACAAGTTTGAAGTAACTCTTGAGCAAGCTCAAAAACTTTTTTTTCGTCTTCAATGGGATGAATAATAATAGCAAATTCATCGCCCGTTAAACGAGCCAGTACGCCTCGACTGCCAAGACAATTATTTAAAAATTGTGCCACTAATTTTAAAACCGAATCTCCTAAATCATAGCCAAAGTTTTGATTGATTCGTCTAAAACGATCTAAACCCAAGCTGAGAATAGGGATAAGCGGCTGTCGGGTTTGAGGGGTTGGGATTTCCGAACCCGAAAGAGAACTTTTCACCTCTGAAACCATTTGATTAAAAATTTCTCGCAAAGACCATTGATTCGGTAAACCCGTGAGGGCATCATAATGAAATAAATAATTGAGTTGTTCTTTGGTCTTAGATAATTCAAGAGCATATCGCTGTTCAATAGAAAAGCGTTTTTTCAGACGGATGTTGATCGTCTGCAAAAGTTCGTCCTCAGTAAAGGGTTTAGTAAGATAATCATCGGCTCCTAAATTCATCCCTTGACGAATATCAAATTTTGTGCCTTTAGCGGTGAGAAAAATGAATGGGATTGATTCGGTTTCTGGATGACACTGTAATTCTTGTAATACCTCATAACCATTTTTGTAGGGCATCATAATATCACAAAGAATTAAGTCGGGTAAAGTCGAAAGAGCTTGCTCTATTCCTTGTTGTCCATCTTCGGCTTCCACAACCTCAAAATCAGCCAGGGTGAGTAACTCGTTGATGAGTTCCCGAATGGATAGTTCATCTTCTATGACTAAGATTTTGCTCATTTTTCTCTTCTTTTCTGCTTTTCCTCTATTGAATGATGGCTCCAATCTCTTACCGTTTTATTTAATTAGCATAAAGTTTTATTGATGGGCAAGCTAACCTTAAAAGTTGTTCCTACTTTAACTGTACTGGTAAAGTCAATCGTTCCTCCATGCAAGTTGACATATTTTTGCACAATATTAAGTCCTAATCCCGTTCCGGGTATATTACCCACATTACTAGCCCGATAAAAAGAATCAAATAATTTAGGATGATCTTCTAAAGGAATTCCTATACCCTGATCCCTTATTTCGAAGATAACCTGCTGATTCTCATATTGTAAAGATAATTCTACTCGGCTGCCTATCGGAGAATATTTGATCCCATTGGAGAGCAGGTTAGTTAAAATATGGCGTAAAAGTTTTTCATCAAGATAAATCAGATCAGTTGAGGAATGGGGGCGTAAATTTGGCTGTTTAAAGAGGATTTCATAGCCTTGACCAATACCAATTTGAATTTCTTCAATTAAATCTTGACAAAAATCTGCAACATTGATCAGAGTCGGGTTATAGAGCAATTTGCCAGATTCAGCCCGGCTAATACATAATACATCTTGAATCAAATCACTGAGTCGTTGTCCAGCCATTTGAATATTATGTAGATGCTTGATTTTTTTCTCGGTCGTTAACTTATCGCTATGACGCTCTAGTAATTCGGCATAACCCAAAATCGAAGTCAGAGGAGTGCGAAATTCATGAGACACTATATCAATAAATTGACTTTTGAGCTTATGAAGTTCTTTTTCTTTGGCTAAAGCCTTTTCAATTTCCTGTTGGATCTGTTTTCGTTCTGTAATATCGGTTGCCACTCCTAAGATATAATGCGCGTTTCCATCAGGAGAAACCAGAGGAGTCTTAATGGTTTGAAAGTAGCGGACTTCTCCATTAGCCAAGGTTAAGGATTGTTCAGGAATGAGTAACGATTGTAAAGAATTCATGACTTGCTGGTCATCAGTGCCAGCGAGAGTGATTTCTGCGGCGACGAGATGAAAATCCCCATCACTTTTACCTTCGAGTTCTTGTACTGTTGTTCCATAAGCATTTGCCATAGCCTGATTCGCTAAAGTATATTTACCCGCCCGGTTTTTGACAAAAATAAAATTGGGAACAGTATCAATCACATTACGTAAAAAGGCTTGATTTTCCCGTAAAGCTTCTTCTGCTATTTGTCGCTCGGCTTCGCTACGTTTGGCATCGCTAATATCTTGAATCATCCCAATAGCAAATTGAGGTTTTCCCTTGGCATTACGAACTAAAGAAACGGTTAGATGTCCCCAAACAATTTCTCCATCTTTACGGATGTAGCGTTTTTCCATCTGGTAGGTATCTCTATTATTAGCAAAAAGGCTTTGATACAAGTTCAGGTCCACTAGAGCATCTTCGGGATGGGTAAACTGGGTAAAGGGCTTCTGAGTTAGTTCTTGAGAAGAATAACCGAGAAATTTTTCTATAGCCGGATTACTCTTAAAAGGTCGTCCTTGGGCATCTACAAAAGCAATACCAACGGCAGCATATTCAAACATTGAACGCAATTGAGCTTCACTTTTTTGTAAGGCTTCTCGAGCGGCTTGGCGTTCGGCTTCATTGCGCTTTTTATCGGTAATATCTTCTACCACTTCCATCAAGTAATCTGGCTGTCCGGATGCTCCATGTACTAATGAAATCGTGATATTTGTCCAAACGGTTACCCCTGTTTTGTTGAAGAAGCGTTTTTCAAAACTCAAGGTGATAATTTCCCCTGTGATTAATTTTTCAATGTGTTGAGGGACTTGTGAGCGGTCTTGAGGATGAGTGATCTCTAATACAGTTTTTTGTAGTAATTCTTCTTCGGTATAACCTAACATCTGACAAAATTTAGGATTGACTTTCAAAAAACGTTTTTCTAAGCTAACCAAAACCATTCCTACTGCTGCCTGTTCAAAAGAGGCTCGAAAACGTTCTTCACTTTTTTTTAAAGCTAATTCTGTCTGCTGCCGTTCAAATATTTCTTGCCTTAATTGTTGATTCGCTCTTTGTAAATTCCAGGTCCGCTTCTCTACTTTTTGTTCTAATTCATCCTTAAGTCTTTGTAATTTTAATTCGGCTTCTTTGCGGTCGTTAATATCGGTGATGGTTCCTAAAAATCCTATTAATATTCCCTGTTCATCGGTTTCTGCAATGGCTTGACCATAGACCCAAGTGACTGAGCCATCAGGACGCTGAAAACGATATTCGGCTTGAAAAGGGACATGATTAATGATAGCTTGTTTCCATTCCTGTAAAACTCGAGTTTGGTCATTATAATCAATGGCTTGTGACCAACCTTTTCCTAAAGCTTGTTGCCAAGTTAAGCCGGCAATTTCTTGCCATCTTTCATTAACATATAAGCAGTTTCCTTCTACATCAGTTCGGAATATTCCTACCGGTGAAGCTTGGGCTAAAGTCACATAGCGGCGTTTACTTTCTTGTAGTTCTTCTTGTGCTTGTTTAAATTCAGTGATATCAACAAAAGTCACCACTATTTGATTCATTTGACCATTAGAGTTAAATTCTCCAAAGGCATTAATTAAAAGCCAAACGACGGTTTGACTCTGGGGCCGGTTAATCCCGATGACGTAGTTTTTAACAGGTTTTTGAGTGCTAATGACAATGTTAACCGGATACTCTTCTATTGGCATGACCGTGCCATTTTCTCGCAAGAAACACCAGTGGAGATCAAAGGCGGTTTTTCCTAAAATTTGTTCGGGAGTTAATTCTAAGAGTTCGTTGGCTTTAGTATTACTTAACGCTATGCTAGTATCGGCTTGATGAACCACCACACCCGCGTGTAAGTTATTAATTAAATTTCGATAGCGTTTCTCACTAATTTTTAAAGCTTCTTCAGCCTGCTTGCGTTCGGTAATATCTCTCAACGAAATGAGATAAACTGGTTCTCCATCCCAAAGCGTTTCTACGATTTTGACTTCCAAAAATATGGGTTTTCCTTCCAGATGTTCAATGGCTAATTCAGTGGAATCATGGTTAAGAGAAAAGTTCCATTGATATTCTGAGAGTTCATTAGCATTTAAACCAAAAAAAGATTCAGCCGCCGGATTGACAAAATAAATATAACCCGATTGATTCATCACAATTAAACCATCAGCCGTAGTGGTAACTATATGGCGTAATTTTTCCTCACTTTCTCTTAACTCTTGTTCCATTAATTTAGAGTCTGTTATATCCTGAACTGTTCCAAACATCCCCAAGGGGTTGCCTTGACTATCAAAGCTAACATCAGCTTGTGTTTGAACGATTCGTATCTCTCCATCTGGGCGTAAAATGCGATAATTAATCTTGTAGCTTTTATGGTTATATAAGGCTTGGTTTAATTGTTTAATGACTAATTCTCTATCATCGGGATGGAGGCAGTAAAAAAAAGCATTTTCTGTGGGTAAAAATTGTTGAATATCTTGACCAAAAATTCGATAAGTTTCGTCAGACCAGAAAAATTCATGAGTTAAGAAATTCCATTCCCAGTTACCTAAATGAGCAATTTCTTGTGCTTTTGCTAGTCTGTCTTGGCTTTCTCTTAGAGATATTTCTACTTGTTTTCGCTCAGTAATATCTCGACAGGTATAAAGGTATTTTCCTTCATTAATAGAAACTCGCTTGACATTAACTAATACCACATGAGTTTTTCCCGATTTATCAGTAATTTTCTGTTCAATATTGGGGATTTCGCCACAGCTTTCTAACTGCCCTATGTCAAATAAGTTTTCTCCCAGTAATTTTTCAATGGTTTTCATCGTCTGAATTTCTTGGCACGAATAACCAAAAATTGTCTCAACATTAGGGCAGACATAAGTAAAATTTTTCTGCTCATCTGTCATTAAAACAGCATCAGAAATATTGCTGAGAATCAGTTGATAAAATTGTTGAGAGTCTCGTAAAGTTTTTTCAGCCTGTTGCCTTTCTAATTCGGCTGCACCACGAACAGCAAATATTCGTAGGATCTCTTCTGTAAAGTTTATATCAATAATAGATTGACGACCAATTACAGCGAGCATTCCCAAGGGTTTACCTTTTGAATCTATTAATGAAATAGCTGCATAGCTGTAGGCATCCAGTTGTTGAAACAGGATATTTTTAGGAAAATTTTTCTGTACATTTGTCGGATAAATACAAAATTTTTTTTTTAAGGTTTCTTGACAAAGAGAGTCAATTATGCTGGGTTCAATATTTTCAATGAATTGTCCATCAGTATAGAAAGCTATGGTTTTATTGGGCGTTGTTTCTGAATCAACCCATTCACAAACCAAAGCATAATCTATGCCTTGAGCTTTTACTAAATATTTAACTAAAGATTGTAAAATTGTTGCTGTTGAAGTTTCTGAAAATCCTAAAGCAATGGTTTTCAGAACTTCTTCTATGTGCTGACGTTGTTTGATTTCTTGAGAGAGATTAATATTGGTTTGTTGCAGTTGAATCGTTCTTTGTTCAACTAAGTTTTCTAGATTGGCGGCTAAATGGCGTAGGTTCGTTTCGGCTTTTTCAAACTTAACAATTTGTGCTTCTAATTTTTGATTAACTTTAGCGATTTCTTCCATTTGATATTTAAGTTGCTGTTTTTGCAGAAATAAATCGACAAAAACGGAAACTTTAGACCGTAAAATTTTTACATCAATTGGCTTAGTTAAATAATCTACGGCTCCCAATTCATAACCTTTAAAAGGATTGATTTCGCTGATTTCCATCCCCCGTCAAAAAAATTATGGGAGTGGGTTCTATGTCGGTCTGATTTCTAATATACTCTGCGAGTTGAAAACCATCCATGACTGGCATATTGACATCCAGGATCATAACGGCAAAATCTTGTTGGTTTATCGCTTTTATCGCTTCTTCACCCGAGCCAGCTTTGATGACATTTTGTTCTAGGCTATTTAATATATATTCTAACAACATTAAGTTGTCAGGTTGATCGTCCACTATTAAAATAGAAGCTTTGTCTGACTGTTTCATATTATGATTTATACTCTCGGTATAAATTTTAGTTTTTAACTCTTTATTTTAGCCTCTGTTCTCTATCGCCTCAAATTCCTTAACCTGATTTTAATTTTCTCTTATTTTTAGGCAATTGCAGAACTTATTTAACAGTTATTGATTTTTTTTTACAAATCTATATACTAGCCAATTTCAATTGAATCTTAAGGGTATTTATTGATGAGCTATATCTAGCTTGTTTCCACATTTTTTGCAAAATATGGCATCATTATCATGACTATCTAGCCCACACTCATAACATTGGAGGTTATTGGTTTTATTTTCAACTGTTTTCATGAGTTGTTTAGTTAACTCAGTAATTTGCCAAGGAATCAGAATAACACCACTGATAATCATCATTAAAGTGACTGCACGTCCCAATTCCGATAAAGGAGTCACATCGCCAAAACCGACGGTAGTCATCGCCACTACCGAAAAATATAAAGCATCAAAAAAATTACGAAAAAGTTCAGGATTATTTTGATGTTCTATCTGATAGATTAATCCAGCATAAACAAAGGTAATTGATAATAAAATTAAAAAAATTCGAGTTACAGCTATTTCATTAGCTATTTTCATTTTAAATACAGAGGTTTCAAATTCGATAAATCGGATCATTCTTAAAACTCGAAACCATCTAAAAATCCTAAAAAAACGAACATCTATTAAACCAAACAACAAAGGAATTATCGCTAAAAGATCTAAAATGGAAAAAAGGCTAAAGACAAATTTAACTTTCTCTTGGGCACACCAAAAACGGACGCTATATTCGAGCGTAAAAATAATTAAAATAACTAGATCAATATAATCAAACCATACTTCTAGCGATTTGGGAATGGAATAAGTCTCAGCGACAAAAATCGCTAAAGATAAAAAAATCGCTCCCATAATGCTTAAATTAATGATTTGTCCTAGGGCGGTTTCTGTATCTTCTAGATAATAAGCAATTTGCTCTTTTAAAAAGAATTGCTGTTTCATGATTATTTTGAAGCCTACCTAGTTATTTCTAGTTTACTGATGAGTTTTTAAGAACAAAATCTTCCTCGTAATTGTTGAGTTTTTTCAAGAAATTCTTCTAGCCGCTCCCAATTTTCATTCTCAATCAGATCAATGACTTGCTCTAAACTTTGGCGATATTGAGAGAGTGATACTAATAAAGCTTCTCGATTATAATGAGCCATCATTAGCCCTAATTCTGGGTTTCCTCCTCCGACTCGACTGGTATCTCTAAACCCAGAACTGGCTAATTTTTGGGCTAACTCTTGAATATTTGAGTCTGATTCATGAATACAAGCATCAATCAGACTAGCACTAACCATGACGGGTAAATGAGAAATCCAAGCAACCGCTTGATCATGTTCTATGGGAGAACATTGATCATAGAGCAAGGCTCCTAGTTTCTGCACAATTTCTCGCAGTTTTTCGACAGATTTTTCAGGAGTCGTTTCCACTGAGGTCAAAACATAAGGTCGATTGACAAATAGGTTCTTTTGTGCGGCATAGATTCCTTGTTCTGCGGTTCCTGCCATCGGATGTCCGCCGACAAAATTGGGCCAAAGTTGAGAACATCGTTCAACAATAGGGGCTTTAACCGAGCCGACATCGGTAATAATAGTTTCAGGATTAAGATTGAGTTCGAGGGTTAATCTTTCCACAGTAGGAATAATCTTATCAATAGGAGTACAGATAAAAATTATTTCTGTCTGAGACAATATTTCTAGACTAACATCAGCATGATTAACCGCCTCTAGCTCCATAGCAATTTCACAGGTTTTTGGGTTACGAGAGACCCCAAATATTTCTAAGCCAGAGGCCCGTAAATCTAGTCCTAAAGAGCCGCCTATTAACCCTAGTCCTACAATTCCAATTTTAGTCATTTGTGAGTTATGTGTTGTTGATTGTTAATTAACTATTTCCCCGTTTCCTACTAATGGCTAATAACTAATGACTAATGACTAATGACTAATGACTAATCACTGTGATAGTCAGAACAGCCAATCGCATTTTCTGTATTAGCGATTATCGGTTTTATCGTACATTTAAGACGATGATCGTTAGTAAAATACTGACAGGTAGGACAGGGGATTTGGTGCATTTTTTTAGCTCTCGCTACGGAATCACGGATAGCCATCCACATTGTCGAGCATAGTAGAATTATAAGTCCCCAAGCCAACACAAAACAAATGGGCACTAAAACGGGCTGTAAAATTTTAATCAACTCATGTACTAGGCGAAGCACGGAATTTCTTCTCCTTTTGCGTTCAACAGTTTACAGTTAACAGTTATCAGTAGTTCGTTGCTGGGGGGTTGATCCGACAGATCTCAGTTGAGACGATTATAAATCTGGCAAACGCACCCGCGCCTCTGAGTGATCAGAGGTTTAAAAGAATAACTGAACTGATCTGTGATTACTGTTAACAGTTAACTGCTAACTGATCTTACCGTGCTGTTTCAAGAATTTGTACTAACTGAGATAGTTGTTGTTTATTAAAAACTTTCATAAGGGTTTTTGCCACTGACTGCGGCTCTAAAGACACCAGGATTTGAGGTAATTTAGCATTAGCCAGTTGCTCTAACTCAAAAGTCGGGGCGATGTTTTGACTTTGCCCTAATTCAAGCAAGTCACTGCCTCGTTTAAGCTCTTTAATGATCACAGGCGCTAGAGTCGGATAGGAGTGTTTTGGGTTAGCGATGGCTTTTTGAGACAAGTTGACCAGTTGTTGCCATCCGGAATCATTAGGGGCTACTTTACTTAAGCTAGATACTAATTTTTCTAGTCTTTGGCGAGATTCTGCTGTAGCTTCCTGCTTAAAGAGTTGTAACATTTGCCGCAGCAGTTCTTTAATTTGAGAAGATGGATTAACCACAGCCGTCTCAGCTATCACAGTAGTGCCTTTGGCATTGGGGTTAAGCAATTGATTGAGATAGCTCTGTAACTCGTTAAACATGGGTTCTCCTTGTTGAACGAGGGCGTTAGCTTCATCATCTTGAAGACCAAAAGGACTTTGTAATTTTTCCACTAGCGCTTGTAAGATATCATAGGCTTTTAAAAATAAAGATTCTAATTTTTGGTCAACTTGAACATAATTTTCTCTTAGGATTTTAAAAGCGTCTTCTAAGCGGTGGGCTGTTTTTTGAATGCTCCCATAGCCAAGCATCGCCGCGCCACCTTTAATAGAATGGGCCGCTCGAAACATTTCATTAACCTCTTCAGAGTCATTAGCCATGTTAGAGAGATCTAAAATGCCCTTTTCTAAGGTTTCTAAGTGTTCGTTGGCTTCTATAATGAAATATTCTAGAATTTTACTATTTGCCGCTTCCACAAGCCAGTTCCCCCTTACAGATACATCACTGTTGATTGATAAACAATGAAGTCTCTTTTTAGTCGGCAAGGAAGTCTTAAGTATCTAACCCTGACTATGCCAGAACCCTATAGAGACTCTAATCATAGAATTCCCAAAAATGGAAGAAAAAATAACATTCTTTAGGGAACAGGGGGTAGGGCGTGGGGGAAGGGGGCAAGGGAAAGACGCTCTGACTCAAGATGTTTTGTGATCTCCTCTATGATCCCGAGCCAAGATTTGATAATATCTTAGAGAAAGTTTAAAAAATGTTACAAAAATTCTCAATGAAATTATTGGTAGTTGGTGGTACGGGCACTTTGGGCATACAAGTGGCTCGTCGCGCTTTAGAAGAGGGTTATCAAGTACGGTGTTTAGTGCGAAATCCCAAAAAGCCGGCATCTTCAAAATTAAAAGAGTGGGGTGCTGAACTGATCCAAGGGAACCTACGTGACCCAAGAACCCTCATTACAGCATTAGAAGGAATAGAAGCCGTTATTGATGTAGCTACAGCTAGAGCCACTGATTCATTAAGTATTAAACAAGTTGACTGGGAAGGGAAAGTCAATCTCATTAAGGCGGCGGCATCGGCAGGCGTTGAGCGTTATGTCTTTTTCTCGATTCATAATGCCGAAAAATTTCCGAATGTTCCTTTAATGGAAATTAAACATTGTACAGAGCTTTT
This sequence comes from Gloeothece verrucosa PCC 7822, assembly GCF_000147335.1. Classification (NCBI taxonomy): domain Bacteria; kingdom Bacillati; phylum Cyanobacteriota; class Cyanophyceae; order Chroococcales; family Aphanothecaceae; genus Gloeothece; species Gloeothece verrucosa. The sequence continues at coordinate 3,715,210 of NC_014501.1, forward strand.
TTTAGCTGAATCTGGGTTAAAGTACACCATATTGCGCCCTTGTGGGTTTATGCAGGGGTTAATCAGCCAATACGCTGTGCCCATTTTAGATCAGCAGGGGGTTTGGATTACTGGCGAAAGTACACCCATTGCCTATATGGATACTCAAGATCTTGCTAAATTCGCCGTTCGCGCTTTGGAAGTTCCTCAAACCGAAAAAAGAACCTTTCCTCTGATGGGAACTCGCGCTTGGAAAGCTGAAGAAATTATCCAACTGTGTGAGCGGCTCTCGGGCAAAGAAGCCAAAATTTCGCGAGTTCCTATGGGATTGTTGCGTTTTCTGCGCCGAGTGACTCGCTTTTTTCAATGGACTTATAATGTATCAGACCGTCTAGCCTTTGCGGAGGTTTTAGCGAGTGGTCAACCCTTAGACGCGCCAATGGATGAAGTTTATCAAGCCTTTGGACTTGATCCCAAGCAAACAACTACTTTAGAATCCTATTTACAAGATTATTTTAGTCGAATCCTTAAAAAGCTTAAAGAACTCGATTACGACAAAAAAGACCAGAAAAAGAAAAACAAGAAAACCCCTTTTAAAACTAATTTTGACGGATCTCTAAAGTAGGATGACAAATCGTGCCAACAGCCGGCATCATCTATAACGATATCAAACCGATAGCTTGTAAAGTGGCTTTGGAGTTAGAAGACAAGCTAAAAACTCATGGTTGGGAGGTGGTAACCGCCACAGGTGGGGGAGGAATATTGGGCTATTCTCGACCAGAAAGCCCTGTATGTCATACCCGTATTGAACAATTAATTCCGCCAAACTTTGACTCGAGTTTAACTTTTGCAATTGTTTTAGGGGGTGATGGGACAGTATTATCGGCTGCCCGTCAATTAGCTCCTTGTGGAATTCCCCTTTTAACGGTTAATACTGGGCATATGGGGTTTTTGACCGAAATTTATTTGAATCAATTACCCTCTGCCTTAGATAAGTTACTGGCGGGAGATTACAACATTGAAGAACGCTCAATGATGACTGTACAGTTATTCCGAGAGGAGTTTTTATTATGGGAAGCTTTGTGTCTTAATGAAATGGTGGTTCATCGAGAGCCTTTAACCAGTATGTGCCATTTTGAAATTCAAATTGGTCATCATGCGCCTGTGGATATTGCGGCTGATGGGATTATTGTTTCTACGCCTACCGGTTCTACTGCCTATTCTTTGAGTGCAGGGGGTCCAGTGGTTACTCCTGATGTTCCTGTATTCCAGTTGGCCCCCATTTGTCCTCATTCTCTGGCTTCTCGCGCTCTCGTCTTTTCTGATAGTGAAAAGGTGAATATTTTTCCAGCTACTCCTAACCGAATGGTGATGGTGGTGGATGGTAACGGGGGTTGCTATATTTTACCCGACGATCGAATTCATCTAGAGCGCTCATCTTATCGCGTCCGCTTTATTCGCTTACAATCTCCCGAGTTTTTCCGTGTATTACGAGAAAAGCTGGGTTGGGGTTTACCTCATATCGCTAAACCCACTTCTGTAGAATTGCCTTGAATAATCCATCGTCATTGGTTATATCCTTTGTGGTTAATTTTGCATAAAATCTGCGTTTTTCATCCACCTCTTTGGGGGAAAATTTATTTGGAATTTGAACTTGTCAGAAATATGTATAAGCTGCTAAAGTTGAGGATAATTAGCGTTGTTTCTAAAGCTGTAAAAACCTAACTGGGTGATCAAGAGGAAAAGTGGTCAAGTCGTTAAAAGTTTAAAAACCTTTCCTCCTCAAGGTCACCATTAACCTATCCCTTTTAAAAGTTGCCTATTGCTACTTATTTGATTATGATTCAATATTTATCAAAGCTTTTATACGTCGTAACCGGTAAAAGAATACAATTGGCTATTCTCGTGTTAACTTTTTTCGTTTCATCAGGCGTAGAAGTTTTCGGCGTAGGACTGATTGGCCCATTTCTTAACATAGCTATTAAACCAAGCTCTATTCAAAAGATCCCTGTTTTAAACTGGATTTACGAGCAATTACATCTGCAATCTACTAGAGAGTTTATTCCCTTGATGGGCCTGGCTATTACCTGTTCCTTTATCATTCAAGCTGTTTTACTAATTTATTCACAAAAATACTTGAGTGACTTTAGCTACAACCAACAAAGAATTTTAACAAATAGATTGATTCACTCTTATTTGGCAGCCCCCTATACTTTTCATTTAAGTAAGAATACAGCCCATATTATTAAAAATATTATTAGCGAAACGACTCTTTTTACTCAGGGCTGTTTAATGCCATCTCTAAGGTTCATTAACTATCTAGTGATCACTCTTCTATTCTTTGTACTGCTGGCTAAAACAAGTTCAGTCCTTTTGATATTGGTCTTAGGAGTTATCTTACCTATATTTTTATTATTTAACCAATTAGGGGGAAAATTGCGACAATGGGGTAAGCACCGCTCGGAAAGTCAAAAAGAAATTGTTCGTACTATCAATCACAGTCTAGGGGGATTTAAAGAAACCCGAATCTTAGGATGTGAAAGTTATTTTAGAAAAGAAGTAGAACACCAATCTCATGTTTACAGCCGAGCATCTACCTTGTTTACTATCGCTCAAATGCTGCCGAATGTGATCATCAAAACAGTTTTAATTATGATTTTGGTGCTTTACATTGCTTTTGCTGAAACTCTATTTAATCAAAATCTAGCCAGTTTAACGGGAGTGATAGGAATTTTTGCAGTGGCAGCTATGCGCTTAACTCCAGTAGCTAGTGGAGTTATAACTACGATCAATCAATTACAAAATAGTGGTTATACCCTGGATATGCTCTATTTAGACCTCAAAGAACTAGAAAAAGAAAATACAACCTATCAGTTGGACGAGGGAAAAGCTTTAAGCAGAAGTAACAACACCAATTCTAATCTTCCTGAAAATGAAACCTTAGCTTTTGAAAATCAAATTGATTTAGTTGATATCAGTTACCGTTATCCCGGTTCTGAAGAGCCTTCTCTAGATCATATATTTTTGAGTATTAAAAAGGGAGAATCTATTGCTCTAATCGGTAAATCTGGCGCAGGTAAGACCACATTAGTAGATGTTATTTTAGGCCTGTTAATACCAGAAAGTGGAGACATACAAGTTGATGGGGTATCGGTCTACAATAATCTTCGTTCCTGGCAAAATTTAGTTGGCTATATACCCCAGTCCATTTTTCTCTTAGATGACACTATTGAGAAAAATATTGCTTTTGGTGTTCCTAACAAGTTAATCGATCAAGATAGATTATTTAAAGCGATAAAAGCCGCTCAACTTGAAGAGGTCGTTGAACAATTACCCAAAGGGATTAAAACAGAAATCGGTGAACGAGGAGTAAGACTATCAGGCGGACAACGTCAACGCATAGGAATTGCTCGTGCCCTTTACCATGAGCGAGAAATTCTCGTCTTAGATGAGGCCACTTCTGCACTAGATAACGAAACCGAACGTCTTGTTACTGAGGCGATTAAATCCCTAGCTGGAAGCAAAACTTTGATTATTATTGCCCACCGACTGACTACGGTTGAACATTGCAATCGTATTTATATGCTTAATAAGGGTAGTATCGTTAAGTCAGGTAGTTACCAAGAAGTTGTCACATCCTAACAAGCTCCTATTTAGGGAAAAACCCCTAACAGATTGGCAAACAAAGATAAAAGTAAGTAGGTGGATCGAACCGCCTACTTATCAAAAATTGAGGAATTTGTAATCCTAAGACATCGCTCAACAGAAATATTTACTGAGTTTTAATTAGCTCGGATGGGACTCCATTATTAACTGTGTTGAGGGTTTCTTTAATTATAGATTGAAATCCATTCGTGGAATATTCTTTAACTACCTTAGCTTGTCCCTTCTCGGCCATTTTTATACATAATTCTGGTTCTTTCAAAAGTTGGATACAGTGATTAATAAATTCTGTTTCATTCTCAGCAACTAAGAGATATTCTCCATTTTGTAACGTTTCGTAGCCATTGTGAGCATGGGAAGTAATAATCGCAGTTCGTCCATAAAAAAGAGACTCTACAACTTTGATTTTTGTCCCACCCCCTTCAAAAATTGGCACAATCGTAAAAGTACATTGTTCATATTCCTCGGCTAGATTCTCAACAAAACCTACCACTTCTACGCCCGGAATTTGACCAATAACAGATTCTATCTTTTCCCATCCTCCTGACCCTACTATCCGCAGTTTGGCTTGAGCCACTACCCCATGAATTTTTGGCCAACAGTGCTTAACAAATCTTAACATAGCTTCACGATTGACCCGATGACCGTAAGTTCCTACAAAGAGGATTACTGGCGAGTTTGACTGTTTAAAAGACGGTACAACTAGATTTGAGATACTGAACTGATAAGGAATGTTGGGAAGCAATGAAACTGAAGGATGATTGATTCTACGAGCATCATTTTCATTAGTTACCCAAATATGCTTACATTTTTCAATTAATGGCGGCATAATTTCCTCTATTTGTCGCAGTTGTCTAGTAATTAGCGGACGCAATAAAGGATTTAAATTCGGCTGATTCAACCGAGAGCGAAAAACGCTATCATCTAAATCATCAATGTCGAGTAATATGGGAATAGTATTCTGATTAAAAACTCCAGAACGCGCAGTGGGTCGTAAATATCTGCCCACGATGAAATCGTAATTATTTTTATTGATTAAATCAGTAACTAAAGACAGGACTTGTGGGTCCGCTTGATATTCGATGCTACGTTCTCCGAAAACTGTTGCTATTTGATCCACTAACTTAGGTGATAAAGGTCGAACCCACCGCCATTTTCCAAATTGCCCCCGTTCTAAATGTTCAATTAGATTGATTGAGTTGGCATCTGGAAAAAATTTTTTGAGAAAGGGTAAGTAGCCTTTACCTACTATAACAACATCCACCTTTCCTAGAACCAGAAGACTTTGATAAATAAGGAGGGTCCGTTGACCCCCTCCTGTGGTATCCAAGCAAGCATAGCTAGGAGCAATCAGTAAAAATTTTTTAGATTTGTCTGTAGAATACATAAAAACTATATTGAAGGGTTTGACCAATTTTAAATTCAAAATTTTTTGATTCAAGCAGAAACATTATTGAGCTTTAATTAATAAATTTCGCGCCAAAATAACCCCTGAATACTGAATAAAATTCAGGAGTGTTCAGTTCTACGCGCGGTCAACCTGCTAGAAGTTAAATTTTGAATTGACTCATGATAATATCTTCAATTCTCTAAAGAAATTGAGTGATAACGCTTAGTAAATTAAGTGCCATCTTAGACTAGCTAGATAGTAATGTCTACTATCTTAGGTTAGATAAATGACGACAAGGCTCTAGGGAAATGCAAGGTTTGAATTGAAATAAAGTCTCTAGGTATTAATTGAATAAATTTGACTTGATTAATTGTATATGGTAGAGTGGCTATCAAAGTTCACGGTTTTTCAAGTAATACTAAATCAAATTTTCAAAACCCCTTTACAGTTTTTGATTTTGCCTATTATCTGTTGTCTTTTTCGATAAAAGGGTTATCTAAAGCCGATTTAGTATAATTTATGTATTTTTTTATCCTTTGAGCATTAATTAAGTTAAATAATGAAAGAATTTGTTAAACGGCTACTCAAGCCCATTATCTCTATTTTTCTGTTTATATACATTGCTTGGCTGCGTTTGAGAGGGCGTTTTTTCAACCCTAGAACCAGTCCATCTGTATTAATTTTGCCGCCTGCTGAACCCGGTAGTCTAGGGGATGAAGCATTAGTCACTGGGCTGTTAACCTTATTAGAAGATAAAGGGATTAAAAAAATTGGCTTAGTTTCCTATAAGCCAGAACTTCAGTGGGAAATTTATCGGTTGGAAACTTACAGCTTTGAACTTAGACATCATTTTTTAGGAGGCTATCTAGGTTCCCTAATTGCTCCATTTTACTTTCTTAATGCTGTACATCAATACCAAAAATTTTATTGTATTGGTGCCGATGTAATGGACGGCTATTATTCGCTTAAAGACTCTCTTCAACGAATCAATTTTGTGGATCTAGCTACTCGTTTAGGAATAGAAGCCGCTCTGGTTAGCTTTAGTTTCAATGACCGACAAAAACCCGAAATTATAGAAGCCTTAAATAAACTCCCTTTAGATGTACGAATCTGTGTCAGAGACCCAGTTTCTTATGAAAGATTAAGTAAACTATTACAACGACCGATTGCACTTGTCGCCGATTTAGCTTTTCTTTTACCCCCGGTTCAAGATTCGCCAACTGTTCTAACAGTAGGGCAATGGATTAAGGAACAGCGTAGTAACAATAAAGTTATCCTCGGAATTAACGCTAATTATAAATTAGTGGAAAGCCTTAAATTGAAAACCTTGGATGATCTTATTAAAATATATGTCACTACTCTGGTAGAACTAAAGAGTAAAAATGCTGATTTTAGCTTTGTTTTAATTCCCCATGATTTTCGAGATACTCAAGGCATGAAAAGTGACGTGGGCTTGGCTAAAGGGATTTATCAAGCACTTCCACAAGACCTTCAGTCTAACTGTTTTATCGTCCCTAGTCCTTGTAGTGCCAGTGAAATCAAGGGAATTTGTCGTCAATTAGATATGGTGGTCAGTGGGAGAATGCACCTTGCCATTGCTAGTTTAGGACAAGGGATTCCAGCCGCTTGTATTACTTATCAAGGTAAGTTTGAAGGATTATTTAAGCACTTAGAGCTTGAAGGAATGACTCTTGAACCTGAAAAAGTTCTTCAGCCAGAAAAATTAGTCCAATTTTTGATGCCTTTAATAGCAAAAAGAGAGGAAATGAGTCAATATATTCAAGCTAAATTACCAAAAATCAAAAAACTATCTGAGGCGAATTTAGGCGAGTAGCCAGATGATTGATTCAAGAAAAAAAAAATGATAATATTTTTATGTTATCTGACTTGAATCTACACAATTTATATGGATTATACACCAATTTTAGTGACAGGATGTTCTCGCTCTGGCAGCACTTGGGTTGGAGAAAGTATTGGTTTAAATAAAAAATTACGGTACATTTATGAACCGTTTAATATTGATATTAAATCCCCAAATAGACTCAAATTCCCTTTTCAGTTTATGTATATTAATGAGGAGAATGGAGCAGAATATTACCAACCTATACAGAAATTGCTAACCACTATCCCTTTGAAGGAACGTTTGGCGAATTTTGGTCAAGGTAAGCAGCGGCCACTGCTAAAAGATCCATTAGCCGTCTTTTCGGCTCCCTGGTTAAACAAGCAATTTCAAGCAAAAGTTGTCGTGACCATTCGCCATCCTGCCTCGATAGTCAGTAGCCGAAAAAAACTAGGCTGGCGTTTTAATTTCAAAAATTTTCTGCAACAATCACTCCTGATGCAAGATTATTTAGAGCCTTTGAGGAGTGATTTAGAGTCCCTTACAAAGCGAGACAGAGATATCATTGATGAATCAATTATGCTTTGGAAAGTAATATATTACGTCGTCGACATCTATCGTCATAATCATCCCGATTGGCTATTTATTCGTCATGAAGATATTTGTGCTGATCCACTCGCTGCCTTTAAACAGATATTTGCTTATTTAAACATAACGGTAAGCGACTCGATTTGTCAAAGTATTTTAGATAGCACTTCTGAGAAAAACCCTACTGAAATACCGACAGCAACCCAGCACAATCTCCGTCGCAACAGTCGCAGCGTTAGTGAACTGTGGAAAAGCCGTCTGTCAGCAACTGAAATTCAACGTGTTCGCCAAGAAACAGGAGAATTAGCTGATAAATTTTATTCTGAAGCAGAATGGTAACTTAAATTAATGACAATTTTCGCTTCTCACATTTGAAAACAAATTATTTTACAGAGAGAAAAAAACAGATCCTATGCTGGAATTTGTTCTTGTAGATAATCCGAATAATCCCCCTGATCTAAAAACTCAATCAGGTCAAGTTAACTACATTTTTGAAATAAGTAAATATCAAATAACCAACGCTAATTACGCTGAATTTTTAAATGCAGTAGCTGTTTATTCTGATGCTTACCAACTCTATAACATTAATATGGAAAGAGGACTGTTTGGCGGCATCAAACGTACATCTTCTCATGACGGCTATGTATATGAGCCTTTGGAAGGTTATGCTGATTTGCCAGTCGTTTATGTCTCTTGGTTTGATGCGGCTCGTTTTTGTAATTGGTTACACTTTGGCAAACCCAAAAAAGGAGAATCCGTTTTGGGGACAACTGAAGGCAATGCTGAAATAGGAGCCTACAACACTTCTTTAATGACTGGTAAGCGTGGTATTCAATTAGTTGAAACCCATAATCCTCAAGCTAAATACTGGATACCTACCTTAGATGAATGGAATAAAGCCGCCTATTTTGATCCATCCAAAGATGGTCAAGGAGGTTATTGGCTTTATCCAACCAAAAGCGATACAAAACCAAAAGCCGTTCCCCCTCCGGGCGATGAAAATTCGGCTAACTATTATGACTTTCAATGGGCCGCTCCTGAAACCTATTTAACCCCTGTTGGGAGCTATAAATATAGCAGTAGTTACTATGGAACTTATGATCAAGGCGGTAATGTTCACGAGTGGGTAGAAACATCTCTTTATAAGAAAACACATCGCTGGATAAGGGGAGGAGGCGCAACCAATTATGATCTTGCTCTCTCAAGGTTAAATGTTGACTCAGAGTATCCTGACCATAAACTCTACATTTTTGGCTTTAGAGTTGCGAAAAAACCAGATATTGTTTAATTTAATCCTTATTGTTCAATAGTAAAGTAGCAAGAAAAAATGGAATTTGTACTCATTAGCGATCCCGGTAATCAACGAGACTCAAAATTTAAATTTGGATATGTTCCTTATCTGTATGAAATCGGTAAATATGAAGTCACCAATCAAGATTATGCACAATTCTTAAATGCTGTGGCTCAAAGCGACGATCCTTATTCTTTATACCACCCCAATATGGCGACAGGTTTGTTTGGGGGAATTGACAGATCGTTTGAAGCTGGAAAATATACTTATTTGGCTAAAAAGGGATGGGAAAAAAAACCTGTGGTTTATATTTCTTGGTATGATTTAGCTCGTCTAGCTAATTGGTATCATTACGGAAAACCCTGTACAGGACGCTCAGAATTAGGAACAACCGAAGGGACACAAAATCAGGGAGCATACGATACCGGTTTTTTCCCAAAACACGCTCAAGATTTTGTCGATTATGGAAAACTTCCTTTTGGGAGAAATAAAAAAGCTCTATACTGGATTCCTAATGAAGAGGAATGGTATAAAGCCGCTTACTACGATCCCACCATAAAAGACAAGAGACAGTATTGGGATTACCCAGTTAAAACCAATAAACTTCCGAATAACTCTGAACCTCCTGGCGATCAATTTTCAATTAACTTTTTTAGAGAAACTTTTGCCATAGGAAAACCGGATTTTTTAACTGATGTAGATGCTTATCCGTTGGCCTGTAGTTATTATGGTGTGTATGATCTAGGGGGAAATGTATGGGAATGGCTAGAGAATTGGCGGCTGCAATACCGAGGATCAGAGAAAGTTAGGGGATTGCGCGGCGGTTCTGCTACTTATAGTGAAATAGGTCTTCACGCTCGCAATACCGATCCGGGGAATCCTTCTCATGAGAAATTTCTTTGGGGAGGAAGACTGGCTAGAGCGCATCTAACGCCTAGCGGCGAGACAATTTATTCCGATAGTTCTTACACAAAATTCAAATGGTATCGAAAAAGAATCATCTCCTCTTTGGCAGCCATCGTCAAGAAAACTCTCCGCAGAAATAAGAATTAACTAATCACTAATAGCCACTCTAATTTCCCGCCATAAATTCTCATATTGTTTCTCAACGGAAGCCGGAAGAGGTTTAATAAAATCGCTTTTCTCTAAAATATTTTTATCAATTAATAATAAAGGATTATCCCGAATTGCCTGGGGTAAATTTTCTGGTGCAAGCTCAAGAATAACTGGCGAAACCGCATCAGTAAATAGAGAAATTTCTTTGGCTGACTTAGACTGCCAACAAAAATTAATCCAATCTTGCACGAATTTTGAGGGCTTTATCACCGCCGCCGGTTTAACCCAAATATCAGCCCATAAAGCCGTCCCTGATTGGGGAACTACTGCGGCTATATCTCGGTAATTTTTTAGGAGTGGGATAATTTCATGAGACCAGCCAACCGCTAACCAAGTATCTCCTAAAATTAAAGGTTCTAAATAATGATCAGAACTATAAAATTTTGCTTGTTTATTGAGAGCAACTAAGTCTGATTTAAGATTAGGAATTTGATTAATATTGTCCGAGTTGTAGGAATACCCTAACTTTTTAAGGGTTAAGCCAATGACTTCTCGCGGCTGGTCTAATAAAGAAATGCGATTACGAACATCTTCTCGCCAAAGATCACCCCAATCTTTCGGTTCCCAACCTAATTTTTTTAAATTATCTTTCCGATAAGCGATCATCGTCGTTCCCCAACGATAGGGCGCTCCCCAAATTTTTCCTTGTTGAGAAACCATTCCTTGCTCATCACGGCGCACAATTTCTTGCCAACGAGGCGGCAACTGTTGCCATTTTAAATCTCCTTCTAAAGGACTAATTAATTTTTGCTCAATCGCTGTGGCTAACCAACTATCTCCTAATGTGACTAAATCCGGGACCGGAGCCGGTTTTTTATTGATAAAAGGTAGCCCGGAATTTTTATTGGGTTTTGACAAGTCTTTGGCTTGCCAAGTTTGTAGTAACTTTAATAGAGTTTTTAATTGAGATTCTAAAGTAAAAATTGATTTACTTGAGATCGAAGACCTAAAGTCCCCTATTAATTGAGAAGGGATAGAATTATCGAGTAATAACACTCTAAAAGCCGCTTCATCTGAATTACATCCTGTTAAGATTTGGGCTAAGGCTACAGTGCCAACAGCTAATAAAAAAGAACGACGACGAACCATAGTACCTGATGAATTGTTTAATCTAGGATCTAGCTTACTAAAAAAACAGTTGAAACTAAGCTTAGGTAAATCTAACTAAATATTTTCAGGAAGTTTTAAGTAAAATTAAGACTAATGAAGTAATCGTTAAATGTTTCAGGAATTGTTACATTTGATCGACAGTTCACTCTAGGATGGAAGAAAAGGATTTTTTGAGGCCAAGTAATCAGAACATGAGCGCACTACAAAAACAAATTATCGACCTCAATAGTAAGGTTGATCAACTTCATGAAGTGGTAGAACGCTTAAGTGAGCAAATTGCTACCTTAGCGACTCAACAAGCACCGCCCCCTCCTAACCCAGACCCTAAAGATAATGAACCAATCAACATCAGTATTGTTGAGCCAATGATTAGTTCAGAGTCTATCCAGGAAGTCTCTTGTTCATCAGTCATGGCTCACAAAGATATTATTGAGGATCAAAACACTAGCAACACGGGTGGCTATGCTTACTACAGCGAAACCTATCTACCACCAGAGATACAAATTCGACGGCTAACAGCCCAATTAACGGCAGCTTATAATCGCATTGCCGTTTTAGAAGAACAATTATTAGCTCGTCGCATTCACCATTAGGAGGCTCAACCATACCTCATCGATAACGATAAGGATTAATTGCTTTGAGGATTGCTGCTTGGAGCGTTGGGAACACCCGGCACACTAGAATTTCCACCATTTAAGCCTTCTGGGAAAGATGAGGGTGATTGTTGTTGTCCGTAATTGTAAGATCCACTAGGAAGATTAGTTCCTGAAGGGAAAGAATTTTGATTTGGCGTTGTTGGATTCAAAGACCCCCCCTCGCCCGGTAAAGTGGCTAAAGCTACCCGATCCCCTCCCACTTTCTTCAACATATCCAGCACTTGCACCACATCATTGTAGCTGACATCTTTGGAAGCATGGAGGACTAATCGCCCTTGGGGATTATATTGATGATAGTTTTTAATGGCTTCTTCTAGCTGATTGGGCGTGACTAATTGTTTTTCTACATACAGTTGACCAACGCTATCTAGACTAACCACCAACATTTCCCGCATTTCAGTGGTTCCTGATGTCGCTTTTGGCAAATCTAACCCGATGGCCTGCTGTCGGGAAAGCCCTACGGCTCCTAAAATAAAAAATGTCAAAATGCAGAAAATAACATCAATCAAAGGCACAATATTGACTTGTACCTCCCCTCCTCCGTGAGAGGCATCTTGCCATACTCTGATCGGCCGTGGATGGGTGTGGCGAACTTGGGAACGTGTAGTTTTGTTGTTGTTAAAGGTGTCTGTCATCGGATTTCTGTATAAACTTGGATTAATTGTCTACGGTTTCACTGGTTTCTAAATTAGAATTCATCGGGATTCGGTTATCTTCGAGAGCCATCCAGCGTTGACGATAGATTAATTCTAAATCGCTGCCAGATTTACGAAAAACTCGCATTTCATTAAACCAAAGCGCTTGAAAAATACGATAGAAGGCTAAACTGCTAATGGCTACAATCAGTCCTGCAGCCGTAGAAATTAAAGATTCACTAATCCCTAAAGTCACCCCGGCTGTGGAAGATGTCCCCAAATCACTCAACTGGATATTACTGAGAGATTTAATCAGACCTAATACCGTTCCCAATAATCCTAACAGAGGAGCCAAAGCAACCACTGCCTCTAAAAGTTTATCTCCCCGACGCATGGTGTTTAATTGATCATCGGCGGCTGTTTCTAAAGCTAGATGAAATAAATCGGGGTCTGGATTATTTAATTTTAAAGGAGCATAAAGATATTCTCCCAACGGATGACGACGATAGTCTCGGGCGATTTTTGGGGTCATCTCCCAACTGCGCGCCGCGCTATCCATGATCCGATTCAAAACCTGTCCTTGTTTGAGTAAAACCCGGCTCCAAAACCAAATGCGTTCAATAATGGTACTTAAAGCCAAAATAGACAGAAATAATAGAGGCCACATAGAAGCCCCGCCTTTTTCCATGATTTCTGCAAAATTCACAGCCTTTGTTAACCTCCGTTCATTGACCTTAAAAAAACTAGATGTTTCCGTAATAGTTTACAATTATATGTTTACAATTCTAAGTGTTTATGATTAGCAATCAAGTATATCCTCAAAAGGAGGGAAAAGAATAGTTAGCACTACGAGCAACTCTCACATCTGTTATCGCCTCAAACACCATGATCAAAACTAAGGGACTTCTTTCTGCTCTCTCAGATACCAAAATCAAAGAAAAAGCCGTTTTTGCCACAACGAGCTTAACCCTCTTATTATTTATAAGCGGTTGGTTGGCCCAATATAGCAGCGATGCCTTGGAGTTTGTAGCTAATCCTCAAGCTACCTATCGTTTCCACGCTTTTATGCCTTCTCTTAAACAACTTAATCCACAACAACAACTGATTGAGGCTAATACTCAATTTGGCTTAAATTTATTTCAGACTCTGGTTACAGAAGACCCCAATCAGAATGTTTTTGTTTCCCCAACCAGTGTGGCGATCGCTTTGTCAATGGTTTTGCAAGGCACTGATGGCAAAACTCAACAGCAAATGCTCTCTACTTTAGGATATGAAAATCTCAATCTAAAGCAGATCAATATGGCTAACTTGACCTTACTGAAAACTTTACAAACAGAGAATTCGCAGATCGAAGTTGCCTTAGCTAATGCTTTATATGCTCGTGAGGGAGTTTCCTTTCGTCATCAATTCCTTAAGGATAATGAACAGTATTATCATGCCCAAATTACGAGCTTAAATTTTTCTTCTCCTCAAGCACCAGGAATCATCAATCGTTGGACAAAGGAACACACCAACGGCAAAATTGATCAAATTATCACTAGGATTGATCCCAGTGAGGTATTGATTTTAATCAATGCTATCTATTTTAAAGGTATTTGGAAAACTGAGTTTGCTCAAAAACAAACCAAGGAGGAGCCTTTTTATTTACCTAACGGCCAAACTAAGCAACAGCCGCTCATGTCAGGAACAGGTAAGTATCAATATTACGAAAATGAAGAGTTTCAGGCCGTTAATTTACCTTATGGCGATGGTCGTTTGAGTATGTATGTTTTCTTACCTCGAACCAACAGTAATTTGACAAAATTTTTAAACCAAGTTACTGCTGAAAATTGGACTCAATGGACCGGAAAATTTAACGTTCAAGAAGGCTCTCTGAAGATTCCCCGATTTAAGTTAGAGTATGACACGAATTTAAAAGAGACTCTCTCCGCTTTGGGAATGGAATCTCTTTTTAGACAAGCTAATTTTTCTCAAATGACTTCTTCTCCTGTCGTCATTAATGAAGTTAAACACAAAACTTTTATTGAAGTTAATGAAAAAGGAACAGAAGCGGCAGGCGTTACCTCTATTGGTGTAAGAGGAACTTCCACAGCAGGAACTTTTAGCATGACAGTTAATCGTCCTTTTTTCTGTGCTATCCGAGATAATCAAACAGGCACAATTTTGTTTATGGGAGCCATTGTTGATCCCAAACAATAGATAGATTAATCTCTATTAAGAGAGGTTATAGAGAGACGTTACTAGCAACGTCTCTAGAGTGACTACAGATAATTCTCCTGAAGCTAAGTAGTCCAGAGGGCAAAATTCTCAGGGAAAGTATTTAAAGACAGCAATTTGGGATAATGTTGATGGCTAACCCATCTTTTTCCCTGACATAAGTGGCAATCTATCATCTCTTCTTCACTATCAAAGGAAAGCTTTCCCATTCCTTGGCAGTAGGGACAAAGAATTTTTTCTTGGTCAGCATAAGCCGAGAAAATTTTTTCCTCAGAAACTGAATCAAAATCTTCGTACATTTTGAAAACCTCTTTGTATTAATAAATGTTGAAAAATTGTAAACAATCTTTAAGTATTTCGTTTTTTTCCTCACGTAAAAACGAGAAAGTCTGATGATAAAATTTCAGAGTTAATCATTAGGATACCGGTTGGGATCAGGTATTGATTGACCCAAAATGGCAAGATAAAAGCGGTTGTCGGGTTTTAGCCTTTTATATTAATAATTTAATCTTAAGGGAAAATTGTCCTAAACTTAAATCTAGTTTAGGATTCGTAACAGAAAAAACCTTGGCCGGTTTTCTAGTTCATCTAAAGATCATGCTTCCTTAGCTTTAACCCGATGAAAGTAAGATAAATCGATATAGCGATCGCCATTGGCCGTATGATAGACAACATCTTCAAATTGATGATGCCAAAGAATCTCCCTAAATCCATAAGCATAACGAGCATACATGGGTTGGGCAATGGTTTCATCTACTCCTGTCACAGAAACCATAACCATCGCTTTTCTTTTTTCGAGTAATTCGGGGGTAATATTATATAAAGGACTGTGTTCATCAATCGGGTGAATAACCATCCAAGTCATCGCAAAGCTTGGGGTGTGATTACGCAACAGTTTTAATTCGTGAACACGACGCATAAAATTTCCCTCACTACTCACCTCATCCCACATCAAATAAACTCGCATTTTCGCTTCTAAAATGAGATTGCGGCGCTGATTAGCGGCTCGAAGCATTAAACTAGGAATGCCGTTATAAGGGGAAATAACACTGACTTTACTAAATAAAATTCGGGCGCTTGACTGAGAAAAACGAGCAAAAGCTAAGCCAGTGATTAAAGCTAATCCGATAATACTCACGAAAGCTTCTATTGCCACCAGACAATTAGCATAAATTGAGGTAGGGTACATATTCCCATAACCAATGGTGGCTAGAGTATGAACACTGAAGAAAAAAGCATCTAAAAACGAACCTGGGGGTAAGTCATGAATCCCTTGTCCGCATGATAAATAGGCTAAAGCAAAAATAGTATTTAAAAATATATAGTACAAAATGATAATCAATAAAAATCCTGACCAAGGAAGAGTTAGCAGCAAATGATAAGGGTCTTTCCAATAATGATACCAAACCCCAAGACCCTCTATACTGATCTTTGTACCATCAAATCTGAGCCACAATTTTTGGCTTGATGGGGGAGTAGTACGATTTTTGGTTAGGGAAGGTTTGTGTCGATATTTTAGGGGAGGAAGCATAGCTTAAATACAATACAAAAATAACGGTTTATTCTTTCAGTGATCAACCACTGAAAATTTAACTCAAATTGTAGAGCAATAGGGCTGTAATCGGCAGAGATAAAAACTCGCTCTTGTGCCAATAAGTCGTGAAGAATTTGAATTTAATTAGATTTCTTGACAAACACAACTCTTTTTGACCTTGATGAGCCGCTTTGAATCTTAAATTTTATTAATGACTGGGGAGTAGGGAAAGGGGAATGACCAATGACTATTGACTAATGACTATTAACTAATGACTAAAATAGATACAGTTATAACTAAGATCTGTAGCAAATATTATGAGTTCTTGGCGCGATCGCATTAACAAAATGACAGGAAGAACCCGTTATGTGGTTTGTCGGATCTTTATCCATCTGTCAGGACAAGAAATCGCTCCTTTATTAGGAGTGCTAAACGAAGCCGCCATAGAAGCGGTAGAATCAGACGGAGATATGGAAGTTTTAGGCGAAGGTTTGGTTAATATTTGCCAAAAACTCCTAGACCTGAAAATTTATTGGCGATCTGCCGCTAATGAAGGGGATGTCTTTTGGAAAGAAGAAGACGCGGGAGATTATGTGACGGAATTATTCACCGACTCAGCACAACGCTATGGAAGTGGAACAGAATTTGATGAGGGAGTAGGGGAAAACGAACCTCTAACCCTACCTATTACCCGCAACATAGTTGTTATGATCACAGTAGCCTTTGAGGGTGAACATCCCGACCTAGAAACGAATTTGGCGGACCTCCAAGCCCTCGAAAATAGTCTAAAAGCCTTGATTAATCTAAATTATCAAGGACAATTAAGAGCGATTCAAGTTCATTTTGCTCCGGCTCAGTTGGGAGATGAATTAACCAATGACCAACTTTTAATTAATTACCCTGAACTTGTACCCTTATAAATGACCTTCGTTGATTGAAAAAAAATTTAAATATAACCTTATGTTCCGTCAATTTACGGCGATTTTGCTCGCTCTAGCCTTATGTTGGACCACCGTAGCTTGTAGTTCCCCTACTTCTACCTCCTCGAATCCTAACTTTAGCAATAATGTCAGTGTCAATTCCTCTAAGTTAGCCAACGGACGTTATCCGGTTCAACAGGCCACTTATGATGATGTGGAAGGAGTTTACACTCTGATGTTACTCAATGCTAACCCCCCTGTATATCGAACCACTAATCTACAGATGGCGCGGCTAAGTGAGGAAGCCATTGCTAAAGGGGAAAAAGCCTATTTAGACGTTAATGGAAATCAGACGGTGATGTATATCCCTGAAGATTTTAAAATTGAATACGTCCATAACGTCACCGAAAATCAAGTCAACCCCCAAACCGGACAACGTGAAACCGTAGTGGTGCGTCAGCAGTCGGGTTTCTGGGCACCTTTTGCGGGTGCATTAGCTGGTCAAGCTTTAGGCAGTTTATTGTTTACTCCCCATTATTATGTGCCGCCTGTCTATCAAACCGGTGGCATTATGACCGGATATGGCGGCTATGGCAGAAGCTATGATCAAGCCATACAAAGTTATCAAACTCGATACAATGCTCCCCCACCGGTAGTGCAAAACCGTCAGAGTTTAAGAACGACTGGCAATCTCAGATCGTCTAGCAGAGGGCAAACGGTTCGTCGCCCCAGTTACTCTACTGGCACTAAATCTAGCGGATCAGGCTATGGGTCAAGTACCCTAAGAAACTCTGGTAAGTTTAATTCTAGCGGCTCTAAACGCAACCCGAGCTTTGGTAGTAGTTCAGGTAGTCGCAGTAAATCATTTGGTAGTAGTCGGCGTAGTTTTGGTGGAGGACGGCGGCGTTAATTAAATATTATCGGCTTGTTTCTGTGCGGCGCGTTCTCTGAATAATTAATAGTAGGGTGGGTTAGGCGCACCGGGTAATTTTGATGAAAAACCCATAAGTTTTGAGCCGCACCGTAACCCACCACCCAGCTATGTCCGGAGAGCCGTTTGAATTTGGTGATCTTTTCTTATTTGGGTTAGTCCCGCCAATCGAAATGCTATCCTAACATCGCTTAAAAAACATCTGACAACCCTTAGAATAAGAATTTTTTGTCCCTCCAGTTAAAGAGGTGCGTTAACAAAGTGTAACGCACCCTACAAGAAAAGAAATTATTTTGTTGTGCCCACCCTCTTCTCTTTAGCTATTAACTCTTTCTCTAGAGGGCAAAAACCGCTCAGTCAACGACTTAACAACAATATACAAAATCGGCACAATAAACAAACTCAAAAACGTAGCAATTAACATTCCCCCAAACACAGCAGTACCCAAAGATTGACGGCTTCCTGACCCCGCTCCTACCGCTATTACCAGAGGAAAAATCCCCAATAAAGTCGAAATTGCCGTCATTAAAATGGGTCTTAAACGTTCTTGAGAAGCTTCAATTGCCGCCTTCACAATAGACAATCCTTCCTCTCTTAATTGATTGGCAAATTCTACAATTAGAATAGCATTTTTACTTGCCAAACCAATTAACATCACCAACCCAATTTGACAGTACACATCATTGGGAAATCCCCGCAACATTTGAGCAAATAAAGCCCCCATAATTGCCAAAGGAACCGCCAACATAATAATTAAAGGATCGACATAATTCTCATACTGTGCCGCCAACACTAAAAACACAAACAATAAACCCAAGCCAAAAATCAAAGGCGCTAAACCCCCTGATTCTAACTCCTCTAAAGAAATTCCTGACCATTCATACCCTAACCCCGGTGCAAGAACCTGTGCGGCTGCACCTTCCATAGCATTAATTGCCTGTCCTGAACTCGACCCAGGAGCAGCAGAACCAGTAACTTCAATAGAACGATACAGATTATAATGATTAATGGTTTGTGGTCCGACAGTTTGAGTAATGTTGACCAAATTCCCTAGAGGAATCATCTCATTATTAGCAGAACGGACATAAAGCCGCCCTACATCGGCCGGGTTAGCGCGAAACTGTTTATCTGCCTGCACATACACCCGATAAGTCCTCTGTTGTAGGGTGAAATCATTGACATATCGCCCACCCAAAGCGGTTTGTAAGGTATTAAAAATGTCATCAATAGACACTTGTAAGGCTTTAGCTCGGTTACGGTCCACATCAATGAGTAACTGAGGTGAGTTAGCGGTAAAGGTGGTAAAAACTTGCTGTAACCCAGGTGTTTGATTGGCTTTTCCTAACAAGGCTCCTAAAGATTGCATAAAAGAAGGAAAATCCGCGTTAGCCCGCCGGTCCTGCAACTGAAAAGCAAATCCGCCAAAGTTTCCTAACCCTTGGATAGCAGGAGGATTAATGGGTAAAACCCTGGCTTCCGGAATTTGGGCAAATTTTCCCCATAGCCGCCCAATAACGGCTGTAGCCGTACTTTGAGGACCTTGTCGTTCTTGCCAAGGTTTAAGGGGGCAAAAAATAATCCCCTGGTTGGGGGTACTGCCGCTAAAAGCAAAGCCTCCTATGGCAAAGGTTGCCTGAATTTCCGGTTCTTCAAGGATAGATTTTTCTACCTTTTTCATCACCTCGCTGGTGTATTGCAAAGATACTCCTTCAGGTGCTTGAACAATGGTCATAAAGTAGCCTTCATCTTCTTGAGGAAGGAAAGCATTGGGGACTTGGAAATATAACCAAACTGTTACCCCCAGTAAGGCGACAAAAATGCTCATAATGATCGGTCTGATGCGAGACAGAAAAATCAGCGCACTGCGATAACTCCTTCTTGTCCAATCCAAAGCCTGATTAAATTTGCTAAAAGGCCCCATTAACCAACCGGGTAATCCTTGTCCTGGGCGCAATAATAAAGCACACAATGAAGGCGTGAGAGTAATTGCTAAAAACGTAGAGATACTAATAGAAAAAGCGATCGTCAGCGCAAACTGTTTATACAATGCGCCTGTAGTTCCCGGAAAGAAAGCCACTGGCACAAATACCGCCATCAACACCAAAGAGGTTGCAATAACCGCCCCAAATAATTCTGCCATTGCTTGGCTGGCGGCTTCTTTGGGATTCATTCCCCGTTCTTGAATATAGCGGCTGATCTGTTCTACGACGATAATGGCATCATCCACCACCATTCCTGTCGCTAAGGTCAATCCAAACAGGGTTAAACTATTGATGGAAAAACCGAACACTTTTACATAAGCAAAAGTCCCCACCAAAGAAACCGGAATGGTGAGAGAAGGAATTAAGGTAGTGCGCCAATCTTGTAAAAATAGCAGAATAACCAGTATTACCAGTCCTATTGACATTAATAGGGTAATAACAACTTCTTTTAATGACTCTTCAACAAATAGGGTGGTATCAAATGCCACCCGATACTGTATTCCTGCCGGAAAAGTCTTCGATAATCTGGCTAATTCTTGCTTAACTCGGTGGGCTACATCTAGCGCATTGGAACCCGCTAACTGATACACCCCAACTCCTACAGCCTCTTGCCCTCTATACCTTAGAAAAGAGTTATAATCTTGTGCCCCTAATTCGGCTCGTCCCACATCTTTTAGGCGGACTAATCCGACATTTTCATCTGCCTTGAGTAATAAATTTTCAAATTGTGCGGGATCGGTTAGTTGGCTTTCGGCGCGAAGGTCTAGCTGATATGCCTGTCCTTGGGGTGCTGGTTCAGCCCCGATTTTTCCGGCCCCCACTTGAATATTTTGCTCGGAAAGGGATTGAATCACGTTTTGCATGGTTAACCCTCGACTCGCTAGGCGCGACGGATCTAACCATAGCCGCATGGCATAGCGGCGTTCCCCAAAAATGCGAACATTACCAACCCCTTTGACTCTTTTTAAAGCATCTACCAAGTAACGGTCAGCATAGTTACTCAGAAAAACATTATCATACTGTTGATTTTCATCATATAAGCCTATCCCCAGCAAAATATTATTAGACTCTTTACTAACCTGCACACCCAGCCGTTGTACATCTTCGGGGAGTTGAGATTCTACTAAAGCGACTTGGTTTTGCACATCAACGGCAGCAATGTCTTTATCACGAGACGAGTCAAAGGTAACGCTAATGCTACTGGTTCCATCGTTACTACTGCTAGAAGAGATATATCTCATCCCTTCTACGCCATTAATTTGCCGCTCTAAAATATTGGTAACGGCATTTTCAACCACTTCGGCATTGGCCCCGTTATAGTTCGCTGTTACCTGAATTTGAGTAGGACTGATGTCAGGAAAGCGGTCTACCGGCAGGGTAAAAATACTAATGCTGCCCACCAGCAAAATGATGATGGCGCACACACTTGAGAAAACCGGACGCTTAATAAAAAAGTCAACAAACATTGTTAGTTATTAGTCATTGGTCATTAGTCATTAGTTATTAATCATTAGTCATTAGTCTTTCTTTTATGGCCTGTTGTATGAGTGCCTGCCTTAAGACTGTGGCAGAATGGGCGCACCATCAGCAAGGTTGAGAATTCCGGCTGTGACCACTTTTTCTCCGGGTTGGAGTCCTTCAAGAATTTGATAATTGTTGCCTTGTAACTCTCCTAACTTCACTGGCCGTTGCTTGGCGATGAGCTTAGGAGCCTTTTGGTTGGTGGATTCAGGCGCTTGTTGGGCAACAAAAACAAAGGTCGCTCCACCAATGCGAGAAATAGCCGCAGAGGGCACTAATATTCCTGGGCGCTGGTCCCAAATAATCCGAGCTTGGATGAACTGAAGGTTCAGCAGTTCGCCCAATACGTTAGGAATAGCGGCTTTAGCCAAGATTAACTGAGAGTTAGCACTCACATTTGGGGCAATAAAGCTAATTTTTCCAGTGGTGATGATTTGGCCTTGACTATTCAATATTTCTACAGGCAATCCTAGCCGCAATTTTTGAGCGTCTTGTAGAGGAATCTGAAGATTAACTTCTAAGACGTTATTTTCAGTAATGGTGGTCAGTTGGTCACCTTCTTTTACATAGTCTCCAAGTTTAATAGGAATATCTCCAATCACTCCGGCAAAAGGAGCAGTAACATTAGTTTTTTGCAAAGCTACTTGGGCGTTTTGCAAGTTGGCGGCTGCATCTGATACGTCTGCCCTAGCTTGAGCGATTTCTTCAGAACGCGGCCCGTTTTCGAGTCGTCTAAGATTTTGTCGGGCTTGTTCTACCTGGGCTTCCTGTTCATCTATATCAGATTGACGACTTTTTTGAGCTTCGGCTAAACGGCGCTCGGCTTCTCGCACTGCTGCGGTAGCACTCTTGGCTTGTTGGAGGTATCCTTGATATTCATCAATCGATACTGCTCCTTCTTCCTCTAATTGTTTATATCGCTTTACCCGATTTTGGGCTAATTCTGCCTCGGATTGGGCTGCATCTAACTGAGCTTCGGCCTGAGCAATGGCTTCTGGGCGTGCCCCTTTTTTGGCATCCGCTAAACGCGCTAAAGCTTGATTTAAATTTGCTCTGGCTTCTGCGATATCTTCTATGCGGCTACCGGCTTCGAGCATCCCTAGCTTGGCTTTGGCATTTTCTAGTTTGGCTTTCGCTTGTGCCACTTGTGCTTGTAAGTCATCACTGTCTAAACGAACAATCACTTGCCCGACTTCAACGCGATCACCTTCTCTGACTAAAATTTGTGTTATTCGCCCGTCAACTTCTGGCTTGAGATTGACTGAACGACGGGCTTCTAACGAGCCTAATACTTCCGTACTTTTTTGGACGGTTTCGCTTTGTAGTGTTGCTAATTTAACGGGTATGGCTTGGGGTTGTTGGGCAAAGGCTTCTGAAGGATGTTCTCCCCTGCGGCTACTGGATGTCCACCAAGTCCAACCCCATCCTGCCCCACCCAATACTAGCAACAAGCTTAAAATTAGCGACCAATTGGGGCCACCCCGTTGTTTTTTAGGCTTTTTTGCTGTTTTTTCTTGATATGCCACTTCTATATCGTCTATTTCTTCGAGAATAGATAATTCCGAGTAGTTTTTGGACTTGGGCCTATCCATAGTATTTAAAGTTATCTTAATTTCTCTGAGATCTTTGGGTATCTTATTTTAGTATATCAATTATATATATCAGTTTGATATAAATATTAATGATGTTAGAATTAGCGACTTTGGGATTACTGCAAGGAGAACCATTACACGGCTATCGGCTCAAGCAACAGCTAGAGTTATTCATGAGTGGTTGCATCAGTGTCAATTATGGCGCGATCTACCCTTTGTTAAAACGTCTGGAAGAGAGAGAATTGATTGAGGTTTGTCTTGAGGAAGATGGGAGTAGTGGGAATTCCCGTAAAATTTATAGCATTACCGAGAAAGGAAGAGAGCAGTGGAAAAAAAGAATGTTGGAACAACCCCAAGAGAGTTGGGTTCATGCTCGCTCCCGCTTTTTTATCAAGTTTTTCTTTTTTAGTTATTTAAGTCCTCAAGAGCGGCTAAAATTGTTAGAGCATCGTTTGAGGGTGTGTCAGTTGCGTCTAGAGAATCAAGATATAGAAGTGTTTCCGCCTGATCCTTATCAATCTGCGGCTTGGGAGAGATGTCAAGAAGTAATTCAAGATGAAATTGGATGGTTAGAGCGGCAAATTGTGGCTGAGAAAGCGATGTTATTGGATGCGGCTGAAAAAAAGCAGTATTTGTTAATTTAAATTAGGTTTTTTCTCGAGAAAAAAATTCATAAAGAATCAGGATCAATCCCTCTTTCTCGTAATAAAGCACTTAATCTTTCTGCTCGTTGCCGCTCTTGTTCAAGCGCTTGCTCTAATTCTCTTAAACGCGCTTGCTCTGCTTTAATCAAATCATCTACTAAAGGAGGGTCAAGAATTTCCTCAACCGATAAGCTCAAATTAGCTAACTGAGGAGAATTTATCACTTGACCCACCTCATAATCAATATGTTCATAACCGTCTTCATTTTGAGGATTAAATAAAATACGGACTCGTTTTTTATTAGCATCTACTATCCAATATTCAGGGATATCAATTAAAGCATATTCTGCCCGTTTACGGATATAATCTTCACGCCAGTTATCGCTAGTCACTTCCACCACTAAATTAGGGGTTTCTCCAAAATCAAACACCCCTGAACCTGGGCGATCACAAACTTGTTGCCACAATTGAGGAGAACAAACCACTATATCGGGAATACGAGAAGAATCAATTTCGGTTCTAATGCCTGCATCGCTAGTAGCAATTAAGGGAAGATTAGCTGGGGTGCGGAACTCGTTCCGCACCGTAGCAAAATAAAGCTGAAATTGATAGACAAGATACTTACAAATATTAGTGTGTAAACCTGTCGGTGCTGCCATTGGTATCAATTGTCCCCTGTAAAGTTCGTAAAGAGTATCAGTATTATCTTCATAAAATAGATACTCTTGAAAGGTTAATTTTTTAGGGGGGGCTGTTGGGTTAGTGGAAGTCATAGCTAATTTCAAAGAAAATAGTTTATATTTCGCATAACTCACAAGTAGCAGAACAATGTTTTTTATTAGTGATCAAGCGAGATTGGCTAGTGGTTTCAAAAGTTCTCAAATAAAAACCAATTAGCTTAAAGCATCAGACAAGTAATCCGCCGTAGATTCTACAAGAGGAATAGTATTTTCATATAACATTCTTGTCGGCCCGATAATGCCTACACTGCCTATAGGAACATCTTTCTGATTGTAGGTAGCAGAAATCAAAGTACAAGGGCGCATGGATTCTAGAGGATTTTCTGACCCGATTTTTAACGTCACACGCTGAACTAAGATTTCGGGATTAGATATTTCAAACACTAAAGGCAAGAGTTGATCTTGTTCTTCTTCTAAAAGATGTATTAACATTTGCACTTGCTGTAACTGAGAAAATTCCGGTTGCCGCAGCATTTCAGAAACGCCATGTACAATGATAGGAGTCGTCAAAGACGACTGAAGATTTCGCGTTAATTCTCCTAATATTTTTTTAAGAAAGTTCGTATATTGAGTAAATTCTTGATCGAGTTCACTCCAATTTAAAAGGGCTAATTCTGCTAGAGACAGTCCCCTTAATTTACTATTAAGAAAATTAGATAAAATTTGTAATTCTTCTTCGATTCCTTCTAGGTTTTCCTCTAGATTTTCTGCAACCGATAGAGGCGTATCTATTAAAATTGATTGCGTTTGATAACTATCTGTAACGATAATTAGCATTAGCTGTTTTGGAGAGACTTGAACTAGCTGGAGATGACGCAGACGATTAGCTCGAGTTTGAGGTAAAGTAATTAAAGCAATATAACCGCTTAAATTAGCTAAAATTTGCGTTGCTCGTTGCAGAAGAGCTTCAAAACTCCAAGTATCCCAATTTAATTGCTCATTTAAATATTTTTCAACTTTTTTGCCAATTTTTTCATCGGGAGTAATTAGTTGCTCTACATAAGTCCGATAACCTCGGTCGGAAGGAACTCTTCCGGATGAAGTATGAGGTTGATAGAGTAAGCCGGCTTTTTCTAAACGTCCTAAAGCATTACGAATGGTAGCAGAACTAACAGTAAAATTATACTCTTCGACTAAGGTTTTAGAGCCAACGGGTTCTGCTGTGGCAATATAATGTTGAATCGTTGCCCGCAAAATATCTTGATGGCGATCGTTTAAGTTGAGTCGAACAGACATGGATATTAAGAAAATTTTGTTAAGTGGAGAATAATTAGGGAAATTTTTCTGTCAGTATAACGTCTCTTGGGGAAAAATGGGAGATGCGCTCAAAGATTTTAAAACTCCCTTCAGGGAGTCTTGAGTTATTAATAGCGAGGGATATTGGGGTCCACAAGCAGGGAATAGGCATCAATGCCGCCTGCTATATTTTTAACATTAGTAAAGCCTACATTTCGTAACCATTGGCACATCTGAGCCGAACGCATCCCATGATGACATAAAACCAGGGTTTCCGATGATGGCTCAAAGCGAGTTAAGATTTGTGAGGACCATTGAGCAAATTGGCTTAAAGGAAGCACTTCAAACCCTTCTATATAGGCGATTTCAATCTCTCCTGGTTCTCGAACATCGATTAATTGTAGGTTAGCATCTTGAGCGATTAGACGCTCTGCAAGTTCTTCGACACTAATTTGAGGAATGGGTTCGTTCATCGTTTCACGGACTATAAAAGTTGAAAGAGGTTTTGTTATAGATTAGCAGGTCTTTATATAAATTTGTACCTAACCTCTTTAACATTAAGCAGATTACTCTAATTTGCTAATTTTTTACTTTAATCAATTATTTTTTAGTGAATTTAATTTATACAGATTCTTGCAGATAAACACTTAAAAAGCTTTAGAGAGTCCTAACTTCTTGTTGTTCTCTGGGGAGTTGACTGACTATCTCTAGTACATTTTCAAACGTAATCATATTGATCTCTTTAGAAGCTGTCTGTAAAGTAATTTTAACAATTAACAATTATAGGAGTTACGCACTGTGATGAAAAAATCAGGGTTTGAGATTGTTCGATCTGCCTTCGCAAGGCTCAGGACTCACTTCGGACATGAAATCATTATTTTAAGTTTTTAGTGCGTAACTCCTAAAAGAGACGACACCCGTCGCCATGCCCCAGTTCCTTCGCCTCAGAAAAAAGGCTTTAGACACTATATAAGAGGATTGTTAGGAGAAAGCGAGAGAAAAAACTGATCTCAAATTGCGACAGACTCAGTTGAAGATAATTCTTCGCTTATATCCTGAGATTCCTCTAGATCAGAAGTTTTCTTTGGCTCAAGAGAAAATTTTGTTACAGGTGTATTTATTGATGGTAAGTTGGTTGACTTTTCTGCGGCTGTGACAATTTCTTCTTGAGGCGAAGACTCTGTTAGCGGTGAGTGGGTGGCACTTGTGACAATTTCTTCTTGAGGCGAAGACACTGTTAGCGGTGAGTGGGTGGCACTTGTGACAATTTCCTCTTGAGGCGAAGACACTGTTAGCGGTGAGTGGGTGGCACTTGTGACAATTTCCTCTTGAGGCGAAGACACTGTTAGCGGTGAGTGGGTGGCACTTGTGGCAATTTCCTCTTGAGGCGAAGACGCTGTTAGCGGTGAGTGGGTGGCGGCTGTGGCGATTTCCTCTTCAGGGGTAGAAGGAGTAGGCGTTATAACCCTTGGGGGTAAGCTGGGTTGTAAATCTTGAGTAGAAACTCTAGAAAAAATGGATAATTGACTCCCCGTTGCCAATTGACGGATTATGCTTTTATCTAAATTCTCTTTACCTTCTTTTTGCGAAATTTCCACAATTTTATCGCCCAACTCTTCTGCGATTTGAGTAGCTTCTTCTTCAGTTTGAATAGGTTGGTTAGCTATTTTTTTGACCAGTAAATCTAGCTCTTTATCTCCCTTTCTCGTCATGGCATTCATGCCTTTTTGGGCTAGAATACGCTTAACATTCTTTTTTAAAAGCTTGAAAATTTTTGACTGACTAATCCTTGTTTTATTGGCTGGATTCATCTTTTTTACCTCGCTGCTGTGGCTCTATAGAATGATTTTTTAATTGACAAAACCCTAGTTATCCTACAACTGCTCAATAAAATTCTGGTTAAGAAAAGATTATTAATTTATTTTAAAATTTAAGTTATGGGTTTCAAAGCAAGTACAATAAATTTTGAACTAAAAAATTAAAAAATATTCATTGAAACCGAAGGTTTAATCAATCAAATGTTCTCCCGTCTCAAAGTCATTCTAGGAAGTCTGATCGCCGCCGCCCTATACACTGTGCCAGTACAAGCCGCCGAGCAGATAACTTTTTGGTATCCTCCCTTTGGAGAGTTTGAAGTTTCCGTCGATGATTTAGCCGTTTTTGCTAAAGAAGGAAAAATAACGCCCAATTTTTCCTTTTATGCTCAGCACGTGACCCCAAAGCAGTTACAACAATTCCGAGAGCTACTCAACCAGAGTTTTAATGTTGATGTCATTTTCGTCTCTCAATTATTTAATTCGCGCATAGGAGAGCGGCTTGTTGAGCAACTAAGTTTGTTAATTGATAATCCTCCTGATCAAAGTCAACCCGCTTTAAAGGGAGCAATTATTGAAGCCGCAGGGCAACCGCAAGGGCTAACGCTCTTAGGAGTCTTACAAAAGTATCCACTCCAGAACCTTCGCCTTAATACCAACCGAGGCATTAAAGCCGTTGATGAAGCACACGATTTAATGATCAAAACCGAGCGCTTTTTTGCCACTCTCCAACAACAGGCAGCCACAAAAGCCACACCTGTCGCCGCTAATTTAGCCGATTTAACCCAGCCTGGAGCGCAAAAATGGCGGAAAGAATCGTTAACAATTGATTCATCCATTCAAGCCGTCGTCTATCTGCCTGAAGCCGTTAAAACCCCCGCCCCTCTCATAGTCATTGCACCTGGACTTAATTCTGATTATCAAAGCTTGTTATACATCGCAGAACATTTAGCCTCTTATGGCTTTGGGGTAGCCGCCTTAAATTTTCCGGGCAGTGATAGTCAAATGATCAATGATTATCTTGCTGGTTTAGCGACTCCTCCTCCTCCCAATCTTTGGGTAGAACAACCCAAAAAAATTAGCCGCCTTCTCGATGAAATAGAAAAAAAATCCCAATCAAATCCTGATTGGAAAGGAAAGCTTGATCTCTCTAACGTCGGTGTTTTAGGTCAATCTTTAGGGGGTTATACCGTAACGGCTATTGGGGGAGCGCAGGTGAATTGGAATTCTCTGGTTCAATATTGTGCCCAGAAAAATAGCCCCGATCAAATCACTTTCAATTTATCTGTACTGTTGCAATGTAAAGGGGTAAATGATTTACCTCCATCCACACAGCTTAGTGATCCTCGAATTAAGGCTGTGATTGCTATTAATCCTGTTACTAATCCTGTATTTGACTCTCAGGGAATGCAAAAAATGCAAGTTCCCGTCATGCTGATTGGCGGCAGTGCGGATATTTTTGCGCCACCTATACCCGAGCAAATACTCCCTTTTAGCTGGCTAAAATCCTCAGATAAATATTTATTGTTAGTCAAAAATAGCACTCATTTTTCTTTTCTAACTCAGGGATTAGCCAATGCTGTGCCAGTTCCTGAAGCCATACTTGGCCCTAATCCACAACTAGCACAAAATTATTTAAAAGTTCTGGGGGTAGCCTTCTTTAAAAATTATTTGAGTAAACAACCAGAATTTGCGGCTTATTTAACTGAGTCTTATGTTACTCAAATGAGTCAAGAACCCTTACCAGCAATTTTGCTGAAATCATTTCCTGAAACGGACATTGCCTTGCCCAATCCGGGTTAGATACTTTTGTTGACCCTTCTTTTCAGGCTTTTTCGTAATATCCATTACAAAACTTATCAATTTTAAGGGGTATATTGAAATTAACTTAACTTGGTTAGTTAAGTAAAACAAGACGGCTAAAGATGCTCAAAAATCCGCTCAGTAGGGGTGTTAAATTTTTCATCTCTACTGAATAATTTTTATAAATTTTTTTAGGGTTGATTAGCTTTCCAAATCTGAAGTTGTTGAAATAATTGAGAAACTTTGTCTAAATCTTTATCCCCTGGCGCTCGTTCTACACCACTAGATAAATCAATTCCTTGGGGAGATAATTGAGAGAGAGCATAAATGAGATTATCCGGTTTGAGTCCTCCGGCTAATAACCAAGGTATAGGAGGAGAAAATAGTGCTAAACTTTCCCAGTCTAGGGTTGTGCCGGTGCCGCCAAATAATTGAGGATGATAGGCATCTAACAGTAGAGTATTAACTGATGAGAAGTAAGGGGTAGCTTCCTCTAAAAATTCGGCAGATTTAACTCTTAAAGCTTTAATAAGTTCAATATCGGGAAGAGCCTCTTTTAATTGAAGACAAAAATCGGGAGATTCTTCACCGTGTAACTGAACTCCGGTTAAACCGGTTTGAGCCACAAGGGTCGTAATTTCAGTAGTGGCGGCATTCACAAACACACCGATTTTATCCACTTGAGGCGGCAATTGTTCTATGATTGCTCCTAGTTGATGAGGGGTAACATAACGAGGAGATGACTCAACACAGATAAATCCTAGTGTGTTTGCTCCCTTAGCCGTAATGGCTGCGGCTTGTTCTGGCTTGGTAATGCCACAAATTTTAACTCTCATTTGATTTTTAATTAAATTTCTTAGGATAGTAAAGCTTGATTTTTGTCGAGGTACTTAGCAAAACTTTAACATAACTGTTAAGTATTCAAACAAAATGACCTCTTTTTTGCAAGAGCTTCCTATAATGCCTTGTGTTAATACAGACTCCGTCTCCGAGCCAAAGTCCCAAGGGATCAACCGAAGGGACGGGGTTTTAATAAAAGTTTAGCAACAAAGGAGCCTTAAACAGCAATGAGTTCTATGTTATTATTCGCTGCCGTGTCTAATGTGCCCACTACTACTCCTTGGAATTTTTCGATCGCATTAATCATGATTTTTGCCAATTTATTTGCTTTCATCGTGGGTTATTTTGCGATTCAAAAAACAGGGCAAGGTCCCAGTTTACCGCTTCCTCAACTGGCTTCTAAAAAAAGCTTTGGTCTTCCTGAACTCTTAGCAACCGCTAGTTTTGGCCATATCCTAGGTGCAGGAATCATCCTAGGTTTATCTAGCTCAGGTATCCTCTAAATAACAAGCATTGGGCGGAATCTTTTCCGCCCCCTAAACCAGTCGCATCCGTAATTATCTGGCTGAAGTCTAGGACATAAAAGTCGAAGAACGAACCTTAATGCCAATTTCGATTTTTCCATTGCCGAGCATATCCACCCCGGCAACACTAAACATATTAGCTTTAACACCCATTTTTTTAAAATTAGTTTGCAGTTCTTCTATCATTACTTTTTCGATTTTGGCCTCATCATCAGCCACAGCATGGAGAACTTTAGCACCAAGAGAGCCTATGTGCTGTTTAATTAACTCTTCCACATTGGTAATTTCGATAATAATCATGAGTTTTTTTGATTAAGGTTATTAAATACAGCTTACAAAGGCGGATATTGTCTGCTTATGGGCGTTTGCCCGGATTACCAGGACCCGGCATTTTTTTGAGAGGAAGTTCAGGAGAAACAGCACCGGTAGGAGACGCTTTTTGGTTCATCTGTTGTCGTCCCTTACGAACAATGGTAAGCATTTCGGCCAATTGTTGCTCAAGATTAGAAAAAATATTATCAGCATAATCAAAAGCCCCATCTTCAATATCATGACATTCAGCTAAGGCTTGTTGACGTATTTGCTGAAGTTCCTGTTCGGCTGTACGGCGCATCTGCTCAATTTCAGTAATGGTTTTTTCTTGAACCTCTTCGCATTCCTGCTGTACCTGTTGTCTAATTTGACTGGCTTGTCGTTCAGCCTGCTGTATAATTCCGGTTTCGTCTAAGATTTGAGCGGCTCGTTGTTGAGCAGATTGAACAATCTGTTTAGCATAATCCTGTGCTTCTAGGATAATTTCTTCCTCTTGCTCGAGTAAAGCTTGAGCTTTTTTGATCGACTCTGGCAAGCTATCACAAATCATTTCGATTTGATCTAACAATTTATCTTCATTAATTAATCGTAATCTCGTGAAAGGAATCTGAGAACTTTCGGTCATGATGATTTCTTGTAGTCGTTCGAGTTCTTGGAGAATCTCAAAATCGACTTCATGACGACGGGGAGCTTCTTTGGGCTGATTTTTGGGAGAAGGACTACGGGAGGAAGAGTTTCGGCGTGACATGGGCAAAGAATGGGGGCTTAAATTGGACATATTGAGTAATTTAACTGTAATATAGCGCGATGTCCCGAGCGACATTTTCAGGAACTAAATGAGAAACTGAGCCACCGAATTTAGCAATTTCTTTGACAATGCTACTACTTAAAAAGCTATATTCTTTGGCCGTTGCTAAAAATACTGTTTCTATCCCATCCCAGAGAGTGACGTTAGTGTGAGCCATTTGGAGTTCTTTTTCAAAATCAGAAAGCACCCTTAACCCTCTCAGCAAAACATTAGCCTTTCGTAATTTAGCATATTCCACTGTTAATCCTGTAAAACTGTCTACTTCTACATTGGTTAGATGTTGAGTACATTGGCGGATTTGCTCAACTCGTTTTTCTACGGGAAACAGAGGGTTTTTGTTCGGATTGCATGATACCGTGACGATGACACGCTCAAATAATTGCCCGCCTCGTGTGATGATATCCAAATGTCCTAAAGTAATGGGATCGAAACTACCGGGGTAAATCGCTATCACAGGTTTGATAAAGCACTTTCAAGTTTTATCTGTGTGTTATTATTTCTTGCCGCGCTCCTTTTAGGCAAGGGGGAAATTTCCCGCTAGAAGCACTTAGAAATGGGGAATAAGCTTATAAATAAAAGAAACAACCCTTTTTTAAGCTTAATTATCTTAAAAACTTCACTAACCCATCCACTAGCTATGGCTCTAGGGCTAATGAGTTAACCGCTAAGTATTTACTTGAATTTTATAAGCTGATAGTTTCCTTTTGGGTTTTTAAACTGGTGCAGGGCTACCAAGGAAGTTGAGAATAAACTGCCTCAGAAATGGCAGGGATTTCAGGATACAACCCTCTTCCTGACTGAATTATGCCAAAGATACAGGCTGTTAGAGTTCCTAAAAAGATAGTATTATTTAAAGTCAAAATAAATAAACTATTATCAACTAAAATTTGACCCAAAAACTGCAAAATCAAACTACATAATATTAAAGCAATATCTATTAAAATTGCTTGTAAAGTATTAAAGCGAATAAAACGATTGACCCGTTCATTTCTGACTACAGCAAAAAACAAAACAAAGAAGATAATTAATCCGCCAAAGGGAAGGCTATAATACAAAGAAATTAGAGGGGATAAAGGGAGATAAATTAATCCTAAAAAGGGAATCTGCTTCAGCAAAGAGATGCCAAAGGGTAAAGCATAAATCAAAGGCAGTATATAAACCAAGGCCGATAGTATGCGATCTTTAACCTCTGCCGTTGCTGGTGTTGTCATGCTTTAACTCTCCTGTTGATTGTATACAAACACTTAAAGTTTATAATAGCAAGTTGATTGAATAATCACTGTCTCCTTTTGAAAATTTTATTTCTCTGTTTTAAGATCAGGATTTGGGGCAAAGGAGTGTAATCCTAATTTTCTCTAATACTGCATCTAATGGCTCATCCAGTGGTGCCGAGTGCTACCCCCTAGCTCTCTTTAGTTAACGGCGGGGTTGAAAATAACGGGAAAACCCAAAGTCTTCAAACTCCCCCAAAAGAGAGATTATGGCGAATCATAGTTTCTGGCTCCATAACCTCCAATTTGAACCCTAGTACCCCGTTGACCGTTTAAAATCTCTGCTCCATCCTCTAACTTTCCAATACCAGCGTAACCTCCTGTAGCCTCCACAAACCGACAAGCGGCTTCAACTTTTGGCCCCATAGAACCGGCAGCAAAATGCTCTTGTCTGAGGGCAGTTGAGGTAACTTCTCGTAACAGTTGAGCCTCTGGAGTCCCCCAATGGTGATAAACTCCCTCTACATCAGTCAACAGTAACAAAGCATCAGCCTTGAGGTTGATAGCCAAAAGGGCAGCAGCTAAGTCTTTATCAATAACGGCCTCAATGCCGCCAATCGCGCCGCCAGGGGTGATCATCACTGGAATTCCCCCTCCCCCGGCACACACCACCAACGCCCCAACTTCCACCAATAAGCGGATGGTCGCTAATTCTAGAATCTGTTTCGGTTCTGGAGAAGGTACCACGCGACGATATCCGTCCCCATCGGCACAAATGGCCCATCCCCTCTGTGCGGCTAACTGTTGTGCTTCGGTTTTTAAATAAACTGGCCCGATAGGTTTTGTCGGTTGGCTAAAAGCACTATCGTGAGGGTCCACTGCGATTTGAGTTAATAAGGTCACTACCTGTCGGTCTTTGAGATGGTTCCGTAATTCTTGTTCGAGAAGATAACCGATCATTCCCTCGGTTTGAGCATCGAGAACATCGAGAGGATAGGGGTTTACCCCCTTATAAGCTTCGGCCTGTAGAGCGAGTAATCCCACTTGGGGACCGTTTCCATGAGTGACAACTACGGTATGATTTTCGGCAATTTCGGCGATGACGGCGGCGGCGGTTTGAATATTCTGCCGTTGCACCTCGGCTTCTAGGGGTTGCCCCCGTTTTAAGAGGGCATTACCCCCAAGTGCTATGACAACGCGCATAGCTCCCTCCCCATTAAAGCCTGACGAATCAAAAATTGTTCCACTAAATTGCTTAATTTTGGCTGTCCCACTTCGGCAAATTCGTAATGAGCGCGAATAATGGGCTTATTGACTTGGATTAAGTTAACGAGGTTACTGGGGGTAGCCGCTACCACTACGTCGGCCTCAGCGCGGTTGATGGTTTCTTCTAAAGCTTTTAATTGAGTGGCAGAATAACCCATCGCCGGCAAGACTCGACCTATATGGGGGTAAGCATGATAAACCTCTGCTATTTCTGGCACGGCATAGATTCGAGGGTTAATAATTTCTTTGGCGGCGGCGCGAGTGGCGGCTACATAACCGGCTCCATAAGCCATTCCTCCATGAGTGGTAGTGGGTCCATCTTCTACGACTAATACTCGGCGGTCTCTGACGGCTTCTGGGTCTTCTAAGGCGATAGGAGATGCAGCCCTAACAATAGTGGCTTTGGGGTTTACCATCTGAACGGCTTCTTGGACTTTTTGAATATCCGCATCGGCGGCTGAGTCCACTTTGGCAATCACCACAATATCGGCCATGCGTAACACCACTTCTCCCGGATGATGGGTGGTTTCATCTCCAGGCCGCAGAGGATCGACTAAAACCAAATGAAGGTCCGGGCGAATGAAAGGAAAATCATTATTTCCGCCATCCCATAGGATAATATCGGCTTCTGAAGCCGCTTGTTCGATAATTAAACCATAGTCAACCCCGGCATAGACAATATTGCCCATATCGATGTGAGGTTCATATTCTTCTCTTTCTTCGATGGTACAATTAGCGCTGTTTAGGTCTTCATGGGTAGCAAAATGCTGAACCATTTGCTTTTCTAAGGACCCATAGGGCATGGGATGCCGAATGACGGCGACTTTTAATCCTTGATGCCGCAGCAGTTTAGATAACCAACGGGCTGTTTGAGATTTCCCGCAACCTGTACGCACGGCTGAGACAGCAATAACAGGGACTTGCGCTGATAACATGGTTCGTTCGGGGCCGAGTAAGAGAAAATCTGCCCCCGCAGATAGGGACCTTGAGGCTAGGTGCATGACTTCAGCGTGGGTTAAGTCACTGTAGGAAAAGACTACCTGATCGATTTTTTCTCGTTTGATCAGGTTTTCGAGTTCGCTTTCTTCAAAAATGGGGATACCGTCAGCATACAGAGAACCGGCTAAACAGGGAGGATAGCGACGCTTGGCGATGCCTGAGATTTGGGCGGCGGTAAAGGCCACCACTTCCACGAGGGGGTTATCTCGATAAACTTGGTTGAAGTTATGAAAATCTCGACCTGCCGCTCCCATGATGATCAGCCGCTTACGCATTGGTTTATTATTCATTTGTCATCCTCCGATTATTAAATTGTTGCTTCTGAAGTTCCCTATTGATGGCAAAATTCACTCCTGAATGGAATTGAACCCGCTTGAATTTTGATGATGATAATTTTTGACTTTTTCGGGGTTTTTCGTCACAAAAATTAATAAATTTTATCTTGATCCCTATGTATCTATTCTCATTATAAACCCCTGAACAGTAAATAAGACCCCTTTTCCCTTCGGCGGGGTTTACAATAAGTGGAACGGTTAATCAATACCAGCGACAACAGAAGTTAAACGGGTTGGTCGTTGAGTAAACTTTCTACCACTCGATTTAACCCTACAGAATTGGACGCTTTAAATAAAATGCGATCACCGGGTTTGATCATTTCCTGTAGCTGTTGGACTAATGCTTGATGGGTTTGCCAACACTGGGTGGTCACCCCATCAGCACCGACAGCAATTTCTTGGGCTTGTGGATCATCAGTTAATACTAATAAATGATCGATATTTAGCCGCTTAACGGTTTCTCCCACCTGGCGATGAAATTGAGGCGAGTGATCGCCAAGTTCTTTCATGGTGCCTAAAACGGCGATGTGGCGTTGCCCTGGGGTTTGTTTGAGTAATTCGAGGGCGGCTATCATGGATTCTAATCCAGCATTATAGGTTTCATCGAGAAGGAGGACATCATTGGGGAGTTGATGACGACGTGAGCGCCCACTGGGTAAATTTACGGTTAAGCCTTCTGTTAAGGGAGTCCAGTCGAGGTTAAGCACTTTTGCCACTGCTAGGGCTGCAAGGTAATTAAGGGCATTATGCCGTCCGGGTATGGGTAGGGGAAAATTGATGCCTTCTACTCTCAAGGTTTGAGCATCAATCAGTTGCCCGACTAAATCTCCTCCTTCTAAGCCATAAGTCAGGGTTTCTCCTTGCCAAACCTTGTGAGCGGTTTCTATTAATAGAGGATTATCATGATTGAGAATCGCTATGGTATCAGGTGACATCTGTTCGAGTAGCTCACATTTGGCGGCGGCGATCGCTTCGGTTGATCCGAGTCGTCCAATATGAGCGGTTCCCACATTAGTAATGATACCTAGGGTCGGGCGGGCGATTTCGGTTAATAAGGCTATTTCTCCTTTGGCTCGCATTGCCATTTCAATTACTGCATAATCATGGCTTTTATCCAATTCTAATAAAGTTTTGGGAACGCCAATTTCATTATTATAATTTGCTCTAGTTTTATGGACTTTTCCTCTCTGTGATAAAACTGCCGCTATCAATTCTTTAGTTGTTGTTTTGCCTACTGACCCCGTTACAGCAATGACTGGAATGGTCAATTGATTGCGCCACCAATGAGCAATTTTTTGATAAGCATTCAAAGTATCTTTAACAATAAACTGAGGTATATTCTTAGAAGCAATTACGGGAACCTCTCTATCGACAATGATAGCAATCGCGCCTTTTTCCACCGCTATTTCAGTGAATTCATATCCGTCAAAATTCTTTCCCCGTAAGGCTACAAAAATTTCACCATCACTAATTTCACGACTATCAGTGGTGATTCCGGTTACCGTTTTTTCAGAAAATATAGCAAGTAAATTAGTTTCTGGTAATTCAAGGATATTACTGAGTTGCTTCAAAGAAATTTGACTGAGCATATAAGGTATGATTACTGAATTAAATCTACAAAAGGGTTGAATGTTAGTTTTTTTTAAAGGAGTGATCTAGATCACATACAAAAATGATTTAAAAAGTTATTTTAGAGATTACAATATCTTGATATATTAGCTATAATAAAGTAAAGGGTGACTCTGGCATAGAGTAACCATTGTCCCATAAATTGGGGTAATGTGATCATTGAGTGATCATTAACAAACCAGCTAACTTAGAGAGTTGGGACCTCAAGAGGCAAGACAAACAAGCTATAGAATATTAAGGAATGAGGGTTGGGGAAGCATCAATGATAAACGTTCATTGGAGGATAGTCAATCGATTAAACCACAAGAGTGTAGAACTTGTTCCACGCGCGAGTCAGTTACGATTAACTATCTTACAGCCCCAATATAGAGCCGGTTAACAAAGGAGGGCTGATTAAAATGTCAGTATCTACTCATAAATTTGAGGATAGACAATCTAGACAACAGGAGCAACTCCTATACGATTATCTACTAGGTCGAGTACAAACTGATACTCCTGAGAATTTGCTCGAGGAGTTTCGAGAGTTATTTATTGAAGGCAGGGGCTTTCGAGAAGCTCAAGTTTACACGGCGCTGGAAAATCTCATTAAAGCTAAAGATGCACAAGAGCGGTTTTATTATTGCTTTAATCGTTGCTGCCACATTCTGGTTAACCGTTGGCAAATGCTGCCGCAGCATCAGCAAGCTATTCCAGAATTAGTTAAATTATTAGAGAATTTAGTCCCAGCGCGGCAAGGAGTCTCGACGACACCAAACCGGTTGCGGTTGTTGGTAAAGGAATTTACCCTCTCGGATGACTATATTAAGTTAGAGCGTTTAGCTCGTATCATTGATAATAAAGGTAAAACGAATAATTCCATTGGGACTTTAATTAATCGTTATCCTTATTTATATGACCATTGTTTGCTCAGTGACGAAAGCTCCCAAGAACACCAGCAAACGGTACGACAAATTAAACGTAAGATCGAGAAAAATTATGAAATTAATCTGTCTCGATATGTGACTTATCAGGTCAGAATGGCTCAATTGGCTAGAAGAAACGAATTGTCGTCTGAAAGCGCAGGATTGATTCAGCCGGTTAAAAATCCGACTTTGTTAAGTGATAGAGAATTGAGTAAATCACTCAAACAATATGTAGGAACGGTGGAAGGAGGTTACACTTATAAAAGTTTATCACAAAATTTTATAACTCATACCAATTTTACGCCCAATTATCAAGCGTTTAAAGATGATTTATATGAATATTTAGTTTCTTCTTTTGAGAATCGTCGAGGGAAATTTCCGCAAAAATTATACCAGATTATTCAAAATACTTTATCTGAATGTAATCGTCAAAAACCGAATGAGTTTCTGATGTTGCGGACTTCGAGTCAGCTATTAAATTATTTAGTGGTTGACAGTGCCCAAAATCCTCAGCATTATGTTTTTATTGATCTGATTACTAATATGGGGGTAACGGGGACGATTGGATTATTATTAAAATTGATTTTAATTTGTAAAAAGGTTAAGCCCTATTTAGAAAAGCGTTTTTCAATTTTGTTTAATCATTATGAAGGTTTTGCGACAGATGGCGCACCTTGGTTAGTGAAAACTTTAGAAAATCTTCAGCTTGCTTTTAGTCTGAATTTTGGTAAAGTGGATATTTCTAGTTTACAACAACTTAAGAGTCGTTGAGGTTAGGAAAAAGCGAATAGGACAAGGTAGAAAACCGTTGTTACGGTTTATTTTTGTGCGAAAAGTTAGCTCAATTGAGGGGGATTGAGGTAATATTTTCAAAACGGTAACCAGATTAACCATAAAAAATCCTTGAGCCGGATATTCTGATCTATAGAAGAACCAATTAGAGTTTTAGCGTGATAGGCAGATGATGAGGGATATTTTTATATTTTCCCTTTTATCTGCCCTTAACTCTTGTTTTTGACTTTTGGGCGATAGTAGGGGTTAATATAACTATTCCCCTACTTTTACCCTAATACTATAACAAGCACCCTCGAAAAAACCGATCTAAAACTTAATTTCCCTGACTCATTGTCCAGCCTAATCTAGTTGGTTGCTCATAAACTTTTTTAAGAGTATTAATATCCCGTACAGAAATGGGCGGCGGGTTACGAACCTGAGAAAAGTATAACGCATCGGTTTCTACGGGACTGTGCCCCCAAATACCCAAAGCATGACCTAATTCATGCCGCACTGCTGATAAGATCAATTCCTGACTTAAAT
Organism: Gloeothece verrucosa PCC 7822; assembly: GCF_000147335.1. Taxonomy (NCBI): domain Bacteria; kingdom Bacillati; phylum Cyanobacteriota; class Cyanophyceae; order Chroococcales; family Aphanothecaceae; genus Gloeothece; species Gloeothece verrucosa. Next base: position 3,754,555 of record NC_014501.1, read on the forward strand.
TAGGACTAATTTGAATCGTCATGCGATGGCACAAAATCGGGGGATTATCTGCTCGAATATACAACTTATAATCGGTTTGGGCTGATCTGGCCCGAGGAATTTCTAATTTACCGGTTTCGGGGTTGATCTTTGCCCCCAGAGAAGGATTATCGCGCTTGATGATAATATCTGCTGATTCCTCCTGTTGAATCTCAATTAAAGGTAAATATTGATTCCACTCGGTGATCGCCTGCTTCACTAACTCTGCCCATTGCTCAAAGCGGCGCTTTGCCGCAGAATGATCACCAGAGAGGTTAGGCTGGTCCCAATACACTTTAATGGGAAACTCTGACCAAATTAAAGACCCTACAGGGGTTGATTCCATCAAAGAAAAATAATCGCCGCTATTTTGGCTATCGTTCCAGTTTTTTAGGGTAAGAGGTAAAGGATGAGCCTGTAAAGGCGGTAAAGATACCTCAGAGTCCTTAGCCTCTCCTCTTGGCAACCCGAATAAACCCACCGTAATTATGGCGATCACCAAGAAGAAGACAAGGGAATTAACAGACACAAGTCGTCTCATCCGGATGAGAAGCATTAACCACTAGGGGTACTCTCTAACCAACCTGCACTAAGGACAATGGTTAAAGCGATAAAAAGACTACTTAGAGTCCAAGTAATTTGGTTGAGGGTTTTTTCGGCTGATTTAGCGCTGGTAAACAGTTGAGCTTGTCCACCGATGCCGCCGAGTCCATCGCCTTTAGGGCTGTGTAATAATACCAGAACAATTAGCAAACCGGCACATAATGCCCAAATAATTTTAACGATCTGTACAATATTCATCTAAACGTTACCCCAAAGTTAATGATCTCATTATCCACTGCTTAGAGGGAAATTCGCACCGGTGTGCGATTGGTTTTTACATCAATCTCTGCCGGCACAATCAACGACTTACCCGTCATATTTTCGGGTTTAGGTAATTGTAAAATATCTAGGATAGTTGGGGCAATATCGGCTAACCGTCCATCATCTCGCAAGGTAACATGACCGCCATGGCCGGGGATTTTTCGTTTTTCCCCTTCTACCAAGATAAACGGTACTGGGTTAGTGGTATGAGCCGTCCAAGGATTTCCTTCTTCATCGCGCATATACTCAGCGTTTCCGTGATCAGCGATAATGATCGCCGTTCCTCCCATTTTATGGATGCTGTTTAATAACTGTCCCAGACATTGATCGACTTTTTCAATGGCTTTAGCAGCCGCTTCAATATTGCCCGTATGCCCTACCATATCCGGGTTAGCATAGTTCATCACCACTAAAGAATAAATCCCTTTTTCAATAGCGGCGCAAGCGGTATCTGTAACAGCTTGGGCAGACATTTCTGGGGCTAGATCATAAGTCGCTACCATTGGACTTTGAATTAATTCGCGATCTTCGCCTTCAAAGGGTTTTTCGAGTCCACCGTTAAAAAAGTAGGTCACGTGGGGATATTTTTCGGTTTCTGCGGTGCGGAATTGACGCAGGCCATGGTTAGCGATCACTTCTCCGAGAATGTTAGTCAGGTTTTGGGGTTCAAAGGCCACCTGAACGGGTAACTTGGGGTCGTATTGAGTAAAAGTGACAAAACTGAGGGGTTGAATCAGTTTGCGCTCAAATCCGTCAAAATTTGGCATAGTGAACGCATAACACAACTGTCTGGCGCGATCAGGACGGAAGTTATAGAAAATAATGCCATCTCCGGATTCTACTGCACCCGGAGCAACTCGAGTGGGTAGAATAAACTCATCTGTAATATCTTTCGCGTAGGAGTCTTTGAGAATTTGTAGGGCCGTTCGTCCATCTCCGGGTCCGTCTTGTGTCAGGAGATCATAAGCTTTTTTCACGCGGTCCCAACGGCGATCTCGGTCCATGGCATAATAGCGGCCACAGATAGTAGAAATCCGTCCGATGCCGATTTTATCGATATGTGCTTGAATTTGGGCAATCGCTTTTACGCCTTCGTTAGGGTTGGTATCTCGTCCATCGGTGATCGCATGAACACAGACATTTGAGATAGATTGTAATTTAGCCAAGTCTAACAATCCCAGTAAATGACACAAATGGGAATGCACACCGCCTTCTGAACACAACCCAATCAGATGTAATTTTCCCCCTCTAGCTTTTACTTCTTGACAAAGGTTCACTAATGCCGGATTGTGGAAAATAGAACCATCCTCAACGGCATCAGTAATCCTTACTAATTCTTGTGGCACAATCCGTCCGGCACCTATATTAAGGTGTCCTACTTCTGAGTTCCCCATTTGACCCTCTGGCAGTCCAACGTCTTTGCCGGAGGTACGAATCAAAGTTCTGGGATAAACTTCCCAGAGACTATCCATAATTGGGGTATTAGCAACCGCGATGGCGTTGTTTTCTGTGGCTTCTCGATAACCCCAGCCATCTAGTATAACTAGCACCACAGGAGCTATAGGTGCGTGTGCCATGATTGTTACCCTACCAGTTTTTTTGCTTTGCACATTGATGATACCATTGACTTCTTGTTAGAGTCTAATTTTTGGGTATGGATCTTTAGATTGTTCAGTTCTCCCGGTTTTTTGGCTGCCGCTCACTTTCAGGAATTTCAGACTTTTCAGCAAATTTGTCACCAAAAATGAAAACCCCCTCGGAATTTAGAGGGGATTGCTGTTTTTTCTCTTGACTCCTAGGGAACTAAGCAAGAATCCTTATAGCACCATCGGAGTAAGGTCACGCCTAATAGGAGTTTACAGGCTTCTAATATCCAATAACTCCATTGCATGGGGAGCATCACTCCACTCATGGGGTTGATGGGATCGAACTGGTTTAACTGTAGTCCTAATCCGCTCATATAAGGAGTTAGAATATAGGTATAAATTAGGGCAATGATTAACAGAAATGCTGATAGAATAATTGACCAGGTTTCGTGAGAATGAGTTAAGGTATGATGGCGGCGGAATACTAAAATCCCGCTTAAAACTACGGCAGCGCACAATAATTCGAGACGATTGAAAACCCCAAAAATGAGATAACCAGCACTAGCAAATCCTTTAGTAGCCATCATTCCCGATGCTGATAAACCGGGCATGATCACTAAATCGAGAACAATACTGGCACTGAGCCAAAATCCTAAGACGAACATCACTAGGATAGGCCAATTAATTTGGTTTAAGCCCCGTTCAGAATATGTATTCATAAATGTCCTTACGATGCTTTTCTACTTTTTTATTTTACGATTTTTCCAGACAGAGCTTAACAGCTATTCTCGATTTTGATACGTAACTTTACAATGTAAGAGAATGTCATACTAAATTTTTGTCTTTTTTGTTAAGCTTTGTAAATAAAATTAGACAAAAAACTGATAAGGTGGTAATCAGGGAGTATTGCTCAAAGAAGTATTTATGTTATCTTCTAAAAAAGTAAAAGTCCATTACAGTTGATCAAAAGTCCATTACAGTTGATCAAATGAGAGGAAAATTATGTTAAAAAATCTAGATAGAATTACCTTCGATCCAAAAATCATGGCAGGAAAAGCTTGTATTAGAGGAATGCGTGTGCCAGTTTCTTTAATCGTTAATTTAGTAGCCAATGGAAAATCTGAAGCCGAAATTATTGAAGACTATCCTTATATTGAACCTGAAGATATTAGACAATCACTCCTCTATGCGGCTTGGTTAACTGAAGAACGAGTAATTCCCTTAAAACCTATTAATGAAGGCAACTTAGTCAAATGAAATTTTTAGCTGATATGGGGATTTCTCCTCGTACTGTTGATGGGTTAAGAAGGATGGGTTATGAGGCTGTTCATTTAGTTGAGGAAGGTTTAGAGCGGCTTACAGATGAGGAAATTTTAGTGAAAGCACAAAATGAAAATAGAATTATTTTAACAATGGATTTAGATTTTGGTTATTTATTAGCAAGCCGAGGAGAAATTTTGCCCAGTGTGATTTTATTTCGTTTAGGAAACGAAAGCCGTGAAGTCATTGAAGAACGATTGCAAACTGTTTTTAGAGAATGTGTTAATGATTTGCAACTAGGAGCCATTATCTCAGTCAGTGATGAAAGTTTCCGAGTTCGACGTTTGCCTATTTAAAAATAGCCTCATTAAGTTTCAAGGTGGGCAAGGTGGAATATCCTTATTGAAAGATATTTGTCTGCCTTGCCTACCCGGTTAATACAAATGGTGACCAGAAAAGATTAAACAGGTTTATGAGCAATCCAATATTTACTAAATAAATGGTGTTCAATCTCTACATTTTCAAAACCTGCTTTTTCCAAGCGTTCACCTAAATTATCAGTAGTATAGTGCTTGTAATAAGGTTCATGGTAGGTTTTAGGGAAGTTATCGATTAATGTTTGAAATTGGGGTGAATCTATTAGTTGAATGGAGTCACAAATGATAAATATCCCACCCGGTTGAGTTACCCGAAAAGATTCCTCTATCACATTTTGACGTGCTTGAGGCGGTAATTCATGAAATAAAAACACGCTAGTCAGACCATGAAAATAATTATCCTGATAGGGTAATTCTTCAGCATTAGCCTGTACTAATTGGGGAAATTCTCCTGGGATTTTAGAGAGAAGTTGGTGAGCTTTACGGAGATAAGCGGGAGATAAATCTGCCCCAAATAAAGATACTTTTGGCAGAGTAGTCCGCATCATTTTTAATGTGCGGCCTGTTCCGCAAGCGACATCTAAAACTCGGATTTGTTTCGGCGAAAGTTCCCTAAAAGCACTTAATCCTTTTTTTAAAGGTTTCAGAATTCGCCGCCGCATCGGATCAGCATTGCCACTAAACAACAGTTCTACTTGTAGATCATAAAGACTCGCTGACCAATCACTTAAGTAACCATCGGTTTGATGGTGAAAGTTTTGTAGATAGTAACTCGGAAACCCTTCTTGGTCGATCTCGGCTGAAAATTGTTGATGTTTTTTATCTCGAATTTTTTGCCAATTTAAAGGCAAATCTAGCCAAACAGCAGGATAATATAAAAAAAACTCATCCCAAGCATTGTCAAAGAGTAAACTGTGCGGATAAACTCCGTCTTGAGCATCTTGCCAGTCAGTTTGCCGCAATTGCTCTCCACTCTGCTTGAGTGCCTGGATTTCTTCTTCTGGAAGTGGCTTACCCATTTTTTCCCAATCCGGAGCAAAAAATTGAGTCAAACGCCTGCCTAGATTGTTATGAGCTAGTCCGAATAAGGCTTTACCTTGTTGAAAGCTGCTATAAGCGGCTTGAGTCACGGATTCAGGAATAAATCGCTCAAAATTAGCAGTAGATTGCATAGATAAAACGGATTCTATCGCCTAATTTTTTGTTTCTTTTTGTAAATATAATTAATCTACCAAGGATTTGCTACCTTTTGAAGATAGAAAAATCCCTACCAGTAAGCAGTTTGGTTGTGGTGGGTTAATGCCTAAGCAAGGCAAAATGCGCTCATTTAAAATGATTTAAGAGTTACGCACTCCTGATTAAAAACAACGATTTTATGTCCCAAGCGAGCCTTGCTCCCGATCGCGAACAATCTCAAACCCTAATGATTTGGTGGAGAGTGCGTAAGTCCTATGATTTTAGGGAAAAATTAGCCACCTATTGGAAAAAAAACGGAGGCCACAGCCTCCTAGTAGTATTCCCAAGGTTTTACCCTGGGAATGAGAAATAATAGAAAATTCTATTTAAACATCATAGTAAAGCGCAAACTCATAAGGATGAGGACGTAAGCGCATCGGGTTAACCTCATTGTCGAGTTTGTACTCGATCCAATTTTCGATGAAGTCTTCAGTAAAGACTCCTGAATCAGTTAAGAAAGAATGATCCTTCTCTAAATTCTCTAACGCCGCTTCTAAAGAACCCGGAGTAGAAGGAACTTTACTGAGTTCTTCAGGAGAGAGATCATAGATATCTACATCTAGGGGTTCACCGGGATCAATTTCATTCTTAATCCCATCAATCCCTGCACACAGCATAGCCGCAAAAGCGAGGTAAGGATTACAAGTGGCATCCGGACAACGGAATTCTAAGCGCTTGGCTTTAGGATTCGTACCCGACAGAGGAATCCGAATCGAAGCAGAACGGTTACCTTGAGAATAAGCTAAGTTTACCGGTGCTTCAAACCCAGGCACTAGCCGCTTATAAGAGTTCGTAGTGGGGTTAGTCAACGCCAGAAGCGCTGGTGCATGTCTAAGAAGACCACCAATATAATTGAGGGCCATTTTACTCAGATTAGCATAGCCATCGCCCCAGAATAGAGGTTGCCCATTGTTCCAGATAGACTGGTGGGTGTGCATCCCCGACCCGTTATCATTAAATAGGGGTTTGGGCATAAAGGTCACGGTTTTACCGTATTTTTTAGCCACATTCTTGATGACGTATTTGTAAATCATCAAGTTATCTGCTGATTTAATTAAAGTATCAAATCGGATACCGAGTTCGTTTTGTCCTCCTGTGGCTACTTCGTGGTGATGCTTTTCAATGGGAACACCGCATTTCCCCATTGTCAGTAGCATTTCGGTACGCATATCTTGAATGGTATCCGTAGGAGGAACCGGGAAATACCCTTCTTTATAACGAGGTTTATAGCCTAAATTTCCGCCGGCTTCTTCTTTACCAGAATTCCAACGACCTTCTACACTGTCAACGTAGTAATAACTTTTGTTTTCGGCTTGGTCAAAGCGAACATCATCAAAAACGAAAAATTCGGCTTCAGGTCCAAAGAAAGCCGTATCACCAAGACCGGTGCTTCTTAAATAGTCCACCGCTTTAGCCGCAATTGAGCGAGGATCTCTACTATACCATTCCCCTGTTCGAGGTTCTTTGATACTACAGATCATGCTCAAAGTCGGTTCTGCAAAAAAGGGATCAATCCAAGCCGTTGTCGGATCAGGAACCATCGACATATCCGATTCATTGATGGCTTTCCAACCCCGAATACTTGAGCCATCGAAGGGAACCCCATCTGAGAAAGAACTCTCATCGATTTGATCGTAGTAAAAGGAGCAGTGTTGCCAGATTCCCGGCATATCAATGAACTTAAGGTCGATTATTTGAATGTTGTTGTCTTTTATCAGCTTCAAGACTTCTTGTGGCGTTTCAGGCATGAAATGACTCCTTATTTTTGCTAACAGTTTTGTCGCCTCGAATCATCAATCGTAGGGATAGGTTTCTTTATTTTTTGTTCTACTCAATACAGAATAACCTCTGTTGTTACTCTTGAAATCTGTAAACATCCCAAAAAAGTATCTGCTTATACTAATTTTTAGCGACTGTTGCCAAATGTAAAGAAAAATTAAGAAACATCAAGAAATTGTTAAACACTTCTGAGACGGAAACCCTTTGAGATCAATTCATTGGCTGCTGTTGTAAATAATTGTAAAATATCCCCAAGTCCCCGACTCCCGACACCCTACTGCCGACTCCCTCCTATGGGATGATAGATTAAGTAAATTTGGGAAGCCAAAACCCGAGCCTAGGAGTTGCCAAGGAGCGATAAAAGGTCATACCTTAAATATCGTCGGCTAAATGTATTTTACTTTACTGTAATTTAGGAGAACAATTTAATGCGAGACGCAGTGACGACGCTGATCAAAAACTACGATGTAACAGGACGTTATCTCGATCGGGATGCGATGGACAAACTCAAAACCTATTATGAGTCTGGAACCGCTCGGATCGCTGCTGCTGCTATCATTAATGCTAATTCTGCTGACATCGTTCGCAAAGCAGGCATTCAATTATTTGAAGAAGTGCCAGAATTAATCCGTCCGGGTGGTAATGCCTATACCACTCGTCGCTATTCCGCTTGTTTGCGGGATATGGATTATTATCTCCGTTATGCCAGTTATGCTTTAGTAGCGGGGGATTCTGATGTACTGGATGAACGGGTACTGCAAGGGCTACGAGAAACCTATAATTCTTTAGGGGTTCCCATTGGTCCTACGGTGCGTGGGATTCAAATTATGAAAGATCTGATTAAAGATCAAGTGGCAGAGGCAGGCATTATTAATACTTCCTTTGTAGATGAACCTTTTGATCATTTGACCCGTGAGTTAAGCGAGATTTCCGTATAAGAATCTGGCAACTGTTTGAGGTCATGATTGTGTCTAACGCCTTAGCCGCTTTTAGTTCTAGGTTAAAGGCGATCTTAACTAAGCCTGCCTACGCGGGCTATATTTAACAGTTATCAGTGAATGGTTAAGTGTCATCCTGACAACTGAGTGATAAGTCTGTGTAGGCAGTCTTGGTTTATGTATAAGTATATTTTGTTTTACAAACCTTATAATGTCCTGTGTCAATTCACCGATAACAGTGGAGACAAGACGAACCGTCAAACGCTGAAAGATTTTATTGATATTCCTCATGTTTATTCTGTCGGGCGCTTAGATTTAGATAGCGAAGGGCTGTTATTATTGACCGATAACGGGCCACTGCAACACCGCCTAGGTCATCGTCAATTTGCTCACCCCCGCACTTATTGGGTACAGGTGGAAAATATTCCCGATGAAGCGGCTTTGAATCGTTTACGGGAAGGGGTCAAAATTGAGGACTATTGGACGCGAAAGGCATCGGTTATCAAATTACCTACAGAACCCGTTTTACCCCCTCGTAACCCCCCTATTCGCTATCGTAAGAGTATACCGACTTGTTGGTTAGAGATCACCCTCACCGAAGGACGCAACCGACAAGTCAGACGCATGACGGCGGCAGTGGGTTATCCTACTTTACGGTTAGTTCGGGTTGCTATGGGTATCGGTAAAGGGAAAAATGAGTTTCAATTAGGTTTGGAAGGGTTGGAACCCGGACAGTGGCGCGAAGTGACAGAGATTGAACGAAAGGCGTTAGAACGGAATTTAATTTAAAATTTTAAATCCAACTTTAATTGCTTACATTTACTTTTAACAATAATATCTCCTAGCTTAAGTTTCTTAGAACTGGTTATTTTACCATCTCTAATAACTTGTAAATCTCCCTCGTTTACTTGCTCATTGATCACTTGAATATAATCATCTAGAGTAGCTGGATTTTTTTGCATTGTTGAGTTGTGCAAATCATCTAAAATAATTCCTTCAGGATGATCATAAATAATTGGCATTAACTCTTCCCGAAGATTTTCTATACATTTATTTTTATTTTCTTTTTCTATATCAATTACGGATAAATTGGTTTCATAATAATCAGGCGTTCTAAACCCAAGGCCGTAAATACCATAATCAAATTGATAAGCTAAATCTAATGTATTATGCTCCCAAAGAGTGTATTTAATCTCCCTTTGTGCAGGAGGGCGACTAGCTAAGTGCATCAAATAATATTTAGGCTGAGTTTTGTTAGGTAAAAAGGTAAATTGTTTCCATTGCTGTTCCAAGAGGTTTTATTGTCACTCATCTTTCTACTTTTATATTTACTATTAAAAAATATTGACTGATTCCACAAATTTTGATACAATCAAATCACCCTTAATAAATTCAAAAGTTAATATAAATAAATAAAACTTAAATCAACTTAATTTATATTAATCATTCAAATTAATTGTAGGTAACTAGGATCATGAGCATAGCTAAAGGAACTGAAAATATTGTCAATCCGCTTCAAGAAAGTGCGCTTAACAAAAAAGGTCTCTGTGATTATGTTATTAATATAGCATCAGGATGCTTACACGGATGCACTTTTTGCTACGTCCCATCTACACCAGCTATTAGAACTAGACAGAAACAATTACAATCTCAAGGAGTAAGCGATCCTCAACAAGACTGGGGCAAATATCTATTTGTTCGTGAAGAAGTTCCTGAAAAGCTTGAAGAAATTCTGAGTCGAAAAAAATCATGGCGAACAACTGAAGCAGGTAAAGGAGTTACTCTACTTTGTTCAGGAACCGATCCTTATCAAAATCAAGCCACCGCATCTGTAACTCGTCAAACCGTTAAAGTTTTACTTAAATATAACAAAAGAGTAAGAATCTTAACTCGTGGTTTGTTATGGGTTAATGACCTTGATATACTTCGACATCCTAATGTGACTGTAGGTATGAGTCTTCCAAATTTAGAGGATAGCTTCAGTCGCCAAATAGAACCCCAAGCACCGCCTCCTAGTGAGCGTTACAAAGCTCTTGAAAAAGGGTTTAAAGCCGAGTGTCGTCTTTATATTGCAGCAGCACCAACCCCTCCTTATATGGAACGTGAACATTTTAAAAAACATTTAGATGAACTGATGAAACTTGATCCAGAAGTGATATTTTGGGAACCTATTAATGCTCGTGGTACTAATGGAAAACGAATGTTAGCAGCCGGGTTAGATTTTACTAAATCTGTCATGAGTAAAAATTCATGGGCTGAATATTTTGTAAGGCAATGGGAAGCTATTGAAGAAGCGGCTGATGAGATTGGATGTAAAGAACGCTTACATATTTGGCCAGATAAAGAACTAAAAGGATATGTAGACCTGAAAAAATTAGAATTTTGGTGGTCAAGGCCAACTGTAGAAAAATGGGAAAATAAAACAAAAATAAAAGAGAGTTTTTTAGGTTTAGAGGAACCAGTCAAAAAACAAACATTATTAAATTCCCTATAATTTAAAATTTGTAGGGGGCGTTAAAATAATAGCTGTAGGCTCAAATATAATAAAATCAGACTTAACTCATTGATCCTTATGAATCAAGCCATAGAATCTTTTCAACTTCCTCCACCCTTCCCCGATCATACTCAACTCCCCGACTCGGATGGCACTTTTGTGAAAAACTTTCAAGAACATCCTCAAAGTATTCTCCTAACTGACTCCATCGGCCCAGTTTTAGAACAAATACACCCAGATGGACAATATGTCATCGGACAAGACTGCGGCATCTATTGGCGAGAAACTGACCCCCCTGAAAAAGGCGCAGAAGCACCGGATTGGTTTTATGTGGGTAATGTTCCTCCTAACCTCGATGGTGAGATCCGCCGGTCTTATGTACTCTGGCGGGAATTTATCACCCCTTTAATTGTTTTAGAATTTGCCAGTGGGGATGGAAGCGAAGAAAAAGATACAACCCCTTTATCTCGCACCGAACCCGGCAAAAAACCGGGTAAATTATGGGTATATGAACGCATTATGCGAATTCCCTATTATGGAATTTATGTGATTAAAACCGGTCAGTTAGAAGTTTATAACTTGATCAACGGGTTTTATCGTCCTCTCGAAGTCAATGAACGGGACCATTATCCCATTGATCCATTAGGGATAGAATTAGGATTATGGCAGGGAAATTATCAAAATCAATCCCTGTTATGGTTACGGTGGTGGGATAATAGAGGCAATCTCTTATTAATTGGTGATGAACGGGCCGAACAAGAACACCAACGAGTCCAACAGCTAGAACAGGCCCAAATGGAAGCTATCCCCCGTTTACACCAGATGGGTTTGACTGTAGAACAAATTGCTGAAGCGTTAAGCTTACCAGTTCAGCAAGTTAGAGAAATTCTCAAAGTTAACTAACAAAAATTTCTGCAACAGAAATCTCAACATCAGGAAAAGCTAAAGGAGAAATTACCGAACCAACCGTTAAGGTTATCATTTCTTGATAATCCCCATCTGATGGACAGCGATAAACTTTTAACTCTTTATTGATAACATCAACGATCCAATAATCCTGTATCCCTTCAGTCGCATAAACTTTCTTTTTAACAGAAGTATCAAAAGTTAATGTCGACTTGGAAACTTCTACCAACAAGTCAATATCTTCCCCATAAGGATGATGAGACAAATAAATTACAGGAGGAAGTCGGACGAGCGCTATATCTAAGGATAGTTCACTATTCGTTGAAAGAGTGATCGGTTTATTTTCTCTCACTAACGCTCGTCCGGCAAGAGCTAACCTGAGTCTGTCTGCTAAAGTTTGTCCATAATAACTATGTTCGGTTCCTTCCGGTGGCATTTCAACAATTAAACCATCGACTAATTGGACGTTTCTGTGAGCAAGAACCCCTGAATCTATGATTTTATGATATTCTTTTACTGAAAAAAGAGCAGTAGCTACTGTTGAGGTCATAAAAAAGCTTTTTTCTTCTTTTTTTTAATTATAGGTTAGATAAAAGCGATCGCCATCTTCTAGGGACTACGCCGCAATAACACACCCTACAAGACAAGCCGCAAAAATGTCACAATAATTAACAGAACCGATCCCATTCCGAACATGAACCATGACCTCGTTCCCTTTTTAGCCGGTGTCGCCTTGCTCATCGTTTACCTGATCTTTTCGGCCCTCACAGAAATGGGCACTAAATGGCCTTGGAACAAATCACAAAAATAACCCCTATGACATCTACTGAACTCATTGCTTTTAACAAAATCTCACCCACAACATCCTTTAACCAAACTGACGAATTAAGCGCCGGCGGTTTAGACCCCACTCGCTTCGACCCCCAAGAAGCTTGGTATCCTATCCACTACGTTAAAGACCTAGATAAGACTAAACCGACCTCCTTTACCCTCCTAGACCGAAAATTAGTCATCTGGTGGGATAAAAACGCTGACCAGTGGCGCGTATTTGATGATCAATGTCCCCACCGTTTGGCCCTATTATCAGAAGGGCGAATTAATGAAGAGGGTTTGATAGAATGCCCTTATCATGGTTGGACTTTCTCGGGTTCGGGTAAATGTGAATTTATCCCCCAACAACCCCAAGGAACCAAAGCAGAAGACTCTAAAAGAGCTTGTGTCAATTCGTTACCGGTTAGCGTCTGTCAGGGGTTACTCTTTACCTATCCCGGCAACCCAGAAAACGCCCCAAAAGTTCGAGTTCCTATCATTGAACCCTTAGAAGATAATTCTGGTGAGTGGGTTTGTATAGACACTTTTAGAGACCTTCCTTATGATGCTCTAACCGTGTTAGAAAATGTCCTTGACTCTAGCCATGTCCCCTATACCCATCATGGTACAGTGGGTAATCGGCAAAATGCCGCACCAGTTGAATTAGAAATAGTAAAATCAGGACGAGAGGGGTTTATTGGCGCTTGGGAAGAGGGACCCCGAAAAGGAACCCTCGGGCGGCAAGATACCATTTTTATTGCCCCGAATTTCATGTATCATGACCTTACTTCTAAACAGTTTGGTCGTACTTTAACCGTTGTTTATGCCACTCCCATTAGTAAAGGAAAATGTCGTTTATTTGCCCGTTTTCCCTTTAAGTTTGCCGCTAAACTGCCTGGGCTATTCATTAACCTTACCCCTCGCTGGTATTCTCACACCAATCAGAATACAATTTTAGAAGATGACCAAATTTTTCTGCATTACCAAGAACGTTTTTTAGAACAAGCAGGAGGAAGCCAAAAGTTTAATAAAGCCTTCTATTTGCCCACAAAAGCAGACACCTATGTTAGCGCTTTGCGTCAATGGGTCAATCAATATCAGGCCGAACCTTTTAAAGAGCAAACATTAGCGCCACCTTTGTCAAAAGAAGAGTTACTTGATCGTTATCACTCTCACACCGTTAATTGTGCGAGTTGTTCGGCGGCATTAGCCAATATTCAACGCTCTAGAATGGTAGTAGGTATATTAGCCGCTCTCGCTATTATCCTCGCCCCTCTGTTGGCCGTTTCCTTAGACTCCTTATTAGCGGTTTCCCTAGCAACAGGAATTAGTCTCATAAGCGGCGCAACTTGGCTCGGTTTAGGACAACTAGAACAACGATTTTTTAAAGGTTCTTCTCTCCCCTCTAGAAATCACCCATAACTCGGGAGTAAAGAGTAGGAGAAACCACTATAACTAATAACTAATGACCAACGACTAATGACTAATAACTGATGGATAAAGGAAATATCCTTGTGGTTGATGATACCCCTGATAATGTGCGGCTTTTGGCCACCATGCTGTCAGAAAAAGGGTACAAAGTACGTAAAGCCCTTAACGGACAAATAGCCATAAATACGGTACAAACCGTACCGCCAGACCTGATTTTACTGGATATTAATATGCCGGGAATGAATGGCTATCAAGTCTGTCAAGCCCTTAAATCTGATGAAAAAACCCAGGATATTCCTGTTATCTTTATTAGTGCCCTTGATGATGTTTTAGATAAAGTAAAAGCGTTTAAAGTGGGAGGAGTCGATTATATTACTAAACCGTTTCAAGGAGAGGAAATTCTTGTACGAGTGGAAAATCAGCTTACTATCTGTCGTCAAAAAAAACAGCTTCAACAAGAAATTTTAGACAGACAAAAGGCACAAGAAGCTTTACAAGTTTATCTTCATGCGGTTTCTCATGATTTACGCAACCCAGTTATTGGGATGTCGATGATCTTTAATCATTTACTGAAATCGAGTTTAAAAACGCCTGACTCGCCAACCATTTCGCTTTCTATTTCGGTGTTAAAACAATTAGCGAATAGCTGCGATCGTCAATTAGCGTTGATTAATTCTCTGGTTGAAACACAGCAATTTGATATCTGGGGTGTTTCCCTAGAGTGCAAACCGTTATCGCTTTTCCACCTCTCCCAACAACTGGCCTTTGAGTGGCAACTTAGACTCGAACAACATCAAGCTACCATAGAAAATAAAATTTCTCCAGATTTACCCCCAGTCAATGCAGATAGCAATCAACTCTGGCGAGTCTATGAAAATTTATTGGCTAATGCCCTTAAATATAATACTTCAGGGCTGAAAATTATCCTTAATGCTACGACGGTTGCACAACAGACAGATCCCTCTAAAACTATGATTCGTTGTAGCGTTAGGGATGATGGCGTGGGAATGGCGGCCGAAATCGCTCAAGGTCTATTTGAACGCTACTATCGAGGGGAACAAGCTAGACGCACAAGCGGCTTAGGATTAGGTTTATATTTATGCCGCCAAATTATTAATGCTCATGGTGGCCAAATTGGAGTCATTACTCATCCCAATGATGGGGCAGAATTTTGGTTTACTTTGCCCATTGTTGATCATTAGAGATCACCTAGATCTTTGACTCAACTTTCATTTTTATATCATTTTTATATCATTTATTTTTCATAAAAACACAATTTTTGAAATTAGAAAAAAGTCCTCAAAGGGCTTGTCATCTGTCTAAAGTCGTAGTAATATATAGTCATGTTTGAAGGGGAGTAGCTGCTGACCTAAAAGATCAGCCCACTTGAGTCAACATACTGGCTAATTGCCTGGTTCAAGTGACAAGTCCCAGCACCACAGCAAAGTCAACATTGCTGCATTGAGGCTAAAAAGACTTGGGAGCAAGACCTTCACTAAGTTCACGTTCGATGTGAGCTTGGTGAAGTAGTGCGTCTCTCATCAAGCTCCATCAGGAAAGTCAACACAAAAGATAGGAGCTTGAAAGAAAGTGTTAACAGCATTTACAGCCGGTTTATTACTCATCACCATTTCCGAATTAGGAGATAAAACCTTTTTTATCGCGGTTATCTTATCAATGCGTCATTCCCGTCGATTGGTTTTGAGTGCGGTAATTGCTGCCTTAGCTTCCATGACCTTGCTATCTGTATTAATGGGTCAGGCAATCTCTTTTCTCCCTAAACATTATATACATTGGGCTGAGATTGCACTATTTCTTGGATTTGGTTTAAAGTTAATCTATGATGCTAGTCAAATGCCTAGCCAGTCTCAAGGAACAGTCATTAAAGAGGCAGCCGAAGCCGTTGACCAGATTCCCCAAAGCGGCAATAGACTGACTAAACTTTTAGCACGATATCCTCAGATCGGCATCTGGCTTCAAGCTTTCTCGATGACCTTTTTAGCTGAGTGGGGTGATCGCACCCAAATAAGTACAATTGCATTAGCTTCATCTTACAATGTGATTGGAGTAACAACCGGAGCCATTTTAGGCCATGGGATTTGTAGTGTGATTGCCGTTATTGGCGGAAAATTGGTAGCCGGACGCATATCCGAACGCACGATAACTTTTGTGGGTGGTATTTTATTTCTCATCTTTGGCGTAGTGGCAGGAATTGAAGGAGTTTAAAACCTGTAATAGTAAACAGTTAACGGTTAAGGGGTTAGCTGTTTACCGGAACAATTTGTCCTAACAAAACCACCATTACAGTCACCATTAAAGCAATGCCATCACGTTTTCTGTAAGGCGGCAATTTTTCAGCCGGAGGGAAACCCGAATAACCTCGGGATAACATTGCTTGATAAATACGCTCCCCTCGTTCGTAAGTACGGATAAATAAAGAACCAATCATATTACCCACAAGGCGACGAGTTGCCCATTTATTCACCATTAAATTTCGAGACAGTGCCGCACGCCGCATGGTATTAAATTCTTCGGTTAATACCTTAAGGTAGCGATACATAGAAGCCATAATAGCCACCAATAACGGCGGTGTTCGTAACGCTAATAAAGCCTGAAATAAAGAAGGAATAGAAGTGGTTAAAGTGAGGACATTAAGCATCAACAAACAGAGAAACACTTTTAGAGTAACACTCCCTAAAACCATTAACCCTATATGAGTAATTTTAATCAACCCCCATGACCAAACGACCTCACCTTCAGGACGAAACAAGGTTCCCAATAATACCACTCCCACAAAAGCAAACTCTACCCCAACCCGAGACAATAACTGAGTCAGGGAAATACGAGAGAGTAAGATGACAAAAAGAACACCCAGTCCATAGACTCCCCAGGTTTTCCAATGTCCATTAGGAGTCAAAGCAATGGCAAAGACGCTAATAATCGTACATAATAAACGAGTCTGTGGAGTTAAAGAATGCCATAACGTGTAAGTTTTAGTTTTAGACTGCCGTCTAAACCCATGAATATGCAAAAGCATAAATTACTCAGAACGATTAGAATCAGATGAATGATCAAGGGTAGAACGACGAACCAGAAGCTTACCCACTCCCCAAGCTATGCCAAAAGTGGCTAAAGTCCCTATTAAACCCGCTAAAGGCGTGGCGACTGTTTTGGGTACCCCTCTAACGGCATATTCTTCAAATAGACCATAGAACGGTAATTTTTTCGCTGGGGTATCTTCGGCCGCTTTATGGTCAAATTTCAAATCTTGGGATACTCGATCGAGTCCATCAGGATCAGGACTAGCAAAAGGCGATAAAAACATAGCGATGATTAAAGCAATGCCTAAGCCGCTTACCATAAATAAACGATTTCGTTTGAGCAAAGGATGATGATTCATGTTCTTAGACCTTTTCTCGATCAGTTAAAATACTTTCAGCTTGCGGACGTGGAGGGTCATAAAGCAAATCAGGACGAGATCGCCAAACATAATTCACCGCAATGACCGTAATAATGGCCTCACCGACCCCAATTAAAACGTGCCAAGATAACATCGATACTATAGCTACCATTAAGGGGACTGTTCCAGATAAGGCTAATTCGAGCGAGGCTAAAAAAGCTGCCACCACCACACTTAACCAAGCCACTACTGCCACTGAAATTAACATTGCTCGCTCACTATTACGGCCTATAGTGAGGCGAATAGCTTTATAGAGATAATAGCCGCCGAATGTCCCGATCAATCCCATATTAAAAATATTGGCTCCTAACACCGTCAAGCCGCCATCTTGAAAGAAAGTCCCTTGAACAATAAACACCACTGCCATGACTAAACTTCCCGCCCAAGGACCTAATAAAACCCCTGCCAGAGTTCCTCCGAGCAAATGACCAGATGTCCCCCCAGGAATCGGAAAATTAATCATTTGAGCGGCAAAAATAAAGGCAGCACAAACTCCCATCAAAGGAACGGCGCGTTCTTGATAATGAGCTTGCACCCGCTTGAGTGCTATGGTGATCAAAACTAATGTGGCTATCCAGGTAAACAAGCTCACCGGTAGGCTTAAAAAGCCATCCGGAATGTGCATAGCTAAATAAAACGTACCTGGACAAAGTTGGGATAATGGGAACATGAGACATTCCTGCTCTACAGTTTTATTTTTCAGTATCCTTGCCTAATATAAGATTTTTCAATCCCCCTACAGGGTATCTTCACAGGATCTTAAGTTTTGTTACATATTTTCTTGTCATCATTAACAATAGATAGTCATTAATAATTAGTGATTAGTCAATAGTCATTAGCCATCAGTCTTTAGAGAGGAGTTATCGCCTACATAAAACGGCCATAGAAAAATCATTGCTGTCACGGGCGTTTTCATCTTTGAGACTTTCCTAAGCACTCCTTGGATTGGTATAACAGTGAACAGTAAAAGTTATCAATTCACCACTGACTAATGACTCATGACCCATGACTAATAACTAATAACTATTGACTAATAACTATTGACTCAAATCATCATTCTAAGATGCACCATAATCCAGTAAAAATTGAAAATCTCAGCTATAATTATCCTGACGGAACACAAGCCCTACAAAACATTAACTTGTCAATACAAGCTAATGAGCGAGTGGCCTTAATTGGCGCTAACGGTTCAGGAAAATCTACCCTACAGTTTCATCTCAATGGAATTTTTCTTCCTCAAGCAGGACAAATTCAAGTAGGAGAATGGCCGGTCAATGAGCAAAATTTAACAGAAATTCGCAATTTTGTCGGTTTAGTCTTTCAAAATCCTGATGATCAGTTATTTATGTCCACCGTTTGGGAAGATGTGGCCTTTGGTCCCATGAATAGGGGTTTAGAAGGAGAACAATTAGAACAGCGCGTTATTGAAGCGATGGAGTCTGTCAATATCGATCCTCATACCTACGCACACCGTAACCCCGATAACTTATCCGGGGGAGAAAAAAAACGAGTGGCCATTGCTGGAGTTTTAGCGATGGAACCTCAGATTTTAGTCCTAGATGAACCTTCTGCACAATTAGATCCCCGTTCCCGTCGTCAGTTATTAGAGTTGTTAAAAACCCTTCCTTTAACTCAATTGGTCGCCACACACGATTTAGATTTAGCGGTGGAATTATGCGATCGCACTGTGATTTTGAGTCAGGGTCAAGTGGTCTATGATGGCGATACAGTAGAAGTGATGAATGATGCGGATTTTCTCCAACAACACGCCCTAGAACCTCCCTTATGTTACAGCCGCCCTTACTGTAACTTAGCAGATGCCCCTATGTAAGAAAGGGATAACCAATTCAGCTTTGCTCACCGTAAGGAATAGGTTCCGTTAAAGAATATATTTGTCCCACAGCTTGATAGGTTAATCCTAAACCAATAAAAGTAATTAATAAAGCACTCACAAGGGGAACAAATTTAATCATTTTAATCTGAGTAGGAATACGTTCAAATAAATGCTTGGCACTGACTAATAAGAGTCCTATGGCGGTTAATGTTCCTGTCAACCCTAAACTAAAAATAAAAACCAGTAATAATCCCAAACCCGTTTGTCCTAATGCGATCATACTTAACAGTAACACTAAAGCCGCCGGACAAGGAACTAACCCCCCTGCAATTCCTAAAGCCATTAAACCCCGCCAACTCATCAAAGATTCATCTTGAGCAGGCAATAAGTGAGTATGGGAATGATGATGGTGATGATCATGATGATGATGGTGATCATGGTCATGGTCATGATGGATATGTTTACCCTTTTTAACGGGAAAAGCCAGACGATCCTTGAGCAAATTGACCCCGATCAGCAAAATCATTAAACCTGAAACTAAACTTAACCAAGGATAAAACTGAATAGGTAATAAATATTGAGAAGCAATTAAAGTAATGATTCCCAACGCAAAAACCCCAAGAGTATGAGTAATGGTTGTAGTTAATCCTAAAAACAGCGCGTGTTTTGCCTTGGCTTTTGATCCCACTAAATAAGCACCCACAAGGGTTTTCCCATGACCCGGTGATAAAGCATGAATCGCTCCCCAAGAAAAAGCCACCGCAAAAGCAATTAATCCACCACCACTCAGCAGTTTTCCTCGTCCCTTATTTAACTCGACTCTAAGCACTCTATGCTTGGGCATTAAAGTATAATTCTTCAGTTCTCCATTGTTTAAAATGGTTGCTAGACAATGAGTATTATAAGTTTTATCAAATAAATTATAATCAATTTTTAGCTCGGTAATTGGTTCAGCCCATCGATATTTTAAAGTGATGCTTTTGTGGCTATTACTGGCTGATAAATTAGTCCCAAATAGCCCTTTTTTGCTGGCATTTACGGTTACGAATCCTGGCTCTCCTTTCCCATTAGTTATCAGAAGATATTCGTTAAAAAATGCGGCTAAGTTTTGTCGATTTTTTTCAATTTCTGACGAAGATAAACGCTGATTTTGATCCTCATCAGCCCAGGCCAGTAAATGAGTGGATAAACTAAGATTAACTTGAGCCTCCTCGGGTTTAATTACCACATCTAGCAGGGATAAATCCGCTACATGAGACTGACTGGGCAGAGCGAAAAAATTTGATAAGATTAATGCTCCTAAAAATATGAGCAAATTGTGTTTAATCCACCGTTTTATTCTTCTCATCTCTACCATTAATATAATTACTTAAATTTTATTTGTTTTATTATTTATTCTGATGGTTAAAATTTTAATTTAGTTCCTCTAAAATGTTTACCCTAAATTTGCTCAAAATTTTGCCAATAATAGCTTTTAAAAGCCTTAATTTTTTAAACGAGAGTTATCAATCCTTAAATACATATTTTATTTAATTTGTCAAATTTAATTTTTTATGCGTTACATAACTACATAAAAAAAGTGTCTCGATATTTAGCGTTCTGGCTGAGTTCTCTCTTTGATTTGTTGAGCTTTTTTTCTGAAAGTGTTTTAGAATAAGGCTTTTAAAGCTTTTTTTCTCAAGAGTCAATAAAAGTAGACATAAATATCCCTATTATGAAATTCTAGCAAATCTCTAGAATGACGCAATTTCATCAATTAATAAAAAACTTTCTCAATTAATTATTAAGTTTTGTAAAGTTTTAAGAAATGTAAATTTTAAAATTTCAAACAAAACAGGAAAATCAATAAGTTTAGCTAAAGATAAGAACGAAGAACATGAGCAAAAAGCGATCATCGCCTATGGGATCAAACCACGATCAATGCTAAAATTCACAGTTAAGCTAGGGGTGTTTGGACTGTCCAAGCTGAGAGATACCCTTAGAACCTGAGACTGGGTAATACCAGCGTAGGGAAGCTGTCTATAGAGGAACAAAGAAGATGAGAGCAGAATGGGTTGCCAAGCGCATTGGACACAGCAATGTATCGCAGATGCACTATGCCCGAAAAGGCATAATTACCGAAGAGATGCAATATGTAGCACAACGGGAGAACCTGCCGGTCGAGTTGATCCGGGATGAAGTGGCCCGAGGACGGATGATTATCCCGGCAAACATCAATCACACAAATCTAGAACCGATGTGTATTGGCATTGCCTCTAAATGTAAAGTCAATGCGAATATAGGCGCATCTCCTAACTCTTCTGATGTGGAGCAAGAGCTAGAAAAACTGAGATTATCGGTAAAATATGGGGCTGATACCGTCATGGACTTATCTACCGGTGGCGGAAATTTGGATAGCATTCGCACGGCGATTATTAATGAGTCTCCGGTTCCCATTGGAACTGTACCCATTTACCAAGCCTTAGAAAGCGTTCATGGACGCATGGAAAATCTAACCCCTGATGACTTCCTTCATATCATTGAAAAGCACGCTCAACAGGGAGTAGATTACATGACGATTCATGCCGGCATTCTCATGGAATATTTACCTCTTGTGAGAAACCGCATTACAGGCATAGTTTCCCGAGGAGGGGGAATTATCGCCCGATGGATGCTGCATCATCATAAACAAAATCCTCTATATACCCACTTTGACGATATCATCGAAATCTTTAAAAAATACGATGTTTCTTTCAGTTTAGGGGACTCCCTGCGGCCAGGATGTGTTCATGATGCCTCTGATGAAGCACAACTGTCTGAACTGAAAACCCTAGGTCAATTAACCCGCCGCGCTTGGGAACATGATGTACAAGTGATGGTAGAAGGTCCCGGTCATGTACCGATGGACCAGATTGAATTTAACGTCAGAAAACAGATGGAAGAGTGCAACGAAGCACCGTTCTATGTGTTAGGTCCCTTGGTAACGGATATTGCCCCAGGATACGATCATATTACTTCAGCCATCGGAGCCGCCATGGCCGGATGGTATGGTACCGCAATGCTCTGCTATGTAACCCCTAAAGAACATTTAGGACTGCCTAACGCTGAAGATGTGCGTAATGGGTTAATTGCTTATAAAATAGCGGCTCATGCGGCTGATATTGCCCGTCATCGTCAGGGTGCAAGAGATAGAGATGATCAACTCTCTACTGCTCGCTATAATTTTGATTGGAATAAACAATTTGAGTTATCTTTAGATCCGGACCGGGCTAGAGAATATCATGATGAAACTTTGCCAGCAGATATTTATAAAACGGCTGAATTCTGCTCGATGTGTGGGCCTAAATTCTGTCCCATGCAGACCAAAATGGATGCTGATGCTTTAACCGAGTTAGAAAAGTTCTTGGCAAAAGAAGCAGTTAAGAGTTAATAGTCAGTGGTCAGTGGTTAGTGGTCTTTAAAGGCGCTCTTCTGTGAGTGGCCATTTCCATTAGCTTTTACAGCTTAAAACTAATGACTACTGACTAATGACCAATGACTAATGACATTTGTAGGGTGGGTTAGGCGCGGCGATGATTTTGATAAGAAAGCGATAACTTTTGATCCGTGCCGTAACCCACCATAGACTATTTTGTATCTTGGTGAACATTTTTCCCCACGATGCCGAAAGAGCCTTTTAGATTAGCGTTATTAAAGACAATTTGTCAAAAAAAATCATGTCTTAAAAAGATTGCTACAGAAATTTTTTGTTTAATTTTATTAAAATAAAGTAGGCAAAGATTAATTTGTAACATGGTTTTTAAGACTTGAGCAAAATCAGATATAAATTAGTTACTCAAGTAAGGTTTTATTATTAAGTTAACTGATCAATAAACTTTTTGTTTAAGCATAAGGAAGCCGCTCAAGATAAAGTGTTTGAATTACTATTTAAATAAATCTTATTAGCGAGTTTTTCCTCTAAATTAATAAAATACAATCTTTTTTCTGACTGGTAATCAGTAGCCATTAAAAGCCTAAACTGATCATAAAAAGCCATCGCCGTGATTTCCTCTTCCACTTGAAAGCCGCCTAACTTTTCCCCTCTAATACCCAATAAAATAACCTTTCCTTGACGAGAAGCTAATAAAAAACCCCAAGGCTGTCCTAAAATAAAATCCGGTTTAATTTCTAAGGGAATGCGAGTGACTTTTAAAGGTTTTAAATTAATCAAAATTCCTAAGATTTTTTCACTCACTTCTAGAGCAAAAATCTGATCAGGCAAATGTGAATTAGAGACGAGCGAATGAAGACTAATAGATAAAGAAAAAAACCTCCATAAATTCCCGCGTCTAGTCAATAATGTAAATTGTGTTTTCGGCTTTTTTTCTTCAGCCGAATTAATAATCATTCCATGACGACTATCTAGCGTAACTAATTGAGAGTCAATTGAACAATTAATAGAAGTTTTAACTCGTTCTAAATTGGGCAATTTCAGAAATTGCAAAACCTGAGAAGAAGATATAAAAGCTAACCAATGACCTCCAGGTGCAATAGCACTAATTTGATTCAGTCTAGATACACAGACTTGCTGTTGCTGAAAAATTTGTCCTGCATCATGAGATTTCCGAAAATAGGAAATACAAGAACCTTCATTAACTGGCGAGTCTGTAACAGTTAAACATCCTTGAGAATGAGAAAATAACTTAACTAATGAACCCTTCAAGGGAACCTGCCACTCTTGAGGTTTTCCCACTAAACTAGAATCGGGATAAATTTGACAACAAAGTTTATCTTCTATTCCCAGATAAACACACTGCTTATCCACCGCTAAATGGCTAACTCGTTGAGGTAAAGAAACTTGATGAATAATATTTAATGAAGTGGCATTAGGGACAGAAGACAGCGAAGTAAATAATTGCACCGAAGACGAATTAAAGCCTAATGTTTCCGAAGCGAGACGAACAGATTTTAACATTTCCTCGGTACTTTTAAACCGTCGTTGCGGCAACTTACGCAAAGCTTTTTCAATGATAGAACTGAGTAAAGGAGGAATCGTATTAGGAATCGTTACTGTCTTACTCAAATGCGCTGTCATCAATTCGCCAGGATAGCCAGAAAAAGGACGGTATCCCACTAAAAGCTCAAACAAAATAATACCAACAGCATATAAATCTGAAGCAAAAGAATGTTTTCCATAAAATCGTTCTGGGGCCATATAAGCTGGCGAACCCGTATAGCCGCCACTTTGACTATTAATTTCTTCTATCAAGCGAGCAATGCCAAAATCAGAAATATGGGCACTCCAACTACTCGGTTTTAGCTTCAGTAAAATATTCTCGGGTTTAATATCACAATGAATGATTTGACGGCTATGGGCATGAGCTAAACCTGATAGAATATCTTCTACTAAGTTTAACTTTTGCTTTAAACTTAATTGCTCTTGGGAGTTAATTAAATCTCGTAACGTTCCTCCCTCACAGTAGTCCATCACCACATAACGACCCGTCCGATTATATTCTAGACCCGTACAGCCAACAATATTAGGATGTTTTAGAGTCAGTAAGTAGGAAATTTCTCGCAAAAACTTATGAGTAGGAAAGCGCTTAAGTTCCAAATCCTTAAGTGCAACAATTTCTCCCGTTTGACGGTCAACAGCACAAAATACTCGACCAAACTGTCCCTGTCCAATAAGTCCTAAAATTCGGTAATAGGAGCGATACATTCACCGATTGCCTTCCTTTTGGGCGCTCATTTATTTGTTATTGTAGTATAAATTCTCAAAAAATTAGTAACTCATAAAAAAATAGCTGAGTATAATTAAATTTAAATTTTGGCTGATTGATCGGATTTCTAACTATACAGTTATCCAACAAGGCTATCAGACAGTTTATAAAGATCCCCGAAACCCAAGGCAAGCGTTGACGGTGAGTTAGACTTTACGGGAAAGCGCAGAGAATTTGAAAAAAATAATTTAGCAAAAGTTATATAAAATTATTTGATAATTAGCTTATTTTATAATTTAGGGGGATTTTTGAATCTTCTGCCGTAATAGATTTACACCGCACTTGTCACCCTCAGTGTTAGTTCCGCTATTAAATCGTGTTTTTTTAATTATTAATTCAAGAGGAAATAAAGTGGATTCTCCATTAGTATTTACTTTAATGATCGCCATTGGAGCCGTGCCGGGCGCGCTCAGTCGATATTTTGTGACCGAGTGGACAAAATCGGCTTTCGGTACTAAATTCCCTTACGGAACATTTGTGATTAATCTTACAGGCTGTTTGTTGATGGGTTTTTTCTTCACCCTTTCCAAAGGCATAACAGGTTATCCGAAGGAATTAGACTTATTGATTAGAACGGGTTTTTTAGGCTCTTACACGACCTTTTCCACCTACGGCTACGATGCCCTGTCCTTGTGGCGTAATAAAAACACTGGTGCAACACTTTTTTACTGGGCTGGTAGTGCAGTATTTGGCGTAATTGCTGTGTATTTAGGGGTCAGCATTGCTCATGTTTTTGTCCGGTAAAAACTCCCTCATTTCTTGAGTCATAAAAATTGATAAAGATTCAATAGCAATACCACTAATTAAAGGATAGTCAAAATGTTGAAAAATTCTGTCACTCGTGCTGCATTAGCCGTTGCTATCGGAGCAATACCTGGTGCATTAAGCCGCTACTATATTACCGAATATACCAAGTCCGTTTTCGGCAAAGATTTTGCTTACTATGGAACTTTTTTTATCAACGTAACTGGCTGTTTAATTATTGCCTATTTGTTAACCTTAGCCGCCGAGAGAATCAGAAATTTTTCCCCCGAACTGCGTTTAATGCTGACAACGGGATTTTGTGGAGCTTATACCACTTTTTCAACCTTTGGGTTAGAAACCAGGACTCTACTAGACAAAGGGGATTCAACCACGCTCATCTATTGGCTAGGTAGCATCATTGTGGGGATGCTAGGAGTCAACCTAGGAGTGATGTTAGCTAGATTAAATCAAAAATCATCCCTTGAATAATTGAAGTGGCAGGGTGGGACAGTTAATAGCTTGAACTTTCCCACTTTTTTCCTTAAAAAATGTTCATTATTCTAGCTTCAACATATACTAGAGTATTCAATTTCTAAACTATTTATGACATTATATAAAGAAAATTAATCTATTGAACTTATCGAAACTAGCTTTAACAAAATAAAACCTAGTGCGGGGGAATTCTTCTCAAGTTTTTACAAAAAACTCTTTGATGCTTATCCAGAAACTCAACATTTGTTTAGATTGGACTCCGGAAGTAGCTCAAGCTTGGCTTAACATTTACACTAAGAAGTTATTAAAAGTAATAATCAAATTACCCCCGAAGAATGACAAGCTTTTGGAGAGCTTAATTTAAAACAGACTCAGGAATTTATTGATATTCTTTGGCAAGAATTAGATAATTTGAAATTGTAACTTTAGAGGCTGTCCTAACAGACACCTGTTACCAACCCTCTAATATGGGTAAAGCTATTGCCCAAACTCCACTCTAGCCTGTTCCACAATTTCCACTGTAACCTCATCCATTCCTGCCGCTCTAGCTAACTCTTCTATCCGTTGCCGTGCTTGGGTACGCACAAAAAAAGGGATCTGTTTCAGCTTGGCTTTAGCTTGGGGTGTCCAATGAGGAGTATCGGTAAAATCAACATCTGTCATAGTCTTCATGAAGGGTTAGATTTCTATACTTATTGTGTCTTTCTTCATCTATAGTAACGGTTTTCGGTACGGATTGAGCTTAACTTTCTGGGTCTTGCGACATAATGAATTAATAATAACACCAGTAGCGCCCAATAAATAGAGACGTAAGGGCAACGTCTCTACAGAATAAAAATAATTTTGTCAAAAGTTAATTAATAACTGATTTAACTTCCTTCTTCAAACAAGCCGCTAAGACGTTCAACTTCTGCCTGAGCAGTATACATCGGCGTTCCCGCTAAAATTCCGGTTACATTGCGGAAAGGTTTATTAATGTGCATCCCTTTATTATCAATAGAAAACTCTCGAATATCCTTATCGTGCATGGAACCTCGCATTTTTAACACCGTAATTCCTCGCCGCATTTCCCCATACATTTCTACATAACGTAAGAGAATAATTGAATCGGTAATCGTGGAAATATGTCCCTCTGTAATCGAAGAACCCCCCAAAAGAGAGGGAGTCGTAGAAGTAAACAAGCCGCCGATTTCTTTTTGTTTAATAAACGAAGTCAAACCAATAATAAATTCTCGAAAACCTTTTAGATTCGACACTCTTTCTAAAGCCGATAAACTATCTACTGCCACCCGGTTAGGCTTAAACTCCTCGATGATTTCTTTCATGGAAATAAGATGATTTTCTAACCCTGTAGTTTCCGGATAGCGGCACACCACTTTCAGTTTACCTTCTTGTTCCATGCGATTAAAATCTACTCCCCAACCAATGGCATTTCTAAACAACTGTTCTCGACTTTCCTCAAAAGCAAAAATTAAACATCGTTCCCCATTGGCGACACCACCCGCCATAAACTCAGTTACCATCAGGGTTTTCCCTGTACCCGTTGCACCAGAAACCAGGATAATTGAATCACGGAAAAACCCACCGCCACACATCCGATCTAATTCTTCAGAACCGGAAGTAATACGAATATCCGAGGATTTTTGCTCAAGTTCAATGGCCGAGAGCGGAATAATTACCATTCCTCGCCTGCCAATAATCGTAAAAGGAAACTCTCCCTTTTGATGGTCAGTGCCGCGATATTTGAGGATTTCAATAGTACGGCGGCGTTTTTCATCGGCTAAAACATTGCGAAGAATTACCACATTATCGGCCACAAATTCCTCAACCCCGTAGCGGCTAATATCACCATATTCCTGTGTTCTTTCTGCGGTCATAATTGCAGTGACTTCTAATTCTCGCAGTGCCGAAGCCAACTTAAACAGATCGCTACGAACTTGGGCGCTATCCATTAGATGACTAAATATCGCTCCTAATGAGTCCATCGAGACACGAGTGGCCTTATATTTGCGAATAGCAAACTCTATACGGGCAATTAACGCACCGAGGTCATATTCCCCGGTTACCATCGGTTTTTCTCCGGGTTGAGGCGAAGCATCCACAAACGCCCATTGACGATTTTCTTCCCACTGGCGGATATCCCAACCAAACCCGAGCATATTTTTACGCAATGCTTTAGGGGGTTCTTCAAAAGTCACAAAAACACCATTTTCTCCCCGTTTAATGCCTTCAGCGAGAAATTGACAAGCAAAAACCGTTTTGGCACTGCCTGCTGTACCAGCCACTAGAGTTGCTCGACCTTTGGGGAGTCCTCCTTCCGAGAGAAAGTCAAACCCTGGTATACCGGTTTCGAGTTTCTGAATATAATCCTGTTCGTTGTCTTGGCTCATCAATATATTTTGCTTGTAGTTGGTAATATTATGATCCATTAGTTAATTTTGCCTGTTTGTTATCCCCTTGCCAATCATTAATTCATGACGCAGGCTTATTTTTCAGGTTTTTTTTAGATAAATCTAAGATTTGGCTTCTTCTCTGGCAATTAAATCTAAACCTAACAAGACTTTTTGGGTGTTAGACATATCCCCGATGATCCTCTGGAGAGGAGGCGGCAGTTGTTTAATTAGGGTAGGAGTCACGAGAATTTTCTCTTGTTCAGCTAAATCAGGTTGTTCGAGAACATCGATAATTTGCACTGTGTACTGCTGATCGAGTTCTTCTCGGCAGATCCGCAGTAAATTGGCGATCGCTCGTTGAGATTTAATCGAGTTGCCGGTAATATAAAGCTTAAGAATGTATTTATTCATGATTATTTTTGCTGATCTGACTTGGAGATGATATTGAGGGTACTCAATCCGATGTAATATTTACGGTAAAACGATGCAAGATAACCCATCAGTTCTAACACCATTAAGCGCCCTTCAGAGACATAGGCTTGAGCTTTAGCCAAAGTAACATCCTGATTTTTTTGTTTCAAGGTGGTAGTGTGTAAATCGATGACATCTCTAGGACTAGCCTTCAAAAAGCCTAGCTTATCTGCCAGTATTCGCAAGCGCTCAGAAATGTTATGCTCGATTTTATAAGCCCGTTGTTCTAAAGCTAGAGAGAGTAACTCAGCGTAAGATTGAACCATTTCCTCAAAAATATCAGGCACACTTTCTCTAATCGGTTGTGAACCGAACATTCTTGCTGTAATACTGGTGTTACTGGCATGAATCAACTTTTCTAACACTTCAAATTCCCGTTCCTGCTGTTGAGCTTCCAATTGGGCTATATATTGTTGCTTTTCAATCGCCAAACGAATCTGATAGATTAACAAATTGGTATCTAAATAGTCGGCTTTTAAGTACCCATCAGCACCCAACTGAAACACTTTGATCGCAAGGTTTTCATCCTCATTGTCAAGTTGTACAATAATAGGAATCCTCGTAAACACTTCTCGAAGTTTAACTAAAGCGTTAACCCCTTGGCTATCGGGTAGGGTTAAATCCAGTAAAATCACATTAAAATTCTCGCTTGTCAGTTTTTCGAGTCCTTCCTTAAGAGAATCGACGAAAGTAAAGCCAAAGGATAACCCTTGTGCTAGGGAATTATGTTCAACATCACATAGCAATCTCTTGATTAAGTCTATTTTGGCTGGATCATCCTCAATAATTAAACCTTTACAGAGATTACTGGACATGATTAGTTAAGGGGCTTGGCGATTTTGGCGACTTCTTCAATATATTTTTACCTAAACAAAGATCCAAGTGTGGAAATCCCGTCAATTTCTTATTTTAATTTTTAATGCTAGTTATTAGTCATTAGTCCTTAGAATTTTTATACCGTTGTCTTGACGTTGCCTACAACCTCTGTAGCACCGAAGCGATTATTCTACCCTATAAAGTATTTTTGTACTAAATTGAACGAGCCTGACTAATGACTAATGACTAATGACTAATGACTAACCAATGTTTTATCCAGCTACGGCGCTACCGGTTCCTTGGAACATCAACCAAGATAAAAAGAAATTAGTCACAAAAATGGCTAGTAAAGCCGTTACCACTGCTGTAGTGGTAGATTGTCCTACCCCTTTGGCTCCTCCTGATGTGGTCAATCCCCAACTACACCCAATCACAGCAATTAAAGAACCAAAAACGGCAGATTTTAGAATACAACTGACTAAATCCCAAGTTTGTAAAAAGTTACGAGCCGAATTGAGGAAAACGGCCGGAGAAATATTGTATAAAGAATCGGCGATGGCTATCCCGCCAGCTATCCCCGTCAACAAAGCTAGAACGGTTAAGATGGGTAGCATTAAACTACAGGCTAAGACGCGAGGGATCACTAAATAGTCTATAGGATCAGTTTTGAGCATATGGAGAGCATCAATTTGTTCGGTTACTCGCATGGTGCCAATTTCAGCCGCAAAAGCTGACCCTACCCGCCCGGCCACCACAACCGCAGTTAAAACGGGTGCTAGTTCTCGGGTGAGGGCTAAAGATAGAACACCACCCACATAACTTCCCGCCCCAAAGTAAATAAATTCTCGCGATACTTGGATAGTAAATACCATCCCGACGAAAGCGGCTGTTACCAGAGAAATCGTCAGAGACTCCGGACCGACGATGGCCATTTGATCTAGGGTGTTGCGCCGGTGAATCTTATATTTCAGTAAATGAAAAAAAACTTGTCCGCCCAGGAGAATTGCTGCCGACAAACGGGCAAACCAGGACGAAAACCCGCTTTTAGTAACTGTTTTGTTAGTCATTCGTTTTCTGTCATTGGCCTTTTATGCTTTAAGTTTAATCAAATTTTCGGGTTTTTTCTTCCATGCCGCTTGATTATCTTCGCCACACAAAGACCGACTCAAAGCGTTTTCTGTTCCCTGCTTGCACCTCGCAGCGCCGAAGTGTAGGTTAACGAGTTATTATCAGGGTCAGTAAAGGTTAAACTTAAATGGGATTTAGCTTGAGCTAATTTTTTTGAGACTTTTTTGTCGCGCGTCCCGTTAAACTAAATAATTTTTGACCAAGAGACGGCAAACTGCTGCTTCGGTTATTTATAAATATTAATAAAATTGACAATAATCAAATAGCCAAAAGTTCTCCTCGCTTCTTACCCTGTATAACACAGTAATTCTTAGCCGGAGAGCTTATCATCTAAAATAGGCATAAAACAACTAATCACCCATAAACTTTTTCAGTTCTAGTTTTACCCAATTATTTGTAATCATTTTTATCCACCTTAAAACGCTCTACAGATTCCAGCAAATCGCGGGAAATTTTCACCAAAGTTTGTAGAGAACCCGCTACCCGTTGTGACTCTTGAGAGGTTTCTTGAGCCGTTAACTCTACTGACTGCATAACCTGAGCCACTTCGCGGGAATTTTCCCGTTGTTTAACCGTATCACCCGTAATAGAACGTACCAAAGAATCAATCCGATTAGATACCTGAATAATATCCTCAAGAGAACGCTTTGCCTGTTCTGAGCGCTCAGTTACATCGATAACCTGTTGAATTCCTTCTTCCATCGCCGTCATAACTGAACCCGTTTCACTTTGAATTTGTAAAACGATTTGTTCAATTTCTTTTAATGACTTAGCAGAACGATCCGCCAATTGTCGTACCTCATCCGCCACAATGGCAAATCCTCGCCCCGCTTCTCCCGCCCTAGCCGCTTGAATCGAAGCATTGAGAGCCAATAAATTAGTCCGAGAGGCAATTTGAGAAACCACTGCCACAATCTTATTAATTTCTTGAGAAGCTTCTGCTAAACGTTTTACCTTTCTTGCGGTTTCGGATACTGTTTCTCGAATTTGCAAAATACCGGCTACCGTTCGTTCTACCGATTCACCGCCTTTAAGCGCCGTTACCGAGGAAGTACGAGCCACTTCTTCAGCTTCGCGAGCATTTTCAGCGACCCGTTGAATCGAATCCGTCATCATTTGCACAGAATTGAGCGTCACCGCCAACTCTTCAGCCATCCGCAGAGCATCGCTAGACTGATTCCGCGCAAATAACTCACTATCGGTAGAGCCTTTGTTCACCTGTTCAGCCGCTTTTTTAACTTGTCGGACGATTTCTCTAAGATTTTGAATCGTCAGATTAAACGCATCTGCCACAGCACCGAGAACATCGGCGGTAACTTCAGCTTCTACGGTTAAATCTCCTCGGGCTGCACCTTCAACATCATCCAGGAGGCGAATCACTTGACGTTGTAAATCTTCTTTTTGCTGTTCCGTTTCGGCGGCGCGTCTTTGAGCCTCGCTGGTGGTAGTTAAAATCGCCTGAGCCATTTGATTAAATCTAGCCGATAGTTGTCCGAGTTCATCTTCTGAATAAACAGTCGCTTTAACGTTAAAATCTCCAGCATAGATAGCATCAAATTGAGTCTGTAAATCATCTACCGTTTGCTTAATTTGATTGGTACTGAGGCGGGCAAAAAATAAGGTCGCCCCAAAAGTTGCGCCACCAGTCAATAGCATCATCAACAGCATAGAGGGACTAAAAGGAGAAATAGCGGCTGTTTGTTGAGCTTGTAAAGCAGTAGACGAAGACGAATTTTTCTTAGGCGTTGTTTTCTTATCTGTTTTCGGGTCAGATTTCTTCGGATTAGAAGACACTGATTCAGTTTTGTTAGCCGGAGAATCGGCCTTTTTAGAGGGTTGTTTCGGGCTAAACATCCAAATAGCACTACTGATTAAAAAAATCGTTGCCACTGATGTTAACCCGGCGATGCCGGCAGTAATCCACTGTTTTCTTTTTAAAGGAAGATTTTTAAGCGCTGAAAACTTGCCTTGTTCTATTTCAACAGTGGGTTTGATAAATCGAGTAGATGCACCCGTTAAATTAGCACTGGAATTTTCTCCTACATCAGTCCAATTGATCTTACTAATAGACGACGCTTCCATAGCGGCAGCACTAATGCCGGAGCCGGTTTCTAGACCACTGTCTAAACCATCCGTATGACGTTCAAAAAGTCCCGAATCTGGTAAAGACTGAGCCACATCCGTAATATCAAATTGAGAAAGTCCGTCTAAATCGTCGTCATTAAAGACCTCCAAATCATTGAGAAATCCATCACTATTGGCAGGTTGTTGAGTATGAGAAGACAGAGGTTTTCGTTGCTGGGGTTCTTTTCTAAAAGCCTCCTCATTCCAGCTATCTGAATGATCAGCCGCTAAGTTTTCGGAAAACTTGCCATTAGAAGGGTTTTTTCCCAAAAATTTTGTGGCATTCGACTTTAAGGCATTACTTGGCAAATCTGAAGAAACCACCAAAGTTGATTCGCCGGTATCGGAAAACTGATCAAAATTGGACCTATAGCCGTTAGAGTTGAATCCGTTGTTATCTTCTTCGATGAAGGAGAGATGTCTTTGCTCATCTTCATCAGCATTATTGTGCCAGTAAAAGTTTGTTTGATCGTCGTCTGCTCCGGGTTGATCCAAAGAGTTAACGTAGCGTTCTAGTTCAGGATGGTGAGAGGGTTCTGAGGGGAGTCCGAAAGTTTCCGCTAAATCTTCGAACTGAGATAGGTCAGGATTAAAAGAGGTTTCAGCATCTTCAGCAAAAGGATTAGCAAATTGATGTCTAGAAAACTCCTTGCCGATCGTCGGCTCTCCCATATCGTCGTCATCAGGATTCCAGTGGACCGTAGGTTGGTTACCCCAGTCCATCTCCTCCAAATCTGGCATATCTGGATGTTGAGACCAATGGGAAAAATCGGGTTGCTCAAAAGACTCATCAGTATTTAAGTTGGCCTGACTAACGGTAAATCCTTCAGTTTCATCGATAGTAAAGTCCATTTCGTCAAAATCGGACTCGACGAGTTGAATCTGTTCTAAACCTCTTTCGGCATAATCGAGCAAATCTGGCTGTTGAGTAATTTTAAGAACCTTCTCATATTCTTGTTGAGCTATTTGATATTGCTGCATACTTAGGAAAATATGCCCTCGTAACAGTAAAGTATGAGGGTCATCAGGATACTCTTGAGCCAATTGGTCAATGAGCGAAACCGCTTCGTCTAAATCCCCTCGACAATAAGCTGCATTCGCTTTTCCATACTGTTTAACATAATCTATTCCTGAAGTCATTAGCCTCTCTCCCCAGTTTTTGGCTTTAATGGTATGTGGTTATTTAACAAATAAATAATAATAAGAAAGAAAAAATTCGCTTTCATGCTACCCACCGTGCTGAACGTAAAATTTCTACATGATCGAGGAGCCGCAATATTTGACGAGATTCTTCATTGATGATCCATTCACCTTGTACATAGGGGGCAATTTGATCAGAAACATTATTAGACAGTTGTAGGTGTTCTAGATCAAGCCACTCCATTTCCCCTAATCGATCCACAGCTAATCCTAAAATTGTTTCTTGAGCTTCAACCGCTATGACCGGGATTTCTGAGCGATCAGTGTTTAAAATGGCTTCTTCCCCTAAAAATTGGCCAAGATCAGCTACCCATATAATTTGTCCTCGTAAATTAATGGTTCCTAGTAGTAGGGGCGAAGCATTGGGAATGGCTGTAATTCGATCAGGTGCTTGCTGCATCACCTCTCTAATTCCTGTGGCGGGCAAAGCAAATTCACTCTGAGAAGGCAAATAAAATCTTAAGTGCAGTTCACCTTCGGGGGTTTGTAGCTCCTGTATATCTGGGGCTAAATCTTGTCCCTTACCGGTGAAAAAATCGGGATTATTAACCATTTTTATAATTCAAGCTGAGAATATTGACGATTGATAGAGGTTAAACAGCTTTAATTTTCACCTCTTAATAATTGTTTAATAGTGCCGAGCAACTCCACTGGCTGAAAAGGTTTGGCAATATAAGCATCAGCCCCTTGTTTCATCCCCCAGTAACGATCAAATTCTTCTCCTTTAGAAGAACATAAAACCACCGGTAAGTGCTTCGTCTTGGGATCGGATTTTAAACGGCGACAGACTTCATAACCATTCATGCGAGGCATGACAATATCCAAAACCACCAGATCTGGGTTAAATGTTTCAATAAACTCTAATGCTTCAACCCCGTCACAGGCTATTGATACATTCAAACCATAGTCCCGTAATAGGTTTGAAATCATCTCCCGTTGAACTTGACTGTCTTCTACTAGCAAAACTTCCCTCATATTTTTCGCTCCTGAAAAGGCAGCTTGAGCAAGGCTCTATTTTCCGCTTAACGAAGGATTGCTCGCTCTCGGGTTGGGAAGAGCGTTCAGTCTCTTTGATTTTTTCATGGATTGATTGGCTCCCTAACAAGAGTGTGACATTGATTCACCTTATCTTCAGCATGGCTTTAGACCCTACCTCAGATATCTATTCTTAATGTGCCCAAATTGTCTGTTTAAATAAACTATGGAAGTTGAATTTTTTCGTGTTAAGCGCCCGACTATTCTCGACACCCGGTATATTTCTCGAGTAACAGCAATAACTCACTCCTGCCAAACGGTTTGGTTAGGTAGTCTGTAGCCCCTACCATCCGCGCTCTCACCCGATCAATAAAGGTTTCTTGTCCAGTTAACATGATGATCGGAATCTGCCGAAAAACTGTTGACTGCCTGAGCATGGCACAGAGTTCATAGCCATCAAGCTTCGGCATGGCAATGTCACATAAAATCAAATCTGGCTCTATTTCAAACACTTGACTTAAAGCTTGTAGAGGCTCGCCGATAATCGTTACCTGATATCCATTTTCTTGTAATATATTTTCTACGTTTTTTCGGATAGTTATGTCATCATCGATACAGACAATTTTAGGAAAAAATAACTGATTCTCTAAGGCTTTGTCTACCTTAGTGAACCTTGGATCAAGCGGACTGACTAATTGTAGCCAGCCTCTCTCCGTGTATGGATATAAGGCTCTGGCGATCGCTACTAATTCGCGATTTAAGTATCTCGATAATTGTCGTAGGGTGGTTTTTTCTTCTGCCCATTGAGATAAATTTAAATAAATTTTTTCGGGGACAGTAGATTTTAAACTTTCTTCATCAGTCAGTAATACATATTGGTCGGGATGTTGAATCTGAGGATAGAATTGTTTCCATTGTTGTACTTGTTTGATGATTTTGGGGATTTGAATCCCTATTTCTAGAGTGGTCAGTTGAGGAGCTATGGCCGAACCCATTTCAAAAATAAAGCTTCCGTGATGAAGACTGAATAAATCAAAAAGCGTTTCTTGGATCATATTTTCGATAATGCTGCGGCCTTGGGCTGGCGTTAAAATATTTTTGGCTAATAGTAACCAAATACAACCATACTCTGGAGTATTCGTGCTTTCAATAGAGTCAAGCGGGAGATGGTTCAATTGATCGGCGATTTTGTAGCGATGAAGATAATCCCGCAACCGAAATAAATTGCTCTGGGAGTGATCAGCCGCATAGGCAATTTGTCCATTAACGAAAAAAACAAACCAAAATTGTTCTGATACCCCTCTTGTATAAGGGACAAGGGTTTTTGGCCAGGGACTACAAGAAAATTTGTTGAGGGCAAAATTCCCTGTGGACGGGTACGCTTCTACAAATAATTCGCCAGTGCGCTGACCTAGTTCGATCAGTTGTAAAATACTGCGGATATCAATCTCATTCAACGTTCCTTGCATATAACTACTCATCCGCGTTTTAAGCTATAATATTTAAGTTTAGTTGAAAATTTCCAAGGATGACACTCAGGGATACTACTGAAACCTCAACAAAAGCCTTGGCAAACAGATCTCAACCTAGTTATGCTTAATACTAGAAAGATTATTTGTTGATCTTGAGAAAGGTTTACGCTTCGTCAAATTCTGTAACTTTATGTAAATAATTAGGAGAAGTCTATGCTGACTAAGTCATTGTTCACTCATAGGAGCAAACCAAGAAATTTAATTCCTTTAAATCTAAGAACAATTACTTAGAGGGGCTTGAAGATCAACAGCCTTTAGCTGTGACAATTAAATTAAAAATTAGGCGCAGGACAAATCAAGAGGTTTACGACTCGTGTTATACCTTGCAGAAGTAAAGCGACAAAATAGAGGATTTATTGGCGGCTTGAGAACTGAGTTAAAACTCCTAGCTTGTCAACATAATGATCAAACCTGGAGTGCTATCCCCACAGATGATGTGATTTCTTGGGAAGATAGCTCATTGCAAGTGGGAGAAGGAACTTTATTACTGGTGAATTTAAGCAATAACCGGCAAATTCAAGGTACACCCGAGTTAGCCGGTGGGGAAGTGGTACGCCAGTTGCAAAAAATGTCCCGTCGAATGGAAAAGATTAAGGAAGAGCAAGAATACATTGAACAATGGAAGCAGTCTCTGACTTATCAAGCTGAACAACTCACTAAAAGAGAACAGGAATTAGACGGGCGAGTAGAACAAATCGAGCAAATGGAGGCTGAGTTCGAGTATTTAGAACGTCAACGCCACGAATTAGAAGAAGCCAAAGAACAATTAAAACAAGAACAAGAGTCTTTAGAAAATCAAAAAAGCCAATTTGGATTACCATCACATTTAAAACCTGATCAAGCCGCACAAATTGAGGCACTCATTAATCGTTTAGCCTCCTATTCTGATAACACGACTTCCCCACAGCAACAGCTTAACTTGACTTTAGAAACTATTCAACAGCAGCAAAACCAATTTGCTTATTACTGGCAACAGCTAGAACAAAAACACGCACAAGTTGAAGCCTGCCAACAAAAAATTCAGCAGCAACGAGAAAATATTGACCGTCAAAAGCAAGAATTAGCCTCGGCTAAAGCCTCTTTAGAAGAAGCTAAAATTCAGTGGCAAGTGCAGCAAAATCTTATCAGTAATAAACAAGAGTTACTCAGACGAATTAATCTCGATTTACAAAATATCGGGTCGTTACAGCAAACCTTAATTCGTTTAGCTAATGGTAGAGAAGATGCTGTTACTGATAATAAAGTTAATTTACAAGCTTTAGAAAATTTGCCTCTAGGAGAATTAGAAGAGATTGTTAATAAACTGCGGGCTGATTTAGATAAAATAGTCCGCTTTGTTAACGAACAAGAAGAAGAGTTAACTTTACAGTGTGAATCGGTTAATGAATTACAAGCGAAACTGCAAGCGGCTTCAGAGTTTGAACGTTTAGGTATTGAGGAAGAGTTAAAAGATGAACAAGAACGCAAAAAAATGTTAGATAAAACCCTAGTAGGACAGCGTAAAACGCTCTGGGAAAGACAAGAGATTTTACTGCAACATTTGCGGGTTTTACGTCGTCGTCAAGGCATTTTAGAACCTGAACAACAAGTTACTCAAATTAACTTAACTCCTCTATTAAATCAATTAGAAGAGCAGCAAAATAATACTGAACAAGAACGGCAAGAGGTTGAATTAGAAATTGAGAATCTTCAAAAAAATATTCAACAACTTAAAGATATGATTAATCAACAAATAACTGATCAACAAAACCGAGAAAGGGATATAGAACAACAACAAGAACAATGGCAACAAGCTACTGTGGAGTTAACTCAACTTCGATCCGAGTTAAAACTTTATCAAGAAATTATAGAACCTTTTAAAGATAATTTAAGTCGAATAAGCCAAAATTTAGAGGAATTTAGCGGCTGGTTTAATCCTTGAGTTGATTAAATCTCATGGGTAATTGATAAATTATAGGGCAAAAAAATTTTTTAATAGAAAACAGAATAAAGGGAATTTTTCTAGCTATTACAGATGACTAACTCTAATCCATTCTCCTTGAACTTCTATCGTAATTGTACCCGGTAAAGAAAAAGTAGAACTGCGGTTAGGAGCATTAATCAGATTCACCAGAGCTTCTATTTGTTCAAAATTAGGAGCTTTAGAAAGAACGGTTGTTAAAAACCGGCGCATGACTCGACGCTGTAACGCTAAAGGAATACCACGTAAAATTTGACGATGTATTGCTATTTTATCCTCGGAAAGACTTTTTTCTAGCCATTGTTGGGCCGTTTCCTCTAAGTATTCTCCCTCGGAGCGAAGAATTTCTGCACTTTGAATTAGAGCTTTTTCTACTTGTGGGTTAAAATGTGTTTGTAAATAAGGGAGTAATTCATGACGAATACGATTCCGAGCATATTTTAAATTTTGATTAAGAATATCTTCCCAAATAGATAAATTAAATTGTTGACAAAATTGATAAGTTTCGCTACGAGAAATTTCTAATAAAGGACGAACTAGCCAGATATTTTCACTTAAAGAACGTACCCAAGTCAGAGAACTGAGTCCATCAGTACCAGCCCCGCGAATAAGATTATACAAAAAAGTTTCAGCGCGATCAGTTTTTGTATGAGCGGTTACCACCAAGGAAAACCCTTGTTCTGTGGCTATTTCTATTAAAGCTTGATATCGCCACTTTCTGGCGGCGGCTTCGGTTTCTTTGAGATGATGCGCGGTTTTTAAATAATAGGGAATGCCCCAACTTTGGGCAATTTGTTGCACATGATCACTCATGCCGGCATCAGTCGGCCAACCGTGATCACAATGAGCAATGGCAAGCTCCCATTCCCATTTAGATTGTAAGTCTACCAGTAATTTTAAGAGGCATAAAGAATCTTGTCCCCCAGAAACAGCCACTAATAACCGTTCTTTTTTAGGTAATAGTTGTCTTTTTCTGAGGGTAATATGAACCTTAGCGTGTAGATTACTCCAAGTCATTTGACTAATGACTAATGACTATTGACTAATCTGTGACGTACTCCTACACTGACGCAAGCGTACAGTGTAGGCTTCTCAACTTCGCAATTGAGCATTTCTGCATCGGCACTTATCTAGGTACAAGACCCCTGACAGTACGCCATTATCAGACTGTTTCCTTTCGGCAACGTCCATGCCTACTTTTTCCAATCCTCGTTGTAGAATTACTTCAGCACTTGCATGATCTCTAGTTGTTTGATAACTGCATTCTGGACATTCATGTACTCTTTGAGATAGAGGTTTCTTACCTGTATGAGTTTGACATTTAGGACAGATTTGCGAAGTAAATTTATGGTCAACTTGAGCAAAATACTTTCCTCGTTTCCAACAAACCCAACTTAAAATATTTCTGAACTGTCCAAATGCACCATCAAGCATTGACTTACTTAAAAAGCCTTTAGCTGAGACTCGAAAATTGATGTCTTCAACAAAGATCATATCTGCTTGATCACAGAGTAAATGCGCTGTTTGAAAGTGAAAGTTCTTACGACAATTAGCAATTTTATGGTGTAACTCAGCTACTTCGATTTGTGCTTTTTCCCAGTTTTTTGAGCGTTTTTTCTGGCGGGATGCTTTGCGTTGTAGCACTTTCAGCCGACTTTGCAACTCCCGAAAAAATTTAGCTGGTTCAACTGTGAAATTATCTGAAGTAGTTAAGAAATTCTCCAATCCAATATCAATACCAACCCCTCTACCATAAGGTAAAGGTTCAGGTACTGAAGCATCAGATTGAACAGTAACGATAACGTACCATTTTGTCCCCCTACATCGAGATAAAACTCTGATTTGTTTAACTTTAAACCCGTTAGGAATTGGACGATGTTGATTAATTAAAATATCTCCAATTTTTGGAAGCTTTATTTGATAACCCGTAATCGGATTATCTTTAAACTGAGGAAACAAAAATGAACGGTATTGTCCATATTTTTTGAATCTTGGAAACCCATACCCTCTATCTTTAAATGACTCCCAAGTATTGTGCATTCTCTTAACAACATCTTGGGTTACTTGAGAGTGAACTGCCTTGAGGTAGTCATCTTCTTTTTTCCACTGTGTTAATTGGCGTTTTTGCTCAAGATAACTTGGAAAAGGGATACTAGCTGACATAATGTACTCTTTTTCCAGAGAACATCTATCAATAGAGCATTTCCTACTGTTTATCCAATCTTTTAAGTCTCGCAAACAACGATTATATAGTCGTCGGCAAGTTTCCAACCACTCAAGCATCATTGCTTGTTGATCAACATCTGGATAAATTCGGTAGGTCATGTTCATTGTCAGCATAGCTCCAGTGTAACATATTTAGCGCAAGAGGCAACCCGCGATAAAAAAGAGAGGGCAATAGTTCTACTCCGCGATTCATGAGGGGCTGTGGGGCGAATTACTTCGCCCCTTTAAAAGCCCCATCCGACGGTGATTTGTGGGTGTTTTTATCGAAAATTCACTCCAAGGGCTTCTCGCGGGGGAAGCTAAAAAAACCAACCATAAGAATGTAGCCCTTTTCCTAAAAGATTTACACCCAAATAGCAAATCCAAACCACCACAAAGCCGCTTGCCGCCAAAATCGCCGGTTTTCTGCCTTGCCAACCTTTAGTAATGCGGGCGTGGAGATAAGCCGCAAACACCAACCAAGTAATTAAGGCCCAAGTTTCTTTAGGGTCCCAACTCCAATAAGACCCCCAAGCTTCATTGGCCCAAACTGCACCGGCAATGATGCCTATGGTTAATAGGGGAAACCCTAAACCAATAATCCGATAACTAATATTATCCAGATTATCCGCTAAACTGAGGCGTTGGATAGATAGAGTAGCCGCGCCTGTAACTGTAGTCGCTTTGGTGGCTTTATTGAGAACGGCTACAGTGGAAGCGCTAACCGGTTCTAGGGCATTTTCAGGGTTTTCATCAGTTTTAGGTTTACGTAGACTCACAGATCGCCGATAACCTCCGGTTCCGATCGAACTCCCATGTAATTCTACATTTTGCCCTTTAGTGACCACCAAAAAAGCGATCGCCAGAGTCGCTCCCACCATCAGCGTCGCGTAACTAAGCATCATCACACTGACGTGCATCATCAACCAATTAGACTTTAAAGCCGGCACCAGAGGCGCACTGGTTTGCATATCGGCTGGTAAGGTGAGGGCAGCAAAAGCGGTAATTCCCATTGCTACAGGGGTTGTAACTACTCCTACCAAGGCGCTACCACTCATCTTTTGAGCAATTAAATGAATGGCGGTAACACCCCAGGCCAGAAAAAAGAGGGACTCATAGAGGTTACTGATGGGAAAATATCCGGCTTCTAACCAACGGGCACCCAATAACGTTGCTATACATAAATTAGCACTGGCTACTCCTGCGGTTCCTAATGCTTGTAGATAAGGAATGCTGGGGAAGGCGGCCCCTACCCAATAAATCAACATGGTTAGAAACAGCACTAAAAATGAGGTGTTATCTAAAATGTTTTGGAGAGTAATTAAATCCATAAGTGTAGCTGAAATTACAAATTGTAAATCTTAATTATTGACTCTGCAAATCTCTCAATACCGCTACAGTAGGTGGATTGAGCTTGTTTAACTGATTATATTTTAGGTTAATTTAATTTACTTGACTCCTATCTTTGACAATCAGTCTTTATAATTTATCCATAAAATTATCTCGCACTCACCATCTACCATGTTCGGTGTCAAAAAAAAGCTTATAACAAAAGATTTCTCCTCCTATTTTAATCATTCTCACTCTAAAATCACTATTGAGTCAAAACCTCGATTTTCCTTTAATTTTAAGGTAGATCGGCGCTTATGGCTAGGGCTAGGCAGTGTTTTGTTAGTTAGTATTACTGGAGGGTTAGTTTACGGACGTTTTGTCATTGAGCAACAATTAGCTCCAATTCTTGAGAAAGAATTAAGCGATTTTCTCAATCGTCCCGTTAAAATTGGTTCAGTAGAGGGAATTTCTCTCACCGGAGTCCGCTTTGGAAAAAGTGAAATTTTACCAACTCCTACAGATCCGGCCAAAATTTCTCTGGCTGAAGTAGATGTTAGTTTTAATCCGGTGAAATTTTTTAGCCATTCTCAATTAACTTTAGATGTTAAAGCCATTCGCCCTAATATTTATCTAGAACAAGGGGTTAATGGATCTTGGTTAATGACTCCTTTTGATGTTATAAAATCTAACGGTTCTCAAGAGGGAGCCGTAGAATTAGAAAGCTTACAGTTTATTAATGCTGATGTGGTTTTAAGGGCGAGATCCGCGACTAAACAGTTAAACTCGGCGGTTAAGCTTTTTGTTCCCTCACTCAAAACGAATTTTGCTAATCAAGGTAGAATCGTTGATTTTGTTGGGGTTGGACTATTAGCTAAGGGGGGTAAGGCTAAACTCTCAGGGGTTGCTAAAACTAACACCGGTGAGATCAATTTAGTGGTTCTTGGTCATAGTGTTCAAGCCGCAGACCTGAAAAATTTAATTGCCCTTCCCTTGAATTTAAAAAATGGAGAGGTGGGAGGTAACTTAGAAGTTCACTTAAAGCCTAAACAATTACCCTCTCTCAAAGGCGTTGCTACTTTAGCCAATGTAACTGCCCAAATTCCTCAACTTCCCCAAGCTTTTGCTCAAACTAATGGGTTACTTCGTTTTAATGACCATCAAATTAAGTTAGAAGGCGTTACTACTCAATTCGGCAAAATTGCGGCAGTGACCAATGGGACGATCAACTTAAAGGGAAATTATGCCCTCAGTGCTAAAACTCTTCCGTTTCAAGTTCAAGATGCCCTTAGCACTTTAAAAATTCCCGCCTCTTCGCTGCCTATTTCAGCCCAACTTCAAAGCCAGTTTCAGGTCAACGGAACCCTCAATAACCCCCAAGTTTCTTTAAATTTAGTCACGACCAAACCGGCTGT
This sequence comes from Gloeothece verrucosa PCC 7822, assembly GCF_000147335.1. Taxonomy (NCBI): domain Bacteria; kingdom Bacillati; phylum Cyanobacteriota; class Cyanophyceae; order Chroococcales; family Aphanothecaceae; genus Gloeothece; species Gloeothece verrucosa. The sequence goes on from NC_014501.1 coordinate 3,798,073, forward strand.
AATTGATAAAATTAATTTTCAATCTTTCCAAGCCAATTTACAACTCTTCAATTCTCAAATTCATTTAACCCAATTTAAAGCTATCCCAACGGCAGGCGGAGAATTAAGCGGCAAAGGTACAATTATTCCTAATTCTTCGACTTTTGCTATTGATGTCAATGCTAATAAGCTCCCTTCAAAAGAAATAGCGGCTTTATATCAATCTGTCTTGCCTTCATTAGTGGGGCAAGTTTCAGGACAATTAACCGTTTCAGGAAAGTTAAATCAACTCAACAGTTGGAAAGGAAGAGGCACAGTTAGTATTCCTTTTGGTCAAGGACTTATTAAGGTTAATAATATTGAATATCTGGCCGGAAATTGGCAAGGAAAATTACAAGCATCAGGCATTGCATTAGACCATTTAGGAATCAATTTACCCGAAAATATCGCTCATGGTCGAGTCAATGCACAATTGAATTTATCGGGTAATCAAAATTCTTTTTCTCCTGAAACGATCGTGGCAACCGGCGAAGCGAATCTATCTTTAGCCGACGGACAAGTTAAGGCGAATAATATTCGGTTAGCACAGGGTGAATGGAAAACGAATTTATTAGTAGAGCGACTCAAAATTAATCAGTTTGTTCCCAATCTTCCTCATCAATTGAATGGCCGTCTCGGGGGTAACTTTACGGTTACTGGCGATTTAAACAGTACCTTAGCCGATATTCAAGGAAGCGGACAAGCTCATTTTAACCTGCCTAGCGGCACAATTAAAGCTAATCAGCTAGAAATTCATCAAGGATTCTGGCAAGCGACCTTAAAAACCGATAATCTACAGTTAGCTAATCTTATCCCTAATTTATCTACTCCCTTACGCGGCAAATTACAAGGACAATTGAGTCTTGAGGGGAATTTAGAAAGTCGTTTAGAAGATATTCAAGGAACTGGCTATGGTAGTTTAATTTCATCGGCGGGAACCATTGCCGCTAAACATATTCTAATAAAAGGAGGGAAGTTTGAATCCCTTATTACTCCAGAGCAAGTTCAATTAGCCTCTTTTTCCCCTCAATTCAAAGGATTTTTGGGGGGGAAATTAAATATTAGTGGAAACATAAATAATCTTAATCCCACCGCCATCAAAGCAGAAGGAAACCTTAATTTTAGTCAAGGATTATCGTTGATTAATCGCGCTTTAACAACCACAGTTGCTTGGAGTGGAAAACGCTTGGATATTTTACAAGCAACCGCCTCCGATTTCAACGCCAAGGGCTTCCTAGAAATGGATTTATCTAGTAAAAATCCTCTCTCAGCGATTAATAAATTAGACCTTAATGTTAGTGCCAAGGGATTTGATCTAAAACAATTAACGGCAAGCTTTTCTCAAGCCCAACAGTGGAATATTGGCGGCAGGTTAAATTTTGAAGGGAAAATCGCTGGAACCCCTCAAAAGCCGCATATAGACGGGGCTATTAGCTTAAATAATCTCTCTATGGCCCATGAAAATTTTGAACCAGAATTAAAGGGAGCAATTAGCTTAGTGCCTGATAGTGGGGTGAAGCTTCAACTGGCCGGCGATCGAGACAAAATTGAACTGAGTTTAAATGAAAATTATCAGCCGCTTTCCTTTGCCCTTAATTTAGATCAGATAGCCGTTGAAGGGACTTACCGAGAACAACAAATATTAATAAGTGCTAATAATATTCCTTTGGAATTATTGACAGAAATAGCCAAAGATGCAAAAGTCCCCATTTCCGAAAAGATTTTATCTCAACCTCTAGGGGGAGAATTATCCGGTAACTTTGCCTTTAATACCGATAACCACAATTTTAACGGGGAGCAAGTAGCGATCGCTAATCCGCGATGGGGGCACATCCAAGGCGATCACTTTAGCGGCAACATCAGTATTAACAACGGAGATTTTAGCCTGACCCAAGGGCAATTGAAGCGTAATAATAGTTCATATAATATTAACGCCAATGTAACCCAATCCCCCTCCGGACCTCGTTTATATACAGAAGTAGCCGTTACAGGAGGAAAAATTGAGGAGGTTTTAGAAACCTTACAAATTTTTGAATTGTCTGATTTGGGGCGGGGTATAAAGGCACCTACTTATGCTAAAGCCAAAGATCTCTGGAACGAACCCCCACAAACGACGGATAACTCTTCTTTATATTCAGTGGGATTACCCTATGCCCCCTTAGCCCAACAATTAAAATACTTTACTCAATTTAACCAACATTTAGAAAAAAGCGCACAAGAACAAAATAATAATCCTCATCTACCCCAATTAAGCTCACTAAAAGGCGAATTTGATGCTAAATTGACCCTAGATGCTTCCAGCAAAACCGGGGTAGCGGCTAAATTTGATCTATTAGGTAAAGGGTGGCAATGGGGCAAACACAATTTTAAACAGTTGCAAGTCCAAGGAGATTATCAAAACGGCTTACTCAACCTTGAACCAGTAAGTATACAGTTAGAAAATAGTCTAGTGGCCTTTTCTGGTCACATTGGCAGTCAATCTCAAGCCGGCAAATTGCACCTGCAAAACGTTCCTTTAGATTTAATCAAACAATTTGTCAGTGTAGCGCCGAGTGTTGAGGTGGAGGGGTTACTCAATGGTGAAGTGACGCTAGGAGGTAAACGAGATAACCCCGAAATACAAGGACAACTAGCCATCGCCCAAGCTACTGTCAACAAAATTCCTCTGCAAGCAACCGAAGGAAAATTTACTTATCAAAACAGCCGTTTAGACTTTGAGGCAGGAAGTCAATTAACGAATCAAGAAAATGCACCTATTGATATTAAGGGAAGTTTACCCTATCAGTTACCCTTTGCCAAAGTAGCCCCCAGCAGTGATGACCTTAACCTCAATATTCGGGTGCAAAATGATGGACTTGCCATTTTAAATGTTCTCAGTCAAGGACAAGTCTCTTGGATAGGTGGCAAAGGAGAAATTAATCTAGATGTAGAGGGTCAGTTTGATCAACAACGAGGCCGGCCCAGTAAATTACAAGCTAATGGTGTAGCCAAGCTGGAAAATGCCAGTCTATTGGCTCAAATTTTTCCCAAAGTTCCTCTAACTCAAGTCAATGGCAAAATTGTATTTAACTTTGATCAAATTCAGGTAGAAAAATTAACCGGCAAGTTTAGCGGCGGTAAAATCACGGCGGCGGGCACTTTACCTATCCTTTTACCGATTCCAGTCAAGCAACCTTTAACAGTAACAGCTAACAATCTTACTCTCAATTTAAAAGGGTTATATCAAGGAGATGTCAACGGAACCCTTCAAATAGCCGGTAGCTTACTCAATCCCAATTTAGGGGGCCAAGTGAATTTATTTAATGGTCAAATTTTGTTAGCCGAAGCGATGGCAGAAAAAGAAAACCAAGCCACCTCTCCAAATAAATTAGCCACCCTGACAGGATTTAAAAATTTACAACTGAATTTAGGGGACAATGTTTGGATTAGTTTTGCACCGGTGTTACGAATTTTAGCTGCCGGAAATGTTCATGTTAACGGAAATTTAGCCCAACCTCAGCCCGAGGGAGATATTAAACTTAAAGGTGGTCAAGTGAATTTATTTTCAGCCCAATTTGGTTTAGTGGGTGGAGAAGTTAACACAGCCCGATTTATGCCTGATCGAGGATTAGATCCTTATCTGGATGTACAGATGACGGCGGTTGTTTCAGAGACAAAAGGAAATTTAGTCCGTAGTAATCCCCTTTCGTCTGAGATTAATGATAATACAGCTTTTCCCTCAGATAGTTTGCAAACGGTTCGGGTTCAAGCGAAAGTGGATGGTTTTGCTAGTCAAATAACTAAGAATTTACAAGTAACCAGTCTTCCCCCTCGTTCTCAAACTGAAATTATTGCCCTATTAGGAGGGAATTTTATTAATCCTGTACTGGAAAAAGACCCGAGGTTAGGGTTAGCTAATTTAGCCGGTTCAGCCGTTTTTGGAACCATTCAAGGCCCCATTAGTAAGGTACTCGGTTTAAGCGATTTTCGCGTTTATCCTACTCAACTTCTCAACCCGAAAGACAGAATTGCTAATTATCAAATAGGCATTGCGGCTGAGGCGAGTGTAGATTTGCGCGATAATTTGTCTTTTTCTGTGCAAAAAATTGTGAACACAGATCGTCCTGCTAATTTCGGATTGCGTTATAGAATTAATAATAATATGGTGATTCGTGGAACGAGTAATTTTTCTGATGATAATCGGGGAATGCTTGAGTATCAAAAGAGATTTTAAACACCCATAAACAAGCAACAGGCAACGTCTTTACTGTTTGTTGCCTGCAACCTTTTTAGATTTTTGATAGCCATTAAGCTTTAGTGGCTTTAACTTCAATGGTTGGGTCTGACGGGGATGCGTTTTTGAGTTCTTGACGACGTTGGCGATTATCTATAATTAATCGGGATACCTCAGTGGTTAATAGTGTTAGAACAACCCCATCATCTAGCCATCCTACAATAGGAATAAAATCCGAAGAAATATCAACAGGACTCACGAGATAAAGCAGGGTTCCTAAAATAATGAACCAGCGATATTTAGGATGTTTAATTTGTTGTGAATACCAATTATAAAAACTTTGAACTATGGGTTTCATTTGCATTCATCTCAATCATCTCTATTTTTAGTTTGACAATTTTTTGGTCGAGACGATAGTACGGATAACTTCCCTGTTCAGATACGGTTTTGAGAATAACTTGTAATATTTAAATATATAATACACTTATTCTAAATTTGGGGGATAACTGCCATGTCAACTGAAGCCGCACAGGAAATCCTATCACAATCTTCAGCAGTGGAATGGAATCCCCCCATGCCACCAACAGACTTAATTTTTGATGATGGAGAACCTTTGGAAAGTAACCGCCATCGTATCGGGATGAATGTCCTCATTCGGTCAATGTTAACCGTAATGAACGGTAGAACTGATTATTTTGTTGGGGGCAATATGTTTATCTACTTTAGCAGCCAACAAGCCAGAAATCGGGATTTTCGGGGGCCTGATTTTTTTGTGGTGTTAAATGTAGATGGAATAAAAGATAGACAGGGATGGGTTGTCTGGGAAGAAGAGGGACGTTATCCTGATGTGATTATTGAATTAATGTCTCCTTCTACTGCTGCGGCAGATACCGGACTTAAAAAAACCATTTATGAGCAAACCTTTCGTACTCCAGATTACTTTGTCTTTGACCCCTTTGATCCTAATTCTTTGCGGGGATGGCATTTGAATAATCATCAACGCTATCAAGAACTTACCCCCAATGAACAAGGATGGTTATGGTGTCAATGTTTGGAATTATGGCTAGGCACCTGGGAGGGAGAAATAGAAAGAAACTCCGCCCCTTGGTTAAGGTTTTATGACCCACAGGGCAATTTAGTGTTATTACCCGAGGAAGTCGCCAAACAACAAGCCGAAACTGAACGCCAACGCGCCGAAGCGGCACAACAACAACTAGAAACTGCCCAACAGCAAGGCATAAAACAAGGTACTCTCAGACAGTTATTACGTTTATTAAGGGGGCGTTTTGGGGAAATCAATCCAGAAATTGAGTCTCGTTTAGAACAATTGGAGGTTTTACAGTTAGAAAATTTAATCGATGGGGTGTTATCAGCAGTTTCTTTAGAAGAGTTTTATCAGCAGCTACCTGAACAAAGATAAATCTGTCTTCTGCCAAAGCAAAAGTTAGGCGGCTTGGAAAACAGAGACAAGCCCATTAAACTAGAAACTGAATCAGCATCATTAATTTTTTCAGCAAAAATGAAGAGTTTATTCACTTGGATTCCCCAATTTTTTCAGTTTTCTGAAAATAAAACCAATTTCCGTACAGAAATTTTGGCGGGTGTGACAACCTTTTTAACCATGGCCTATATCTTAGCGGTTAATCCTGATATTTTATCCAATGCTATTTATCTTGAACAACCTAAAGATTTATTTGGGCAATTAGTCATCGCCACTGCCATTTCTTCGGCTATCGCTACCCTTTTAATGGCCTTTCTGGCGAATTATCCCTTTGCCCTCGCCCCGGGAATGGGCTTAAATGCCTTTTTTGCGTTTTCTGTGGTTATTGGTTTAGAAATTAGCTGGAAAATTGCTTTAAGTGCTGTTTTTTTAGAAGGAATAATTTTTATACTACTGACTTTTATCGATATTCGCCGCCAAATTGTCAGGGCCATCCCTCATTGTCTTAAACAAGCAATTGCTACAGGAATTGGTTTATTTATCGCTTATATTGCCCTAATTAATGGCGGTATTATTGTTAAAAGTGAGGTAACCATTACTACCCTTGCTAACTTTAATCAGCCGACGACGTTAATGGCAATTGCAGGTATAGTCATTAGTTGTGCTTTTGTGGCGCGTCGCGTTACTGGGGCCTTACTCTGGGGAATTTTAGCCACAGCCGCATTAGGATGGATACTGCAAATTTCTCCCTTTCCTGCCTCTATTATGGAAATTCCTCCCTTTCCTAAAGATTTATTTGGACAAGCCTTAATCGGTTTTTATGACTTAAATTGGCAAGGTTTAGGAGATTTTTTGGCGGTAGTTTTCGTCTTTTTATTTGTGGATTTATTTGATACTATTGGGACTTTAACTGGAGTAGGAACACAAGCCGGCTATATTGATGATAGTGGAGAATTACCGAAAACTAACCCTGCTTTGATGGCTGATGCCATAGGAACGACCATCGGAGGATTGTTGGGAACTTCAACCATAGTGGCTTATATTGAATCAGCATCAGGTATTTCTGAAGGGGGTAGAACTGGGTTTACTGGGGTTGTGGTGGCTATTTTATTTCTGCTTTCTATTTTTTTTATTCCTCTGATTTCTGCCATTCCTTCTTATGCTACTGTGCCGGCTTTGTTAATTGTTGGTGTGTTGATGGCTGGAAATGTGCGTTCAATTCGTTGGGATGATCCGGGCGAGTCTATTCCTTCTTTTTTAACTATCTTAATTATGCCGTTAAGTTATTCCATTGCTGAAGGGTTGGCAGTAGGTTTTATTAGTTATCCCTTGATTAAAGCTTTTCAAGGAAAAATGCAAGAAATAACTCTAACCATGTGGATTTTAGCGGCAGTGTTTGTTTTACGGTTTGTGTTAAGGGCACTGAATCTGACGAGTTAAATTTTGGGTTCAAAGTATAATTTTATTTTTACGGCAAGATTTTTAAGATAAAATTTTAATACTTTGCCAAATTGATATTTTAAAATTAGGTTGTTTTCGATTTCTACTCTTTTCAATGAAAGTCTTAACCCACTCCATCAGTTTCTTCACTGCGATCGCAGTTAGCCTAGCTAGTGGACTCAACCATAGTACATTAGCTCAAACCGATACATTTATTCACAATGAGATTACTTATACCGTCACATTTAAAAAAAGAATAGAGCAAAATGTGGCTTTTACTTTGTCTTATGCCGACTCGAATGCTAATACTCACATTGTGGAATATCAAGGAACTTGCGGCACAAATATTATTGGTGTTTTGGGAGAAACTGTGGTTAACACTCAAGGAAAAGTTATCTCTAAAAATACTGCTACACAAGCGGTTATTTTTGATTTGAGTGCTAATAGCGATTGGGAAATGAGCGGTGCTATTCGTCAAGGGTTAGATTTAATGTGCAATTCTAGTAATGGATGAATTTGAGCATTATTTCATTAGCAAAGGGAGGCAATAAATTGCAGCGTTTGTACAGTCAATTCATCGGATTTGTTTTAGTTGTATTAATTACTTGTAGTTGTGTTTCTTTTAATATACCCTCTCAATCTCAGACAAAACAACGGATTGAAGGACGCATTTTAGTTTGGTACTCTCTAGAAGGCAAAACAGCAGAACTCGCTCAACAGAGTTTGGATGATTACACTCGTATTTATCCCAATGTCAAGATTGTTAGTGAATATGTCCCAGAAGCACAGTTATCTGATTTATTTATTAAACAAGTTAAAAATGGTCTAGGTCCCGATATTTTATTTAGTAATTATGGGATCATTCCTCAATTAGTTCAAGAAGGAGTGATCGAGGATTTAACTGATGCCAATATAGACGTTTCTTCTTATTTTCCTTCTTCTCTTAATCAAGTGCGCTATCAAGGCCGACTTTATGGTTTGCCTACGAGTCTTCTGACTCAGGTTCTTTGTTATAACAAAGATAAGGTTAAATCTCCGGCGACAACTTTAGATGGACTTCTTCAACAAGCTAAAACCGGTTATTCTGTCGGGATTTTTTCCAATTTTGCCGCTACTTTTTGGGGAGCAAAAATATTTGGTGGCAAACTGTTTGATGAGCAAAACCGGGTTATTCTAGATGGTGGCGGCTGGGCTAAGTGGATGGAATGGCTTAAACAAGCTCAAAACGAGCCGAATATGATTTTTAGTGACAATGTAATAGCCCTCAGAGAAGCTTTTAGCCAAGGAAACTTAGCTTATGTAGTTTGTGATTCTCAGACGATCACTCAATATTTTGATATTTTTGGGCGAGAAGGCCTTGGAGTAGCGGTTTTACCCGGAGATGGAGAACAAAGTGCCGGCCCTCTTATTTATGCTCGGGTTATGGTGTTTAACGCCGTCTCTAGTGCTAGTCAAAAAGAACTCGCTTTGCAAGTCGCTCAGTTTATCAATAATACTGACCAAATGAAAAAACGATTAATTGCTTTAGAAGCGTCATTTATACCGGTGAATAAAAATGTCAACATTAATAACCGTTTGTTTCCTATACAAGCGGTGTTGAATAAGCAGGCAAAAACGGCGGTGTTTATTTCTTTAGATAATATTGAATTGACTGAAAAACTTTTTGTGCAAGGAGAGCGACTGTATCAAAAGGTGATGGTCGGCGATCTTTCTTCAACTGAAGCCGCCTCTCAACTGTCTACTGAGATGAAAATGCGACAAGAAAAGTTATGATTTTATTTTAATGAGAATTTATAAAATTATGCAGAGGTAAAATAGCTTATGTCTAATGAAGTCGATTTAAGCTTTCTTATCAACCAGATCGATAAATTGATTATTTTTTTAGAACGTCCTCCTGTCCAAATTCAATTGCTGATGATCGCGATATCGATTTTTGGCTCAAAATTGTTTTCTCAATGGGTTTTGTTGCGGATAAAAAAAAAATTTCCTCATCTTAACCGCTTAACTTGGCGAAAGGCGAAGCGATATCCTCGAGTCTTGGGATTAATATTAATTCGGTATTTGCTGACTTCAGTTTTCTGTTTAATTTTTCTTAAATTGTTTCAATATTTATTTTTTGAGCAAAATTGGACGGCAGGAATTTTTAAGACAGCTTTAGAGATTTTGTGGGTTTACTTTTTCTATCGTGTTTTTTTGATGGTATTATATAATATTTTTTGGATTCCTCGTATTAATCAATACCGCGCTCAATTTTTTGCTCCTTTATTTTTTTTATTTGTTGGCAAAAAAATTATTGCTCTGATTAGTGATACCCAACCCTTATCTCAAGTGGTTATTGTTAAATTATTTGGGAGTCCCATTACGATAGGAGCAATTTTTATCAGTACCGTCGGCTTGTATCTCTGGATTAAAACGGTTGATATTTTACAGCATTTCCTTTTAAAATGCCTTTCGGCTGGCAGCGATATGGAACCCGGAGCCGTGCAAGCTTCTTTAATTTTACTGCGTTATTTTTTGATGGCTTTAGGCATTGTTTTTATTTTTGGTTATGTCGGATTTAATCCCACTGCTTTTGCTGCTATTACTGGGGGTTTATCTGTGGGAATTGGCTTTGGCTTAAAAGAGGTTTTTAGTAACTTTATCAGTGGCATTGTTTTATTATTTGAAGGAACTTTAAAGCCCGGAGATATTATTGAAATTGGTGGCGAATCAAGTGAGGTAAAAAAGCTGAGTTTTCGGTCTACGACTGTACGAGTTTTTAAAGATAACTCTGAAAAAATTATTCCTAACCAAAACTTTTTTACCCAAGACTTCACCACTTTTACAGGCAGTAATCGTTTAGTACGCCGTTCCCTAAAGGTTAGTACAAGTTATGATTGTGACCCTCAAAAAGTAATAAACTTATTATTACAAATTGCGGCTCAACATCCGCGAATTCTACAAGAACCACCCCCCTTAGCTTTTTTTGTCAATTTTGGTGATTCTAGTTTAAATTTTGAGATAAGTTTTTGGCTTGATGACCCTTTGATTGGTAAAACTGTAGCTAGTGAAATTGGCTGTAAAATTTGGAAAACTTTTGCTGAATCTAAAATAGAGATTCCTTATCCTCAAAGGGATTTACATATTCGTTCATGGGATGATTCTCTGAATTTTTTGCCTCAAAATTCTAAATCATCCACCCCTTAAAAGGAAAGACTTATTTATCTAGCCTTTCTCACATTAATGAGGTACATCTTGAATTTAATTTCCTGTTGCCTGTTCGGGTGTTCGGGTGTTCCCTAAAACCTAGAACTTTGTACCTCACTAGACTGAAAAACGCTATAGAGAAATAGCATCTTTAATAGTTTGCTTGTATTCTTCAGGAGTCAGAGGAGTATTCTGCTCCCCCAGTGCCCCACTAAACCCTTCATCTGAAGATAATTTTTCAAACATAGCCTCTTCAATAATAGGACGTTCTTCATACCAGAGAATAATATTATTAGAAATAGCTTCTTTATCATCAGGAAGAGTATTGATTAAAGCAATTAGCGAGTGTTTATCCGCTTGAGTGAATAATTCTGTATGGGTTTTTAGTAAGTCAACTAAACTGAGAATTTCAACATCAGATAAGGATAAATCCATAAGTGTCTCCTTTAAAATTCTTAATATTCATCTGTAGGCTGGCTTAAGCGGCTGCCCAACTCAACAGCGACTATTTTACGGATGAGTTTCCTATAATTATATTTTGACATTTGTTTGTAGCTTTTATTACCATCTTACAGAAATTAATATCAATAATCTTTAGAGAATTAAGGCAAAATTATAAAAAAAACATATAAATAGTCGCGGCGCAAACAAGAGAGCCCCGATTTTCTTACAGGAATTTGATGTAGGCTGGAGAAATTACCCGTTACTCATCAACCTTTGGCGGCTCGGAATAACTAAAAGACTCAATAATAAACTCAAAAATCTGGCCATTAAGACTGCCAAATTTGAGTTGAACACCTGAACTTAAAGGAATCTCTTGATGATGAACTCTCTGCCAACTATTTAAATCATAAATAAAAGTACCAAAGCGAGAAAAATCTCTCAAATAATAAGTATATTGATGTCCAGAACCAGAATTAAGTTCACGACAAATTATTTCTGCGTGTCGCTGACTGACCCACCGTTCTTTAATCACCAAATCATTTTCTTGATGTCTTCCCACTCTCATTAACCCGCCATAAATCTGATTGACTCGTTCTTTTCTATTGAGCAAACGTAAATAAGCAATAGGGAAAGTTTCTTGAGTCAGATCAATTTGAGTAACGGGTAATTCTGTAATCCCTTCATCAATCTTGATCAAAAGTTTTCCATCAAATTCTGGGTGCATATAAAGAATGGGTAATGTCCAAGCCGGCTGATTAAACTTATAGACAGTTAATAATTGTTGTCTGGCGACTCTAACGGCTTGATCGATAGACATTCTTTGAGTCAAGGCTTTAGTAAAAGCTTGAATAAAACTCAGGGCTTCCTGATCAGCGATCGCATCTCGCATCCCCAACACAGCCGGCACCCCATGATGAATTAGCACTTCAGCTAGGCTACTACGTTCAATGGCCCTCTGTCCTTGCTGGGCTGGTTGTGCCCCCCAACAAGCATTAAACAAGGCTAAAGTGATGCGATTGCGAACCAATGCTTGGGCTAACTCTGTCCCATTCATCACCGCATTAGCGCGTAAAAATAATAAGCCGCCATCAAGTCCGGGCATTCCGTGACCCGCATAAAAAAATACATTATAATTTCCGTTATCTAAAGCTTCAGTTAGTTGAGCCGGTGTTGGTTGTATTAGCGTCTCAACTTTAACCGTCACTGAAGTTACACCAGAATTTAAACCATTAACTTGAGAGCTTTGGGCGATAACTTTTATCAGCGCGTTGGCTTCTTCTTCTAACTCTAAACGAGGAGAACTGCTGTTGAGGGTAATCTCGGGTTGCGTAGAAAGATAAGAGGGGGTAAGTCCGGTTCCTGCCGATAAAGTCGGTGTATTGAGTTCTTCTCCTAATACCAACAGGATATTTAAACTCTCCTGATTCAATTGAGGTGCTAAAGGTTCTACATTGGTTGTCGTTCGACTAAAGAGGATTTGAGGACTCAAGGAAATCGCCTGAGTTCCTATTTCCGGTTGCATGATTTCCCAAGGTAGAGGAATCAAATTCGGGTCTCGAATGTCTAAACGTACTCGCAACGACTGATTTTTGCCAAAGGCCACTCCCCGGCTTTGAGCGAGACTTTGACGAATTGGCCCATCAAATAGCCATTGCCAAAGACTAATCCCTAACTGTTGCATCTGTTGACCCCCATAACCTCCTTCTTCAGTATTGGAAAAAACAATCGAGGATTGATTCGGGAGTTCAGCCGTATGAAATACCGGAATATGAGGCTCGTATTGCAGTGAAAACATTTCCTGCCAAGTTAACCACTGACGAGTTAAGGTTTCAGTCCAAATACAATCATAATGAACGTAGCCTCCTGGTAATGGAGATTGTAGAACCCAAATAGCAAAATTGTCGGGTCCTGCCTGGATTAAACGAGCGACTGCAAGGCTGAGACAGGGGGTTGCTTTGTTAGACATTGACCATTGCTGTCTAAGAGTAATGGTTGTATTGTGACATACTCCTATGGCAATTACCATATTAGTCATTAGTCTTTGGTCTTTGGTCATTAATTGCCTTTCCCCCTACTCGAGTTAACTGTTAACTATTCCCCAAAACCGCTTTAATCGCAGGGTAGGGCGGTGTTGGCGATCAATTAGCTTCACCGATCAGAGTAAATGCCGCCCAGTATTTCGGGTGAGAATATGAAGACTGTTGCATAGTCTTTAGCATGGCCGCCCGTAAAGCTTGGGCTTTATCTGGATTGTTTTGATTTTGTTGATAAAATTCCGTCATTAAGGTAGCAGTAGACTGATCGGAAATAGACCACAAAGAAACAATAATACTCTTTGCACCTGCGGTAATTAAAGAACGGGATAAACCAATGACACCATCTCCTGTGAGTCTTCCTCCTCCTGTACTACAAGCACTTAAAACGACTAAATCAGCATTGAGTTTAAGTTGTAGAATTTCTAGAGAAGTTAGTAAGCCGTTATCTGTTTTTTGATCGGCTAAAGCGATCGCACCTGGAACACCTGTTCCCGTAAAGTCATCTAATAAGCCATGAGTTGCTAAATGAATTAGCCGCGCTTGAGTAAGTTTGGGGATAATAGCTGTTTTAGTCGCTTCATTTCCGATTAAAGCTTTAGTATGGAGAAGTTCAGCAATTTTTTTAGCCTCTTCTTCTGCATAGGGTAGAGATTTTAATTGATAAAGATTGTTTTGTAATTGATTAGAAAAAGTTGGATTTCCGACAATTAAAATATGCTCAGGAGAAAGATCCTTGGATAAAGATTGTTGAGGTCTGGAGGTAGCAAGTTTATGGGTTAAATCAAGTACCTGAATCGAAGGAGATGTCAGGATAGTGTGTTTTTCTATGAGATATTTGTCTGAATTATCCTTTAAAGCCGCAAACGGAACTAAGAATAGAGAGCTATGGGGAATAAAAATTACATGATCTTGGGCATTACTGGGCAATAAATTTGCAATAGGTTCTATTAACACTTGATGAAGTTCTTTGAGGTTTGAGTTTAACTTTTCAACAACCCCTGGTCGAATAACGATTTCAACTCCTCGACCTCTAACCCCCATAGATTCACGGCTATCAGTTACCAATTGTTCTAGTGAAGTTTGGTTGAGTTTGGCTTGTAAATCAACTCGATGAAAATCAATTTTTCCAGATGGTTGAATAACCCAGATATAGAGTTCAGAAGGATTTTTATTAACAGTATATTCTACTAGGGTTGCTTTTTGCTGTTTAGCAATTTCTTGAATTTTTCTTAAAGTGGGTGCTTTAATAGTTAAAGGAGTTTTAGAAGAATCAGATAAACGTTCTGCTAGACGTTCTGCATAAGCTCTTGCTCGACCTCGTTCTGAAATTTCTAAAGCTTCGTTGGGTTTATTTTCAGCAATGAGAACTTGTTGTAATTCTAAATAAGTATCTTTTTGCCTTTCAAAAAGAGATATTTTGTAAATATCTTCTTTTTTTAAAACTTTCCAAATCGATTCTAAAATATTGATAGATTCGCGTAAAATTTTCTCGGCTTCCTGAAGATTGCCTGACTCAAAATAAGCTGAACCAAGATGAGATAAAATAGTCCCTTTTGCTGGACGATCATTAATGGCTCTGGCTTGGACAAGTGCTTTTTGATATACTTCTATGGCTTTCTCATTTTCTCCTAAAGCTCTGTAAGCTAATCCCATGTATTCTAAAGTTAAAAATTCTTGTCCTCGCGTTGGAAATTTCTTGGTAATCGCTAAACTTTGTTGAAGATATTCAATAGCCTTTTTATCTCCTAAATATTTATAAGTTCCTCCAAGAGATATTAAAGCTTTCCATTCTTCATAAGGATTTACAATTTTACGAGCAAGATCGAGACTTTGTTGTGCATAGTCTATAGCTTTGTCATAATCATTTTTTTGTCGGGCAACATTACCAAGATTGTTTAATGTTTCTAAAACTTTTTCATATTTTTCCTGATTTTTAGAAATGGCTAAACCTTGTTCGTAAAATTTAACCGCTTGCTCATAATCATCCAGTTGGTAATAAATATCTCCTAAACCATTAAGGGCTTCTATTTGTTGAGAAAAATCTTCGATTTTCCGCGCAAGTTCTAGCCGATTTTTTTGATATTTAATGGCTGCGGCATAGTCTCCCAAGTTAAAATGAGCCTGTCCTAACAACCATAAAGCCTTGATTTCTAATTCTGACTCTGAAAAAGTTTTAGCTAAAGTTAAGGCCTGTTTTAAATAGTTAATTTGTTGAAGATATTCACCTAAAGCTCCGTAGGCTACGCCTAAAAAATTGAGTATTTCTACTTCTCGTTGAGGATTGTTTAATTGTCTGACAATCACCAAAGCTTGCTCATAAGTTTCTACCACTTTTTGGTAATCTCCTTTTCCGTTATAGGCAAGCCCTAAAACATATAAAGACTCAGATTCTCCTTGAGGATCTTTGATTTCTCGCCCAATGGTTACACCCTGTTTTGAATACTCAATAGCTTGGTCATAATCACGGCTCTCATTATAAGCTAAACCCAATGCCATTAAAACTATACGCTCCTGAAGAGGATTATTAAGCTCCCGAACTATTTTTAGGCTCTGTTGATAATAATCAATTGCTTTGGTTAGCTCTTTTTTCTCTTGATAAGCTCTTCCTAATCTAATTAAAGCATTAACTTGTAATTTATTATCGCTTAAATTTTCTGCAATTTTTAAACTTTCTTGTAAATATTTAATAGCTTCGTCATAATGACCTTGGCTATAATTACTCTGTCCCATGCTACCTAATACTTTAGCTTGTAACTCTCGATTTTTGCTTTTTATAGCTAGATTCAAGCTTTGTTGATAATAGTCGTTAGCCTTTGGATATTCTTGTAACTCATTAGCAAGATTTCCTAAATTTAGCAAGGCTCTAGCTTCTAAATCTTGATCCCCAATGTCACGAGCAATATCTAGAGCTTTCTGTCCATAATCTAGAGCTTTAGCATAATCTCCAAGCCAAAAATAGGCATTACCTAAATTTTTAAGTGCCTGTCCTTCTCCTTGGCGATCATTTTGTTGCCGCAACAAGATTAATGCTTCTTGAAAAGATTGAATAGCGGCTTGATAATCTCCTGCCTCTAACTGCTGCATACCTTGTTCTAAAAGAGTTTTAGCTTTATTCTCTTGAGTCATTTGAGCCAATTCTCCATTTTCAGACAAACTTACTTGCGGATCAGAAATTAATGTTGCACAACTTAAATTGAAGGTTGTTAATAAACTTAGTAGTACCCTTAGACTGAAAGTTTTAGATTTCATGATTGCCTCCTAGAAAATGACCTAGGTTTGCCTTAAAATCTCTAATTATTTTTTGACTTTGCTAAAATAATTCCCTGCTCAAACTATCTCGAAACTCATTGACATTGCCGCTAGTTTTGTGGTGTCCACTTGACGAGGACGCAAGGCCACAGAACCTTTATAAGCATCTCTAGAACCTGCATCAAAGTCTTCTAATAAATCATTAATGACTTCGAGAGGTTCACTAATGGTTATAGTTCCTCTCTCTACTCCATTTCTTGAAGCTATTTGTTGTAAGGTTTTCAGAGATTTTGTCAGAGGGTCTCTACTAGCAATAATCAATACCTCTACCACACCCTTTGGTTCTTGGAGGACTATTTGGAAAGGATCATCTAACTGAGGAATTTGAATAGTTCTTCCGGCTTTGACTTGGACAAATGCGGCTGATTGTGCCCAATTATTAGGAAAGATAGCGGTTATTTCTCCATTTTGATCTATAAAAAGAATATTGACATGAAGATCACTAGATTCGTTATTAGTAAGTTGAAACTGTATTGGTGTACCCACCGGTAGATGACGGGAGTCAGTCAGGTTAGGAATAGGTCTATTTTTTTGCTCATCTTCTGTTATCCCTCGAATCGGAAAAACTTCAGCAATTAATTGATTGTTTTGTCCTTCTGGACTTAGAGAAGCGATAACATTTAATCGTGATGAATCTGTATTGAGGGTTAGTTTTACCAGTCGTGCGGCTAAAAGAGATTTGAATTTAGCTTGCAGACGAGTTATGCCATTTGTTATCGTTGAGAATAAATATCGCCCTGTTTTTGAATAGCCATTGGAGTACAACCTAAGGTAGCTAGAGCAGATGCAGAAAAGATCAGAAAGTAGCGACGTTTTATAACAGACATTGACTACCTCTCTTCCAAGTCTTAAAAATTTTATATTTGCCTTTTTTTTGAATTTGCTTGGCTATTCGCGTCGGTTTAATCTATTTTTACTTAGTATTTTAAATCAAAAAAAAAAGGTTTTTATTAATTTTGTTTTCTTTTTATGGCAAATAATTTAGGTTGATAAAATTGTTTTAAAATATAGAAAAAAACGTAAAAAAATAATGAGTATTGTTTCGAGGTTATCATCTTTCCCTCTCCCTGTCTTCTCTTCCTTTCGTTCTCCCCCATCTCCTAGGTAGGGAAAACCGTCCCAAGAAATAAGGGCAGCCTCAGTCGTATAACCCCCTCGCAATTCGATAGAATATTGTCAACGAGCAATAATCGAGCTAGACTCACCAAGGATAAAGACTCAATACAACAGGGTCAGGAGATCAAAATACGCATGGGAAAAGTAGTCGGCATAGACCTGGGGACAACAAACTCCGTCGTCGCCGTGATGGAGGGAACAAAGCCAATTGTCATCGCTAACTCAGAAGGAATGCGAACAACTCCTTCTGTGGTCGGTTTTAATAAAGATGGAGAATTACTGGTAGGACAATTGGCCAGACGACAAGCAGTGCTTAATCCTCAAAATACCTATTATGGTGTCAAACGATACATAGGCCGTACTTATGCCGAACTTTCCCCAGATTCTAAACGAGTTCCCTACACCATTAGACGAGATGATGACGGGAATGTTAAAATCCGTTGTCCTCGCCTGAAAAAAGAATTTGCTCCCGAAGAAATCTCAGCCATGATTCTGAGAAAATTGGCAGAGGAAGCCAGCCGCTATCTCGGCGAAGAAGTCACCGGTGCCGTGATCACCGTTCCCGCCTATTTTAACGATTCTCAACGACAAGCCACCCGAGATGCCGGCAGAATAGCCGGCTTAGAAGTGCTGCGTATCCTCAATGAACCCACCGCCGCCGCCTTAGCCTATGGATTAGATCAAAAACAAAATAAAAAAATCCTCGTCTTTGACTTGGGAGGGGGAACCTTTGATGTCTCTATCCTAGAAGTAGGAGACGGCGTATTTCAAGTTAGAGCCACCAGTGGAGATACCCAATTAGGGGGTAATGATTTCGATACCCGTATCGTAGACTGGTTAGCTGAACAGTTCTTAGAACAAGAAAAAGTCGATCTCAGAAAAGATCGTCAATCTTTACAACGCCTCACCGAAGCCGCAGAAAAAGCCAAAATAGAACTGTCTGGCGTGAGTGTGACCGAAATTAACTTACCCTTCATCACCGCCACAGAAGAAGGCCCTAAACATATTGAAACTCGCCTTAGCCGCGCTCAATTTGAAGAATTATGTGGAGACTTAGTTAGTCGTCTGCGTCGTCCTCTCAAACGCGCTCTCAATGATGCGGGTTTAACCCCCGTGCAAATTGATGAAGTGGTCTTAGTGGGCGGCGCAACCCGAATGCCGATGGTTAAGGAATTAGTTCGCAGTTTCATCGACCGAGAACCCAATGAAAATGTTAACCCCGATGAAGTGGTCGCCGTAGGAGCCGCCATTCAAGCCAGTATTTTAACCGGTGAAGTTAAAGATATTCTGCTATTAGATGTTACGCCGCTATCTCTGGGATTAGAAACCATCGGCGGCGTGATGAAAAAATTAATCCCTCGTAATACA
Organism: Gloeothece verrucosa PCC 7822; assembly: GCF_000147335.1. NCBI lineage: Bacteria > Bacillati > Cyanobacteriota > Cyanophyceae > Chroococcales > Aphanothecaceae > Gloeothece > Gloeothece verrucosa. The sequence continues at coordinate 3,816,644 of NC_014501.1, forward strand.
ACCATACCAGTTCGCCGTTCTGATATTTTTTCCACCGCAGAAAATAACCAAACCCTGGTAGAAATTCATATAATCCAGGGAGAGCGGGAAATGGCAAGCGATAATAAATCTTTAGGACGCTTTAAACTAACCGGTATTCCGCCCGCTCCCAGAGGAGTGCCTCAAGTGCAAGTTTCCTTTGATATTGATGCTAATGGGATACTACAAGTGACTGCCCGCGATAAAACCACCGGACGAGAACAAAGTATCACCATACAAGGCGCTTCTACCCTCTCAGAATCCGAAGTTAACCGCATGATCCAAGATGCAGATGCTTTTGCGGCTCAAGATAGAGAACGTCGAGAAAGGGTAGAAAAACGTAACCGCGCTAAAGCCTTGACCGATCAAGCTCAACGTAGACTCAAAGAAATTACCCTAGACTTCGGAACAGAATTTACTCGCCCTTATCGTCGTCAAATTGAAACTTTAAGTGCGGAAATTCTTAGTAGTCTAGAAGCGAATGATGAACGCCGTCTTGACAGAGCGCAAGCCGACCTACAAGATGTTCTCTATGAATTAAATCGTGAAGTTCGCTTGCAATATGAAGACGAAGAAGGGGAAGGTTTTTTCAATTCTATTCGTCGTACTTTAACTGGAGAATCAGAAGAAGACCGTCCTTATCCCCCAAGACGATCAGCCCGAAATGACTACGACTTGGGTTATAATTCCCGCTCTGGAAACGATGATTATAACTACGGTGCTGGTGGTGGAGGTTATCAAGACACTTATGATTCTCGTCCTAATAGAAGGGATGATTATCGCTCATCGGGGTACGATAATAACTACAACGATTATCGATCTTCCGGCTCTCGTCGAAGTGATTATAATGAACCCCCAAGCGGTCGTTATCGAAGCAACCAACGGCGAAATATCCCTGCTCAAAATGATTGGGATGAGGAGGATGATGATTGGTTTTAGATTAGTGAACAGTAAACACCTTATCTGTGAACAGTGAACAATAGATTGCTGACAACCCATAACAGTACAGTCAACTCGAAAAATTGATAACTGCTAACTTGATAACTGATTACTGATAACTGATTACTGATTACTGATAACTAATGACTAATTACTGATCTATGCAAACCGTTCGTAACTATTATGAAGTTTTGGGTGTGCCACGAAATGCTACCCCCGAGGAAATTAAAAAAGCCTTTCGCAAATTGGCACGAATGTATCATCCTGATGTGAATCCGGGTGATCAAGCCGCCGAAGAAAAGTTTAAGGATATTAATGAGGCCTATGATGTTCTCTCGGATGAGCAAAAACGCAGCGAATATAACCGTCTTCTGCTAGGTACATCTAACAAACGACGACCCCCTAAACGCCCCTCATCTGCTTCTCGCAATGGCACTAACCCAGAGGGAGCTTATCGTTCAGAGTTTGATCTGTGGAAATTTAAAGACTTTGCCAGTCCCACCACTAAACAAACTCGCGTGGTGACTTCGACGCGCCCTTCTCGCCGAGATGTGGAGGCCAGGTTAACCGTGCCGCTACAAAAAGCTTATCTAGGAGGGCGGCAACGCATTCGTCTAGAGGATGGGCGCTCTTTAGAAGTGGATATGCCCCCTGCTATGATTGACGGGCAAAAAATACGTCTGAAAGGACAGGGACTAGAAGGAGGAGATCTCTATTTAAAAATTACGGTCGCTCGTCATCCTTTTTTTAGCTTACAAGGTCAAGATATTTATTGTCAGGTTCCGGTTACACCGAGTGAAGCCATCTTAGGGGGAGCAGTAGAAGTTCCTACCATTGACGGATTAGTAAAAATGACTGTCCCTAAAGGTGTCAAGTCAGGTCAACGCCTACGATTAGCTAATAAAGGCTATCCTACTACTGAAGGAAATCGAGGTGATCAGTTAGTAGAAATTCTCATTGTTACTCCCTCTGAACCGACTCCTGAAGAGTTAGAACTTTATGAAAAACTCAGAGAAATAGAAACCTTTAATCCTCGTCGTCATTTAATGAGTTATTAGTTCTATTTGTTATTTAAAATCCCTTAGCCATTTATCTAACCCGTTAAATAGTCTAATAATTTTTCCAATTTTTCCAGGGCTTAAAAGGAAAATATTTTTATTTTTTTAGAATTATACCGCTCAAATTTTTAAAATTTAATTCTTGCCGGTTATCCTTGATTAAAACTTAAAAAATATGTCATTTAAACTAGATTTAACCCCGGTTCAAAAACTTCCTTTTTCAAAAATTGGCTCTTTTCAAATTTTTAGTTTGCCTGACCAGGATGGCGAAATTTGGATAAAAGTTGACCATCACTATGCCCAAGTCATTAGTAATCAATGGTCAACAGGAAGAAGTTTTAGTGACGATGAAGAAGTTGTTTGGTTATTACCTGAAAGTTATCTAGAGGAGCAATAATTATTAACGGCTCTTTTGGCTTCTTACTCCCTCTTGACTAAGGGGAACCAGTAAAGTCTGCGCTCTTAGGGGCGTGAGGGGGTCTCCGCAAGAGGAGCAACTGGTATGGGTTGCCGTTAACAAGTAGCTTTATCTTAAAAATACCTAAATTTCTTGAAATAACAACATTTTTATCGAGATCTTTGGCGATTTTTTCCGCTCAAAATTTTTAAATTTAACTTTTTTTAGCTATCTCTGATACAGACTTAGAAAAATTATCTCGTTTAAACTTGATTTAACCCCGATTCAAAAACTTCGTTTTTTAAAAATTGAATCTTTTCAAATTTTTAGTTTGCCTGACCAGGATGGCGAAATTTGGATAAAAGTTGACCATCACTATGCCCAAGTCATCAGAAATCAATAGTTAATAGGTCGAAGCTTGAGTCCCAGTGAAGAAGTAGTTTGGTTATTGCCTGAAAGTTATCTAGAGGAGCAATAATTATTAACTATTTTATCATTAATTAGTTCTAAATATTATTATTATTTTTTTAGGGACAATTTCCCAATGAAACCTAATAGACTTAAAACCGACATTGACCAGGAATTAAAACTGCTTTTAAAGGGCTTGTTAACTCATGGACAAAATCAGCCCGAATTAATTGGTTTAGTTACTGAAATAACAGCAGAAAGAGATAGTTTTTGGCAAAAACAGTTTATTTTAGCAGCTATTATCGATTATATGTTTGAACATTTGTCAGAAATGAATCGCTTACAGGAAGATATCCCCAATCTAAAAGATAAAATCCTTACTGAGGTTAATAATGAATATTCAAAAACCAGTATAGAAGAGTTACAGAGTTCCCAGAAAAATTAATGATTTTCAAAAATCGATGATCTAAAGCTAGGCTAGTGTAACGCCTCTGAGGCAGAAAAATCATAATTGAGCCGAAAAGCCCTGAGTAAACAATGTTAACTTAAGTAAAGTATATAAACTTAGCTTATGGGACTTGCTCTCTCAATCGGTGAAAAATCCATGATTCTACAGCTTAACATCCTCGAGCGCATCGATCAGGTATTTTCTAGCCTAGTGAGTTTGATCGAGCGAATTTTGTTTTTTTCGGTGGCCGGCATCCCTCTAATTATTCTTTGGATCATTACAGCAGGCGTATTTTTTACCTTGCGTATGGGGTTCATCAATATTCGAGGGTTTAAACACGCCATTGATATTGCTACAACCGAAGACGAAAAGAACGACGAACAAGGAACCGGAGAAATATCCGCTTTTCAAGCTTTAGCGACTGCTTTATCGGCGAGTGTAGGACTGGGAAATATTGCCGGCGTAGCGATCGCTATTCAAATGGGTGGTCCGGGGGCCGTCTTTTGGATGAGTGTCACTGCCATTTTGGGAATGTCAATTAAGTTTGTTGAATGTACCCTCGGACTCAAATATCGTATCCTTAGACCTGATGGAATTATTGTCGGCGGTCCGATGTATTATCTTGACGGGGGGTTAGCCGCCATAGGACAGGCCAAATTAGGTTCTTTTTTAGCCATGTTATTTGCGCTGTTTAGCATTCCCGCCGGTTTAGGGGGTGGGAATATGTTTCAAGCTAACCAATCTTTTGCCGGTCTAACCACCGTTTTTCCCTCTTTACAAGAGTATGATTGGTTGTATGGTTTGATCGTTGCTCTTTTGGTAGGTTTGGTGATTATTGGTGGTATTAGCCGCATTGGCATTGTGGCCAGTAAATTAGTGCCTTTTATGGTGACGGTTTATCTAGCCGCTTGTCTATGGGTGGTGCTAGTTAATATTACTGAAATTCCCCAAGCCGTACAGGTGATCGTCACGGGGGCTTTTTCTGGACAAGCGATCGCAGGAGGATTTCTGGGTGTATTAATACAAGGAATTCGCCGCAGTGTGTTTTCTAATGGGGCCGGCAGTGGAACGGCGGCGATCGCTCATGCGGTAGCTCGTACAAGTGATCCCATCCGAGAAGGAATTGTCGCAATTTTAGAACCTTTTATCGACACGGTTGTTATTTGTAATCTAACTGCTTTGGTGATTTTAACCAATGGTTTTTATGGAGAAAATGCGATTCAATATAGCAGTGGTGCGGCTTTAGCGGCGGCGGCTTTTGAGAAGACAATTCACGGTTTTAGCCCTGTTTTAACGATGATCATGTTTTTATTTGGTTTTTCTACTATGATGACTTGGAGTTATTATGGCGAAAGATGCTGGTCTTATTTATTAGGAGAAAGAACGGTTTTTGTCTTTAAAGGGTTGTTTTTAGCTTGTATTTTTCTTGGTTCGATTGTCAATCTAGGAGCCGTCGTCAATTTTAGTGATATGATGTTTTTATTGATGTCAGTCCCGAATTTATTGGGATGTATGCTGTTATCGGGTTCAGTGGCTACTGAGTTACAAATTTATTGGGCTGATTTAAATAAGCCAAAAAAAGAAATTAAATTTAGTAAACTTAATCGCGAATTAACAACTAAAAGTTAAAGCTTAAAACCATTTTTAAAATGAAAGGGTCTTCATCTTCACTCATTAGGCCCCTTTCTACTACATCTTGATCAATCCTGAGATAACTTTATTGACTTGGGAATAACCAGTCTGATCACCACCAGCGATGGAACTAAAGTTAGTAATCCTAGGCATTTTAATAAGCTCTACAAAAAGCTCCATCGGGTTCAAAAAGCGTATTCTAGAACCCAAAAAGGCTCTAAGAATAGAGAAAAGGCTAGATTGAAAGTAGCCAAAGTTCACGCGAAAATAGGGGATTCTAGAAGAGATTTTCTCCATAAACTGACAACTCAACTTGTACGCGAAAACCAAACGATAGTAGTTGAGGATTTGGCAGTTAGAAATATGGTCAAAAACTCTAAATTGGCCAAGGCAATATCCGACTGTGGATGGTCTGAGTTTGTCGGTCAACTTGAATATAAATGCCAGTGGTATGGTCGTGAACTGGTGAAAATTGATGGCTTTTTCCCGAGCAGTAAACGTTGTGGGAACTGCGGTCACGTAATGGACAAATTGCCATTGAATATCCGTGAGTGGGAGTGCCCAGAATGTAGAACTGTCCATGATCACGAAGTGGCGCTTCGCGCTCGTGACATCAATGCAAGTCGGAATATTTTGGCCGCCGGGCTGGCGGTGAGAGTCTGTGGAGCGGACATAAGACCTGATAGGCATAAGTATAAAGGGCAGTTGCGAAAAACCCGAATTAGGGAAGGAAACAAGAAACCCAAATCGTGAGGTTTGGGAATCACCGTCGGTTTTACGGCGGTGAGGATGTCAAAATGGTAAATAGTACCCTATCAAAACTACACGCTCGTAGTATTTTTACTGATTATGGCTATTGAGCTAAAAACCAAACCAAAGTCGCCTCAAGGACAAAACGTTTTACTCGGAAAATCTCTACAAGAATTAACCGAGTGGGTTCAAGAACAGGGACAACCCGCCTATCGAGGAAAACAACTTTATCAATGGTTGTATGAAAAAGGCGCTAGGTCCCTATCCGATATTTCCGTCTTTCCTAAATCTTGGCGCGAGGAAGTCAAAGACTATCCCATCGGGCGTTCTCAAATTCATCACCGCAGTATCGCCCCAGATAAAACCCGTAAATATCTATTACGTCTTCAGGATGGGTTAATTATTGAAACCGTTGGCATTCCCACTGAAAAGCGGCTAACCGTTTGTGTGTCTTCTCAAGTGGGTTGTCCGATGGACTGTGATTTCTGTGCAACCGGCAAAGGCGGCTTTACCCGTAACCTCGCCCCTCATGAAATCGTTGATCAAGTCTTAACCGTACAAGAAGACTTTCAAAGACGGGTAAGTCATGTGGTATTTATGGGCATGGGAGAACCCTTACTCAATCTTAAAGCCGTTGTCAGTGCCGTTAATATTCTCAATCAGGATGTAGGCATCGGTATGCGCTCCCTCACCATTTCTACTGTAGGACTTCCCGCTAAAATCGAACAATTGGCCCGGCATCAACTCCAAGTAACCTTTGCTGTCAGTCTTCACGCCCCTAACCAAGCCTTACGAGAACAACTGATCCCCAGTGCTAAACATTATCCCCTCAAAAATCTACTAGAAGATTGTCACAAATATGTCGAAATGACTAAGCGGCGAGTGACTTTTGAATATATCCTCCTCGCTGGTGTCAATGATTTACCCGAACAGGCCCAAGAATTGGCGGTTCAAATTCGAGGATTTCAGAGTCATGTTAACCTGATTCCTTATAATCCTATTTCAGAAGCCGATTATAAACGCCCTAACTCTCAACGCATTAACGCTTTTCTGAATATTCTTCAACAAGAAAACATCGCCGTCAGTGTGCGCTACTCTCGGGGACTCGAAACCGATGCGGCTTGTGGACAATTAAGAGCCGCCAAAGTTTAACAATGTTGTAAAAGCCTCAAGTTTGACAGTTTGTCTAGGGAATTTTGTCCAAATTTGGTGTAATCATTAAAGAGTTGCTAACAATCTTCTAATTCATTACACCAACAGAGCCTTAAATGGTTAACGTCAGTACGACAAACAATTCCTATGAGGCTAGAAGAAAAACAAATTACAGCAGAATCTGAGTTTCCCAGACAGCTAGACATCGCTCAGGTTTGTGTGTATGGACTGAGTATTTTGTCTGCTGTTCTGTTTTTGTCCTTACCCTTTGCCAATTTATTACATCCTAGCCCCTGGCAACGGTCAATGGGGACAATTCATAGTTTGGCGGCTTTACTCACTACCGTAATCACAGTTTATACTGGGCATTTAGCTTTTCCCTTATTGCGGGGAGTCAATAAAGTTTTGCCCCAAATTCGTACTCTAAGCTTTTGGTCAACCATTTTGACTTTTCTGGGAATTGCTACAGGCAACTTGGCTTATATGCGATACCGGGCAGGTTTTGCCTATAGAGGGGCCCGCGCTTGGCTATTAGAGAATACGCCTTTGGTGGAATACATATTGATGAAATATCATGAATTTAGCTTGCTATTTACCCTACCTTTAGGAACAGCTTGTACGTGGATTCTCTGGAATTATGGAGATCGAATTTTAGAAAAACGAAACCGTCCTCTTTTAGCCGCTACTTGTGTGGGTTTAATGGCGATGATGTTTTTTGAAATCGGCGGTTTAGTGACGGGTTTTGCTATTGCTAAAATGCACGGTTTGTAAACAAAGAATCATTCAATATTCCAAGGTATGTCATGAAAAGTGAGCAAACGTTATACGGCCTGATTTGGCAAGGGTTAAAATACTTTCCCCAAGTTTTGGCCAAAGGTTCTCAACGTCCACCAGAAGTTTCAGGCCCGGCTGCTGCGGCTTTTATTAGTGGCGGGTTTGGCTGTTGGGTAATGATGATTGTCCACCATTTAGCAGATACATCAAAAGCAAGAGATGAAATCGTTTGGAAAATAGGAAGCTGGATTCCTGGAAGTCGAAATCCTAGCCAATTGTGGGGCAATATTGGCAGTTATACGGGCAAAGAAACGATTTTCCTAATCAGTTGGCTTGCGAGTTGGTTTGTTCTTCATTACTTGTGGAGAAATAAAAATATAAAAGCTAAAACTCTATTTTTTTGGATGTTTTTATTCTTTATTGCCGCTACGGTTATGAGTTGGCATCCTTTATTTCCCTATTTACGATTAATGTAACGCAGCACTAAAGCCATGCTACCAGAAATTAGACGCAAAACAGCCAGAAAAATGCACAAATATGTTTTTGGTTTACTCGCCGTCTGGTTAACCTTTGTTGTTAGCGCAGGAATTGCGGCTAAGAGAGTCAGCCAATCGGAAAAATTTGCTCCTTACCAGCTTTATTTAAAATCTTTCACCCTCTCTGGTAAGACTCAACCGGCTCCTATCAAATAAAATTTTAGCCCGCCTAGACGGGCTTTGTTGCTTTAGCCTCATTGATCAAGAAAAGTGGCAAACATCGTTTTACACAGCGATTCCTGGGGCATAAGATTCAACAACTTTCCCAGTGAGACAACAGTTAATCATTAAATAATCGCACACAGGACAAGCAGTTTGCATCAGTTTCGGTTGATGCCAATATTGTCTTTGGGCAAATTTACCACAATTAGGACAGCGAACTTGTTGAATTTTAATCATTGAAATTTTTTACCTTTTATGTTTAAAATTTTTCAATTAAACAATTGCTCTTTTTTTGAGAGTCTTTCTTGAGATAGAGAATAAGCCTCTATTGAAGTTAAAGACATTTTTAGTTTAGTTTTCCTTGATCCTTATTATGAATCAATTTGTTTTTTTTTAACATTAAGTTTATTAAACTGCTCAAGTATCAGATTCTAACATTTCTCTGTCTTTAGCAGTATTTTTTTACAAAAAATTAAGATTTTCCCGCATCAGTCATCAGCCAAGAGAATGAACTTTTTTGACCCTGTCGGAAATTTATTTAACGATTCACTGTTCATCGGCTGTCCCGAAATAAGGTAAGATTGCCAAAGTTGTCGAAACATAACCTAATTATTCAATTAGCAGTGGTTTTAACATGATAGTTGCCTGGCAAACTGCCAAAACCTACGAAGACATTCTGTATCACAAGTGGGATGGGATCGCCAAAATTACTATTAACCGTCCCCACAAACGGAATGCTTTCCGTCCAAAAACCGTGTTTGAATTGTATGATGCTTTTTGTGATGCTCGAGAAGATCAAAAAATCGGAGTGATTCTTTTAACGGGTGCCGGACCTCACACTGATGGAAAATACGCCTTTTGTTCCGGCGGGGATCAAAGTGTCAGAGGGGATGCCGGTTATATTGGTGATGACGGTGTACCTCGTTTGAATGTGCTTGATTTACAGCGCCTCATTCGTTCTTTACCGAAAGTCGTTATTGCTTTAGTCGCTGGTTATGCCATCGGAGGAGGTCATGTTTTACATCTGATCTGTGACCTAACAATTGCCGCCGATAATGCCATTTTTGGACAAACAGGACCTAAAGTCGGGAGTTTTGACGGCGGTTTTGGGGCTAGTTATCTGGCTCGCATTGTGGGACAAAAAAAAGCCAGAGAAATTTGGTTTCTCTGTCGTCAATATACTGCCGAACAAGCTTTAGAGATGGGGCTAGTTAATTGTGTTGTTCCCATCGAACAATTAGAAACTGAAGGCATTCAATGGGCAAAAGAAATCTTAGAAAAAAGTCCTCTGGCAATTCGTTGTCTCAAAGCCGCTTTTAATGCTGACTGTGATGGACAAGCTGGTTTACAGGAACTTGCGGGCAATGCTACCTTACTTTTTTATATGACTGAAGAAGGCGCAGAGGGGAAACAAGCCTTTTTAGACAAACGACCTCCCGATTTTAGTCAATATCCTTGGCTCCCCTAACTTTAGTCATTAGTTAATAGTCATTAGTTAATAGTCATCAGTTATTGGTCATTAATTAGTTATTATTGATGGATGAAAGAGCGGCTAATAACTATTGACTGTGGCAAGAATTTTTAACAATCTTTGAAAATCTTACTATTAATATCTTTTTTTCGTTTCGTAGTGAGATTGATTCAAGTCAAAAGGTTAAAACAACCATTTTACTTAGGCAATAACTGTTTGTTTAGTTGCCGAAACCTTTGCTGTTTGAGCAGACTCAACTGGCGTAGTTTTACCAGAACAGGTTAAAGTCAATGATTTTTCCAAATGTACCACTTCTCCTATAGTTTCCCAAGCCGATACAAAAGGATGAGCCGCTAATGAGCAAGCTTTCCAATTAGATTGAACGGGAACTCCCAACTGTTGGCACGTCCCACCCCGACGACCTTGACTTTTGTAATACCGACAGCACCGACAAGAAGAAGTTAAAAAAGTGGCTGTGTTCATAGGATGCTCTCGAAAAATAGTTTTTTATCTTAAGCGGTTGATTAGCTATATATTTATTTTCCTCTAGTCATCTCTAGCTCTATCGTGGCTGAACCTGTTATTCTATATATATTTCAGTGATCCCCGTAGCGATTAACATATTTATGTTTTTTTTATAATTGCTTTACAAAAAGAAACAGATTCGAGCTTTACAAGTTTTTTAACATAGCCGGCAATAAGTAAAGTTAGCTACGATTTTCCATAAACCTTGAGGGATCAATATAAATAGAGATAAAAAGCAAACCATTCTTAACTAGAATCCAACTGAATCGGTCAAAACCTTTTTATATTAACGTAATAATTTTTTAAAAAATATAAGATTAAGAAACCTTAAGTAGTCCATTCTTTGGTAGCACAATAAGAACAGACAGACCAACGTTGTAGTTCACCCCTAGGGGTAGGACAATGACAAGAAGGACAAAGGGGAAGATGCTGATGGTTTTGTTGCATTTTTTGTACCCAATGTTCAAAAACCGCTTGGGGATCATCACTCAAACTCGGGGATTGTTCAGGTTTGATTAAGTCTTGCTCGCGGCTAACAAAAGAAGGATGTTGCTCTCTTAGATTAGCTTGAGCCTGGTCCTCACCGTCATCTATCTGAAGAGAGTTGTACCAAGAAGCCGGAGAAAAGCGTATATCACTAAGAGGTTCAGACAACTGAGCATTAAGTTTTTTCAATAAAGAGTAACGCATAAGAGATAAATTTTGTGCCCAAGCTGAACTCGAAGTAGCGACCCACAACACTTGTCGCTGGACAAACAAAGGACGGGTATGAGCAGCCACCCTAGAACCGACTAGAGTTGACCAACACCGTTGGATGTGGCGATATAGCCGCACCATTTCCCAGCCGGGCTGCTGTTCAACAAAATTAATAATCTCACTGATAGACTCAAAGGACATAGCGACATTCCTGGGATACACTGAACAACAAGACCTGTTGATAGGTCTTTTTCGGTTGAGGAGTAAATTATGAACCAGAGTCAACATCCATCTGCCAGTCTACCTGGCCAATCATCTAAGCTACCAGATTCCGAGACAGTCGTTAGTATCGTTCATCACTCAAACAGAAAAACGCAAAAAGACGATGAATTAGTAGCCATTGTGGAACACCCCTCTTTGCTAGGAGAGTATGAAGTAACGGGAAGCTACGAACCCCCGAATAACCCCATCGAAAAACAATGGTTAGAACAACTGCTTACGCCTTGGGGCCTCGGCGCTATATTCATCTTATTAACTGCCAATATGCTTTTAAGTTGGTCCCAGTGGTCAAGCCAAAAACACCTAGCTCAAAGCCATCCTGAATCTAACCGGATATCTCAGCCGCTATCCCCCACGAGTGCCCTCAATTCCACAAGAGAAACTTCAAAAAATTTAAGCTTAGATCAGCTAAGTGTGTTATCAGTGCCCGACTCATCAGCCACGCGCATATCCCCTAGCTTAAACCTCAATTCTCAGACCATCAAGAAAACTGAAGCCCCAAAAACCAGCACCTCTTCACGGCCCATACAGACTGCTACGCCAAAAGCGGCATCTAATTTAACCAACGCTTTATTGCCGCCTTCTTTACAGCCTTCACTGGTTCAAACCTATCCGCCGGTGCTTCCGAATTCTGGTGAGACTGTATCGGTTCCCGTGATGCCAGCCAGCCAGTCGGGAACTCCTTCGGTCCCCCAGCCTCAAACGGTTGCTCCTCCTGTGAAAGCGGCTGTGTCTCCCGCCCCGGTAGCCAATCCCCCCAACCAAAAAGCTCAACAAGCGCAATTAGACCGAGAGCGTATGCTTGAACAAATACGTGCCCAGCAAGAAAACGTTACGCCTTTAGGATTTAATCATAGAATCCGAGCTAAACTCAGAGCCACAGAAAATAAGCAAGATCCCTCTCAATTAATGGAGCAATTGCAACAATTACAACAGCAAAAAATCGAGGAAAGCCGTACCGTAAACTCCGGACCAACAAACAAACCTATACCTTAAAATTATGTAGAGGCTTTACGGAAGGAGGGAACCATTATGGGCTGGCTAGATCGTCTTGGGCAAACCATTCGCGCCAACATCAACAGTTTAATTCAGGAGTCCCAAGATCCCGAAAAAATGCTCGAAGAGATGGTTTTAACTCTCGAACAAGAGTTAATCCGAATGCGGCAAGGGTTAGCAGAAGCGATTGCTAATTTTAAACGAACCGAACGAGAAGCTCAAAAACATCTCTTGGCCGCCCAAACTTGGTATGAGCGTGCCCAATTCGCCCTCAGCCAGAACAATGAAAACCTAGCTCGTCAAGCCCTGGTTAAATGGCAAAGTTATCAAAATACTGCCCAAACCTTTGAAACTCAAATCGAGCAACAAAGCGAGATCATCAAGAAACTGAAACAAAATTTACGAGAATTAGAGGAAAAATATTCACAAATAAAATCTCAAAAAAGCCTTTATATTGCTAGGTTAAAATCCGCCTTGGCATCTCAAAAAATGAATGAGATCATGGGCAATGTTAACAACGGCAAGATAACAACTGTATTTGAGCGGCTCGAGTCGAAAATTTTAGAACTCGAAGCCCATTCAGAATTAATTACCCCTGATGACGATCCTTTAGAAAGTCAATTTGCTGCTCTCGAAGGAGAAAAAATCGAAGCAGAATTGCTCAAGATGAAAAGCCAAAAAAACTCCGGACAGGAAACAGGGAATAGGTAATAGAGATTGATACACCCTTGCTTAAAAGAGTGGTTGCGCTTCGGGCTGCTTTGCCGGATTGATAATTGACGCTCTGAGGTTCTGAGTGAACCATTGGCTCATCCTCTAGTTGTGTCAAACTAGATATAGGTAAAGCCTTGGTAGTATGGTAATAACCCTGCTAATTATTTCTCTCTTTAGCTCCGACAAGAGCGTACTTTAAAAATAAACTTCTAAATAAAGGATAGTCAGCGTCATGGGATTATTTGATCGTCTAGGCCGAGTAGTTAGAGCCAATCTCAACGATTTAGTCAGCAAAGCTGAAGACCCAGAAAAAGTTCTGGAACAAGCCGTTATTGATATGCAAGAAGACTTGGTACAGCTACGCCAAGCCGTTGCTCGCTCTATTGCTGAACAAAAAAGATCTGAACAACAATATAATCAAAATCAATCAGAAGCTAATAAATGGGAACAACGAGCTAAACTAGCCCTCTCGAAAGGCGATGAAACCCTAGCTCGGGAAGCCTTAACCCGTAAAAAATCCTTTGCAGAAACAGCCGCAGTCCTAAAACAACAGCTAGAGCAGCAAACCTCCACCGTTGACCAACTCAAAAGGAACTTAGTAGCTTTAGAAAGCAAAATTTCTGAAGCTAAAACTAAGAAAAATATGCTGCAAGCTCGCGCTAAAGCCGCTAAAGCTAATGAACAACTCCAAAGCACCCTGAGTAACATTGGCACTAGCAGTGCGATGAGTGCCTTTGAGCGCATGGAACAAAAGGTACTAGAACAAGAAGCCAAATCTCAAGCCGTTGGAGAATTAGCCGGAAACGGGTTAGAAGAACAGTTTCGGATGTTAGAAGGGGGTAGTGATGTAGATGATGAATTAGCACTGCTAAAAGCTCAAGTCCAAGGAGAAGCAAAAGCCTTACCTGGTCCTGTAACAGATAAAGCTTTACCTCAATCAACCTCTAGTCAATCTTCAACTTCCTCTAATTCAGTGGTTGATGCTGAATTAGAAGACCTGCGTCGCCAGATAGATAATCTATAGTCAGCAATCAATAACAATCAGTGATACAGTTATCAGTGAACCAGAAACAGTTATCAGCGATAATGATTTACTGATTGGTAACGGGTGCAAGCAAGAGTGCCCTAAAAAACTGATAACTGACGACTGATTGAAGGAGTAACCCCGTGAGCAGCGTTATTAAAATCACAGACGCTCTGTTTGAGCAAGAAGTGTTCAATAGTGAGCAACCGGTTTTAGTTTATTTTTGGGCTTCGTGGTGTGGGCCTTGTCGTTTGGTTTCTCCCTCAATTGATTGGATAGCCGAAACCTACGGTGATCGCTTAAAAGTAGTTAAACTAGAAGTCGATCCGAATCCCGATGCAAGGTCTAAATGTAAAGTAGAAGGAGTGCCCGCCATTAGGTTGTTCAAAGACAAAGAACTTTTAGAGTCTTCTGAAGGCGCAATCAACAAACAACAACTCAAAACCCTAATTGATAATCATCTTAATTAGGAAATAAAGAGTGGCAAGCAGGGCAAATGACTAATGACTAATGACTAATGACTAATAACTAAAATGCTATTTGCCAAACGGTTAGAAACCCTTTCAACGAATGTATTTGCTGTAATGGACAGAGCAAAAGCCCAAGCCAGAGCCAACGGCAAAGAAATTATCGATTTATCTTTAGGTTCTTCTGACTTGCCGCCTAGCCGCCATGTCATCGCAGCCATTGAGCAGTCCTTACAGGATTCAAAAACTTATGGATACCTGTTATATCATGGGACACAGGCTTTCCGGGTTGCCGTTGCACAGTGGTATTCTAACCGGTTTGGCATCCCTGTCGACCCAGAAACCGAAGTTTTGTCTCTCATTGGTTCCCAAGAAGGAACTGCTCATTTACCCTTAGCCCTGTTAAATCCGGGAGACTTTGCTTTACTTCTCGATCCCGGTTATCCTTCCCACTATGGAGGGGTATATCTAGCCGGTGGTCAAATGTATCCCATGCCTTTAGCGGCAGAAAATGATTTTTTACCCGTTTTTGAAGATATTCCTAGCCCTGTTTTAGCCCAGGCCCGGATGATGGTGTTAAGTTATCCCCACAATCCTACCACTGCCACCGCGCCCCTAACTTTCTTCGAGAAAGCTGTCGCTTTTTGCCGAAAACATCAGATTGTTTTGGTTCACGATTTTCCTTATTGTGATATTTATTTTCAGGAGACGGCCCCTCCTCCTTCTATCTTGCAAGCTGATACTACTAAAGAAATCTCCATTGAGTTTTTTACCTTTTCTAAGTCCTACAATATGGGCGGATTTCGCATTGGTTTTGCCATCGGTAATGCTGAAATCATTAAAGCATTACAACAGATTAAAACCGTCGTTGACTTTAACCAATATCTGGGGATTTTAAATGGCGCGATCGCTGCGTTACAAGGTACTCAAGAACCTGTGATACAAACCGTTGCCACCTTTAAAAAACGTCGAGATGCTTTTATTGAAGCCTTGCATAGCATCGGCTGGCAAGTCCCCACTCCTAAAGCAACTATGTATGTTTGGGCAAAATTGCCTCCTCCTTGGACTGATAAATCAGTAGAATTTTGTACTCAATTAGCCTTAGCCACAGGGGTAGCGGTTTCTCCGGGTTCTGGGTTTGGGAAATCTGGAGAAGGCTATGTCAGATTTGCCCTAGTACAAGAACCCGAAGTTTTAAAAATTGCCGTCGAAAAAATAGCTAGTTTTCTGTAAACAGGAGTGTTTTAAGCCGCCACTTTTTCTTCTAGTAAGACAAAAGATTTCTTGCTGGCACCGCAGATCGGACAATGCCAATCTTCAGGAATCTCTTCAAACGGTGTACCCGCAGCAATACCCGAGTCAGGATCACCCACCACAGGGTCATAAATCATACTGCACACCCGACAGATCCACTTACGAGTGGCCGGATCGCTACCCGTTACGCGCTGATCCGGTTGTCCACCCTGTAAAACTTGAAGGGCCTCATTATAGCGATCCGCATGGTAATGTTCTACATTCACCAGCAACCCAAAAACATGAGCCGCTTGTTGAAATTGTTGGGCATGTTCAGCAGACTCTTGCGCTTGTGACTCAAATTCGGCGGCGGCTGACTCATCTTTATCTTCTTTAGCGGCAGCAGCAAACTCTGGATACATCGTGGTGTATTCATAAGTTTCGCCCTCAATTGCCAACTCCAAACAGCGAGCGGCTATTTTTTGTTTTTCTTCATCGCTTAAAGCGGCTGCATTAGTGACCACCAATTCAGGATGCAAGAGGGAAAAATGAGCAAAAGCGTGTTGTGTTTCTTGATTAGCTGTTTCTTTAAAGAGTTTAGATAACTCACTAAAGCCAAGCTTTTGCACCACATCAGCGAAAAATAAATATTTACGATTAGCCATCGACTCACCCCCAAAAGCCGCCTCTAAATTTTTTAGGGTGTTAGAGTTAGATAAATCCATTATGTTCTCCTGTCAATCAAATTTGGTGGTTTAAATAGACAAGCTTGTAAGATTGTCGCTTTTTTTGATCCTGAAATCTCTTATAACACAGTCTAGAGTTTTTTTCGAATTCGGCAATAATTAGTATTCTTTTACTATTGAGTTTTATCAATTTTTGTCTGGGTCTTGAAGTTATAAAAAATTTTCTAATGCTTTATTACAAATACGGGAAAGTAGAACCACTATCCTACTTAGGAACTTATTCATGAACCCGGTCTAAAATAATCCCATAAACGATCCCCAGAATCAACCCTAATCAAAGCCACCACTATATCAGCTAATGTAGCCGTTCCCGGATAAATCAGGTAGCGCGGCTCCCAACGGGGATTAAACTTATCTTTAAAACTATGTAATCCTTGAAAATTATAAAACTGATTTAAATGCTTATATAAATAACTCAAAACTTTTTCTAAACGCGGGGATAATTGAGTCTGTCCTAACCCTGCTAGGGCTGACAATCCTAAATTAAATCCGTCATAACCTCTTTCTTTATAGGCTTGAAATAAACCAATAAATAAAAAATCCATCGTTCCGTTTTCCACTTCAGCCTTTCTTCGCATTAAATCATTAGTAATTTCATTGGTTTGATATTCAGGAATCATATTACAAAAGGCCGTTATTTCTCCTTTTTCTGTTTCCACTGTAACTATTTCACAATTTTTTAGATAATCTTCATCAAACCAGCCTACTGAAAACTTTTTTTCGGCTCCCTGCATCATTTTTAACCATTCATCACTAATATTTCGCAATTTTTTGAGTAAATCATCTTCAATCGGTGGGGGATAAAATTGAATTTTGTATCCTAATTTAGTCATGCGATTCATCGCGGTTCTTAAATTTTTTCCTGCTTTCCCCTGTAAGCTAAAGGTTTGTAGATTGACAATGGCTTCTTCTCCAATTTTAAGCACTTTAAAACCTAGGGAGCGATATAACTCTAAATAATCGGGTAAAGTTTGATAAAAAGCGGGATACCAGTCATTTTCTTGACAGAATTGTTGAAAACCAATGATAACTTCTTTTTTATCCTCGGGCGGGCCAATGGGATCTCCTAGGGCGATCGCTCCTCGTCCTTTAGGCACATAAGCGATCACACTACGCCCTGAAGGACTAAAATAATAAGCCTTATCGGGTAATAAAGCCAAAGGCGCTAAAGAAGAACATCCATACTGTTCGAGGATAGCTTGTGCCCGTTGCCTTTCGGCAGGGGTAGCCGGCACCCCTCGCAGTAAAACAGGACGCATGAGCATAAATAGCGCAAATAACAGGGTTATTGTGCCTACTGTATAAATAGAATCAGCGAAAAAACTACCAAATTTTGTAGCGGGTTGTAGCCTAGCATTATCATCGGTAAAAAACATCGCCAGGGTTTGATTGATGGCATCCGAGAAACTAAAATTGACATGAAAATGAGAATCAAGCCAATAAAAGCCAATGGTTCCGTAAGCCAGAGTAAATAACAATGCTCCCATTAACATTCTTACGCCTTGGGCGAGGGAAGGGGCATCAGAACGCGCGGTATAAACATTCCGCATGAGAACCAGTTGGATCAGTAGGACGAAAGCTAATAGACTTTCTTCATAGTCAAGTCCTTTAATTAAATGGGACACAATAGAAATAATCAATAAAACAATGGCTAGTAACCAGGCAACCCGTTTTCGCCTCAATAAATTAGTAGCCAGACTCAATAAGAAAAAACCCGTCAGGGCAGCAAATAAATGGCCATAAGAGCGCACCTCAAAGGGAAAAATCGCTTTTAACCAATGAGTGCGGGCTTGTATATTTGGAGTAACGGCAGAGAGTAGATTAACAACACCGACGAGTCCGGTTAATAAGGCTGCACTCCATATCCCAATTTTTGTACGTAAAGGTAACATTATTCATTTAATCAATAACGATTGAATTATAACCTAGAAGATTTAGAGAGTTGCTCAAGAGCCGATTTAAATTGTTGACCGACATAAGATAAAGAATCAACGGCGTGTTTATGAAAATAATTCCATCCGTAATCGGGTCCTGATAATCCATGACCTCCCGGAAAAGCATAAAATACATTTTCTATGCCTAATCGCTGTAAAGTTTGATGAAACTGTTGAGTTGAGGCGAGAAGATCGCTATCGGATTTGCCGGCATCTAAATAAACCCGCAAGGGAATCAGGTCACTTTTAGGCAGTTTTTGGATAAACAGATTGGGACTGTTAGCCGCTCCTGTAGTATCAGTAAAATAGCCGCTATGGCTAAAGAGAATATGGAAATTATTGAGATGACGTAATCCAATATTAAAGGCTCCCCATCCTCCTGAAGAGAGTCCCCCAAGGGCCCAAAATTGAGGTTGATTTAAGGTGCGGTAGCGAGATTTAACCTCTTGAACTAATTCTGAACCAATTAATGTTCCGAGTTTTCCATTAGCACCATCAAAATATTGTGGGTCCCATAAGGCACTCGAGCCGCGATTATCATTGCCATCGGGAGTAATAATAATTGAATAGGGGAGTTTTTTCTCTTGATAAAGTTGGTGCAGGACGGGAATAATGCCATATTTATCTGCCCAGGCGCGAGCATCATCATGTCCCCCATGCAAGAGAAAAATCACGGGATAGCGTTGGTTGGTATTTTGATGATAATTTGGGGGTAAGATAACACCGTATTGACGGGTTTTTCCCATAGCCACTGATTTAAAACTTTCTAGTTGAAAGGTCATGTCTGTGCCTTGGGCGCTAACATCTGGCGGGTCAAATTGGGGAGCGCCTGCGATGAAAACATACCAGTAACCTAGCCCCCCAAAACCTAAAAAAAATCCTGTGGCAATTGCTAATAGTTTAGAGATTTTCATGTCTTTGTTTCTTCTTTAAGATGAATAAAAAATTGAAGAGAATTTGTTAATTATTATTTAATTTATTCAGAAAATTACAAATAGCTTCGTTGACTATTTCAGGATATTCAGCAATGACTAAATGCCCGGCTTGAGGTAAGTGTAATTGTTGACCTTGAGTAAAATGACTGGCTAATTCTTCTCCCATTGATTGGGTAAACATAGAGTCTTGTCCTCCACTGATGACTAAAACAGGTATTTGAAATTCAATGGGAGAATTATAACGTGCAAAAAAATTATATCCCCAAAAAATTTCTAAAGCTTTATAGGGTTCAAAGTTGGTTGGGACTGGACATTCATTTAAAAAACGTTCTAATATTTCGGTCATTTGAGGACTTGATAAACGGTTAGTGAGTTGTTGAATAAGTTTAAAATGGTAAAAATATCTTCCTCCCCAAGCTAAAAATTTCATTAAGGGAATTTCCCACCAAGGGGCCAGATCGTGAGTGCCGCCAGCAATTAAAATTAAAGCACTGGCTTGATGGTTTTTAGCCCATTCTAAACCGATAGGTACACCGTAGCTATGACAACATAAAATCGGGGATTTAATCTGAAAATGATTTAATAATCGCGTTAAATCTCGTTGATGTCGTCCGATAGAATAACGAGGATAAGGGGTAGACTGCCCATGTCCGGCTAAATCATAGGCTAAAACTTGCTGACCTTTTTGAGCAAAAAATTCGTATTGACAACGTAAATTATAGCGGTTTCCTAATCCTCCGTGAATAAACACTAGGGCGGGAGTATTACCTTTTTGGTGAGAGACTTGTAAAGATAGTCCCCGACGCAGAGAGATTAATTGTCCGCTTAATAGGTCTTCTTTCACTTTGATCCTAAAATCGTTTATAAGTATAATTCTAGACCTCAAAGGGTTTAACTGTTCATGAAAGATTAGTTCTCGGCCCGTATTGTTCCTTATATTAATTTCCCATTAAGTCGCATTTAATCGCTCTTTTCCAGCACCCCGAAAGGACAGAGTTAGCGGGGTAAAATTCTGAGAAAATTCTTAAAAATAAATAGAGAGAAAAGTTGTTTCCTCTCTAGGGTAAAGTTGACTGCAATAAGTTTTGAATCTAAGAGTACAATTTATCCTCGCCGCACTTCTTTAATTACCTTTCCATCGGCTGCCACTAATTCTATTTGTAGCGGCATTTGTCCGGCGGCGTGGGTAGAACAACTTAAACAAGGATCATAACAGCGAATGCCGGCTTCGACTCGGTTTAACATTCCTTCTGCAATTTGATCACCATGAATATAATGTTTAGCTATTTGAGTGACGGTTTTATTCATGGCTAAATTATTATTCCCAGTGGCAATAATGAGGTTAACTTTTTGAATGAGTCCATTTTCATCCACTAGGTAATGATGGAAAAGCGTACCTCTTGGCGCTTCACTGACTCCTATACCTTCTAAGTTGTTAATTCCGGCTTCAGCGCGAGTTCTAGGGGAGATAATATCAGGGTCTTCTACTAATCTTTCAATTCGTTCTAATGCGCCTAAAATCTCAATTAAACGGGCGTAGTGATAGAAGAAAGAAGAGGTTGCTACCCCACCGGCGCGATCACGGTATTCTTGTAATTCTCGGTCTGCTTCTGGCGTGCCAAAATGAGAACAGATATTTAATCTCGCTAAAGGTCCGACTCGATAGATTCCGTCAGGATATCCCATCGGTTTGTAGTAAGGGAATTTGAGATAAGACCATTTTTCCACAGACTCGCCGATGAAGTCTTGATAATTATCTTCACTGAGGTTATCGGCTACAATATTTCCCTGGCTATCGGTAAAGCGGATGTGTCCGCCGTAATGTTCCCATTCGCCATTTTTACCCACTAACCCCATAAATAAAGAGGGAAACTCACCAAAAGTTTTTACTTCGGTTTCTAAGTTATCTAGCAGTCTCTTAAATAGGTTGAGGGCAACATATAGGGTATCACGAGATTCGGGCAGGCGATCGCGTATCCATTGCCGCCCTTCTTCTGAGAGGGGATGACGAACACCTCCGGGGACTGCCCAAGCGGGGTGTATTTTTTTGGCTCCCAATAATTCAATGACTTGTTGTCCAAATTGTCTTAGACGGATGCCGCTTCTGGCAAGGTCTGGATCAGCCGCAATTAAGCCAAATACGTTACGCTGTGCGGGATCACTATCCCATCCTAATAAAAAGTCTGGACTGCTGAGGTGAAAGAAAGAGAGGGCGTGAGATTGGGTGATTTGGGCTAAATTCATTAAGCGGCGTAGTTTTTCGCCTGCGGGGGGAATTTGTACGGCTAGAATTTTGTCTCCGGTTTTGGCGGCGCATAGGAGATGACTGACTGGGCAAATTCCGCAAATTCGGGCAGTTATTCCAGACATTTCCCACATGGGGCGGCCTTCACAAAATTTCTCAAAACCTCGGTATTCTACGACATGAAAACGGGCATCTTCTACCTCTCCCGCGTCATCTAAAAATATAGATATTTTGGCGTGACCTTCGATGCGCGTCACGGGATCGATAACCACTGTTTTAGACATAAAATTTACCTTGAGTTTTTTTATACCTATTATTATTTTAGGACGAGGTTTATCAATTTTTCCTCGAGAAATTATTAAATAATGCTAATGTGTTCTTCATGATTTTCTTAGCCTAAAAGGTTCATTTTGATCATGAAGAGTTGTAAAGATAAAACGCTCTCTTCTATTTTTTTGTAGGTGGGGTCGAACCGCAGTGATACCCAACAGTATTTTTACGTTAGGCTTTGGGTTTTGTTCTTCTACCCAATTTACTGTTTAGAATTTTTTCTTTTATTTTTTAAATCTGCAAGATATTTTTTAGCCCAGGAATATCGATTTTGATAAAATTCAGCTAATTTAAGTTTTTGCTCGTCTTTAGCTTCAGGGAATTTAAGTTTTTGCTCATCTTTATATTTATTAAATATTCGTTTGATTTCTGCCTCTTGATCTTTAGGCGAATATCCTCGTTTTATAGCTTCATTAAACCAGTATTCACCACCAGAATAATTCCCTTCTTCAACACAAATTGCTCCCATTAAGGTATAAGGATGATAGCTTTTAGGGTAATATTCAATTGCTTTAAGAGCGCATTTTTCGCCTTCATGTAATTTACCAATATCTCGAAATGCTCCGCCGCGAGTGGTTAATAAGGCTGATTTAAGTTTATTTTCTTTGATTTTTTCAAAGTCGAGATTATCTGTTAGTTTTAAGGCTTTTTCGGGTTCTTCTGCACCACGCCAGTGACTACTCGCATTGGGTAAATTCCATTTATTTCCTGTGCGTTTGTACTCTTTTTCATAAAACTTAGCTTCTATAGAATTATATTTAAGCTTAATTTCTCTTGAAAATAAATTTTCTTCAGGAGTCCAGTAATCATCATATAAACTTCTATTTTGAGAAATTTTAGTTTCTTTTAACCAGCATATTTCTATTTCCTCTAATCTTTCCTCTCGTTCTAGTTTTTGTAAAATTTTATATAAGAGATTAGATAATGACTTTTCTCGATAGCTAGATACATCATATTTATTTTTAAGCTTTAAAAAATGTTTTTCTTGAGTAAAAATAAGTACATTTTCATAGCCATTTTCCTTAATCCAATTTAATTCAGCTTCATTAAGCACTTGAGAGGCTTCGATTTTAGACATTAAATAATTAGCATATTTGTCAAGAGCTATCTGTATTGTCTGAGTTAATTTATGCTTTTTTAAAAAATTTATATCAGATTGATTTAATTGATTTTTGGTTTCAAGAATTTGTAAAACTCGGTAAAGATGACAATCAGGGGATGAATCTTCATAGACAGTTGCTTTATATTTAATTTTGAACAGAGCAAATTCTAGTTTATTTTTTGAATTCTCGTCTAGGATTTTTATGCCTATAAAATCATGCTGCTTGAGCCAATCTCTATCTGCTTGACTATATTGCTCTATTATATATTCATCTTTAAGTTGCTCTAGATGCTTTTCTTTAACTAGATCAATGGTTTGGGTTAGATTTCGTTTTTTCAAAAACTTAAAATCAGATTCATTTAATAAATTTCCTGACTCAAGATTTTTCAAAACTCGGTAAAGATGACAATTTGGTGATGTATCTTCATACTCAGTTGCTTTATATCGAATTTTTAAAAGAGCAAATTCTTTTTTATTTTCAAGTTCTTGTATAATGGCTAGTGTTTCTTTTAATTCATGCTGCTGTAACCAATTTATCTCAGTTGGATTTAAAGACTGTTCTTGGTCTAATTTTTGTAAAATTGAGTAGAGAGAACTTTCAGGCGAGAAATCTTGATATTGAGTGGCATTATATTTAGATTTAAGTTGACAAAAATGGGCTATTCTTGCATCTTCTTGTTTTTGGTAAATTGCTAAAGTCTCTAATAAATTTTGCTTTTTTAGCCAATTGATATCTGAATCACTTAAGCGCTGTTCTTTCTCAATTTTTTTTAGAATTAAATAGAGATGACTATCTAGAGATAAAGTTTTATAGTCATTAGCAAAGTATTTTTCTTTGAGAATACAAAACTCATTAATTTCCTCAATAATTTCTAGAGTTTCAGTTTGTTTGTGAGAACGAAGAAAGTCAAGATCGGCGGTGGTTAATAAGTTGTCAGAGTCAAGCTTGCATAATATAAACATTAAAGAGGAATTAATAGTATGAGCGAGAGTTCCTTTGATTTTATATTTAGAAATATAGTATTTTGAAATTTTATTATTATATAAACTTATTTGATCTCTTATTTTTTGTTCTTGCAGAATAATATTCATCGTTTTTAAAAAATTCTGCTCTTGTAGCCACATCCATTCCCCATCTAAAAGTTGTTTGTTTAAATCAGCTTTTGAGAGGATAAAATACAGCACATGGGAATTAGAATGCTCACCAGTGGCTTCATATCTTACTTTTAAATTTTCAAAATATTGTTGTTGTTCTTGAGAAAGTTTACTCGTTGCCATAGCCAATAGTAAATAGTAAATAGTGAATTGCTAGTTATAACATTCCCTCACTACTGACTATTACTAATCAGTTTTAACAAAACTTAATCATTTCTTATCTTCTTGCCCCCCAAAAGGGGGGTAGGCGGGATTAAGTAGAGGTTAAAGGTGTTTTTTCCTGTTTCCTCTAACCTTTTTATTTAACCAAACTTAATCATGTCTCGCCCTTTCATAGCTGGCATTTCTCCTTTTAGCAAAGGTTCAAGAGTAGCGCGGATACGCCTAGCATCGGGGGGACATCCGGGCATAAATAAATCTACAGGTATTACTTCATGAACCGGAGTAACTTTATCTAATAATTCAGGGACTATTCCGGGTTCATCAGGCAGTTGGCGAGTATCATCAGCTAACTCTAAATAACCCCGTTTTAAAACCGGTTCAGCACCGCCTTTTAACATATTTCGCATCGCCGGAACATTGGCAGTCACCGCACAATCTCCAAACGAGATGACTAACTTAGTATTTTTTCTCACCTGATAAATTAATTCTAAGTTGTCCTCATTAGCAATAGCCCCTTCTACCAAACAGACATCAACATTTTCCGGATAATCTTTGAGATCGGCGATGGGTGTATAAACCACCTCAACTTGTGCGGCTAAGTCTAATAGCCATTCATCCATATCCAGGAAGGACATATGACAGCCAGAACATCCGGCTAACCAAACTGTAGCAAATCTGATCTTGTTCATAATTTTAGTTATTAGTTATTAGTTGTCATTAGTCAGTAGTCAGTAGTTATTAGCCTTTCGCTGTTCTTTACTAAAGACTAAAAACTATTAACTAATGACTAAATTTATCTAGTCCATTGATGTTCGGTTCTCGCGTTAATGAGGAATTCTAACTTACTGCGATCGCGTTGTTTTTCCGATACGGTAGATCCTTTGCGGAAGATAGCCCCCGTTGGACAAGCATCCACACATTTACCGCAAGAAGTACAAGCAGACACCTCTCCCCAAGGTTGATTAAGTCCGGAGATAATTTTATCTCCTGCGCCTCGGTTGGCGACATCCCAGACGTGGGCCCCTTCTATTTCGTCACAGACTCTCACACAGCGAGTACACAACACACAACGGTTGTGATCGATGCCGAACATCGGATGAGAGACATCTATTTCTCGCCTTGGGAAACGATACTCAAAGCGAGTATGGTCCATTCCTACCTCTATGGCTAAATCTTGTAACTCACAATTCCCATTAGCGACACACACTGCACAAACATGATTTCCTTCAGCAAAGAGAAGTTCTACAATCATGCGGCGGTACTCTTGAAGTTTTGGAGTATTGGTATATACCACCATCTCCTCTGCTACCTCAGTCACACAAGCCGGCACCAATTTATTCCATCCCTGAACTTCCACCAAACACAGGCGACAAGCCGCCACTTCGGTAATACCCGGTAAATGACAAAGAGTAGGAATACGAATACCCCCCTGTTTAGCGGCTTCTAAAATCGTTGCACCTTGTTCAATAGCAATATGATTTCCATCAATAGTAAGCGTTCTAACAGACATAACCAATAATCTCCTTTATTTATCTTTTAAACCGATCATTCATCCCAAGGAATCAACTCTATTCATCTGCTAACAAAAATCAACCTAAACAAGCCGCCAAATCTTCATCCGGAGTTTTAATGGCTTGAAGATGATATTTGTCCTCTAAAAATTTCAGGACATTCGGCGTAAGAAAAGCCGGTAAAGTTGGGCCTAAACGGATATTTTGAATCCCCAGATATAACAAAGAAAGTAAGACAGCGATCGCTTTTTGTTCATACCAAGAAAGCACAAGAGATAAGGGAATCTCATTCACACCCACATTAAACGCATTCGCCAAACCCAAAGCTATTTGAATAGCCGAATAAGCATCATTACATTGCCCTACATCCATTAAGCGAGGAAGCCCTTCAATTGCTCCCAGTTGCTTATCAAAAAAGCGGAACTTGCCGCAAGCAAGAGTTAAAACAATACAGTCTGAGGGGACTTTTTCGACAAACTCGGTGTAATAAGTCCGTCCGGGTTTGGCCCCATCACATCCTCCTACTAGGAAAAAGTGACGAATTTTACCGGCTTTAACGGCTTCAATAACCTGTTCAGATACCGATAAAACCGTATTTCTGGCAAATCCTACCATCACCTGACGCGGGGGCATTTCTTCGCTAAACCCTGCCATTGAGAGGGCTTTTTCTATAGCTGGAGTGTAGTCAGGAATTCCGTTATCTGTTGGGGGAAGATAGGTAAGATGAGGATAACTGACTGGCCCAATGGTAAAGAGTTTATCGTCATAGGTTTCATGAGGGGGCATTAAACAATTGGTGGTGATAATAATTGCGCCCGGAAAACGCGCAAAGTCTTTGGTTTGATTTTGCCAAGCTGTGCCATAATGCCCATATAAATGCGGGTAAGTTTGTTTTAATTTGGGATAGCCATGTGCCGGTAATAATTCTCCGTGAGTGTAAACGGTAATATCTTTGGTGGCTGTTTGTTTGAGGATCGCTTCTAGTTGTCGGATATCATGCCCAGAAACGAGGATACATTTGCCTTTTCTCGGGTTAAGCGGCACTGGGGTAGGGGTAGGATGACCGTAGGTTTCTGTATGACCGGCATCTAATAATTCCATCGCCCGCAGGTTGATTTCTCCCACTTTTAAGGCTAAGTTTATCCATTCTTCTAAACGGATATCTGTTCGGTCTAAACTGGCTAAAGCTTCTTGAATAAAACGATAAACTTTTTCATCTTCTTGTCCCAATTCTTGGGCGTGAAAGGTGTAAGAAGCCGCGCCTTTTAGTCCATATAAAACGGTTAATTTGAGAGAGATAATATCCAGGTCGTTAGAAGACGGACTGATGAAACTATGAGCTAAATTTTCTCCTTGTAATACTAAACTTTCATTCCAGTCAGGTTCATAACTCGACAGGGCTGACCAGGTTAACGGTATATGGGTTGTGTTTTGTATGGTGAGTTTTAAACTTTCCCGTTGCATTATACATTTTTTAATGTATTCTGTCAATTGCTTGTTATTAAAGTTAACATTAGTCATGGTGGCAAAGAGTGCCTCACAGGTAAAGACATCCATTTCTCGGGTAGGAATGTTGTATTCTTTGGCTTTGAGGACGACTCTAGCTAACCCGCGCAAGCAATAGATAAGTAAGTCATGTATAGCGTTGACTTCAGGACTCTTTCCACAAGCGCCCCATTGATGACAACCGTTTCCACTGGCGGTTTGTTCACATTGTTCGCAAAACATATTTTATATTCCCTTATTGATGGTTTTTTAAATTGTCCACAGAATGTAGCAGATGAATAGGGATGAGTGGATCGTTAAATTTGCAGCACAACTCGTCCGTTGATATTGCCTTCTCGGAGTCGTTGGAATACGTGGTTGATGGCTTCTAGAGGTTGAATTTCGACGGTGGGTTTAACTTTTCTTTGGGCAGCAAATTGTAAACATTCTTGAAGGTCTTGACGAGTTCCCACAATCGATCCGCGAATGGTGATTCGTTTTATGACCATTTCAAAAATAGGGGCAGGAAATTCGCCGGGGGGAAGTCCCACTAGGGCGCAGGTTCCTTTCCTTCTTAAAGTTCCAATGGCTTGACGAAAAGCAGGGACTGAGACGGCAGTAACTAAGCACCCATGTGCCCCACCGATTTCTTTTTGAACAATTTCAACGGGATCGAGTTTTTTAACATTAACGGTTAAGTCTGCCCCTAATTGGCTGGCGAGTTCGAGTTTGTCATCCCTTGTATCTAGGGCGACAACATGAAGCCCCATTGCGACTGCATACTGTACGGCAAGATGACCTAAGCCGCCTATTCCAGAAATAACCACCCATTCGCCGGGTTTGGCTTCGGTTTCTTTTAACCCTTTGTAAGTGGTTACGCCGGCGCAAAGGATAGGGGCAGCATCGATATAATCTAACTCATCCGGAATATGTCCGACAAAGGCGGCTTGTGCGAGGGCATATTCGGCAAAAGCGCCATTAACTGTATAGCCGGTACATTGTTGGGATGCACACAGAGTTTCCCACCCCGTATAGCAATATTCACAAGCTTGACAAGCGCTATGTAACCAGGGAATACCAACGCGCATTCCTTCAGATAGCCGCGTGACTCCTTCTCCCACTTTGACGACATAGCCCACTCCTTCATGACCCGGAATAAAAGGCGGGTTGGGTTTAAATGGCCAGTCCCCATCGGCGGCGTGTAAGTCGGTATGACATACCCCACTAGCCACAATTTTGACTAACACTTGTCCATAACCGGGTTCGGGAATGGGTACATCCTCAATAACTAAAGGTTCACCAAATTGATGTACTACAGCAGCTTTCATGGTGTGTGAATAATAGGCAATAGGCAAAAGGGTTAAGTAATTAACTGTTAACTGTTGACTGATAACTGTTCTAAGACTTTACCGTTAGGACTCTCTAGGGGGTTCTCTTGTAGTAAAGCTTCATATTCTGCCCGGAAATACCGTAGGGTACTTAAGATCGGGTTGGGGGCGCTTTGTCCTAACCCACATAAGCTAGTTTCTTTGACGACTAGACAGAGGGCTTCTAATTTTTCGAGGTCGGTTTTTGTGGCTTGGCGGTTTACCAGTTTGTTCAAAATTTCATACATTTGAACGGTACCCGCCCGACAGGGAACACATTTACCACAAGATTCTTCTTGGCAGAATTCCATATAAAATTTGGCGACTTCTACCATCGAGGTATTTTCGTCCATGACCACCATTCCCCCCGACCCCATCATCGACCCGAGTTTACCGAGGGAGTTATAATCAACGGGGGTATCGAGTAGGTCAGCCGGGATACAGCCGCCTGACGGTCCGCCGGTTTGTACGGCTTTGACTTCTCCATCGACTATTCCGCCGCCCATTTCTTCGACAATTTCTCGCAGGGTAATACCCATTGGTACTTCGATTAACCCGTTGTTACGAATTTTGCCGGTGAGGGCGAAGATTTTTGTGCCTTTACTGGTTTCTGTGCCGATACTGGCATACCAATTTCCTCCTTCTCGAATAATGGGGGCTATATTGGCATAGGTTTCTACGTTGTTAATGAGGGTGGGACATTCCCACAGTCCTAATTCAGCCGGATAAGGGGGACGAGTGCGAGGGGTTCCCCGTTTTCCTTCGATGGAGTGAATGAGGGCGGTTTCTTCTCCACAGACAAAGGCACCCGCACCAATACGAATATCGACTTTAAAATCAAAGTGTGATTCAAAGATTTGACTGCCTAAGATGCCGTATTTTTTCGCTTGCTGGATCGCTTTTTCTAGTCGTTTAATGGCCAGGGGATATTCTGCCCGCACATAAATATAACCGTGATCTGCCCCCACTGCATAAGCGGCTATGGCCATGCCTTCTAGCACTAAATGAGGGTCGCTTTCTAAGACGCTACGGTCCATAAATGCTCCCGGATCGCCTTCATCCCCATTACAGATCACATATTTCTGTTTACCGGGCATTTTGGCTACTGTTGCCCATTTTAAGCCGGTGGGATAGCCGCCGCCTCCGCGTCCCCGTAGTCCACTTTTGGTGATTTCTTCGACGACTTGTTGGGGGGTCATGTCGTAGAGGGTTTTATAAAGGGATTGATAGCCTCCTACGGCGATGTAAGATTCTATACGGTCTGGGTCAACTTTGCCGGTATGTTCCCGCACGATTCGTACTTGGCGGCTAAAAAATGGGTGGTTTATATCCCCTTGAGTGACGTTACAGGTTCCTCCGTTGATGCCTTCTATAATACTAGCCGCTTGTTCTGGGGTTACTTCTTCATATAGCGTGTTTTCTGGATCGATTTGTACTAAGGGACCTTTCCCACAAAACCCCATACAGCCCACGCCAATGATTTCTACTTGCTCTTCTAAATGGCCTTCTTTGACCGCTTTTTGCAGGTTTTTCTTGACGGTTAGAGAATTAGCGGCTTCACATCCGGTTGAGGTGCAGCAATGAACTCGAATCGGTTTTTGTTTAGCACGTTCTGTTGCTGCAATCTCTAATAGTTCAGCTAAATCCATTATTTTTTTCCTCTATCAATTATCAATGTATGGGTTATTCTGGAGATTGCCAGGTTTTGATTTTTTGGCTGACGGCTTCTAGGTCTTGCTTACCTGCTACTGCCCCGTCAAATACTACTGCTGGCGCAATCCCACAAGCACCAATACAACGGGCTGAAACGAGGGATACTTTTCCGTCTGCGCTGGTTTCTCCCACTTTAACGCCGAGTTGTTTTTCTAATTCTGAGAGGATTTTATCGCCGCCTTTGACATAGCAGGCTGTTCCCAGACAGACCACACAAGTATGTTCCCCACTGGGTTTGAGCGAAAAAAGATGATAAAAGGTTGCTACTCCATAGACTTGTGAGAGGGGCAGTTTTAAATGTCGGGCAATATATAGTAAAACGTCATCTTCGAGATAGCCAAATGCTTCTTGTGCTTTGTGGAGAACTTCAATTAAGGCATCTTGCCGATATTGGTTCCGCTTCATGGTGACATCTAAGACTTTGAAGCGTTTGTCTCCACTAGCATGTTCGGCTTTTTCTTTGTTAGCAGAGGATTGTTCGCTTTTAGGATTTACTTTGGCTGTTTGCATTGCTATTGTCCTGCCATCTGGATTTGGAGATGTTTTAATCTATTTTTTTCTGTTAAGCTTACTCTTTATTTATTGATCCCAATGCTTAATCTTTTGGCGGCTTTTTTGGGTCTCCTCTTGTTGGGCTAATTGCCTCTATGATTATTGTTACATCTGGTAGAGAGCCGGCTTAAATAACTTTATCTTTCTTCAATAAACTCTTTTTTTCTTGTTGTTAAAACAACTTATTTGTTGTTTTATTTTTTGTTAATAAAATATAAAGTTTTGTTCACTAATTGCTCTGTTTGCTATAGAGTTTTTGGCAAGTGCTTAGTTAGATAACTTCACCTAATAAATTTTCAGGCTTGCTTTTAATATTTGTATGAAAATGTCAGACTTTATACTTCTTAATATCTGAGAATAATTCGCAATAGCTACGAAGTTGCGTCTTTTCAGGACTTGATCTAAAATAAGAATAGAGCTACTATAACTTAAAATATTTGTTAGTTTTGAAACCCTTGATAGAGTTAGGTTTTAAATTGACTCTTATGCAAAAAGCCAAAATTTTCTCAAACTGGTGGCTCAAATTTTTGTAACGAAATATGAAGTAAAGTAGAGTTTTATATCTTGCTATTGACAAGTTGAGATTTTCGGTTATGCCGCTTTTTCGTACAGTCTGGTTTCTACTTTTGGACTCAGAAAAATGGTGATAGACAGATACAGAGGTGGATAAACTTAAGCTTTTAAAGGAAATTTTAGCAAACTAAACAATCAGATGATTAATGACCGCAACTCTAAGGACTGGCTAGGATTAATGATTGGCAATTCCCGCTTACATTGGGCTTTTTTTTCGGGAAATACCCTACAGCAAACCTGGGATAGTGAACATCATAGTACCCCTGTGGTTGAAGGAAAGTTACCTCAAGCGATTTTCCCTGCTGATTTAGGCTTTTTAGTCAGAGAAAATATCCCTTTATATATTGCTTCTGTTGTGCCTTCCCAAGCCCGATTATGGCAAGAGTATTCCCCGGCAAAAATCATTACTCTCGAAGAAATCCCCTTAAAAAAACTGTATCCAACATTAGGAATTGATCGCGCCTTAGCCGCCATCGGAGCCGGCATAACTTATGGATTTCCCTGTTTAGTCATTGATGCCGGCACAGCTTTAACCTTTACCGCCGTTGATAGCGATCATGCTTTAATGGGTGGGGCAATTTTGCCGGGCTTAGGCTTACAATTACAAACATTAGCCAGAAAAACCGCCGCTTTACCCGATGTTAGTTTACCCGAATTATTACCTCCTCGTTGGGCACTCAATACTCCAGAAGCCATCAAAAGCGGCGTTATTTACACCCTTATGGCTGGGGTAAAAGACTTTATTGAACATTGGTGGACTCAATTTCCTAGCGCGGTTGTGGTGGTAACGGGAGGAGATAGTCAGTCATTATGGACATATTTACAGACACAAACTCCCGAAATAGCTCAAGCAATCAAAGTTCACGGAGAGCTAATTTTTTGGGGAATGAGAGTCATCACGAACAGCTATGTCGATGTTGACTTATATTGATAGTAATTTTTCCAGTAAAGAGACATCCACATATTGGCTATTTAGCTCAATTCCCTTCATAATCGTAAAAGGTAGGTCCGGTTCACCCAAATGATCTAAAACTAAAATTGCCTCGCTGAAATCTTGGTCTTTAGTATAATCATTAACAGTCACAATAGTTTTTAAACCGGCTTTTGTGGCGGCTTGTAATCCATGATAAGAATCTTCAAAAACCAAACATTCACCAGCCGCTAACCCTAACTTATCTAAGACATAATAATAAATATCTGGTGCGGGTTTTTTCGCCGCCACAATATCACCTGCGGCAATGACTTCAAACCAATGGGGAGGAAGAGTCGGTTCTAATAAGGCTAATACATTAGGTAAAGCACTGGTAGTCGCGATAGCTATGATTATCCCCTGGCTACGGGCTTCTTCGATTAATCGTTTTACCCCAGGACGTAGAGGAATGGCTCCCTGGCCGAGTAAATCTCGATAATACTGGGTTTTGGACAGATGTAATTGGGCAATAAATTGATCTAAATCCGAGGGAGATTGAAACTCAGGATTATATTGCTGTAAATAATAGCGGATACGTTCTTTGCCACCAGCCACCGCTAATAATTCACCATAAATGGACTCTGACCAATCCCAAGATAATTTAGCTTGGCTAAAAGCTTGATTAAAGGCCAAACGATGACCATATCGTTCCGTTTCGGCCAAAGTACCATCCACATCAAAAATTAGAGCCTGTAACTTACTCATCAACTCAAAACTCAGGAGTTTTTAAAGGTTAATACTATGCGATATCTAGCCTTATTAGCCTTTAATCTTTCCATAGCCTCATTAACTTGTTCTATGGGATAGAATTCTACCACAGGTTCAACGTGATGTCGTCCAGCAAAATTTAACATTTGGGCCAGAGTAACAGGACTTCCCAGAGGGCTACCTGAAACCGATTTTTGACCACCAATCAGGGGAAAAAGTTGAACAGATAAAGGATTAGGAATCACACCCACAAAATGTAGCCGTCCTTTAGGACGCAGCAGACTAATATAAGTATCCCAATCTAAATCAGCATTGACCGTAGACAAAATTAAATCCAAGGAATTAGCCAATGCTTTTAGGGCTTGAGGGTCACGGGAATTGACAAAATGGTTAGCGCCTAAATTTTTTGCTTCTATCTCTTTATCAGGACTGGTAGAAAAAGCTGTGATCTCACATCCCCAGGCAGCCAAAAAACCTAAAGCCATATGGCCTAAACCGCCAATGCCGATAACGCCTACTCGGTCAGTGGGTTTAACGTCAAATTGGACGATGGGATTAAAAACGGTAATGCCGCCACAAAATAAAGGTCCGGCAGTCAGTGGATTAAGTTTTTCCGGTAAAGGAAGCACCCAACCTTGATGTGCCCTAACTTTTTCAGCAAAGCCGCCATAACGACCTACAATTGTGCCTTCTGCTTGAGGACAGAGATTTTGATTTCCCGATAGACACCATTCACAGGTCATACAAGAACGGGAATACCATCCTAACCCCACTCGTTGACCGACTTGGAGGTGTTTAACTCTTTCTCCCACAGCGTTGATGGTGCCTACCACTTCGTGTCCTGGCACAAAAGGGTATCGAGTCATACCCCACTCATTATTGAGCATACTGAGGTCGCTGTGACAGATTCCGCAATATTCTACCTGTATTTCTACATCTTCATCACCAAGAGAACCGGGATCATACTCAAAAGGTTCAAGTTTTCCTCCAGGTTCATGAGCAGCGTAAGCTCGAATCATAAATAGTAGTAAAAATATTCTCTAGGTGGACTTTAAGGGCTTTGGAAGCGAAAAAGATTCAGGTTAAATCGTAGACGCTTTTGATTTTGTTGATGATTTAAGGCAACGGTTACAAGATTATGCCTAGACACATTGCCTACCCTGATAGCATTGAGGGGTCAGTGCTGATGAGATTAAAAAATTTGGCGAGAGACTAACTTTTCAATGTTGGCTTGAGTCTCTTGTAAAAGTTGCTGTCGGCTATCATGGGTATGGGTAAGGCTAGGGACTAAATTGCGAGCTTGTAAAGCCATGTGAAGTTGTAATTGGGCCACGTACTCACTGATATCTTCGCGGAAGATTTCGTTGTTGGTTTGAGTAGTGTAAAGACTCAAGATGTCCTCCTTAGCGATGTCTACTAATGTTAAGCAACCTCCATAGAGGTTATCATGCCTCGTTTGGAGACGGAAAGCTTTTTCTAAAAAGTTTACATATTCTATACATTTCGTAATATTTTTCTGAACAAGGCACTTGACTTAACCAGAGGTTAATCTGTGAGTTCCGATCGCATAAATTAACAGAACTAATCCTACAAGGATCACTGCACTGACTCGGATCACGGACCAAAAACGAGGATAATTGCTCACTGCAAGTGTCGCGTTATTCATTTGAGTCCACTCTATACAAGGAGAAATGCCTCGACGGAACCAACCGACAATAGTAAGGTTAGAACCGATAAAGTTTTTATTTTTAGCCCAACTTAAAAAGAAATTGCCCAAACTCCCAAAGGCTGAAGAATAGCGGCAAAAAATCACACCTGATGAATCTTGAACAATTGTATTTGCTCCTAACTCATAGATAGCTTGTGGTTGACTGATTAATTTCCCTTGAAGTTCAACTGGAGTCTTGGTTAAAGGACTGGCGTAGGGATCACAAATTAAACTATAAATATCAGTGTGAGGGGCGTTTTGAGTTTTCGGATACATATTTAATGTTTTAATTAATAGTCCTCCCCCAAACCCTACCATAGCCAAGCTGATTATTCCCATGCTGGTTCTTAGATGAGAAGTTAATGAAAAGCCTACAACTATAGTGGCGATTATCCCCAACCACTGAGCATTAAAAACTAAAATTTCTAAGATAAAATTGGTATATAATTTGCGATGATTTAATTGATTTCCTTGGACGATAACTGCTAGGGTATTAAATTGATTTTCCAGTTCCAGGAATTGAGCATAATTCATTAAAGTGTGGATTCTTTTCCCGGTTAAAGGATGAGAGGAATTTAATTTGAGCCAGATTCTCCAAGGATTAAATAAATCCCAAAGAAATGTTTGTCCAACTTGCTGAAAATCCGAGGTGAGAAAATAGGCATTTCCACATATTAAAGACCCTTTAAAATCCACAATGTTTAAAAGTCTAGTCAGTGCAATTAAAGTGGCAGAATTTCCTTGTTTTTGTTCTTCTAATAATCCATAGGGAATTTTAATTAATGCTCTTGATAATCCGTTAGGATTACCGGTCACTTTGGCTGCAAAATAGTCAGCAAAATCTTCTCTATTGCGAGATAAATAATAGAATAAATAATTATTTATTAAATAAATTAAATAGGGAATAATAGCCGTAATTTTAATAATTCCAAAAAACTTTTTAATTTTTGTATTTTTATGACTTAATTTCTCAATAAATAAATACAAAATATACGAAATTTGCGAGACGGTTGTTCCTAGAGTCATCAAGGCAAAATTCCATTCAAGAATATGACCTAATTCATGAGCATATACGGCGGCTATTTCTTCATCTTTTAAATATTTCAATAATCCTTTTGTGATTACAATCCGAGCTTGATTAGGTAATACTCCATAAGTAAAAACGATTGGATTAGCATCATCAATAATCCCTAAACGAGGAGCCTGAATCTTTTGTTTTCGCACAACATAGGAAATTACATTTGCTGTTTCTGGACTGTATTTTCTGACTTGAGATAAATTGATCCATTGAATTTTACAATTTGTTTTAGCTATTAAATCTATAATTAAAGGGCTAGAAAAAAAAGTAATTAAACTAATAATAAAACTTAATCCAAGAGTGGAAATTACCCGGTTATAAATATTAAAATTAGTTAAAGTTATAATAATTAAGCAGAAGACACATACTAAAACAAACATTAAAATTCCAGTCAGATAAAAGGCTAACTGTAAATAAAACTTAGCTTTTGGTAAGGGTAAACGAACTACAGGTTCAAGTGTTCTTAACGGTTTTTTAGGTTCGCTCAATAACCCCGAACTGATTCCTGTATTAGTCGCTTTTTCTTCAGCAATCAGAATCGAAATAAATCCTTTAGCCCATTCACTAACTTGAGGATCATGATGTTTTTGCAAAGCTTGGCCTAGGGTAAAAGCTTGCTCTCGTTGATTATTGCCGCGATAAGCTCTAGCCAGTGCGATTTGGGCTTGAATATAATTAGGGGTGTTTTTGTTGGCTATGCGTTTACAGTAATCTTCTAAAAGTTCAACGGCTTGAGAAAATTGTTGTTGTTGCAGTGCTTTTATTCCATCTTCGAGTAACATGGGCTTTTCCTTGTTTTCCCAGGAGGTTTAGAAGGTCTTCTATATTTATAAATACCCATATTGGTCAGAGGAATTATCATTTACTCACAAGTTAACAGATATAAGTTATGAATCCCAACGCTGGTAGTAATTGCTGCTCAATGCCATTTTGATTGTTGGCTATTTTGAGATTGACTCAGTAGATGGCACTATATCTGAAGGTCGTCACAAAAGCCCTAAGCAATTATCCCTACTACTAATGACATCTAGAGCAACAGGAAAAATGCTCGGCGTTTTTTTACTCTTGATGAGAGGGAGTTGGGGGGATCAGGTGAAGGCAAAGGCTCAAAAGCTTACTGGCTGGAGAGTTCAAGAATTTCAAAAAAACTTTTTCCAAAGGGTTGACAACCCCTGTGCAATTGAGTATATTGGTAAATGCGCGGTTGAGAGAAACCACTCTGAACGCGCCCCGAACCTAGACAAAACAATAGTTTGAAAGCCTTAATAAGCC
This sequence comes from Gloeothece verrucosa PCC 7822, assembly GCF_000147335.1. NCBI lineage: Bacteria > Bacillati > Cyanobacteriota > Cyanophyceae > Chroococcales > Aphanothecaceae > Gloeothece > Gloeothece verrucosa. Next base: position 3,853,869 of record NC_014501.1, read on the forward strand.
AAACCCTTGTTAAAAGAAATTATAAGTCTTGATGCCTAGTTTGTCTAGGAGCAAGACAAAAAAACAAGAAAAGTTCTCTAGTTCGCTAGAGAAAGAGCTAAGAAAAGAACATTCATGTTCACCATGGAGAGTTTGATCCTGGCTCAGGATGAACGCTGGCGGCGTGCCTAACACATGCAAGTCGAACGGGGTAGCAATACCTAGTGGCGGACGGGTGAGTAACGCGTGAGAATCTGCCTTGAGGATGGGGATAACAGTGGGAAACCAATGCTAATACCCAATAGGCTGAGAAGTGAAAGATTTATCGCCTGAAGAGGAGCTCGCGTCTGATTAGCTAGTTGGTGGGGTAAGAGCCTACCAAGGCGACGATCAGTAGCTGGTCTGAGAGGATGAGCAGCCACACTGGGACTGAGACACGGCCCAGACTCCTACGGGAGGCAGCAGTGGGGAATTTTCCGCAATGGGCGAAAGCCTGACGGAGCAACGCCGCGTGAGGGAGGAAGGCCTTTGGGTTGTAAACCTCTTTTCTTAGGGAAGAAGCAAGTGACGGTACTTAAGGAATCAGCATCGGCTAACTCCGTGCCAGCAGCCGCGGTAATACGGAGGATGCAAGCGTTATCCGGAATTATTGGGCGTAAAGCGTCCGCAGGTGGAATTTCAAGTCGGCTGTCAAAGCCCGTAGCTTAACTACGGTCAGGCAGTGGAAACTGAAAGACTAGAGGCCGGTAGGGGTAGCAGGAATTCCCAGTGTAGCGGTGAAATGCGTAGAGATTGGGAAGAACATCGGTGGCGAAAGCGTGCTACTGGGCCGGACCTGACACTGAGGGACGAAAGCTAGGGGAGCGAAAGGGATTAGATACCCCTGTAGTCCTAGCCGTAAACGATGGAGACTAGGCGTAGCTTGTATCGACCCGAGCTGTGCCGAAGCTAACGCGTTAAGTCTCCCGCCTGGGGAGTACGCACGCAAGTGTGAAACTCAAAGGAATTGACGGGGGCCCGCACAAGCGGTGGAGTATGTGGTTTAATTCGATGCAACGCGAAGAACCTTACCAGGGCTTGACATCTGTAGAACCTAGGGGAAACTCTGGGGTGCCTTCGGGAGCTACAAGACAGGTGGTGCATGGCTGTCGTC